>OZ260076.1:973750-1660000 GCA_965284335.1 Tabrizicola sp. | reverse complement strand
CGGGAAGTTGTCATCAAACTTGCCGTCAATCACCTCTTGCGCGGCGGCGGCGATGGTCTTGCCCAGCTCTGCATCCAGATCGCCTTGGGCCACATTAACCAGCGCACAGGCCTTTTTGATAACCCCCAGCGCGCGGATGATCGCCACAGGCTGACGTTCCCAGCCGATGGGGAAGTTGATGATCGAACGTTGGGTCTGCGCGCCCCAGTATTTGTTGGAGGGAACCTCCAGCGGGCCAAAGCTGTCTGTTTCGGTGCGGGTGCCGGGGTTCGTGGCGGTCATGGCAAAGACTCCTATAGGTTGCCCGTTTCATAGGCGGAGATGGGGTAAATTTCAATCGGCATACCGTCGCATACCGAAAAGAATCGCCGCCAGCCGGTTGGGCTTTGGCCTGTCCAAGATATGATCTGCAAAGAATGCGCAGCTTTGGCCCGTCAAACGGCGCGCCGCAGAGTGCATCGGCGCGAGATCAGGTTTTGCGAAACTTGTCCAAGCGCACAATCTGCGCCTCTTGCGGCGGTGGATCTGGCTCGTCATCGGGGCCGTCGTCTTCGTCGTCATCCTCATCGTCGTCATGCGTTTCAAAGCGCAGGCCGAATTCAACCGATGGATCGACAAAGGTGCGGAGCGCGTCGAAGGGAATGATCAGGGGTTCTGGCTGATTGCCGAAATTCAGCGTGATCGAAAAGCCCTCATCGGTGACAACCAGATTGTCAAACCAATGCTGAATGACCACCGTCATTTCATCGGGATAGCGCGCGCGCAACCAGTCGGCGATCTCGACACCTTCGGCATTCGTGTCAAAGGTGATGAAAAAGTGATGCGCCCCGGGCAGGCCATTGTCGGCAACATCCTTGAGAACGGTCTGGATCAGCCCGCGCATCGCTCGGTGCATCAGATTCCCGTAGTCAATCGTCCGTGCCATGCGCGCCCCTACATCTGCGATGTGGCCAGCATAGGGGATTCGTTTTCGAAGGGAAGGGGATGCGGTTAGATCAGGCCGCCTGTGACCGCGCCAAGTGCCACGGAACCAAGGGCGGCAATCGCCAGAACCAGCGGCAAGGACCAATGGCGGCGCAGCAAAAGATAGCCCGCCCCAAGCGCGATGATCAGGGGCGCAAACCGCAAGCTGGTGGCATCGGGCAGCATGAGCTGGATCGGGCCTGCCGAAAACAGCGTTCGGCTGTCAAAAAAGACATGCAGCGCAAACCACAAAGACAGGTTCGCGATCACCCCGACCACGGCGGCCATGATCCCGGCAAGCGCGCCTGCCAAGCGCGGTTGCGCAGTTAGGCGCGCGATGTGGGGGGCGCCCAGAAAAATCCATAGAAAGCACGGCGCGAAGGTCATCCACAGCGCCACAAAGGCCCCTGCCAGCGCCAGTGCCCAACCACCGGCGTGCCAGCCTGCCACAAAGCCCACGAATTCTGTCACCAAGATCAAGGGCCCCTGCGTGGTTTCGGCCAAGCCCAGCCCATCCATCATTTGTGCCGTGGTCAGCCAGCCTTGGATCTGCACCACCTCTTGCACCATCCAGGCAAGCACCGCATAGGCGCCGCCAAAGGTCAGAAGGGCAAGCTTTGAAAAATAAAGGCCGATCTCGGTCAAAATCCCACCTTCCAGCGCCCAAAGCAGCGCCAAGGGCAACAGCCAAATGGCCAACCAAAGCCCCGCCGTGCCCAGCGATTGCGCCCAGCTTGGGCCCCGTGTCGGGGTTTGGGGGTTCTGGCTGTTCTTGGACAGGCTAAGTGCGCCCAGAACCGCGGCGGCCAAGACCACGATGGGGAAGGGCAGCGCCAAAGCAAAAAGCGCGACAAAGGCCCCAAGGGCCAGCAACCGCTCGACCCGGCCTTTCAGCGCGCGATGCGAGACGCGCAACAGGGCCTCGATCACCACCACGACAACCGCCGCCTGCACCCCGGCGAACAGAGCGGCCACCAAGGGCAGCGCGCCCAGCGTGACGTATATGGCCGACAGGGCCAGCACCACCAGCGCGCCCGGCAGCACAAAAAGCCCCCCCGCGATCAACCCGCCCAGCGTGCCATGGGTGCGCCAGCCGATCCATGTGGCCAGTTGCATCGCCTCGGGGCCGGGCAAAAGCATGCAGAAGGACAGGGCCGAAAGGTAATCTTTCTCGTTCACCCAAGCGTGCCTGTCTACCACCTCGCGGTGCATCATGGCGATTTGTGCGGCAGGGCCGCCGAAGGACAAAATGCCGATGCGGGCGAAGACGCGGGTCAGGTCACGGAGTGTGGGTTGCATTGCAGTGTTGTTTCGCCCCACCGCCGATGTGGCAAGTGCCTTTTGCAGCATTTGCAAAAGTTTCATGCAAAAGCCCAAGCGGTGCATGCCGGATGAGAGCGGACATGGGGCGACTCCGCCGGCTGGCATGGCGCGATGTTTGGAGTTTTGGGAAAGGTCCAGGATTCTGTTGCCAGGCTCCTGGGGGCCCCGCCTTACGCGGCTAAGCGCAAGGGCTTAGGTTTCGATGTTCGGACCGCTTACGCAGCCAGAGCCACCGGAGCGTGGTTGTCATTGGCAACTACACTTGTGGTCCGATAACGGTGGTGCCTACCGGGTAAAAGCTGGCCTCTTTAGACGTCCGTCGATCCTATTTCGGCCCCTTACCCCCGCAATGCCGGGTGGAATGGTGGAGCCGCCGGGTACCGCCCCCGGGTCCGAGCCGTTTATTACAGGTGCGTTTATCACCATAGTCCGAAGCAAGCCTCGGACAGAGGGAGATATAGGCACAGAACCGTCCCGGCGCAAGGGTGGCGGGCGGTCGGCTCTGCAAAAGGCGCGCGCGCGCCCGTGTCCGCGCTTGGTGCGACTTGCGCTGTTGGAAATGGCCCGTTTGGAAGGGGCCAAGGGCCAACATTGCCCAGCGGCGGCGCCACGGCAGTCAGCCGTGTTTCGCAGCGATGGCCGTTCTAACAAGACCGATCGGGCATGAAAAACGCCCGCAAGCTTGGCTTGCGGGCGCGTTCTATCGGTTTGGCTTATATGATCAGAAGCCGGTTTTGATAAGCTCGAACTCTTCCAGCATCTTGGCGCGCACCGCGTGATCAATCGGCGTCTGGGCAAGAAGCGTGCCCTCAACCGGGCTTACATCCGCCGCGGCCAGCTCTTCGGCGGTGATCCCGGCCATTGCGGCATCATTGGAATGGGCATAGCCAAAGTTTTCAAGCAACCCCTTGGCCGAGCCATGCTCGAGCCAGGCGTTGATGAAATCATAGGCCTTGTCTTCGCTGCCCGGTGCGTCCTTGAAGTTCACATAGCCGCAGAACCAGGTCGAGGCACCTTCAGCCGCAGTGCGCTGGAAGCCGACGGGGAAGTTTTCAGCCCGCATCAGCGCGACAGAGTCATTCCACGACCACGCCACCAAAACCTCACCCGAGGCCATGAGCTGCGCCAGTTCCGAGGGGTCAGACCAATAGGCGCGGACATTGGGGTGCACCTCGCGCAGCCATGCGGCGGCGGCGGCGAATTGCTCGTCGTTGACATTGGTCCAATCGGTTACGCCCGTGGCCAAAAGTGCCAGCGCCCAGACGTCGTCGGTGTTGTCGGGCAGCGAGATACGGCCGGCATATTTCGGATCTTTGAACACATTGAGCGTGGCAACATCCGCCTCGGGCACTTCGGTCGTGTTCCAGGCGATAGCGGTGTAGGCATAATCGGTCGGGATATACCAAACGCCACCGTCATCTGCGAAAATCTTGGAATCGGTGAAGCGCGGCGCGATATTTGCGTATTCGGGGATGCGGCTGACATCCCAAGGCTCGATCAAGCCAGCCTCACGATATTTCGACACCATCTGCGAGCAAGGATGCGCCACATCGGCCTTGAAGCCCGAGGACATCTTTTGGAAGGCCTCGTCGTCATCGGCAAAGAAGGCATAGGTCGGCATCTGGCCATGCTTGGCCACATAGGATTCGATCAAAGACTGCTCTTCAAATCCTGCCCAGTCAAAGACGGTCAGTTCAGGATCGGCGGCATGGGCGACAGCGGCAAAGCTGATCGCCGCAGCGGTCGTTGCGAGAAGGTGGGACAGTTTTTTCATGCGGGTCCTCTGCTGTTGGTGTCTGCGGGGGCATTGCCCAGAAGATCGGTGTCACAAGATGCCAGAACGCTAGCGGCTGGTCCTGTCAGGCTCAAGCCCCTATCAGATGCGTGTGCTTTGGGGTTTTGCAAGGGTATGCCCCCTGATCGGCAATAAAAAGCCGGTGGTTGGTTGGGTTTTCGGCCTTGGCCGGGCTTTACCTTCGACCCGGCGCCGCATAGCCTTTTTGCTGATCCGAAGCTGCGTGATGTGGCCGCAGGGTCTGCCGCATGGCTCATCGGGCCGGGGCGGCTTGGCGGGAAGACCTGCCACGGGGGCCATGCGCCCGTTTCTTCCAACCTCGGGGGGCAGCCCCCGTTCCCGTTCAAACCAAAGTGACAGGACATCTTGATGACCAGCCCGCTGAACCTTGACTTTGTGCGCAGCCAGTTTCCGGCCTTTTCCTCGCCCGTGTTGTCGAGCCATGCGTTTTTTGAAAACGCGGGCGGGTCTTATCCGTGCCAACAGGTGGTGGACCGGCTGCATCGGTTCTACACCGACCGCAAGGTGCAGCCCTATGGGCCCTATCCGGGGGCGCAGGCCGGGGGCGCCGAGATGGACGAGGCGCGCACGCGTCTGGGCGCGATGATGGGGGTCAAGCGCGAAGAGGTCAGCTTTGGCCCCTCGACCAGTGCCAATACCTATGTGTTGGCCCAAGCGGTGCGGCAATGGCTGCGCGGGCAAAACGCGGCGATTGTGGTGACCAATCAAGACCACGAGGCCAATTCCGGCGTCTGGCGGCGTTTGGCCGATGAGGGGATCGAGGTGCGCGAATGGCAGCTTGATCCGGGCACAGGCAGCCTTGATCCGGCTGATCTGCAAAAGCTCTTGGCCGATGGGCGGGTAAAGCTGGTGGCTTTCCCGCATTGTTCCAACGTGATTGCCGAGATCAACGATGTGGCCGCGATCTGCGAGATTACCCGCGCGGCGGGCGCGCGCACGGTGGTGGACGGGGTCAGCTATGCCCCGCACGGCTTTCCCAATGTCACGGCGCTGGGCTGCGATGTGTATCTCTTTTCGGCCTATAAAACCTTTGGCCCGCATCAAGGCATCATGGTTTTGCGTGAGGAATTTGGCATGGAATTGCCCGGTCAGGCGCATTTCTTCAACCAAGCCACGCTTTACAAACGCCACACCCCGGCTGGCCCCGACCATGCCCAGATTGCCGCCTGTGCCGGTATGGCGGATTACGTCGATGCGGTTGCTGCGGCCCATGGCCTTGGCGGGGATGCCGCCCAGCGCAACAGTGCCGTGCATGATCTGATGCGCGCCCAAGAGGTGGCGGTGATTGCGCCTTTGCTGGACTATCTGGCGGCACGCAATGATGTGCGGCTTTTGGGGCCGCGCGATGCGCGGCTGCGCGCGCCCACCGTTGCGGTGGAGTTGAACGGCCCGGCGGTTCCGGTGTCGGAAGAGCTGGGCCGCAATGGCATCGCCTGCTGGGCAGGTGATTTTTACGCCGTGCGCCCCTTGGCTGCACTGGGGATTGACCGTGAAAAGGGCGTGCTGCGCATGTCTGCGGCCCATTACACCAGTGCAGATGAGGTGGCGCGCCTGATCGCCGCCTTGGACCGCGTGCTCTAACGGGCCAATTGGGTTGTGGGGGGGCAAGCCGTGCTTGGCCCCCTTAACCTAGCGGTATCTGTGCATTTTTGCCCCTTGGCGGATGAACCAATGTCCGCGTTGCTGCGTAAAAGACCAAAATGGGGACAAAATGACTGACGCAGCACTGATTATCTGGTTCCGGCGCGATTTGCGGCTGTCGGACAATCCGATGCTGTCGGCGGCTGTGGCAACGGGTCGTCCTTTGGTGCCGGTTTTCATTTTGGACCCTGAGACCGAGGCGATGGGGGCTGCGGCCAAGTTTCGCCTTGGGCTTGCCTTGGCCCATTTTTCTGATCGTTTGGCCGGCTTGGGCAGTCGATTGATCTTGCGCCGGGGACCGGCGCTCTCGGTGCTGGAAGGGTTGGTGGCGGAAACTGGGGCTGCGGGCGTGATGTGGAGCCGCAGCTATAACGCGGCTGCCCGTGCGCGTGATGAGGCCGTGAAAACCGCCCTGAAATCAAAGGGGCTGATGGCCAAAAGCCATCCCGGTGCCCTGTTGTTTGAACCTTGGGAGGTTGAGACGGGGCAGGGCGGACCCTATCGCGTCTATACCCCCTTTTGGCGCGCCGTGCGGGGCCGCCCAGTGCCCGAGGCCTCATCTGCGCCCGACCGACTGCCCGCGCCTGTGAGCTGGCCCGCCTCAGATCGGCTGGCCGATTGGCGGCTGGATGGCGCGATGCAGCGCGGGGCTGCGGTGGTTGGACCCCATCAGCGCGTGGGTGAGGCCAAGGCGATTGCCCGGCTTGAGGAATTTGCCACCACCACCATGGCGGCCTATGCCCATGATCGTGATTTGCCGGGATTGACCGCAGCCACCAGTGGCCTGTCGGAAAATCTAGCTTGGGGTGAGATCGGCCCGCGCATGATCTGGCATCGCGGCTGGCGCGCGATGGCGGCGGGCAATGCCGGGGCTGAGACTTTCCTGAAGGAACTCGTCTGGCGCGAGTTTGCTTGGCATTTGATGTATCATTATCCCCAGCTTGACACACAAAGCTGGAAGCCGGGCTGGGACACCTTCCCATGGCGCGACGACAATTCCGACGCCGAGGCATGGCGCCGGGGCATGACGGGCGAGCCCTTTGTGGATGCCGCCATGCGCGAGATGTATGTGACGGGCCGCATGCACAACCGGGCGCGGATGATCGTGGCCAGCTATCTTACCAAACACTTGCTGACCGATTGGCGCGTCGGCCTGCGCTGGTTTGCCGATTGTCTGACCGATTGGGACCCGGCCGCCAATGCGATGGGCTGGCAATGGGTGGCGGGCTGTGGGCCGGATGCGGCGCCCTATTTCCGCATTTTCAACCCGGCTGGGCAGGCTGACAAGTTTGACCCTGACCAAACCTATCGCCGCCGCTGGATTGCCGAGTTGACACGCGTGCCCGGAGCCTTGGCACTTAGCTATTTTGATGCCGTGCCGCGCCAATGGCAGCTTGACCCTGCGCGGCGCTATCCGCTACCGCGCATTGATCTGGCCGAAGGGCGCGCCCGCGCCTTGGTGGCCCTTGCCCAAGGAAAGACTTGAGACATGCCGCGCGATCTGGAAACCTTGCTGGAAAATGAACCCGTGGGGGGTGTTTCGATGGACGTTCTGACGTCGGTAAAAGGCCAAACTGGCCTGCCGCGCTATTTTGCTGCCGCCTTTGATCTGGTGAGCCGGATGAAAAACGGTCGGGTTGATTTTATCTTGCCCGATGGGCGGCGCTTTCGGGTGCAGGCCCAAGGCCCCGGCCCGGTGGCCGAGGTGCATGTGCATGATCCGGACGTCTTCGCGCGGCTGATCCGCGAGGGTGATGTGGGCTTTTGCGAAGCCTATATGGAGGGCGGTTGGTCCACCCCTGATTTGCAGGCGGTGATGGATCTGGCCCAGATCGGCAACAATGATGCGCTTGACCGGATGATCGGCGTCACCTTGGTGCGCGCCTATGAACGGTTGCGCTTTTGGCTGCAATCAAACTCCAAGCGGCAGGCGAAAAAGAACATCGCCTATCACTATGATTTGGGGAATGACTTTTATCGGCTGTGGCTGGATGACAGCATGACCTATTCCAGTGCGCTCTATCGCACGGGGCAAGAAAGCCTTGAGGCGGCACAGGAACAAAAATACGCCAGCATGGTGGATCAGATGGGCGTGCAGCCCGGTGATCATGTGTTGGAAATTGGCTGCGGCTGGGGCGGTTTTGCCGAATATGCCGCCGCCAAGCGCGGGCTGAAGGTCACGGGTCTGACGATTTCCAAGGCCCAGCATGACTATGCCGTGGCCCGCATTGCCGCCGCTGGTCTGTCGGACCTGGTTGACATCAAGCTGCAAGATTACCGCGATGAACGGGGGATCTATGACGGTATCGCCTCGATCGAGATGTTCGAGGCGGTGGGCGAAAAATACTGGCCCACCTATTTCAACAGCCTGCGCGAACGGCTGAAACCTGGCGCACAGGCGACTTTGCAGATCATCACCATCGGTGATGACCGCTTTGAGATGTATAGAAAGACGGTTGATTTCATTCAAAAATACATCTTCCCCGGCGGCATGTTGCCCTCACCTTCGGCGCTGAAGGCCGAGATTGCCCGCGCGGGGTTGGAGTTTACCGGCTCGATCGAGTTTGGCCAAAGCTACAGTCAAACCCTGCGGCGCTGGCATGAGGCGTTCAACGCGCGTTGGGACGAGGTTCAGGCCATGGGCTTTGACGAACGGTTCCGCCGCATGTGGAACATGTATCTCACCTCTTGTGCAGGTGCCTTTCAGGGCGGCAATTGCGATGTGACGCAAGTGACGGTCAAGCGGCGCTGATCGCGCTTTTGGCCTCCGCCCTCTGATTTTGGCCTGATTTCCGTCCGCATTTTTGCCCGGTTTGTGGTTCAGACCGCATCGTGACGCATTTTGCCGACCGAGGATGTCATGCCCACCGCGACCAAATTGTTTTCCGCGATCTTTTTTGCGCTTTTGGCGGCCTTGGCGGCGCATTTGTTCATACCTGTGCTGCCCGAGGGCACACAGACCAAGCTTTTCCGCGAATTGTCGGCGGGGATTGGGCTTTTGTGCGGATGGTTCATCATGGGCCGCTCGACAGGGCGGGGCATGAGCGAGGCGATCAACCGCGGGCTTGTGACCTCGGTGGCGGTGTTGTTTTGGTGCCTGCTGTTGTTTTCCATCTATTTCATGGTCCGAAAATCCACCCGCATGATGTATGACGGGCCGATGGATGCCGTCTTGGGCATCTTTGAGATGATGCTGGAATATGGCGCGCTCTTGCGTCACCCGGCCACGCCTGCGGTTTTGCTGGGCGGTGGGGTGATGGGCGGGATCATGGCCGAATGGATTGGCCGCCGCTGGAGTTGACAGCGCCACCGCCCGTGGCTGGCGGCTTTACCCCATCCTTGCCCTGCGTTATGCGCGTGCCAGCCGGTTTTTGGCGGCAAAGGGGGCCTAGTCCATGCGTTCCGACGATCCGCATATCCGCGCCCGCGCGGCGCAAAGCGCACCCGCGACTGTGCGTCATTTGCCTGCGCCCGGGGATGTGGTGACCCTGACGCAAACTGAAGCCTATGCGAAATTTTTCGCGGTGGAAGAGTGCGACCTGCGCTTTCGCCGCTTTGACGGGACCTTGTCTGATCCGGTCAATCGGGCGGGCTTTGTGTCGGGCGATGCGGTGACGGTTCTGCCCTATGACCCGGCGCGCGACCGGGTGCTGTTGATCGAGCAATTCCGCGTTGGCCCGCATCTGCGCGGCGATACCAACCCATGGCAGCTTGAGGCGATTGCCGGGCGAATTGATCCCGGTGAGACGCCCGAGATCACCGCGATCCGCGAGGCGCAGGAAGAGGCTGGCATCACGATTTCACGCTTGCTGCCCATTGCGGGCTATTACCCCACACCCGGTGCGGTGACGGAGTTTCTTTATTCCTATCTTGCGCTGGTTGATCTGCCTGACAGTGCCATTGGCACCTTTGGGCTGGCCACGGAATCTGAAGATATCCGGGTGCATTTGGTCAGCTTTGACCATTTGATGCAGCTTTGTGCGACGGGTGAGGTGGGCAATGCGCCCACGCTTTTGTCGGCCTTTTGGCTGGCCGGGCAGCGCGCCGCCTTGCGCGCCGCCAGCGGCTGACCCTTGCAACGCCGCGCCGCACGGGCATAACTGACCCAAAGTTCTGAGAGCCATGCCGATGACCGATGACGCCCGCAAAGTTCCCAGCCACGAGCTGACCTATGTGCGCCTGCGCGACATGGTGCTGTTTGGCGCGCTGGCTCCGGGTCAGCCGGTGACCATTCAGGGCCTGATCACCGATCTTGGCGCGGGCATGACACCTGTGCGCGAAGCGATCCGCCGGTTGACCGCCGAGGGCGCGCTGGAACCCCAAGGCAACCGCCGGGTGACCGTGCCGCGGCTGGAACCGGGGGTGTTGGATCAACTGGCCTTTGCCCGCCTGACGATCGAGCCGCGCTTGGCGGAGCTTGCCGCCGCCAACCTGACGCCCGCGCTGATTGACCGGCTGGCCGGGCTGGATGACATTGTGAATGCGGCGATCCGGGCAGGCGACGTCACCGCCTATCTGACCGCCAACCATGCGTTCCATTTTGCCTTGTATGAGGTGTCGGGGGCGGGGGTTTTGGTGGATATGGCGCGCTCGATGTGGTTGCGCTTTGGCCCATCCTTGCGGGTGGTGGCCACATTGGCGGGGGCCTCGGGCCTGCCCGACCAACATGCCGAGGCCTTGGCCGCGATGCGGGCCGGTGACGGCGCGCGGCTGGCACGGGCGATGAAAGACGATATTTCTCAAGGCGTTGAAGAAGTGCGTGCGGCCTTGGCGCGGGGCGAAATTTGACGGCGCTGCTCGCCAACTCAAAATTTGATCAAATTTCTTGAACGCCCCCCGGCTTTGATCATATTCTGCGGCCAAGCGCCCGAAGACTCGGGCCCATGACCGAAGGGATATCCCATGAATATGATCACCAATCACATGTCGACGGCCGAGCTGCAAAAGCTGGACGCGGCGCATCACATGCATCCCTTCACCGATGCCAATGGTCTGGCGGCCAAGGGGGCTCGGGTGATCAAATCGGCCAAAGGTGTTTGGCTGCAAGATAGCGAAGGCCAAAAGATCATCGACGGCATGGCGGGGCTGTGGTGTGTCAACATCGGCTATGGCCGCACCGAACTTGGCGATGTGGCCAAGCGCCAGATGGATGAGCTGAGCTATTACAACACCTTCTTTCAGACCACCCATGTGCCCGCCATCGCGCTGGCCGCCGAACTGGCCAAGATCGCGCCCGAGGGGATGAACCACACCTTCTTTGCCGGTTCGGGCTCTGAGGCGAATGACACCAATATCCGCCTTGTGCGGCGCTATTGGCAGGTCAAGGGAATGCCCGAAAAGCGCGTGATCATCGCGCGCAAGAACGGCTATCACGGCTCTACCATGGGGGGCGGCAGCCTTGGTGGTATGGCGCCGATCCACGCCCATGGTGGCAAGATTGATGGCATTCACCACATCGAACAGCCCGATTGGTGGAGCGAGGGCGGCGACATGACGCCCGAGGACTTCGGCCTTGCCCGCGCGCGCCTTTTGGAAGAGGCCATAAACGAGATCGGCATCGACAAGGTTGCGGCCTTCATCGGCGAGCCCATTCAGGGTGCGGGCGGCGTGATTGTGCCGCCGGCGACCTATTGGCCGGAAATCCAGCGCATTTGCGACAAATACGGCATCCTGCTGATCGCGGACGAGGTTATCACCGGCTTTGGCCGCACCGGCAACATGTTCGGATCGACCACCTTCGGCATCAAGCCCCATATCATGACCATCGCCAAAGGCCTGTCGTCGGGCTATCAGCCGATTGGCGGGTCAATCATCCATGACGAGGTGTTCAACACCGTGGCCGAGGGGGGAGAGCTGTTCCACGGCTATACCTATTCCGGCCATCCGGTCGCCTCGGCAGTGGCCTTGGAAAACCTGCGGATCATTCAGGAAGAGGGCATCGTCGAGCATGTGCGTGATGTGGCGCATCCCTATCTCAAGGCGAAATGGGACGCGCTGACCGATCACCCGATGGTGGGCGAGGCCAAGTTGGTGGGTCTGATGGGCTCCATCGCGCTGACGCCGAACAAGGCCACCCGCGCCAAGTTCAAGTCGGAGGCGGGCACCATTGGCTATAAGGTGCGCGAGCGTTGCTTTGCCAATAACATCATCATGCGCCATGTCGGTGACCGGATGATCATTGCCCCGCCTTTGGTGATCAAGCCCGAAGAGATCGACGTGCTGATCGAGCGCGCGACCAAATCGCTGGATGAGGCCTATAAGATCGTCAAGGACGAAGGTCTGTTCGTCGCGGCCTAAGGCTTGCTTCAGGTGGCGGGCCGCGGATTTCAACGTTGCCCCGACTCCCATCCCCTCCCCACACAGGGGGAGGGGAGGCGATGGTTCTTTCAAGGCTGGGTTGGCCCGTCGGGACGGGTCCAGATCCACAGCCCCATGACCACCAAAACAGCCGCCTGCACCGCAAGGATCTGCCAGCCGATCCCCAAAATCACGCTGATCGCAAAGGCCGCGGCCATGGCGATCACCGAAAGGCGCTTGGCGCGCGGCGCAATGGCGCGGTGATGGCGCCAATTGCGGATGGCGGGGCCAAAGCTGGGATGGCTCACCAGCCAATCATGCAGTCGCGGTGAAGATTTGGCAAAACAGGCGGCTGCCAAGAGCATGAAGGGCGTGGTTGGCACCAAGGGCAGCAGAATGCCCGCCAGCCCCAGTCCAAATGCCAAAAAGCCAAGGCTGACCCAAAAAATCCGCATGCTGTGCTGTGACACATGCGGGCATCGCTGTCGAGGGCAAGGCCCCTTGGTATGCGTCGTGTTTTCGCAACCCGTGCGACGGACGCCCTTGGTCTTTCCTTTTTCTGCCCTCGCGCCTATAGCGAGGGCATGGCGGGATGCCCCCGCACCCCTTTTTGCGAAAGGCCGCCCATGCGGACCATTACCACGACCGAGGATCTGGCTTCCTTTTGCGCTGCGGCCAAGACCAAGCCCTATGTCACCATCGACACCGAATTCCTGCGCGAACGCACCTATTGGTCAAAGCTGTGCCTGATCCAGATGGCGCTGCCCGGCAAAGACGGTGATGCGGTTTTGGTCGACCCGATCGAGGGCGCTCAGATGTCGATGGAGCCGCTTTACGACCTTTTCCGCCACAAGGCGACGGTCAAGGTGTTTCACGCCGCGCGCCAAGACCTTGAGATTTTCTTTGTCGAGGGCAAGGTCTTTCCCGATCCGCTGTTTGACACCCAGGTTGCCGCCATGGTCTGCGGCTTTGGCGAGCAGGTGGGCTATGAAACGCTGGTCAAGAAAATTGCCAAGGAAAACCTTGATAAGACCAGCCGCTTTACCGATTGGTCGCGCCGCCCGCTGACCTCGGCGCAAAGCGAATATGCGCTGGCCGATGTCACCCATTTGCGGGTGATTTATGAATGGCTGGCCACGCAACTGGCCAAGAATGGCCGGCAGGCGTGGGTGGAAGAAGAGCTGTCGCTGCTGACTGACCCCGAAACCTATACCACCCGCCCCGAAGAGGCGTGGATGCGCGTCAAAACGCGCACCACCTCGGGCCGCTTTCTGGCTGTGGTCAAGGAATTGGCGCGCTTTCGCGAGGATTATGCCCAAACGCATAATGTGCCGCGCAGCCGGGTGATGAAGGATGATGCGCTTCTGGAGCTGGCCTCGACCCGCCCCACCTCGATGGAGGAGCTGGGCCGCTCGCGTCTGTTGCAGCGCGAGGGGCGCAAGACCGAGATTGCAGAGGGGATCCTCTCGGCCATCAAATCGGGGCTTGAGATGCGCCCGGAAGATTTGCCAAAAGTTGATGCCGCCAAAGACCAGCTTCAGGTTAACCCAGCCCTGGCAGATTTGCTGCGCGTGCTTTTGAAGGCCAAGTCGGAAAGTCTTGGCGTGGCACCGCGTCTGATTGCCTCGGCGTCTGATCTGGATGCCATCGCGGCAGGCGAGCGCAATATCGACGCGTTGAAAGGCTGGCGCGCCGAAGCCTTTGGCGATGACGCCATGCGGCTTTGCCGGGGGGAAATTGCCCTGTCGGCCAAGGGCAATGAAGTACGGGTTGTGAGGGTTTGAAACCGCCCCAAGGCCCGCGCGCCTAGCGGCGGCTGGCGCGGGCGTTTTGCGCGGCCTGAACCACGATTTCGCGAATGCCCTCTAGCCGCATCTTGGACAGATGCGCGGCCACCGTGACCTCACGCGTGCGCGGCGCCCCTACCGGCATTTGGGCGGGCGGTGGCATCAGGCGAAAGTCATAGACCAAGACACCGTTTTCATCGACCGGACGCGCCACCAACTCGGCATCATAATAGCCTTGAGTTGGCGTCAGCCCCGTGGCCCGCACAATGGCACCATAAGGGGTCTGTTCTATGGCCATGGAGAGAACTTGATCTGCCAAGGGCCGCGCATCGGTCTGAACGCCGGCGGCGACCGCGACGGGCTGCACCTGTTGCGACCGGCCAAACCAGTTGAACGGGTTCAGCCGTGACTCACGGACTGCGCCGCAAGAGGTGAGCAGCAGAACGGCAGTCAGGGCGAGGGTCAGCGAATGGCGCATCGGCGGGGATCCTTGCAAGCACTTCTGTTTGGCTATCGCATCAAAGGCTGTTTGAAAAGGCTGCTGCATGGTGTCAGGCCACTGGACAGGGGGGCATGTGCGAATTAGCTGACAGGGGAACAAAGGAGTTACACCATGGCCACCCCCGCCTTTGAGGAGATTGCCGAAACCTTCGAGTTTCTTGACGATTGGGAAGATCGTTATCGCCATGTCATCGACATGGGCCGCGCAATGCCGCCTTTGGATGACAGCTTTAAGGTGCCAGCGTTAAAAGTGGATGGCTGCGCCAGTCAGGTCTGGCTGCGCCCGGTTATCGAGGGGGGACGCTTTGATTTTCAAGGCGATTCGGATGCCATGATCGTGCGCGGGCTGATTGCCGTGCTGCATGCGCTTTATTCCGGCTTGCCGGTGGGGCAGGTGGGCGCTGTTGATGCGGTCGCCGAATTGGGGCGGCTGGGCCTGAATGAACATTTGTCCGCCCAGCGGTCGAACGGGGTGCGCGCCATGGTGGAACGCATCCGCCTTGTCGCGGCCGACGCCGCCTGAAGACGATTTTTCGTCGAAAAATCGTGGCCGCGCGTCAGATCGGCGCGCAGGCCTCTTGGCACCAGGCCAAGGCGGCCGGGGACAGGCGGGGCGCCAGATGCGCCAAAACCTGCCCGTGATAGGTGTTCAGCCAATCCCGTTCGCCGGGCGACAGCATTTCTGTCACGACCAGACGCCGGTCAAAAGGAACAAAGGTCAGCGTTTCGAACTGCAAGTGTATGCGTTCCGCATCGCCGCCGGGCAGGGCCGGGGCGGGCTCCACCACGATCAGGTTCTCCAGCCGAATGCCGAACTCGCCCTCACGGTAATAGCCCGGCTCATTCGACAGGATCATCCCCACTTCGAGCGGCACCTCTGACACCCGGCTGATCCTTTGCGGGCCTTCATGCACCGACAGAAACGCCCCCACACCATGGCCGGTGCCATGGTTGAAATCTTGCCCCGCCATCCACAAGGCCGCGCGCGCCAAAGGGTCGAGATCGCGCCCCGCCAGCCCCTTGGACCAGCGCACCCGGCTGATGGCAATCGTGCCTTGCAAAACGCGGGTATAGCAGGCACGGGCAAAGTCACCCGGATCGCCCACCGCGATGGTGCGGGTGATATCGGTGGTTCCATCACGATACTGGCCGCCCGAATCCACAAGCAGCAAAGAATTCGTCACGATCTTGCGGTTGCTCTCTTCCGTCACCCGATAATGCATGATCGCGCCATTGGGGCCAGCCCCACAGATCGTGTCAAAGCTGATGTCATGCAGGGCATTGGTGGCGCGGCGGTAACCTTCCAACGCTTTGACCACGTCAATCTCGGTCAAACCGCCCTGTGGCAAACGCGCATCCAACCAGCACAGGAACTCAACCATCGCCGCCCCGTCGCGCAGATGGGCGGCCCGCATTCCGGCGATTTCGCTGGCATTTTTGCACGCCTTTGGCAGCCGACAAGGATCGTCGGCAAAGGCCACCGCAATCCCGGCCTCTTGCAATTCCAACGACACAGCAAGCGGCGCCGAACCTTTATCTACCCGAACAGGGCCTTGCAGCGTGCGCAGCGCAGGCACAAAGGCGGCCACTGGGCGCAGGCTGACCTCGGGTCCAAGATGGGCGCGGACCGCCTCGTCAAACTTCTCCAAAGCCGCAAAAAGCGTCACGCGCCCATCGTCATGCAAAATGGCATGGCCATGCAGGATCGGATTGCGTGGCACATCGGCGCCCCGAATGTTCAAAAGCCAGCACAGACTGTCAGGCAGGGTCACAACCGCAGCCCGTTGCCCCTCGCGGCGCAGAACCTCGGCCAATCTGGAACGCTTGGCCGCTGCCGTCTCACCGGCCAGCGCATCGGGATGCGCAAAGGCACGCCCCATCGGGGGGGCGGGTTGGTCAGGCCAGATCCTGTCCACCATATTGTCACAAGCCCGCAACGAAAGACCACTGCCGGCAAGATCAGCCTCCAGCCGCTCTATTTCATCCGCCGTGTGCAGCCAGGGATCAAAGCCGATCACACCTTGCGAAAGTTGGTCGCGCAACCATGCGCCCGGCTTCACCTCGGGCCAGGGAACTGGGGTGAAATGGGCCAGATCGACCTGACCCTTCACTTGAGTGCGATAGCGCCCGTCAATGAACACCCCCGCCACGGCAGGCAGCACAAGCGCAAAGCCCGCCGACCCGGTAAATCCCGTCAACCATTGCAGCCGCTCATCGCGTGGCGCGACATATTCCCCCTGATGCACATCGGCACGCGGCACGATAAATCCCGCCAGCCCCTCGGTGGCCAAAACGGCGCGCAAGGCCGCCAAGCGCCCCGGCCCCTGTTCGGGGTTTGCGGTGGTCTCAAAGCTTTGGAACATCGCGGGCTCCTTCAATGTGGCAAAAATATCCTCGGGGGGTGAGCGCGGAACGCGCGAGGGGGGCTGAAAGCCACCCTTAGCCCGCCTTCCGCATCCCCAAGGCACGGGCACGTTTCTTGGGGTCCACCTCAAAGAGGCCGGCCAATTGCTCGGTCATCGCGCCTGCCAATTGCTCGACATCGGTGATCGTCACAGCCGTTTGGTAATAGCGCGTGACGTCATGGCCAATGCCGATGGCAATCAGTTCGACCGCGCGGCGTTTTTCGACCATGGCGATGACATCGCGCAGGTGCTTTTCCAAAAATGAGGCCGCATTGACCGACAGCGTGCTGTCATCCACGGGCGCGCCATCGGAAATCACCATCAGGATCTTGCGCGCCTCGGGGCGAGCCAGCGACCGGCGGTGCGCCCATTCCAGCGCCTCGCCGTCGATGTTTTCCTTCAAAAGCCCCTCTTTCATCATCAGCCCCAGATTGGGCCGCACCCGCCGCCAAGGCGCATCGGCGGATTTATAGATGATGTGGCGAAGGTCATTCAGCCGCCCCGGCGCCTGTGGGCGCCCTTGCGCGAGCCAGCGTTCACGCGACTGGCCACCTTTCCATGCGCGGGTGGTAAAGCCCAAGATCTCGACCTTGACCGAACAGCGTTCCAGCGTGCGGGCCAGCACATCGGCACAGATCGCCGCAATCGAAATCGGACGGCCGCGCATCGAGCCGGAGTTGTCGATCAACAGCGTCACCACGGTGTCGCGAAACTCGGTGTCTTTTTCCTGCTTGAATGACAAAGGCGTGGTGGGGTTGGCGATGACGCGGGCCAAGCGGCCCGCATCCAGCGTGCCTTCTTCCAGATCAAACAGCCACGAACGATTTTGCTGCGCCTGCAGGCGGCGCTGCAATTTGTTGGCCAGACGGCTGACGGCCCCTTTCAGGGGTTCCAACTGCTGATCAAGATAGGCGCGCAGACGTTCCAGCTCGGCGGGTTCGGCCAATTCCTCGGCGCGGATTTCTTCATCAAAATCGGTGGTATAGACGGTATAATTCGGATCCGCATCGGAATAGGGCGCGGGTGGTGGTGGCTCCAGCGGGGCCTCGCCCTCGGGCAGCTCTGTCTCGTCGCCTTGCTCCATATCAGCGCTGTCTTCCATGGTGACTTGCGCTTGGGACTGGTCTTCCTGCTCGTCCTGCGACCGCTCGGGGCTGGCCTCAGACTCGTCGCTGTCTTGGTCTTCGGAGCCTTGGCTGTCGGGGTTGTCCTGATCTTCCTCGGCCTCTTGGCCGCTTTCATCCTCATCGGGCGCGTCGGGGTCATCGCCCAATTGGTCCCCATAGCCCAGATCGGAAATCACCTGCCGCGTCAGACGTGCAAAGGCAGCCTGATCGGCCAGCACATCATCAAGATTGTCCAGCGTGCCGCCGGCCTGCTCTTCGATAAAGCCGCGCCACAGGTTCATGACGTTTTCGGCCGCGGGAGGCAGCGGGGCACCGGTGGCCAGATGGCGCACCAGATAGCCTGCGGCGACTGACAAGGGGGCCTCGCCGGGGCTGGTTATGGTGCCATAGCCCTTGCGCTCGGCCTCATGGCCGAGCTTGGCGGCGATATTGGTGGCGGTGCCGGGCATCACCCGCGCGCCGACCGCCTCGCAGCGGGCGGTTTCCATCGCATCGTAAATCTCGCGCGCCAATTGGCCAGTAGGGGCATAGCGGTTGGCGGTGGCCTCGTTGTGATATTTGCGCTTGAGCGCAAAGGCATCCGCCGTGCCGCGCGCCAAAAGCACCTCATCGCGCGTCATCCGGCGCGAGACCTGCGGCAGGCGCACCCCGTCTTTGGTCATGCCCGAGGGGTCAACCGAATAGGTCACCGTCATCTCGGGATCGTCCGCCATGACGCGGGTGGCCTCGGCGAGGGCCTTCTTGAACGGATCGGCGGGGTTGTCGGTGGGTTTGGTCATGGTTTGCCCCGTTGGTGCCTCTGGCTGGCGGCCCCCCCTCCCATCCTCCCCCACGACGGGGGAGGAGGCGCCCCTTGCCGCAGGTCATTGCCTTTTGTCGTCCCAGCACCTCCCTCCCCCCTCATGAGGGAGGGTTGGGGTGGGGGGTTACTTCATCGCCATCGATGCCGCGGATTCCGGCAGTTCTTCGCCAAAGCAGCGCTGGTAGAATTCGGCCACGGTCTGACGCTCCAGCTCGTCGCATTTGTTCAGGAAGGACAGACGGAAGGCATAGCCGACATTGCGGAAAATCTCGGCGTTTTCGGCCCAGTTCAGCACGGTGCGCGGGCTCATGACGGTCGAGAGATCGCCGTTCATGAAGGCCGTGCGGGTCAGATCGGCCACGGTGACCATCTGGCTGATCTTTTTGCGGCCCGCTTCGGTGTTGTAATGCGGGCGCTTGGCCAGAACGATGGCGGCCTCGGCGTCGTGGGACAGATAGTTCAGCGTGGCGACCAGCGACCAGCGGTCCATCTGCGCTTGGTTGATCTGCTGGGTGCCGTGGTAAAGCCCGGTCGTGTCGCCCAGACCCACGGTGTTGGCCGTGGCAAAGAGGCGGAAATAGGGGTTCGGGGTGATCACTTCGTTTTGGTCCAGAAGCGTCAGCTTGCCATCATGTTCCAACACGCGCTGGATCACGAACATCACGTCGGCCCGGCCTGCATCATACTCGTCAAAGACAATGGCCACAGGGTTGCGCAGCGCCCAAGGCAGGATGCCTTCGTGGAATTCCGTCACCTGCTTGCCATCGCGCAGCTTGATCGCATCCTTGCCGATCAGGTCGATCCGGCTGATGTGGCTGTCCAGGTTGACCCGCACGGTCGGCCAATTCAGCCGCGCGCCGACCTGTTCGATATGGGTCGATTTGCCCGTGCCGTGATAGCCTTGGATCATCACGCGGCGGTTATAGGCATAGCCTGCCAGAATGGCCAAGGTGGTGTCGGGGTCGAATTTATAGGTCGGATCAATGGCCGGAACCCGGTCGGTCGGCTCGGCAAAGCCTTTGACCTTCATGTCGGTGTCGATACCAAACACATCGCGAACCGAGATCTCTTCGGTGGGTTTTGTCACGTTCTCAGCCATTGTCTTCGTCCATCATCGAGAGCCGGGGCGCGCGCCCTTCATTTGGGCAAGTTGTGGAGCATATCGGCAGGGGCTGCAAGGGCTGGACTCACGGCTTATCGCAACTTGGTGAGGGGCTGTAACCTTTGGCCGCACGGGTGCCGCACTGTGTTAAGCTGTGCCAATCAAGGAGATTTGCCGATGAACCGCCGTCTGTTTTTGTCCACCACGCTTGCCGCACTTGGCCTTGGCCAGACCGCGCGGGCCGAAACATTTGAATTCACCCTGACCGATGCCGAATGGCGCGCACGGCTGTCGCCGCTGGCCTATCAGGTCTTGCGCCATGAGGCGACTGAGCGGGCCTTTACCAGCCCCTTGGACAAGGAAACTCGTGCGGGCCGCTATCATTGCGCAGGGTGTGATTTGCCGCTGTTTTCGTCGCAGACGAAATATGACAGCGGCACGGGCTGGCCATCTTTTTGGGAACCTTTGGCCGATGCGGTGCGCACAAGACCCGATCCGGGCTTGTTTGGCACCCGAACCGAGGTGCATTGCCGCCGCTGTGGCGGGCATTTGGGCCATGTATTCAAGGATGGGCCAAAGCCAACGGGTCTGCGCTATTGCATGAACGGGGTGTCGCTGGCCTTTGTGCCGAGTTAAGCGCGCCATTCGCGCAGCATCGGTTTACAGACGCGCAGGGCGGGGCTAGGGTCAGGGCGATTTTTCACAAAGCATTTGATCCAAGTTCTTGTTCTGGAGTTTTTTCTTGGCCCCGACGCCTGCAAAGCCCGCATCTGCCCTGACACAGGTGGTGGGCGTTAAATTGCAAAGCTTGACCGCCGTCCCCGCTACTCCTGCCAGTTTGCACAGCGCGCTGCGCCATTTGGCGAAGTGGCGGGCTGAGTTGTTGGCCAACACCGTGCTTAAGCGTAGCGGCACAAAAGTGGTCGCAGGGCCGTTTCAGGGTATGGACTATGCCTTGCGCGCCTCGGAAGGGTCGCGGGTGGCGCGGCTGTTGGGGGTTTATGAGGCGGCCTTGCATCCGGTGATCGAGGCGATCATCGCCCGCGCGCCCGATCTGGTGATCGATATCGGTTCGGCTGAAGGCTATTATGCGGTGGGGTTTGCCCGACGCATGCCGGGGGCGCGGGTGATGGCCCGCGATGCCAGCCCGCGTGCCCAAGACCTTTGCCGGGCGCAGGCGCTGGCCAATAGTGTGGCCGCGCGGGTCGAGGTGGGGGGCCTGTTCTCTCATGCCGATTTTGACATCTGTGCTGTCACCCGATCGGTGGTGATCTGCGATATCGAAGGCGCGGAAGATGCCCTGTTAGACCCGGTCGTAGCACCGGGCCTTTTGCATGCCGATATTCTTGTCGAATGCCACCCGGCAGCGGCCAAGGGCGTGACAGAGCGGATCAGCGCCCGCTTTGCCGCCACGCACCGCATCATCCGCATTGATCGCAAGCTCGACGACAGCGCGCTGCCCGAGTGGATGGCGGAGATGTCCGATTTGGATCGGCTTTTGGCGCTTTGGGAATGGCGGACAGGTCCGACGCCGTGGCTTTGGATGGAGAAACTGTGATGCGCCCGCAAAACGCTGCGATTTGGTATGCCCAAGACGGGTTTGACCCAAAGACCAAGGGGATAAACGGGCGCCGGGTGGCGGGGGAAAGCTTTTTGAAGGGCTTTCTGCGCCATGCCGATGTGGATGAATTCGTCATCCTGTCCAAAATGCCCGAGGATGTGGAACCCGTGCGCGACTTGGCCGCCGCCTTGCGCCCTGATGTGCCATTCCGACATGCCAGCCTCATGCGTCCGCCCTCGATTGGCCCGGTTGAAACCGTGTTCTACCCCAGCCCCAACTTTTCCGCCGAGGCGTGGCGGCGCGCGCCCTATGGCACGGGGGCCTATGCATTGTCGGGGATTACCCACACCACCTCGACCGCCGCGGTGATGGAGGGGTGGTTGAACCTGCGGGTGTCACCCGTGGCGGAATGGGACGCGGTGATCTGCACCTCAACGGCGGTGCAGGCAAGCGTGCGCTATCAGCTGGATTTGATCGACACGCATCTGAAACGCCAGTTGGATGCCAATCTGCGCCCGCGTCCTTTGTTGCCGGTGATCCCCTTGGGCATCCATTGTGATGACTTCACGCCTGACCCAGGCGCCGGCAAGGCGTTGCGCGCCCGGCTTGGGGCGGCGGAGAATGACGTGGTCTTCACCACCATCGCCCGCCTGACACCGCATGAAAAGTTTGACCCTTTGCCGATCTATCTGGCCATGCAGGCGGCGCAGAAAAAGCTGGGGGCAGGGCAAAAGCTGTTCGTCGTCTTTTGCGGGGTTTTCCGCGAGGATTATTCGCGCCGCGTCTTTGAACAGGGCGCGCGGCGGCTGATGCCGGATGTGGGCTTTGCGCTGTTGGACGGGGCCGATGCGACCGCGCGCAAAGAGGCGCTGTCGGGGGCGGATGTGTTCATGTTCCTGATCGACAATATCCAAGAAACCTTTGGTCTCGCCCCGATCGAAGGAATGGCGGCGGGCCTTCCCCTGCTCGTGTCGGATTGGGACGGAATGCGTGACACCGTGACGCCGGATGTGGGGTTCCGCATCACCTCGCGCACGCTGCCCGGCCCGTATCTGGCGCAAGAGGCGCTGCGCTATCAGGGCGGCTATGACAGCTATGTGCAATATTGCTCGATCACCTCGGCGATGACCGAGATTGATATGGGTGAGTTGACGGCGCGGATTTTGGATTTGGCGCAAAATCCGGGCTTGCGCAAACGCATGGGCAGGGCAGGGCAGGCGCGGGCGCGGGCCATCTATGACTGGGCGCGGGTGATCCCTTTGATGCAAGAGCTGTGGGGCGAACAAAAGGCCCGGCGCATCGCTGCCGAGGCAAAACCTGCCCGCTATGCCGCCGATGCGCTGCCCATTGCGCCATCACCCACAGCGCTTTTTGCAAGCTATCCAACCGAGATGGCAAGCTTTGGGGAAGCCCGCCTTGTGGCGCGCGATCTGACGGGGCGGCTTGGCCCGGCTGAAACCTTGGATTTGCGCGACTATGCCGGCGTTAAACGCGTTTTCGCGCCCAAGGCGCAGGTTCTGGCGGTGTTTCAGGCGATTGAAGGGGCAGGGGCCGCAGGCGCGGGGCTTGGCAGCCTTGCAAAAGGCTTGGGCGTGCCGCCGCATGTGATTGAGCGCATCATCATGTGGCTTTTGAAATACGATTTCATCCGCCGGGTGTAGGTTTGGGGGTTTCACGCCCCCGCGCGGATTTGGCTTTGCCAAACCCGCGCACCCCCGTGGGGTGTTTTTGCCAAGATGAAACCAAATTTTAGTTAAGTTTTATGCAAAGCGGAGACTGCGCGCGCGCTCATGCTTTGCATGATCAAGGCGACCGCATCATTCCTTGAAATAGCGGCTGTCCTTGATCTGATCCCAGGCCCAGACCACCTCTTGCAGCCGTTCCTCATCGCGGCGATCGCCGCCGTTCATGTCAGGGTGCAGATCTTTGACAAGCGCCTTATAGGCCTTGCGGATTTCCGCCTTTGTCCAAGTGTCGCGCGCGTCGAGGATTTCGACCGCCTTGCGCTCGGTCGGGGGCAGTTTGCGGGTGGCGGTGGACACCACCTTGCCGGGGTTTTGCGTGGCTTTTTCGCCCAAAAGCTGCATGGGGTCATTGACCCCCAGCCGCTGCCAGGCGCGGCCATCATCTTTTTTGGAAAAGGGCCGGGTTTCGCGTTCCCACAAGCGGTCTTTGTCCAAAAGCTTTTGGAATTCTTCGTCTGTGGCAGTGCCAAAGAAATTCCATTTCAGGTTGTATTCGCGAACGTGATCGCGGCAGAACCAAAAATATTCGTCCAGATGATCCGGCGATTTCGGCGCACGATAAACGCCTTTTTCCTTGCAATCTGGGAAATCGCAGGCGCGTTGCGAGGTCTCAAACGCCCCTGACATGCCGCCCCGGCGGGTGGTTTTGCGCTTTGCCTTGTCGGATGACACCCGAAGGTCAAACTCAAAAGGGGGCTTTACCATGGTCTCAGGCCTTTCCGACTCGGGGCCATGAGTTTAGGGATTTATGCAGCAAGGTGAAGGGGGTCCGATGACCATTGAAAGCGAAATTCGTCAAAGACTTGTCGAGAGTTTTGCGCCCACGCGGCTTGAGGTGGTGAATGACAGCCACAAGCATGCCGGGCATAGTGGAGATGACGGGTCGGGGGAAAGCCATTTTTCTGTGCTGATCCGGGCAGAGGCGCTGGCGGGCTTGGGCCGCGTGGCGCGGCATCGCGCGGTGCATAAGGCGCTGGGGGATCTGACAGTGCGGGTTCATGCCATGGCGATTGACGCAGGCTGAACGCCCATGGTTCGGGCGCCTCGACGAGAAGCCGAAGGCGCCCGAGGAGAGGCGATCACCCCGCCTTTGCCAAGAGCCGATAGTGGTGCAACAGGGGTTCGGTATAGCCTGAGGGCTGCTCTCGCCCCTTGAACACCAAATCGCAGGCTGCCTGAAAGGCGATGCCCTGAAACCCCGGTGCCATCGGCCGATAGGCCGGATCGCCCGCATTCTGCCGGTCCACCACAACGGCCATTTTCTTCATCGCCTCCATCACGCGGGCCTCGGAGACGATGCCGTGATGCATCCAGTTGGCGATGTGCTGGGCTGAGATGCGGCAGGTGGCGCGGTCCTCCATCAGGCCCACATCATTGATATCGGGTACTTTCGAACAGCCCACCCCCTGATCGATCCAGCGCACGACATAGCCAAGGATGCCTTGGGCGTTGTTTTCCACCTCGCGCGCGACCTGATCGTCGCTCCAGCGCTGATAAGTGGCCAAGGGGATGTCGAGCACCGCATCGACATGGGCCCGGCGCCCGCCTTTGGCCAGTTTGGCCTGCACGGCCATCACGTCGATCTTGTGGTAATGCAGGGCATGCAAGGTGGCGGCGGTGGGGGAAGGCACCCAAGCGCAATTCGCCCCCGCCTTGGGATGTTCGATCTTTTGCTCCAGCATGGCGGCCATCAGATCGGGCATGGCCCACATGCCCTTGCCGATCTGCGCGCGGCCCGACAGGCCACATTCCAGCCCGATATCGACGTTCAGCACCTCATAGGCTCCGATCCAGCCCTTGCGCTTGATGAAATCCTTGCGGCTGAAGGGGCCTGCTTCCATCGAGGTGTGAATTTCATCCCCGGTGCGGTCGAGAAACCCGGTGTTGATAAAGGCCACGCGGGATTTGGCGGCGCGGATACATTCTTTCAGGTTCACCGAGGTGCGGCGTTCCTCGTCCATGATGCCGAGTTTGACCGTATGGCGCGGCAAGCCCAGCACATCTTCGACCCGATCAAATGTCTCAGAGGCAAAAGCCACTTCTTCGGGCCCGTGCATCTTGGGCTTGACGACATAGACCGAGCCTTGGGTGGAATTGCGCAGACCTTCGGTCTTTTTCAGGTCATGGCAGGCGATCAGCGTTGTCACCATCGCATCCATCAACCCCTCGGGCACCTCCGAGCCGTCGGGCAGCAAGATCGCAGGGTTTGTCATCAAATGACCGACATTGCGCACCCACATCAGCGCGCGGCCCTTCACTGTTAGCGCCTTACCATCGGGCGCGGTATAGCTTCGGTCGGGGTTCAGCCGCCGTTCCATCCGCTTGCCTCCCTTGTCAAAACTTTCGGCCAGATTGCCCTGCATCAGCCCCAGCCAATTGGCATAGGCTTGCACCTTGTCGGCCGCATCGACGCAAGCCACCGAATCCTCGCAATCCATGATCGCTGACATGGCGCTTTCGATCTGCACATCGGCCAGCAAGGCCTGATCGCGGCCACCGATGAAATGTGCCCGGTCAAAGACCAGCTCGACATGCAGGCCATTGTTTTTCAACAAGATCGCGTCGGGAGCCTTGGGATTGCCCTTGTAGCCTACGAATTTGGCGGGATGCACAAGCGGCAGATCGTCAATCAAAAGCGCGCCGTCTTTCACGATATAGCGGCGGGCATCGGCGTGGCTGGTGCCGTCGATCGGGAAAGCCTCGTCCAGAAAGACCCGCGCCCGCGCCACCACCCGCGCGCCGCGCCCACGTTCATACCCCCCCGCAGGCGGCTGCGAACCCATGGCATCGGTGCCATACAGGCAGTCATAAAGGCTGCCCCAACGCGCGTTCGCGGCATTCAGCGCATAGCGGGCGTTGGTGACGGGAACCACCAATTGCGGGCCGGGCACTAATGCGATTTCGGGATCGACATTTGCTGTGTCGATCTGGAAATCGGGGCCTTCGGGCAGGAGATAGCCGATCTCGGTCAGAAAGGCCTTATAGGCTTCATGGTCGTGCACCTTCCCCCGATTGGCCCGGTGCCAGCTGTCGATGCGGGTCTGAAGATCATCGCGCTTGGCCAAAAGGGCGCGGTTTTTCGGCGCAAGATCGGCCAGAAGTGCAGCAAAGCCCGACCAGAACGCCGTTGGGTCAATCCCTGTGCCGGGCAGGGCTTGGGTGTTGATGAACGTCGCCAAGGCGGTGTCCACCTGCAAGCCGTTGATCTGGTTCCGCGTTGTCATGTCGCTCTCCTACATCTGCCGTGAAAGTCATAGAAGCTGCGCTGCGTGCAAGCAAATGAAACGCATGCCCGAATTTCGTCACTTTGCGAAAAGCACTTTCAGTCAGTTTTGGGGAATGTAGCCCAAGCGACAAAACGGCAAGGTGAAAATTTCGGGGCGTGAAGGCTCGGATATCTGGCTCTTGAGAAGTCCAATGGACTGCCTTAAGACCAATTTCAGCACCTCTTCTTTGGACGCTTCATGCAAAAAACATGCGCTTTATGCGGTGGCACGACCTTTGAATCCGTTTCGGATCAGGATCGTCACTGCAAACCCCTGCGCTCGGTCTTGTGTCTTGGATGTGGGGTGATCACCAATGATCCCATTCCCAGCGATGAAGATTTGGCCAAGTTTTACCGCACGGATTATCGGGTTGAATACAAAGGCAGCCACGAGCCTCGGATGCGTCAGGTCTGGCGCAACTTTGATCGGATCGAAGAGCATCTTTTGGCCAATCGCGACATTTATCGTCCCGTGAAAACCTGCCTTGATCTGGGTTCGGGCAGTGGCGAGTTCATGTTTCTGGCAGCCGCGATGGGCATGGACTGTCTTGGGGTGGAGCCGAATGAGGGCTACGCTCAATACGCCAAGCAAAAGCTGGGCTTGAATGTGCTGAACCAGACGCTTGAAACATCAGATTTCGCTGCGGGCTCGTTTGATTTGATCCGTCTGAGCCATGTCTTGGAACATATGCGCGACCCTGTGCGATCCCTGAAGGTGCTGCATGGCTGGCTGGGTGATGAGGGGGTGCTTTATATCGAGGTGCCCAATATCGAAGCCGATGGCCAAAACAAGATGCGCGGCACGTTGTTCCACTTTGGCCATATCTACAATTTCAACCCGCTGACACTGCGTTTGGCGGCAGGGTTGGCCGGATTTGAAGAGATCGCCGCTTCATCGGCACGTCTGGCGGGCACAACGGGTGCCTTTTTCCGCAAGACTTCCGCCCCGGTCACTGTGGCGGGCGATCTGGCGGCAAATGCAGCTCGAATGCAGGCCGTGATGCAGGGGCATAACGGCCGTGTTTTGCCCGCGCCAAAAGAGGGCACAGTGGTGGGCCGGTTTGTGTCGACCTTTGGCAAACGGCTGAAAGAAAGGCTGCAAGCGCGGCGTTACAAGGATCAACGCGCGGTGGCCGATGCATTTAAAGCAAGCCTCCAGTCACGATTGGCCTAAGCGCGCTCTGTCGATGGGGCAGGCCAGACACCTGCCGGGCGACTAGGGGCATTCCGCGTCACAGATCGAAAGACAGTTGTGCGCTAGCGCGATCTGTCGAGAGACGGTGTGCGCCGCTGCGCCGGGCGCTTCGGCTGGCGTGGCGCGTGGCGATGGCGGTTGCTTCATCTTTGTGGCCGGGCGCGCACCGCAGCACCCAGACCGCATCTCGGGCCGTCTTTTGCGCGGCAATGGGATCGACGATAGGTTCGGGATAGCGCCGGCCCGCCAAGGTTTGAAAGCCGAGCCATTTCCATGGCGCGTGCAAAAAGGCATCTGGAACCGCGGCCAGTTCTGGCAGCCAACGGCGGGTGAAGGCCCCGGTTGGGTCTTGGTCCAACCCCTGCTTTATCGGGTTATAGATGCGCGGGGTGTTGATCGCTGTGACGCCAGATTGCATCTGCACCTGCGGCCAGTGAATTCCCGGCTCATAGTCGGTGAAAAGCCGCGCCAAGATTGGCCCCGTCGCGCGCCAATCCAGCCACAGATGATAGGACGCGGTCGACATCACCATCGCGCGCATCCGAAAGTTCAGCCAGCCGGTTGCCGCCAGATAGCGCATACAGGCATCCACAAAAGGCAATCCGGTTTCGCCTGCCGCCCAAGCCGCAAGCCGGGTTGCATCGGGGATGCGGGGGCGCAAAGCTTCGGCGGCCTGCGACAGACAGCGATCTTCGATGCTGGGCTGATCCTCGAGCTTTTGGATGAAGTGGTCGCGCCAGGCGAGGCGGCTTTGGAAACTGGACAGCGCACCACCCCATGACCCGCCCGGCCGCGCCGCCTGCCGCGCTGCGGTGGCCTGCACAACCTCGCGCAGCGACAGGGTGCCAAAGGCAAAATGCGCAGACAGGCGCGAACAGGCCCGCTCGCCCGTCAGGGGCGAGGACATGGCCGCACGATAGGGCGCGCCCCGATGGGCCAGAAAACTGTCCAACAAGGCAATCCCCGCCGCACGCCCGCCACGCTGGCGGTGAGGGCAGCGATCTTCGGCCAGATGCAAAGCGCGGGCGGTTGGGATCAGTCCGCCCTCCACCCCTTCAACCGGGCGCAGACCTTGGGGCAGGGGCAAGACCGGCCCCGCCATGAACGCATCGCGCCGCCCCTGCCAGCCGTCGCGGCGTGGCAGGCGGCGGATCACACCCGATTGTGGCAACTCGGCCCAATCGACGCCCGCGCCGCGTGCCCATGCCGCCACACGCTGATCACGCCGGTAGGTCCACAGATTGCCCGTCTCTTCATGACTGACGATCTGGGTGATGTTATGGCGCAGACACAGGCGCGACAGCACCTCAACCGCATCGCCACTGCGCAGCGCCAGCGTCAGGCCAAGTGCCGCGCAGTCGGCGCGCAAATCATCGAGACTTTCCGCGACAAATCCCCATTGCCGGGCCGAGGCATCGGGCTGTGCCCAAAGCTCGGGCTCCACAATATAGACCGGCAAAACAGCGCCACGCCCCGCCGCGTAGGTGAGCGCCGGATGATCATGCAGTCGCAGATCGCGTTTGAGCCACAATAGAACATTCATGGAACATTGATGTAGCCTTCGCCACAGATTCGTAAAGCCCCCACTTGCGCATGTCCGCACTTGGCATAGCTTGGGACCAAAGGAGACCCCCATGTCCAGCCCCCTTATTGATGCCGACCCGCGCACGGTTTATCTGGTGGATTACCAGCCCTATCCCTTTGTTCTGGATCAGGTTCATCTGACCTTTCGCCTTGCGCCGCGTGCCACAAGGGTGCTGGCGCGGCTGTCTTTCGCGCCGAACCCCTTGCGGCCGGGGCGGCATGATCTGCGGCTGAATGGTGAAAAGCTGACGCTGATTTCGGCTTTGGTCGACGGGCGAAAGGTGGTGCCTGCGGTCGATCCCGAGGGGCTGACCATTGCCGCCGGTGATCTGCCGCCGGGTGGTTTTGTGCTGGAAACCGAGGTGGAGATCAGCCCCGAAACCAACACCGCGCTTGAAGGGCTTTACATGTCAAAAGGCATGTATTGCACCCAATGCGAGGCCGAGGGCTTTCGCAAAATCACCTATTACCCGGATCGGCCCGATGTCATGGCACGGTTTTTCGTGCGCCTCGAAGGTGCGATGCCGGTCTTGCTGTCGAACGGCAACATGGTTGCGCAAGGCGAGGGATGGGCGGAATGGGACGATCCCTGGCCCAAACCCGCCTATCTCTTTGCCCTCGTCGCGGGGGATTTGGTGGCCCATCCCGACCGCTTTACCACCAAATCGGGCCGCGAGGTGGCGCTGAACATTTGGGTGCGCCCCGGCGATGAAACCCGATGCGCCTGGGGAATGCAGGCGCTTAAGGCCTCGATGACATGGGATGAGGATGTCTACGGTCGTGAATACGACTTGGACATTTTCAACATTGTGGCCGTGGATGATTTCAATATGGGCGCGATGGAGAACAAGGGGTTGAACATTTTCAACTCCAAGGTGGTTCTGGCCAGCCCCGACACCGCAACAGATGATGATTTTGCCCGCATCGAGGCAATCATCGCGCATGAGTATTTCCATAACTGGACGGGCAACCGCATCACCTGCCGCGACTGGTTTCAGCTTTGCCTGAAAGAAGGGCTGACGGTGTTTCGCGATCAGCAGTTCTCGGGCGATATGCGCAGCCATGCGGTCAAGCGGATCGAGGATGTGCTGATGCTGCGCGCCCGCCAATTCCGCGAAGATCAGGGCCCCTTGGCCCATGCGGTGCGACCCGAAAGCTTTGTGGAAATCAACAATTTCTACACCGCAACCATCTATGAAAAGGGCGCGGAAATCATCGGGATGCTGAAACGCTTGGTGGGCGATGCCGATTATGCCCGCGCGCTGGATCTGTATTTCACCCGCCATGACGGGCAGGCCGCCACGATCGAGGACTGGCTCAAGGTGTTCGAGGATGTGACAGGCCGCGATCTGACCCAGTTCAAACGCTGGTATTCGCAGGCCGGTACCCCGCGCCTTGGGGTGCATGAGGCTTGGGCGGCGGGCGTGGGGGGCGGCACCTATACGCTCACCTTCACCCAAACCAACCCTCCAACACCGGGGCAGCCTGACAAAGAGGCAAAGGTCATTCCCATCGCCGTTGGCCTGTTGAACCCCAATGGCGATGAGGTGGTTCCAACCACAGTTCTTGAGATGAACAAGCCTGTGCAAAGCTTTCAATTCACAGGGCTTTCGGCGCGCCCCATTCCGTCAATCCTGCGCGGATTTTCCGCGCCGGTCATTCTGGAACGCGATGTGCCGCAGTCGGAACGTGCCTTTCTTCTGGCGCATGATACGGATCCTTTCAACCGATGGGAGGCGGGGCGCGCACTGGCCAAGGACACCTTGGCGCGCATGGTGACAAAGGGGGCTGAACCCGCGGCCGATCTTTTGGAGGGGATGGCGCGGCTCGCCTTTGATGACAGCGTTGATCCGGCTTTCCGGGCGCTGGCCCTGCGCTTGCCGTCCGATGATGACATGGCCGCCACGCTGCACTCTGTGGGTCATGTGCCAGACCCTTTGCGCATTCATGCCGCAAAGCGGGACTTGGGGCTGGCCTTGGCCAAGCGGTTGGCGGCAGGGTTGCCACAGTTGGAGGCAGCCTGCCGCACCGATGGTCCGTTTTCGCCCGATGCTGGCCCCGCAGGCAAACGCGCGCTGCGCCTTGCGGCCCTGTCTTTGCTGACCCGGCTCGATGCGGGGCAGGCGGCCAAAGCCGCATTCGCAAAAGCGTCAAACATGACCGAAAGCTTTGGCGCCCTGTCGATCCTTTTGGAAAATGGCTATGGCGAAGAAGAGCTTGCAACCTTCGGCTCTCGTTGGGCGCAGGATCGTTTGGTGATGGACAAATGGTTTGCCGTGCAGGTCAGTATGGCGGCACCCGATCAGGCCGCAGCCACGGTTGACCGGCTGACACGGCACCCAGATTTCGACATGAAAAATCCCAACCGCTTTCGGGCCGTCTTGGGCGCGCTTTCAGCCAATCACGCAGGCTTTCACCATGACAGCGGCGCCGGCTACAGGGTGCTGGCCGATTGGCTGATCCGGCTTGATCCCCTGAACCCGCAAACCGCTGCCCGTATGTCTGCGGCTTTTGAAACCTGGCCGCGCTATGATGCAGATCGGCAGGGAATGATCCGCGCCGCTCTCGCACGGATCTTGGCCGCACCCGGCCTTAGTCGCGATTTGTCGGAAATGGCGGGCCGGATGCGGGGTGCGTAAACCAAGCTTTTGCCCTTCTTGAAATACTCCCGGGGGTCCGGGGGCAGGCGGCCCCCGGTCGGCCGGGTTACTGACAATAACTTTGGGCGCTTGTCCATGCGGCCATTTCGGCGCGCTTTTGCGCTTTGCGCAAAGGCATCCAGTCACGCCCGATGCCACGGTTGCCTGTGCCGGCCACCTGCCCATCGCGGGCCAGATGATAGGCCACCAGCTCCACCGCACAATCCAGATTGGCGGCCCCATCCTTGAGCGCCGACGCGGTGGTGGCGGTACAGCCGTAATTTTTGGCCGAGCGTGGCGAGATTTGCATCAGCCCGATATAGCGCCCACCGCCACCCACCGCTGCGGGGTTCCAACTGCTTTCATGTTTTGCAACGGCCGAAATCAGCCCCAGCCAAAAGGCCCGCCGCTCCGCCAGCGAGTTTTCTGCATAACCCGGACACCATCCTTCGACATCTGTCGGCACGGCCCCTGCCAAAACCGCATCATGGCGGGCAACGGCGGCAAGGCCGTGGCGGGTCCAAGCTGCGGCCTCGGGGCGGTGATCCCAGCCCATGGTGGGGCGCATGGTGGCGGGGTTGGGCTTGGATTTCTGCGGCACCAGGGGGCCACAGGCGGTCAGGGTTGCGCAAAAAGCAAGGCCAAGGCCAACACGAAATACGGACATGAAAATTCACAGGTAACACCGCGCTAATCGGCCCGGCGTCTTTATCGTCCTCGGCTAGGCAGATTCTGGCAAGGCTGGGCTGCGAAACCACCTTCCCATGCGCAGCTTTCCGCCGCTTGCCGCTTGCCCGCGCCGCGACGGAACCCTAATAAGGCGGGGCAACGAACAGAGGCTTTGCCATGCTTGACCTGACCTATACCACGCCGAAACCCAAGGTGATCTCTGGTGCCAAGCAGGATTGGGAACTGGTGATCGGCATGGAAATTCATGCCCAAGTCTCGTCGAACGCCAAGCTGTTTTCGGGCGCCTCTACCCAAGTTGGTGCCGAACCGAATTCGAACGTCGCCTTCGTCGATGCCGCCATGCCCGGCATGTTGCCCGTCATCAATGAGTTTTGTGTCGAACAGGCGGTGCGCTCGGGCTTGGGGCTGAAGGCGCAGATCAATCTGCGCTCGGCCTTTGACCGCAAGAATTATTTCTATCCCGATCTGCCGCAGGGCTATCAGATTTCCCAACTTTACCACCCCATCGTGGGCGAGGGCGAAGTGCTGGTCGAAATGGGCCCCGGTGTCGCACGTCTGGTGCGGATTGAGCGGATCCATCTTGAACAGGATGCGGGCAAGTCGATCCATGACATGGATCCGACGATGTCCTTTGTCGATTTCAACCGCACCGGTGTCGCGCTGATGGAAATCGTCAGCCGCCCCGATATTCGCGGCCCCGAAGAGGCGGCGGCCTATGTGGCCAAGCTGCGCCAGATCCTGCGCTATCTTGGCACCTGCGATGGCAACATGCAGAACGGCAACCTGCGGGCGGATGTGAACGTTTCGGTCTGTGCGCCGGGCCAGTATGAAAAATATCAGGCCACACAAGACTTTAGCCACCTTGGCACGCGTTGCGAGATCAAGAACATGAACTCGATGCGCTTCATCCAGATGGCGATTGACTATGAGGCGCGCCGCCAGATCGCCATTTTGGAAGATGGCGGTTCGGTCGTTCAGGAAACCCGGCTTTATGACCCGGATCGCAATGAAACCCGCTCGATGCGCTCTAAGGAAGAGGCGCATGATTACCGCTATTTCCCGTGCCCAGACCTTTTGCCATTGGAAATCGAACAGGCTTGGGTCGATCAAATCGCGGCCACTATGCCCGAGCTGCCCGATGCCAAGAAAGCCCGCTTCATGGGCGATTTTGGGCTGACCGATTACGACGCCAATGTTCTGACCGCCGATCTGGAATCTGCCGCCTTCTTTGAGGCTGTGGCGCAGGGGCGCGATGGCAAGATCGCGGCGAATTGGGTGATCAACGAGCTGTTCGGACGCTTGAACAAAGAGGGCAAGGCCATTGCCGACAGCCCGGTTTCGGCGGGTCAGCTGGGTGGCATGCTGGACCTTTTGGCCAAGGGCGAGATCACCGGCAAGATGGCCAAGGATCTGTTCGAGATCCTTTGGACCGAGGGCGGCGATCCGGCCGAGCAGGCGGCCAAGCACGGGATGAAGGCGGTGACCGACACCGGCGCCATTGAAAAGGCGCTGGATGATCTGATTGCGGCGAACCCCGAGCAGGTGGAAAAGGCCAAGGTCAACGCCAAGCTCGCCGGTTGGTTCACCGGTCAGGTGCTGAAAGCCACAGGTGGCAAGGCCAACCCGGCGGTGGTCAATGCGATGGTGGCGCAGAAGCTGGGGCTTTGACCGCTGGGGGCCGCAACCGCTAGGGCTTGGGTGGCTGTCCGCCCAAGCCACCATGGGTTGGGGTGATCTTGCGCCGCAGGGCCCTTTTCGGAATAACGCTGCAATCACTTGGACTTGACGGGCGAATCTGTCTAGACTGCGCGCCATTCTGGGAAAGGGTTTTGAGATGGGTCAGCCGTCATCGCGCTATGAGTTCAAAGTCATTCCCGCGCCGCGTCGCGGTGAAAAGGCCCGCGGGGCCAAGACCACCGAAGAGCGTTTTGCGCTGGCGCTGACCGAGACCTTGAACGCCATGGCCGCCGAAGGCTGGGACTACCTGCGCGCCGAAACCCTGCCGGTTGATGAACGTTCGGGCCTGACGGGCACCAAGACAAGCTTTCAGAACATGCTGGTCTTTCGTCGCAGCCTTGAGGCGGACGCGGGCCACACAGGTCTGACCGCCGAAGAACCGGGATTGGTTGCCACGCGCCGCATCGGGCCTGCGGATGCGGGCAGCACCACCGGCAGCGCGCCGCCACTTGGCCCGGCCAAGCCGGATGTTGCGGCCGAATAGGCGTCTATCCCAATTCGGCCCGCGCGGCCGCCAGCGCCTGTGGCAGCGCCTCGGCAAAGACGGCCAAGGCCGCGTCATCGCCCACACTGACACGCAGGCAGCGGTCCAATGGGGCAACGCCCGGCATCCGCACAAAGACGCCAATGCCAGTCAGGGCACGCAAGGTGGCGCGGGCAAAATCGCCGTCGCGGCCCAGATCCATCGTCACGAAATTGGTGGCCGAGGGCAAAGGCTTGGCGCCGTTGTCGCGCGCAATCGCGGCCAGCCTGTCGCGGCCTTTCGCCACCCGGGCCACAACCTGCGCCAGCCAATCCTGATCGGCCAAGGCGGCCAGCGCCCCGGCCTGGGCGATGCGGCCCATGCCGAAATGGTTGCGGATCTTGTCAAAGGCCTGCGCCAGCTCAGGCGCGCAGATCGCATAGCCCACCCGCAGCCCCGCCATGCCATATCCCTTTGAAAAGGTGCGAAATCGGATGACGCGCGGGTCATCGGCCGCGATCACCGGCGCCGTGCCTGGCGGGGCAAGGTCGATATAGGCCTCATCAAGGATCATCAGGGTTTCGGGCGGCAGCGCCCTGATCATCGCGGTGATTGTGGCGGCCGGGTGGTGGCTGCCCATCGGATTGTCGGGGTTCGAGATATAGACGAGCTTAGGCCGGTGTTGATGGGCGGCGGCGATCAGCGCCTCGGGGTCCTCATGATCGCCCTTGAAGGGCACGCGGATGATCTCGCCGCCGAAACCCGCCACATGAAAGGTGAAGGTCGGATAGGCGCCCAGCGAGGTGACAACCTTGTCGCCCAGTCCGACCATCAGCCGCACCAGATAGCCCAAAAGCCCGTCAATCCCTTCGCCCACCACGATGTTTTGCGGCTGACAGCCGTGATGGGCGGCCAATGCGGCCTTTAGATCATGCAGTTCTGGGTCGCCATACATCCAGACCTCGGCGGCGGCCTGTGCCATGGCCGCGATAGCCTTGGGCGAGGGGCCAAAGAGCGATTCATTGGCCCCAAGGCGGGCGCGGAAGGGCTGGCCAAGCCCGCGCTCCTGGGTTTCCGGCCCGACGAAGGGCACGGTTGAGGGCAGGGAGGCGGCAAGCGGGGTGAGGCGAGGGGATGTCATGGACGCGAGGGAAGCGCAATTTCGCCCCCTCGGCAAGAGGGGGCGAGGAAAAGCTTGGCGATCAGAAAATCTCGATCAAAGCGGCAAGGCCGCTGGTGCTGGTGACGCCTTGCAGCAACAGCGTGCCATTGGTGCCAAAGTTGAACAGCACCCCCTCGGCCGTGACACGAGCAAAGCTTGCCAACACCTGCGCTTCGGTGTGGCTGCCAGACCACAGCGCATCATCCAGCCAGATCTGATCACCCTGAGCGCGATTGAAATCGGTGATGCGATCAGCCCCGCCTTGACGGGAAAAGACGAAATCATCGGCCCCGGTGCCGCCCGTCACTACGTCATTGCCCGCCTCGCCATGCAGCCGGTCATTGCCCGCGCCACCCACCAGAAGATCGCGGTCATTGCCGCCCAGCAGCAGATCATGGCCCTTGCCGCCAAACAGCTGGTCATGGCCGCGTTCGCCGGACAAAAGATCATTGCCGTTGTGACCGTTGATAATGTCATTGCCGCGGTTGCCATAGACGCGGTCATGGCCTTGGCCGCCGTTCAGGGTTTCCGAGTTGCGATTGCCCTGCACCAAAAGCGGCATCACGCTGCCCGGAGCAAGCCTTGCCCCAAGGGCGCGGGCCGCCGCCTCCCATGCGATGTGTTGAAACAGGATCGTCTGATCCGTCGTCCAGCCATCATAGGTTTGGCCCCATTCGCCGGTGATCTGATCTGTCAAGCCAATCGGGCTGCGGCCGGAAATGGCTGCATATTGCACCAGTGAAATCAGATAGTTGCCCGCATCGTTCAGGTGGATGTTGTCGGTGAAAAGCTGGGTGATCTGGGTAATGCCCATGCCCCGGCCTGTCACAGCCGCATCATAGATCAGCCCCATGGCCTGCCCGCCCGGCACAATCCCCACCTGTGGCGCCGCGCCCGGTTTGGCGGCGTTCACATGATTGGCGATGCCGTTCCACAGCGACAGATCGCTGGTCAAGCTGGCGCGCCACGCGGCGGCGTTGGTGCCAATTTCATGCCAAGTTTCATAGATCATCACCCGCGCACCCGGATTGGCGGACCACGCGAGTGCTGCATAATTGCGCACCACTCCATAGGTGTTGGACCATTGCAGATGGGTGGCCAGCGGGATCGCCTCGGTCAAGACCAGCGTGCCATAGGCGCCCGAGGGCAGGACAGCGCGGGCATTCACCCCTTGGGCCCCGGCGCCGTGATCCCAGTTATAGGCCAAGGGCGCGCCATTGATGACCTGCGCACGCACCAGCATCGAGCTGGGCAACAGCGCGTCAAGCATCCGTGGCATGGTCGGACCGACCAGCGAATGCCCGACAAACAGAACATCATCCGTCATAACACACCCCACCCAATACCAAACCGACTTGGCCACAACGCGCCTGATCGTCAAGCCTAAGACGATGACATCTTGGCCCGGCTTTGTGAACAATCGGTTTCCAAAATGGAAACCGATTGCCCCCAAGTCTTACAAGCGCCGCTTAGCCGATTTCGGCCAGTCTTGTCAGGGCCGCCTTGATCTTATCCGCCTCATCCGTCCGCGCCTCAAGATTGGCGCGGGCCTCAAGGATCACCTCCTCGGGGGCGGATTTGACGAAGTTCGGGTTATCAAGCCGCCCCTTCAGCCCGCCGATTTCCTTGGTCAGCTTTTCCAAGCCTTTGGCAAGGCGCGCCTTTTCCTCGGCAATGTCGATCAGCCCTTCCAGCGGCAGCGCAAAAGCCGCGCCTTCCATGGCAATAGCGATGGAGCCTTTCGGCGCGGGGCCTTCGGAGAAGCCTTCGATCCGCGCCATGCGGCGGATCAGCGCCTCGTTGCGCTCCCATGCCGCGCGGGCGGCGGGCGAAAGCTCGGTCGCCACAAGGTCGCATTTCAGGCCAACCGGCACATGCACTTGCGCGCGGGCTGACCGGATTTCGTCGATCAGGCCGGTGACAAATTCCATCTCGGCGGCGGCCTGCGCATCGCCCAGATCGTGGTAGGCGGGCCAGTCAGTATGGACCAGCAGATTGGCGCGGGTGCCGGTGGTGCCCCACAGCTCTTCGGTGATGAAGGGCATGAAGGGTTGCAGCAAGATTATGGACTGATCCAGCACCCAAGCCATGGTCTGGCGCGTTTCGGCGGCGTGTTCGCCGTCGAATAGGGGCTTGGCAAACTCGACATACCAGTCGCAGACCTTGCCCCAGACGAATTTGTAAAGCGCATCGGCGGCCTGATCAAAGCGGAAGTTTTCCAGCGCCTCGTTGACCTCGGCCAAGGCCTTGGCGGTTTCGCCGATGATCCATTTGTTCGCGGTCGCTTGCGGTTTCGGCGGGGCGATTTGGGTGGCGTGCCCCTCCCAAACCCCGTTCATCTCGGCAAAGCGGCAGGCGTTCCACAATTTGGTGCCAAAGTTGCGATAGCCCGCGATGCGCTGGGTGTCGAGCTTCAACACACCGCCAAGGCTTGCCATGGCGGCATTGGCAAAGCGCAAAGCATCAGCGCCGAATTCGTCAATGATTTCCAAGGGGTCGATGACGTTGCCAAGCGATTTCGACATCTTCTTGCCCTTGGCGTCGCGCACAAGGCCATGCAGATAGACGGTGTGGAACGGGATCTGGTCCACCACGGCCAGCTGCATCATCATCATCCGGGCGACCCAGAAGAACAGGATATCGGCCCCTGTGACGAGGACAGAGGTGGGGAAGTATTTCTGCAGTTCCGGCGTGGGTTCCGGCCAGCCAAGCGTGCCAATGGGCCAAAGGCCGGAGGAGAACCAGGTGTCGAGGACGTCGGGGTCGCGGGTCAGCACCTTGCCCGGCGCCATCGCTTGCGCCTCAGCCTCATTCGGGGCGCAGTAATGATTGCCCTCGGCGTCATACCACACCGGAATCTGATGCCCCCACCAGAGCTGGCGTGAGATGCACCAAGGCTCGATATTCTCCAGCCAGTGGTAATAGGTCTTTTCGCCCGACTCCGGAATGATCTTGGTCTTGCCCGTCCGCACCGCCTCCAGTGCCGGTTCCACGATCTTCGCGGTATCGACGAACCATTGGTCGGTCAGCATCGGTTCAATGACCACTTTGGAACGATCCCCAAAGGGCTGCATGATCTTCTTGTCTTCGACGTAAGGAACGTTCTTCCAGTCCTCGGCATTCGTCTCGGGGTCAATTGTCTTGACCTTGGTCACCACGCACAGCCCTTGGGCGTTGATGTCGGCGATCACCAATTTGCGCGCCTCAAACCGATCTAGCCCACGGTATTTTTCGGGCACAAGGTTCAGGCTGTCCACCTCAGCCTCGGTTGTCGCGGACCCGGCGGCGATTTCGCGGGCGCGGGCGACGGCCACCGCATAGGGTGCACCATCGGCCCGCATTTGGCCGCGGGTGTCCATCAGGCGGTAGCAGGGCAGGTTGTTGCGCTTGGCCACGGCGTAATCGTTGAAATCATGCGCGCCGGTGATCTTCACGGCCCCCGAGCCGAAGGTGGGGTCGGGGTATTCGTCCGCAATGATCGGGATCAGACGGTCGCACAAGGGCAGATGCACCATCTTGCCGACGATGGCGGCATAGCGTTCGTCACTGGGATGCACGGCCACCGCACCATCGCCCAGCATGGTTTCGGGGCGCGTGGTGGCGATGGAAATATAGTCGCGCTTTTCGCGCAGGGTCACGTTCCCGTCGGCGTCTTTCTCAATATATTCATAAGTTTCGCCACCCGCGAGGCGGTATTTGAAATGCCACATATGGCCCGCGACTTCGGTGTTTTCCACCTCAAGATCAGAAATCGCGGTTTCAAAATGGGGGTCCCAGTTGACCAGACGCTTGCCGCGATAGATCAGGCCCTTGTTATACATCTCCACGAACACCTTGATGACGGCATCGTGGAAATTGCCCTCCTCGCCCTGAGGTGCGCCCGGCGCGCCCGACATGGTGAACGCCTCACGGTCCCAATCGGCGCTGGCGCCAAGGCGCTGAAGCTGCCCAATGATCGTGCCGCGCGACTTGACCTTTTGCTCCCAAACACGGGACAGGAATTTCTCGCGCCCCATCTCGCGGCGCGAGGGCTCGCCGTTCTTGGCCATTTCGCGCTCGGTCACCATCTGGGTCGCGATGCCCGCATGGTCGGTGCCGGGCTGCCAGAGCGTGTCATCGCCCTTCATGCGGTGCCAGCGCACCAGAATATCCTGCAACGTGTTGTTGAAGGCATGGCCCATGTGCAAGCTGCCGGTGACGTTCGGCGGCGGGATCATCACGGAAAAGGCCGGATGGCCGGGCTTGGCATTGGCCCCAGCGGCAAAGGCGCGGGTTTCAAGCCAAAGCTTGGAAATCCGGGCTTCGGCCTCGGCGGGGGTAAAGTTCTTTTCCATCGGCATGATGCATTCCTTTGTCACCGGGCCATCGGTCAAAGGCCCATCGGTCAGGGCGCTGCATAGCGAAAACTCCTGCAAAGGCCAAGCGCTGCGCGGGGGGCAAATGCACTTGGCGCAGAGTATTTCCAAAGGCGCGGTTCACAAATCGCGGCACCTTTGGATTTGCGCCTTTTCAAATACTCATCTTTGCGCGGCATCATGTGGCGGGACGCATGGAAGCAAGGTTTTCAGCCTGAACATAAGCGGTTATGGTTCAAAGATTGGAAAACAGGACAAGGCAGGTCATGGCGGTGACCCTGAAAGAGGTTGCGATGCGGGCGGGGGTGTCGCGCTCGGCGGTGTCGCGGACCTTTACCGAAGGCGCGTCCGTCTCGCCCCAGACCCGCGCCAAGGTCGAGGCGGCGGCGGCCGAGTTGGGCTATGCGCCGAATGCGCTGGCCTCTAGCCTGACCACAGGACGGACCAAACTGATCGGGCTGATCGCAAATAACTTTCACAACCCCCTGATCCTTGAGGTGTTTGATCTTTTCACGCGCGGATTGCAAGCGCGGGGGTTGCGGCCTTTGCTCGTCAATCTGAGCGGCGCAACAGATCCCGCGGCCTCGGTTCAGATGTTGCGCCAGTATTCGGTGGATGGGGTGATCGTGGCCTCATCAACCTTGCCCTCCAGTTTTGCCCAGACCTTCAAGGCGGCGCATTTGCCCGTCGTGCATGCCTTTGGCCGTCATGCGCTGTCCCCGCAGGTGCATGTGGTGGGAATTGACAATGTGGCCTGTGGCCGAATGGCGGCCGAGGCGCTGATGGCGCGGGGCTATCGGCGATTGGCGTTTTTGGGCGGGCCAGAGGCGGCGACCTCGACGATTGACCGGGCGGCAGGGTTTGTCGCGGCGGCGCAGGGGCGGGCGGGTGTGACGCTCAGCCTGTCTTATGCGGCGGATTACACGTTTGACGCGGGCCGCGCCGAGATGCAGCGGCTCTTGGGGCAGGGGGCGGGTCCGGCAGAGGCCTATTTCTGCGGTGATGATCTCTTGGCCGTGGGGGCGCTCAGTGCGATCGAGGAGGCCGGCTTGCGGGTGCCCGAGGATATCGGGCTGATCGGTCTGAATGATATGGAAATGTCGCGCTGGCAGAACATCGGGCTGACCACCATTCGCCAGCCCGTGGCCGAGATGATCGAGGCCGCGATTGAACTGGTCGTGGCCTTGATCGAGACGCCCGATCTGCCGCCAGAAGCCCGGCTGTTTCCTTGCCGGGTGATCGAGCGGCGGACCTTGCGGGCGCTTTAGCGGAACATCGGCGGGCGGGCGTCCATCCACTGACCACCTGCGCGTGCCGAGGCCACCGCCGTATGCACCGCCGCCATCGACCGCGTGCCATCGGCCGCCGTGGGCAAGCCATCGCGCGGGATGCCGCGGATCGCGTCTGCCAGATCGCAGTAGATATTGGCCACGGCCAAGGGGAAGCCTTCGGGATGGGCAATCGCCACGCGGGAGAGCCGCTTGGCATCGTCGTAAAGCCCGCCTTCGCCCTTTTCCATGATCTGCGTGCGCCCGCCGACGGGGGTATAGATCAGCTGGTTCGGTTGCTCCGACGCCCAGCGGAAGCCACCGGTTTCACCAAAGACCTGAATGTCAAACCCGTGCTGCCGCCCAATCGCCACAGAGGACGTCCAAAGCCGCCCCACCGTGCCCTTGGACATGCGGAAATTCACCATCGCATCATCTTCCAGCACCCGGCTGGAGATTGTCGAGGCGAAATCCGCCGAGAGCTTTTCCACCTGATCATCGCAGATGAAACTGGCCATATGCAGCGCATGGATGCCGCAATCGGCAAACTGCCCTGATACGCCCGCCATCGCCGGGTCATAGCGCCAGCGCACGCGCGGATTGTCGGCATCGGCCGCATCACCATGGTGGCCATGGCTAAAGTTGGTGACCACCAGCCGGACGCGGCCAATATCGCCATTGCGCACCATGGCGCGGGCTTGGCGGATCATCGGATAGGCGGAATAGCAGTAGTTCACCGCGCAGATCTTGCCGGTCTTGGCGGCGATACGGGTGATCTCTTCGCCCTCTTCCACCGTCACCGTCATGGGCTTTTCGCACAGCACATTGAACCCGGCCTCAAGAAAGGCCTTGGTGATTTCAAAATGGGTGGAGTTCGGGGTGGCCACGGTGACGAGATCAACGCGGTCGGGGCGGTTCCGCTCGCCCGCCAGCATTTCCTTCCAGTCGCCATAGGCGCGGTCAGCCGCCACGCCCAGCCGCTGGGCATATTCGCGCCCCACATCGGGCCGGTGGTCCAGCGCCCCTGCGGCCAGTTTGAAATGCCCATCGGCCAGCGCGCCCAAGCGGTGGGCCGGGCCGATCTGGCTGCCCTCACCGCCGCCGATCATGCCCCAGTTCAGTTGTGCCATGATCGCTGCTCCTTAAAAGCCGATGGAGGAAAGGTATTCGCGGTTCTTGCGCGCGTCATCAATGGGGCTGACATCCAGCGTCGGGTCGCAGTCTTGCTCCACCGTGCACCAGCCCGTGAACCCCGCGTCCAACAAAATCTGCCGAACGGCGGGGAAATCCACATCACCCTTGCCAAGGTTGCAGAAAATCCCCTGACCGCAGGCGTCATAAAAGCCGGTGGATTTGGCGATGGCATCCGCTTTAACAAATGGGTCTATGTCTTTGAAATGCATATAAGAAATGCGGCCAATGTGGCGGCGCATAAAGGCCACGGGGTCAAAGCCCGCATAGGAATGGTGCCCGGTGTCAAAGCAGATTTTCAGAATCTTTTCGTCCACCTCGTCCAAAAGGCGTTCCAGCTCCGGCTCAAAGTCGATGAAGCCTGCCGCATGGGCGTGAATGCCCACGGTCAGGCCGTATTCCTCGGCCCCGAGTTTTGCCACCTGTGCGATGCGATCCCGGAAGGCGACCCATTCGGCGCGGTCCATCTGTTCGGCATCCGCCGCCCGCCCTGCGGTCGGCGCGCGGCGGGGTGAGATGCTGTCGATCAGCACCAGATGCTGCGCGCCGTGCGCTGTCAGCGCCTTGCAGGTGCGCTGGGCGGCATCCCAAACCTCATCCCATTTGGCTGGATCGTGAAACGGGCGAAACACCACGCCGCCGATCAGTTCCAGATTATGCGTCGCCAAGGCAGGCCCAAGGATCGCGGGGTCTTCGGGCATAAAGCCAATCGGTCCCAGTTCGATCCCTTTATAGCCCGCAGCCGCGCAATCTTGCAGCACTTGCTGCCAGCTTGGGTTGCGCGGGTCGTCTGCAAACTCCACACCCCAAGAACAGGGCGCGTTGCCGATACGGATGGTCATAGAAGCCTCATGTTTGGGGGACGGCGTGCCAGCCGCCGTCGTCGGATGCTTTGAATGCGGTGTCGATGATCTGGGAAACCGCCAGCCCATCGCGGAAGGTGGGCCAGACGGGTTTGCCCGAATGGATGGCGGCCAGAAAATCGCGCGCTTCGATGATGATCTGGTCTTGATATCCGGTGCCATGGCCGGGGCCTTGGCAGAACATGCCATAATCCGGATGGGCAGGGCCGGTCAGGATGCGGGTATAGCCGCGCGTGGCCTCTGGCCCCTCGGCACGGTAAAGCCAAACTGCGTTTTGATCTTCTTGATCAAAGCGGATGCCGCCTTTTGTGCCATGGATTTCATAGGCATAGCCCATCTTGCGCCCCGTGGCGATGCGGCTGATGTAAAGATGCCCCATCGCGCCCGACTGAAATCGCAGCATCAGCTGTCCATGGTCGTCATTGGTCACCGCAACCGGGCCGTTCGGGCCGGGGCGGGTGGTGTGCACAATTTCAATCCGCGCCGAGAGTTCCGCCACCGGGCCCATCAGCGCCAGCATGCAGTTGATCGGATGGGGGGCAAGATCACCCATGCAGCCATTGGCGCGGCCCGTGGTGCGCCAATTGGCGGGGGCGTTTGGGTCAGACAGGAAATCTTCGCTATGCTCACCGCGAAACCACGTCACGGTGCCAATCGCGCCCTCGGCCAAAAGCTGGCGGACGAATTGGGTGGCGGGGGTGCGGACATAGTTGAAGCCGATCATGTTTGGCAGCCCTGTGGCCTCGGCGGCGGCGGTCATCGCCTTGGCATCCTCGAGTGACGCGCCCAAGGGTTTTTCGCAAAAGACTGGCTTACCAGCGGCAAAGGCGGCTTCGGCAATCGCACGGTGGGTGGATTGGGGCGAGGCGATGACCACCGCCTGAACCTTTGGATCGGCCACGAGGTCACGCCAATCATCGGTCGCGCGGGCAAAGCCATAGGCGGCGGCATAGCGCGCGGCTGAGGCCGGGGTGGTGGCGGCAATCACCTCGAGACGCGGGCGAAGCGCGGTTTCAAACAAGGCCCCCACCGCCGATAAAGCCACGGCATGGGCCTTACCCATATAGCCGCCGCCGACCAGCCCAATTCCGATGTCTGACACGGGCATCCCCTCCCTTACGGCGACATTGCAACCGGTTGCAAAATATGTATCCTTGCCGGGCAACACACGCAAGCCCCGTTCGAAAGGCAGATGGACGATGCAGGATACGATCAGGTTGACCGTGGCCCAAGCGATTGTGCGCTGGCTGATGAACCAGTTCATCGAAATTGACGGGGTGGAAACCCGGATCTGCGGCGGGGGCTTTGGCATTTTTGGCCATGGCAATGTGCCCTGTCTGGGCGAGGCGCTGTATCCGGTGCATGCCGAGATGCCGCTGTATCGTGGGCAGAATGAGCAAAGCATGGGCTTTGCCGCCGCCGCCTATGCCAAATACCACCTGCGGCGGCGCTTCATGTTCTGCACCGCAAGCGCCGGGCCGGGGACGGCCAACCTTCTGACGGCCGCCGCCTTGGCCCATGCCAACCGCCTGCCGATGCTCATGCTGTGTGGCGATACGTTTCTGACGCGCTTGCCCGACCCGGTGCTGCAACAGTTGGAGCATTTCGGGAACCCGACTTTTGGCGTCAATGATGCCTTCAAGGCTGTTAGCCGCTATTGGGACCGCATCACGCATCCCGCGCAGATCCTGCAATCCTTGCCCGCCGCCTTGGCGACGATGCTGGATCCTGCCGATTGTGGCCCGGCCTTTATCGGCCTGCCGCAGGATTTGCAGGGCTGGGCCTATGACTACCCCACCGCCTTTTTCGCCCGCCGTGTCCACCGCATCCGCCGCCAAACCCCGGACATGGCCGAAATCGCCGAAGCGGCCAGCCTTTTGCGCAACGCAAAGCGCCCGGTGATCGTGGCGGGCGGCGGCGTGCAATATTCCGGCGCGGTGGCCGAATTGACCGCCTTTGCCAAAACCCACGGCATCCCTGTGGTCGAAACCATCGCAGGGCGGGCGAACCTGTTGTCCGATGATCCCCTGAACATCGGCCCCTTGGGCGTGACGGGGTCTGACAGTGCCAATGCGGTGGCTGGTGCGGCGGATGTGGTCCTCGCGGTGGGCACCCGCTTGCAGGATTTTACCACCGGATCGTGGACGGTCTTTGCCCCCGATGCCAAATTGATCGGGTTGAACGCAGGTCGCCATGACGCGGCCAAGCATCAATCCTTGGCCGTTGTGGGCGATGCAAAACTGGGGATATTGGCGCTGCAAGCAGCGCTTGGATCGCACCGGGCCGAGGCCGACTGGCTGGCGGAAGCGCAGGCCCATCGCCGCAAATGGGATGCCTATGTGGCGGGTAACGTCGCCCACGGCAACCGTCCCAATTCCTATGCTCAAGCCATCGGTGTGGTGAATGCACTGTGTGACCCGCGCGACCGCGTGGTGACAGCGGCAGGGGGTCTGCCTGCCGAGGTGACAGCCAATTGGCGCACCCTTGGCATTGGCACCGTCGATGTCGAATTTGGCTTTTCCTGCATGGGATATGAGATTGCTGGCGGCTGGGGCGCGCGCATCGCGCAGGCTGAGGTGGAACCTGAACAAGACACCATCGTCTTCGTCGGTGACGGCAGTTATCTCCTTATGAATTCAGATATTTACTCGTCTGTCCTTACCCAGAAAAAGCTGATCATTCTGGTCCTTGATAACGGCGGCTTTGCAGTGATCAACAAGCTGCAAAACAACACAGGCCAAGCCAGTTTCAACAACCTGATCGCGGATTGTCCCACCGTTCCCACCCCCTTTGCCGTGGATTTTGAGGCGCACGCCCGCGCCATGGGGGCCCATGCCGAAACCGTGGCCAATCCTGCGGAACTCGGCGCGGCATTCCAGCGCGCAAAGGCGGCGGACAAGACCAGCGTCATCGTTATGCAGGTTGATCCGTATGAAGGTTGGACGACCCAAGGCCATGCGTGGTGGGAGATTGGCACGGCTGAGGTTTCCGCCAGCGATAGCGTGCTGGAAAAACATGCCGAGGTCGAGGCTGGGCGCGCGGGCCAGCGGCGGGGCATTTGATGGCTGCGCTGTCTGCCTTGGTGGCCAAGCCCTGCCTTGTGATCGGGCGCGCCGGGATGGATCTTTACGCCGACCCGCCGGGCACGCCGATTGAAACTGCCACCCGGTTCACGACGGCCCTTGGCGGCTCATCGGCCAATATCGCCGTGGCGCTGACCCGCGCAGGCGGGCGGGCGGCCCTGCTGACTTGTGTGTCAGATGATGCCGTGGGGCGGTTTTGTCTGGCGCAATTGGACGCCTATGGCATTGACCGCGCCCATGTCCGCTCGGTCGCAGGTGAGGCGCGTAATTCACTGGCTGTTGTCGAAACGCGGCTGGAAAACTGCCAGTCTGTCATCTACCGCAACGGCGCCGCCGATTTCGCCATGACGACGAATGATGTCGAGGCGGTGGATTACGCCCGCTTTGCCGCGCTGGTCACAACTGGAACCGTTCTGGCATCTGAGCCCTCGCGCAGCGCCGCCTTTCGGGCCTTTGATCTGGCACGCGCGGCCGGGGTGCCGCTGATTTTCGATGTGGATTATCGCCCCTATTCCTGGGCGTCCGCCGAGGAGGCGTCCCAAGTCTATTCCCGCGCGGCGGCCATGTGCGATGTGATCGTCGGCAATGATGTGGAATTTGGCTTTATGGCCGGGGCTGTGGAAAAGGGCCTCGACAAGGCCCGCAGCCTGATTGGGGACGGCGCGCAAATCGTGGTTTACAAGATGGGGGAATTGGGTGCCATCACCCTCACCCCCACCGCAGAAATCAAGACAGGCATTTTCCGCACCGCCAGTTTGAAGCCCACCGGCGCGGGCGATGCGTTTTTGGGCAATTTCATTGCCAGCCTCGGGCAGGGGCAGGGCGTTGAACAGGCGGTGCTGCGCGGATCGGCCGCGGCCGCTATTGTGGTGTCCCGCGTGGCCTGCGCCCCAGCCATGCCCACCCGCCAAGAGCTTGACCGCTTTCTTGCCTTTCACTCTGGCCCCACCCTCGCCTGACAGGACAGACCATGCACATCGCTCCCCATGACAACCAAAACCGCCCCATCGTGGATATGCACCATCCTTTGGTGCCTTACGTCTATTTCAACATCGTCCGCCTGAGCGCAGGCCAGCATTTTGACTATCGCACGCCGGGCTATGAAACCTGTGTGGTGCCCGCCACGGGCACCGTCACCGTAGAATGCGCGGGTGAAACCTTTGTCCAGATCGGCCAGCGCGGCATCGATGTCTGGGATGGTGAGCCAGAAGGCGTCTATGTGCCCACCGACGCCGGTTGCCGCATCACCGCCCTGACTGACACCGAGGTGTTCATCGCAGGCGCGCAGTTTGACGAGACGCTCCGCCCCTTTGCCGTGCGCGCCGCCGATCTGGATCTGGTGCAATATGGCTCTGATGACACCAAGACCCATCGCAAGATCAAACATATCTTGGGGGCCGCCTATCATGACCGGGTGGGGCGGCTGTTGGTCAGCGAGCTTTACACCGTCGGCGCGGGTGGCTGGTCGGGCTTTCCCAGCCACAAGCATGACACCGACCGCCTGCCGGACGAAACCCGGCATGATGAATGCTATAACTTCCGCTTCCGGCCCGATTATGGATCAGGCCTGCAAATGTTGCAGCGGGTCGATAATGAACCGGGCGACGCTTATCACATCATGAACCGCTCGACCGTGCTGATCGACAAGGGCTATCATCCCTGCTGCGTGCTGCCGGGCTATGAGATGTATTACTTCACCATCTTGGGCGGCCAAAGCCAGCGCAGCCTGAAACAGTATTTCCAGCCCACCCATGCCGCGCAGCTGCAGACGATCCCCGGCATCATGGATATGGTGGCCAAGTTCAAATGACCCTTGCGACACTGGCCCAAGTCTTGCGCCCCGCCAACGCCCTTGGCTATGCCGTGCCGGGGCTGGTCTGTCTGGGCTGGGAGGATATGCGCGCCTATGTTGCCGCCGCCGAGGCCGAACGCGCGCCTGTGATCTTGCAGGCCGGGCCGGGCTGTCGGGCGCATACGCCTTTGCCCATTCTGGCCGCCATGTTTCACCATCTGGCCGAGACGGCCTCGGTGCCCGTCGTGCTACACCTCGACCATGGTTATAGCTTGGACGACTGCCGCGCGGCGCTGGATTTGGGTTTTACCTCGGTCATGGTGGATGGGTCGAACCTGCCCTTGGCCGAAAATATCGCGCTGACGGCGGCGGTGGCCAAGATTGCCCATGCGGCGGGGGCCTCTTGTGAGGGCGAGATCGGCTTTGTCGGCTATGCCGGGGGGGCGGCCTCGGCGGGGACAGACCCAAAGGATGCGGCGCGCTTTGCGGCTGAGACTGGCGTGGATGCGATGGCCATTTCGGTAGGCAATCTGCATTTGCAGCAATCGGCAGGGGCCGGGATTGATCTGGACCGCCTGCGCGCGATCGAGGCGGCAACGGCGGTGCCCTTGGTCATTCATGGCGGCTCGGGCGTGCCATTGGGGCAGCGTGCAACGCTGGCTGCCACGAGCCGGATTGCCAAGTTCAACATTGGCACCGAATTGCGCATGGCCTTTGGCGCGGCGCTGCGGGACGGGCTGGCGCGCGACCCCGACCAGTTTGACCGCATCGCCCTGTTGCGCGGCACTGAAGCTGCGGTGACCGAAGCTGCCCGCGCGGTGATGCGCAATCTTGGGGCTTCGGGGCGGGCCTAGGCGGGATTATACCGCCAATTAAACCGCACGGTCCAGCCGGGTGGACAGGTGGATCAGGCTTTCCGACGATTTCACCCCAGTCAGCGCGCCGATCTGGTCCAGCACCGAATCCAGCACTTGGGTATTCGATGCCGCCACCTGCAACAGCAGATCAAACCGCCCCGAGGTGGTGAACACACGCTCCACCTCTCCAATGCCCTTCAAACGGGTCAGAATCGCAGCCTGACTGCGCGGCTCAATCGTCAACAGCACGCTGGCGCGCAACCGGCCTTGGCGCGCCGCTTCGCCCAGTTTCAACGTATATCCCGCAATGATGCCCGAGGTTTCCAGCCGCTCCAGCCGCGCCTGAATGGTCGAGCGCGCCACCTTCAAGCGCCGGGCAAGGGTGGCCACAGACATCCGGGCATCAGCCCCCAAGAGCGTAAGAATGTTGCGATCAAGGTCGTCCATGCACATTGCCTTTTGGTGTCGTCATTTTGCATAGCATATCGCGCAGATCACCCAATTGACCAGAGCAGAAGGACAGGCTTTGCCGTCCTGATCCGACCCATCGCCGCTGCACTGCGGCAAGTGTCTCTGCCTCCGACAGTTTCGAGAAAATTTGATCATTTTCTCCCTGCGGGGGCTCAGTGGCTGCAGACTCGGCCGAAATTGGCCAAAACATGCAGTTTGTATCGAAATTTCGTCGATATGCCGCCAAAATCAGTCGAAAATGTAGTTTTGTTCGGTGAAGTTGTCCCCCATATGCGGCATCCTCAGTTGCAGGAAAAGGGCGGCTCATACGCACCTGGCCTGGTTTGGAAAAACCTCGCGGGTGCCGATGCCGTTCATACCAGATGTGGTATGACAACGGAGGAGGTGACCCATCTTGTTGGCAGAAAGGATCACCCCAATGGGCCTGTCCAAAACAATCTGGACCAATCCGACCGAATTCCTGAAACAACAGCAGCCGGAAAACCCGGTGCTGTTTTTCGCCCCCAGCGCCGTGCAGGCGGTGGCGCGGCGCTTTTTGGCCGGATTTCCGGGCCTTGTCACCTATGCGGTCAAGTCCAACCCGGGCGAAGAGATCGTTGAAAATCTAGTGGCGGCGGGCATCAAGGGCTTTGATTGCGCCTCGCCCTTTGAAATTGACCTGATCCGCCGTTTGGCCCCGGATGCGGCGATTCACTACAACAACCCCGTGCGCTCGCGCGCAGAGATTGCCCATGGCGTGGCGCGGCAGGTCAAATCCTGGTCGGTAGACAGCCATTCAGAGCTGGCCAAACTGATCGAGATGGTCCCGGCCGAAGGGTGCGAGATTTCGGTGCGCTTCAAGCTGCCGGTGTCGGGTGCGGCCTATAACTTTGGTGCCAAATTTGGCGCGACGGCCGAGGTTGCGGTTGAACTTCTGAAAACTGTGGCCGCGGCCGGGTTTATCCCGTCGATCACCTTCCATCCGGGCACGCAATGCACGGATCCCGCGGCTTGGGCGTCGTATATCCGCGAGGCGGCGGTGATTGCGCAAAAGGCCGGGGTGCGGATTGCGCGGCTGAATGTCGGTGGCGGGTTTCCCAACCATCGCGCGGTGGGCGTGCTGCCGCAGCTGGAAGAAACCTTTGCCACCATTGACCGCGTGACGACCGAAGCCTTTGGCGCAGCGCGTCCGGCCCTTGTCTGCGAGCCGGGCCGTGCGATGTGCGGCGACGCCTTCACGCTGGCCGCGCGGGTCAAGGCGGTGCGCGACGGCAGCCATGTGTTCTTGAATGACGGCCTTTACGGGTCATTGTTCGAACTGGGTCAGATCGGCATCATCGACCGGATCACGGTTCTTAGCCCCGATGGCGCGATGCGCAAAGGGGCGGTGCATGGCCGCATCTGCTTTGGCCCGACCTGCGATTCGGTTGATCGTCTGCCGGGTGATTTGCCCTTCCCAGATGACATCACCGAGGGCGATTTCGTGATTTTCGAAGGCATGGGCGCCTATTCCACCGTCACCAACAGCCGGTTCAACGGCTTTGGTGAGTTGGGCTTGGTGACGGTTCTGGGCCTGAAACTGTAAGGTTTCATTGACCTTCACAGGATTTTGCGGCGGGCGTCCCTTGCGGGCGCCCGTTTTGCATCGTCTTGTTAACCAAATGCTGGGCAGACTGCGCGGCGTCAGGATCGTTTGTCCGGGGGGGGTGCCACGTCTGTCATTGAACGCCTGTCGCGCTGGTGGAAGGGACGGCCTGTTGTCACGGTGGACCCTGCACCCGCGCCTGTGCCGGGCCGGGCGCGCGGGGTGGTGGATCATGTCATCATCTTGGACGGCACCTTATCGCTTTTGGAGCCGGGGTTTGAGACCAATGCAGGGCTGCTGTTGAAACTGCTGCTGAGTGATGATCAGGGCGTGCAGCGGCGGGTCTACTACGAACAAGGCCTGCAATGGGAGGGGATGCGCCGCGCGATTGGCTTTGTGCAGGGGCGCGGTATCAATCGCCAGATCGCGCGGGCCTATGGTTGGCTGGCCAGCCAATATCGGCCGGGAGATCGGATTTTCCTGTTCGGCTATTCGCGCGGGGCCTATGCGGTGCGCAGCTTGGCGGGCGTGATTGACCGGGTGGGTCTTGTGCGCCGCGAAGAGGCGGCCGAGCGGGTGATCCGCCAAGCCTATCGCCACTATCGCGAGGGGCCGATGAACCCTGCCGCCTTGGCCTTCGCCCGCGCCCATTGTCACCCTGAGGCCCCGATCGAGATGGTGGGGGTCTGGGACACCGTCAAGGCATTGGGCCTGCGCTTGCCCTTGCTTTGGATGTTGACCGACAAACAGCACCGGTTTCACAACCATCACCTTGGATCATCCATTCGTCATGGATTTCAGGCGCTTGCCTTGCATGAAACCCGCGCGGTGTTTGAACCTGTGATGTGGGATTGTCCGCCGGGTTGGGAGGGCAATGTGCAGCAGGTCTGGTTCCGCGGCGGCCATTCCGATGTGGGCGGACAGGTGGGCACCTTTCCCGCCGCGCGACCCTTGGCCAATATTCCCTTGGTCTGGATGCTGGAACGGGCCGAGGTGGTGGGTTTGCATTTGCCACCCGACTGGCGCGGGCGCTATCCCTGTGATCCCAAGGCGCCGATGCTTGGCACCACGCGCGGCTGGGCCAAGGTGTTTTTGCTGCGCCGTCCGCGTGTGGTGGGCCGCGATGTCTCGGAAAGCATTCATCCCAGCGCCGAGGGGGAGCGCGCTTGGAGTTGGATGCCCTGGCCCCTGACGCGGTTGTTCTGACGGGGGCGAGTGTTTCGGGGGGCGTTTGCCGTTTGATCAGCCTGCCTTCAACTCATCCGCCATTTGGTGGTTCCGATCACGATGCCCAGCCTCGTCTGCGCGAACGGCGATGACGACATCGCGCAACATGGCGTCTGATGGCAGCTTCCAATACTCACGGGCAATCGCGGGTGCCGGCACATTCGCAACCCGACCTGCATCAATTTCCGCCAGATATTGCGTGTAGCTGACCACCGCTTCTTCTTCGAGATAGCCGACTATCCGGTGCGCGATGCGGGGCGTAAAGAGATAAAGCCAGAAATAGGCGTTATAAAAAATGGCCTGCCCCAACATGATGATCACCCGTTCGGTGCGGGAGGGTTGGGCGATCTCGATAAAGGTCATCAGATGCATCCGCTCATTCTCGGCCTCATCCAAAAGCTCACGGATCCAGCCCTGATCATCACGGATATGGCGCAGCGCTTTGAGATGCTGCAACAGCCCCCCCACCATGCCCGGCACCGCAGCGACAGTTTCCAACACCACCGCGCGGTGGCCATAGCGCTTGGAAAAGAAGGCATCGGCAAACAGGCGCATGACCTTCACCGTGCGCAGCGCCACGCGGTCGCCCAAAGTGGCGGGGGCGTGGTGGACTTCAAGGCTGGTCGTGTCGAAAGTGTCTTTCATGGCCCAAATCCTTTATCTGATATGCAGGATATGTGGGCGCGACAGAGTTGGCCAAAGGGGCTGCGTCGCCTTACCGCAGGGGAAGGTCAGGAAAACCAGACGGACAGGACCGCCACGGCTTGGAATGCCGCAATCAAGAGCGGCTGGTGGAGCAGATAGATCATCAGGCTGTGCTGACCAGGCCAAGCAAGGCGGCGGAGCGTGGGGCTGTCTGGCCAATCCAGCAAAGCCATGAGCCTTCTGCGACCAAGGAATTGCGCTGTTCCGAGGCCAAGGAGAAACGGACCAAGCCATGGAAAAATCGGCAGAAAGTCCAAGGTCTCGGCCGGAACAGTGGCAAGGCCCAGAAAGCGCAAGAGGGGGGCGTTGAAGGTCTCGGAGGGCAGGTAATAGCTGCCCGCCATCACAAGCGCCCCCACCGCCAGCGTGACAAGCGCGGGCAGGTTGAGGAAGGCCAACCCGATCAAGCTGGCCGCAGCGATGGCGTGCAAGATGCCGAAATAGACGAAATAATCCGGAAAGGCCGCATAAGTGGCAAGGCTGACCAAGGCGGCGGCACCGACCAGTTTGAGCCATCGCCGCCAGAAGGCCCCCCAGCGGATGCCACTGCCATGGGCAAGCCACAAAGACAGGCCCGCCAGTGCCAAAAAGCTGCCAGCCACAGCGCGGGCGTGCCAGTAAAAGAAGGGCTCGGCGGTGGTGCCATAGGGCAGATAGCCAAACATTTGCAGATTAAAGACGGTGTGGAACGCCACCATGCCCAAAAGTGCCGCAGTGCGGGCGATATCAAGTCCGAGAAGGCGGGTTTGGTTCAAGCGTTGCGACCGGGGGTTTCACACCCCCGGACCCCCGTGGGATATTTGCGCCACATTGAAGGCGGGGGCTGAGGATTGGCAAGGGAAAAAGCAAAGGGCGGCCCGATGCAGGCCGCCCCGGTTTAAAGATGCGCTGCGGTCTTAGCGGTGGCGCAGATCGACATAATCGCGCTTGGGCGCGCCAACATAAAGCTGGCGCGGGCGGCCGATCTTTTGGTTCTTTTCGCCGATCATTTCCTTCCACTGCGAAATCCAGCCGACGGTGCGCGAGATGGCGAAGATCGGGGTGAACATGGCGGTGGGGAAGCCCATGGCCTCGAGGATGATGCCCGAGTAGAAATCGACATTGGGGTAAAGCTTTTTCGAGATGAAATACTCATCCGAGAGCGCGATACGTTCCAACTCTTTGGCGACTTGCAGCAGAGGGTTGTTGTCAACGCCCAAGAGCGCCAGAACCTCATCGGCCGATTCTTTCATAACCGTCGCGCGGGGGTCAAAGTTTTTATAGACCCGGTGGCCAAAGCCCATGAGGCGGAAGCCTGAATTCTTGTCCTTGGCCTTGTCGACATATTCGGGAATGCGGTCAACCGTGCCGATTTCCTTCAGCATCTCAAGGCAGGCCTGATTGGCGCCGCCATGGGCCGGGCCCCAAAGGCAGGCGATGCCCGCCGCGATGCAGGCAAAGGGGTTGGCGCCCGACGAGCCCGCCAGACGCACCGTGGAGGTGGAGGCGTTTTGTTCGTGGTCGGCATGGAGCATCATGATCCGGTCCATCGCCTTTTCGAGGACCGGGTTCACCACATAGTCTTCGGCCGGAACCGCAAAGCACATATGCAGGAAATTGCCCGCATAGCTGAGCGAATTCTTCGGGTACACAAAGGGTTGGCCGATGGAATATTTATAGGCCATGGCCGCGATCGTCGGCAGTTTGGCGATCATGCGGATGGCGGCCACTTCGCGCTGCCAGGGGTCATTGATGTCAAGGCTGTCGTGGTAGAAGGCCGACATTGCGCCCACAACGCCCACCATGGTGGCCATCGGGTGGCTGTCGCGGCGGAAGCCACGGAAGAAGTTGTGCATCTGTTCATGCACCATGGTGTGGCGCGTGACCCGTGCCTCAAAATCCGCCATCTGCGCAGATGTCGGCAATTCGCCATAGAGCAGCAGATAGCAAACCTCTAGGTAATTTGACTGTTTGGCAAGCTGCTCAATGGGATAGCCGCGGTGCAACAGCTCTCCTTTGTCGCCATCGATGTAAGTGATCGCGCTTTCGCAAGCGGCCGTCGAGGTAAAGCCGGGGTCGAAGGTGAACACATCTGCTTGGGCGTAAAGCTTGCCGATATCAAGCACCTCTGGCCCCAAGGTGGGCGCATAAACCGGCAAGTCATAGGTTTTGCCATCAAGGCTGAGTGTCGCGGTCTTGATCTGTTCGGCCATCTTCCGTCCCCCATCATGGGCGCGGCGGGCTTTTGCCCAATGCCGCGCTGCGTTTTGTGCGGGCTGCGGATGCAGAGCCGCCTAGGCCCCGGCGTCCGTCAACCGGGCAATTGTCTCATCTCGACCGATGACAAGCATCATGTCAAACACCGAAGGTGTGGCACTGCGCCCCGCCAAAGCCGCCCGCAGCGGGGCGGCCAGTTTGCCAAAACCAATCCCGTTTTCTGCGGCAGCATCGTTGAGGATTGCTTCTAACCCCTCTTTTGTCCAGCTAGCATTTTGCAGGCGCGGCGTCAATGATTTCAGTATACCACGGGATACCGTATCAAGCGACTTGGCCGCAGCCTCATCGACCACAACCGGACGCGATGTCAGCGCAAACTGTGCTTTTTCAAGAAGTTCCGGGAAGGTTTTTGCACGATCTTTGATGCAGTAAAGCCCCCGCGACAGGCGGTCTCGTTGCAGATCTGTCAGCTTGGGCTTGCCTGCCGCCGCCAAAAAACCATCAAGTTCATGCAGCAGTGCAGCATCCGGCGTCATCGCCATATGATGCCCGCAGGTGTTTTCCAGCTTTTTGAAATCCAGCCGGGCAGGAGCGCGACCGATTCCCTTCAGATCGAACATCTGCAACGCCTCGGCGGTGGTGAAGATTTCCGCATCGCCATGCGCCCAGCCAAGTCGCGTCAGATAGTTGCGCATGCCCGCGGCGGGGTAGCCCATGGCCTGATATTCCTCAACGCCCGTTGCCCCATGGCGTTTGGACAGCTTTTTGCCATCCGGCCCATGGATCAGCGGGATATGGGCCCAGACCGGCACCGTCCACCCCATGGCGGTATACACCATTTGCTGGCGTGCGGCATTGTTCAGATGGTCATCTCCCCGGATCACATGGGTCACGCCCATATCGTGATCGTCCACCACCACGGCCAGCATATAGGTCGGCGTGCCATCCGAGCGTAGAACGATCATGTCGTCCAAAGTCTCGTTCTTGATCGTTACGATTCCCTGAACTTCGTCGCGAATTTCCGTCTCGCCTGTGCGGGGGGCCTTCATGCGAATGGCAAAGGGCGCATCGGGGTGGCTGGCGGGGTCTGCGTCGCGCCACGGGCTTTGGAAGACGGCATAGCTTGCGCCCTTGGCCTCGGCCTCGGTGCGGAAGGCGGCGATCTCTTCGGCGGTGGAAAAGCACTTATAGGCGGTCCCGCGCGCCAGCATTTCATGGGCGACGGCCGCGTGCCGATCCTTGCGCTCAAACTGGCTGACCACCTCGCCGTCCCAGTCCAGACCCAGCCAAGTCAGGCCCTTGAGAATGGCGGCCGTCGCCTCGGGGGTTGAACGCTCGCGGTCGGTATCTTCAATCCGCAACAGGAATTTTCCACCGCGACCACGCGCATAAAGCCAGTTGAACAGCGCGGTGCGCCCGCCGCCGATGTGCAGATAACCGGTGGGCGAGGGGGCAAAGCGGGTAACGATCTGCGAGGCGGACATGCGCGATTAACCTTTCGGAAACCAAGGGCTGGTTAGGATGCGCGAGCTTTAGGCAATCATGGGGCGCAAAACAAGGTGGCCGGACGGGGCAGGGCAATCTTTGGGGCCGGTTTGGGCAGGCTGCTTTGGCCGCTTCAGGCGCTTGTGGCATTGCGCGGCACGCTCTTTCCATGGGTGCCGGTGTTCATGGCGGCGGGAATCGGCCTGTGGTTTGCCCTGCCGCATGAACCGGGGTTTGGCGTCTATGTGGTGGCGTTTGTGGCCTTAGTGCTGGGCGTGGTTGGCGCGCGCTGGGGGCCAGAATTGGCAAGGCCCTTGATCCTGGCCTGTGCCTGCACAGCCTTGGGTTTTCTGGTGGTGGGGCTGCGTGCCCATAGCGTGGCCGCCCCGATGCTGGAGCGGCCCTATTACGGCCCGGTGCAGGGGCGGATTGTGCAAATGGATCGCTCCGCTTCGGATGCGCTGCGCTTGACCTTGGATCGGGTGGTGCTGGATTTGCCACCCGATAAAACGCCTGCGCGGGTGCGGGTGTCGGTGGGGGCGGTGACGGTGTCGCCCGATCCGGGGCAGGTGGTGATGGTCACCGCGCGGCTTGCCGCACCCGAGGGGCCGACAGAACCCGGCGGGTTCGACTTTCGCCGCATGGCGTTTTTCGATGGGCTTGGCGGGGTTGGCTATGCTCGCACCCCGGTTGTCTTGTGGGAAAACCCAATGCCGGGGGCCGATCTGATCAACCGCATGCGGATCTATCTGTCGCGTGGCATCATGACCGCCTTGCCCGGTGATGCGGGGGCGTTTGCCAGTGGGGCGATGACCGGGGATCGCTCGGGCATCACAAAAGACACGGTTGAGGCGTTGCGCGATTCGAATTTGGCGCATCTTTTGGCAATTTCGGGCATGAACATGGTGTTCCTGACCGGCTTTGTTTTTGTGCTTCTGCGTCATGGGTTGGCACTTGTGCCGGTTGTTGCTTTGCGGGTTTCGACCAAAAAGCTGGCGGCGGTCGTGGCCTTTGGGGTGGCGCTGTTTTACCTGTTGCTTTCAGGTTCGAATGTCGCAACTGAGCGGGCGTTTCTGATGGTGTCGGTGATGCTCGGGGCGGTGCTTTTTGATCGCCGGGCGCTCAGTATGCGGTCGGTGGCGCTGGCGGGGATTGTGCTGTTGCTGTGGCAGCCCGAAAGCCTGCTGGAGCCGGGGTTCCAGCTGTCGTTTGCCGCCACCGTGGCGCTGATTGCGGCCTTTGCCGCGCTGGATGGGCGGGTGATGCGCGAACGCTTGCCACGGTGGGTGATGCCGGTGTTCACGCTGGTTTTGTCATCAGTCGTGGCAGGTTTGGCGACCGCGCCCTATGCGGCTGCGAATTTCAATCGATTCACCGATTACGGGCTATTGGCCAATCTTCTGACTGTCCCGAGTATGAGTGTTCTGATGGCGGCCGGTGCGATGGCGGCCATTTTGGCCCCCTTTGGCTTGGCGATGCCCGCGCTTTGGCTGATGGAGCTGGCGGCGCGTTGGATCTTGTTTGTCGCGCATTGGGTTGCGGGATTGGAGGGGGCTGTGACCCCGATCGCCGCACCGGGGCCTTGGGTGATGCCCTTGATCACTGTTGCAGGGCTTTGGGCGGTTTTGATGCCGGGGCGGGCGCGCGGGTTTGCGGTACTGCCATTGGCCGTGGCCCTTGGGTTCTGGGCCGCAGCGGACCGGCCGATTTTGCTGATCAGTGGCGATGGGCGGCTGGTGGGGCTTATGGGGCCCGAAGGCCGGGCCTTGTCGCGCGACAGGGGGGCCGGATTTACGGCGGTGAATTGGCTGGAAAAGGACGGCGATCTTGCGACGCAGGCGGCTGCATATGCCCGATCGGGCTTTGCGGGGCCGAACACCGCGCGGTCCTTTGAGATTGTTACATCTGGCGCAGATCAATCTGACAGTTGCGCCAGCGCGGATTGTGGGCAGCCCAATAAGCTTCGCGGCCTCATTCTGTCGGGGCAGGGCATTGATGTGACGCAAGCCTGTTCAACTTCGGATCTGGTGATCTATGCGGGTGTCGCGCCAGCGCCTGTGTCTAAAGACTGCCTGTTGATCGATCTGGGGCTGTTGCGAAAAACAGGGGCCTTGGCCTTATCGCAGCGCGGGGAGGATCTGATCTTCACCCCTGCCGCGCGCAAGGCGCGCATTTGGGCGGGACAAAGCGACCAGCCAATCTTGCCAATCTTGTCACCAAAACCAAAGGCCGCAAATCCAAACGGGCTTGCGACCTTGCAACGCCCAGCTATCCCAATTGCAAGCCGGGCCCTTTATTCGGATCAATAGTTTCGGATCAGGCCAACCAGCCGACCCTGCACCTTGACCATGTGATCGGGGAACACGCGGGTTTCATAGGCAGGGTTCGCTGCCTCAAGCGCGATCATATTTCCTTTGCGGCGGAAGCGCTTGAGTGTGGCTTCGTGGTCTTCGACCAAGGCCACAACGATCTCACCGTTTTCGGCGCTGTTCTGTTCGCGGATCACCACGATGTCACCATCGTTGATGCCCGCCTCGATCATCGAATCGCCTTTGACTTCCAGCGCATAATGCTGGCCACGGCCTGCCAACATGCTGCCCGGCACCGCCACATGATGGGAAACATGGCTGATCGCCTCAATCGGGACACCGGCGGCAATGCGGCCCATGACGGGCAGTTCCATTGCATGGATCGCCTCAATCGGCAGGGCGGCACGGGGCGGGTCCACCTTGTCACCCGCAATCACCTTGGGCGAAAAGCCCCCGGCGATGAAACCGGGCTTTTCCATCGCCTCAGGCAGTTTCAAGATTTCCAAGGCGCGCGCGCGATGGGCCAATCGGCGGATAAAGCCGCGCTCTTCCAAGGCGGTGATCAGCCGGTGGATGCCAGATTTGGAGCGCAAATCCAGCGCATCCTTCATCTCGTCAAATGAGGGAGGAACACCATCGCGGTCCATCCGGGTTTTGATGAAATCGAGAAGTTCCAACTGTTTGCGCGTCAGCATTCCACACCCCGTGGCCTATGTTTCCCTTATGTTCTGCCCTTGTTCCCGGCTTGTGTCAAGAAAAACTGCAAAGCTGTTACAGCGGCAGATAGTCAACCATCTCGCCCGCGCGGCGTGGGCCGTCGTCCATTGGGCGGATCAGCAGCGCATCGGCCTGGGTCAGGATGCGCAACAGCGCGCTGTCTTGCGAGGCAAAGGGCGCAATCTGCGGCAAGCCGTTGCCGGGGGTCAGGCGGGCGCGCATGTAATGCACCCGCGGCCCGGCGGGGCCGACATCTTCGGCCAAAATGGCGCGCTGGGTGGGTGCGGGTGCGGGCTGAAGACCCTGCATCGCGCGCAGCATCGGCAGCATGAAAAGATGGCCGCAGACAATGGCCGACACGGGATTGCCCGGCAGACCCAGCATCAAGGCTGGGCCAAGACGCCCTGCCATCAAGGGCTTGCCCGGACGCATGGCGATTTTCCAAAAGGCCCGCTCGAGCCCCAGATCTGCTGCGACTTTGCCGACCAGATCGTGATCGCCCACCGACGCACCGCCAATGGTGACGATCAGATCGGCCCCTTGGGCAAGGTGAAAGACTTGGGACAACTCGTCTTCGGTGTCGCGCGCAATGGGCAGCATCCGCACATCTGCCCCTTCGGCGCGCGCCATCGCCTCAAGCGCGAAGAGGTTCGAGGCAACGATCTGATCCGGGCCGGGGGTGTCGCCGGGCATCACCAATTCATCGCCGGTTGCAATCAGCGCGACCACAGGGCGACGATAGGCGGTGACGCTTGGGATGTTCATTGCGGCCAGAAGGGCGAGGTCTTTCGACGTCAGACGGCGGGGCGCAGACAGCACATCGCCTTGCACAAAATCTTGCCCGCGTTTGCGAATATGGGCGCCGGGTTTGGCCGATGCGGTCAAGGTGATTTGTGGCCCAGAGACGGTGACATCTTCTTGAATCGCAATGGTTTCAGCGCCTTGCGGCAGCGGGGCGCCTGTAAAGATACGCACGGCCTGATCGGGCCCGAGCGGGCGATCAAACGCATGACCTGCGCCCGCCTCGCCGATCACCGTAAAACGGGCATTTGCCTCGGCGGCGCGCCCAAGCGCGTAACCGTCCATGGCGCTGGCATCAAAGGGGGGTTGGGTTAGCCGCGCAATGGCAGGGTTGGCCAGCACCCGGCCTGCGGCTTGGCGTAAAGCGACAGTTTCGCTTGGCAAGATCGTCACAAGCGAAAAGCAACGTGCGAGCGCCTCGTCAACGGTGATCATGCCTCGGCCTCATAGCGGCCGGATTTGCCGCCCTCTTTCAAGATCAGGCGAATGCCTTCGATCCGCATGGATTTTTCTACCGCTTTGACCATGTCATAGATCGTGAGGCAGGCGACTGAGACAGCCGTCAGCGCCTCCATCTCAACCCCGGTCTGGCCGCCGGTTTTCACCGTGGCCTCAACCACGATGCCGGGAAGGTTCGCGTCTGGGGTCAGCTCCAGCGCGACCTTGGTGATGGGCAAGGGGTGACAAAGCGGGATCAGATCGGCTGTTTTCTTGGCCCCCATGATGCCCGCAAGCCGCGCGATGCCCAAAACATCGCCCTTCTTGGCGCTGCCCGAGGTGATGAGGGCAAGGGTTTCGGCGCTCATCACCACCTGGCCTCGTGCGACGGCCACACGGTCGGTGACGGGCTTTTGCGACACATCGACCATATGGGCCTGACCTTGGGCGTCGAAATGGCTGAGCGGATTGGTCACGCGCCGCCCTCCGAAGTCAGGGGCCGGGCGAGGATCGCGCGGGTGGCGGCGGTCACATCCGCCTGACGCATCAGGGCCTCGCCGATGAGGAAGCAGCGCGCGCCATAGGCCGCGACATCGGCCAGATCGGCAGGGGTGAAAAGGCCTGATTCCGAGACGATCAGTCGATCCTCGGGCACATGGCGGGCAAGGTCGCGCGTGGTTTGCAGCGTGACGTCGAAGGTATGAAGGTTGCGGTTGTTGATACCGATGAGGGGGGATTTCAACGCCGTCGACCTGTCCAACTCGGCGCGGTCATGCACTTCGATCAGCACATCCATGCCATGGGCAAAGGCGGCATGTTCCAGCTCTTGCGCCTGGGCATCCGAGACCGAGGCCATGATGATCAAGATGCAATCGGCCGAAAGCGCGCGCGCCTCGGCCACCTGATAGGTGTCGTAAAGAAAATCCTTGCGCAGGCAGGGGAGTTTCACCGCGTCATGGGCGGCGGTCAGAAAACTGTCCTCGCCTTGGAAGGAGGGCGTGTCGGTCAGGACCGACAGGCAGGTGGCGCCGCCCGCCTCATAAGCCCGCGCGAGATCGGGCGGGTTGAAATCGGCGCGAATGAGGCCCTTGGAGGGGCTGGCCTTCTTGATCTCGGCAATCAGCCCATAGCCAGAGGTCGCCGCATCAGACAGGGCGCGGGCAAAGCCGCGCGGGGCAGGGGCTGCCTTGGCGGCGGCCTCGACATCGGCGAGCGGTTTTGCGGCCTTGCGGGCGGCAACTTCCTCAAGCTTGTAGGTCTTGATGCGGTCAAGAATGGTCGACATGCGTGGTTCCTTTTGGCCAGCCCCCGGGGGTTTCACACCCCCGGACCCCCGTGGGATATTTGAGCCACATTGAAGGCATGGGTTTGGGAATGTGTAGCCTTTGGGGGCGGGGAAGGGAAGGCTTAGGCCGCCCAATCGATGGGGTTTTGGCCCATCTCCGCAAGCCAGCGGTTGATGGTGGAGAAGGGCCGGGAGCCGAAAAAGCCGCGATGGGCCGAGAGCGGTGAGGGGTGGGGTGCGGTTAAAAAGAGGTGACCTTGGCGCGGCAGCCCGGCGGTGAGCTTTTGGGCAGGGCTGCCCCAGAGGAGGAAGGCTTTTGGCCCGTCATGGGCCAAGCGGGTGAGGATCTGGGTGACAAGCGGTTCCCAACCCCAGCCCTTATGGCCGTTCGCCGCGTTGAGAGGCACGGTCAGGACGGTGTTGAGCAGCAGCACACCTTGGCTGGCCCAAGATGTCAGATCGCCATCGGACTTCGTCTGGCCGATGTCTTGGGCAAGTTCTGCAAGGATGTTTTTCAGCGAATGTTGCGCGCCTTCGCCGGGCGGGAAGGAGAAAGCAAGCCCTGTCGCGCGGCCGGGCGTTGGATAGGGGTCTTGGCCAAGGATCACCACGCGGGTGTTCTCGCGCGGGGTCAGGCGCAGGGCGCGGAATGGGTCGGCAGGCTGCCAAGCGGGAGCTGCGGCAAGGCGGTCATGCAGCGCGGGCCAATGGCTGGAGAAAAAGGGCAGATCGGTCCAGCTTTCGGGCGGGGCCGGGATCTTAGCCATGCGTCAGGCGGGCCAGCATCTCGATCTTGGCCTTGGCACGGCCCGAGTCCAGGCTTTCCTTTGCGATTTCAACGCCTTCTTTCAGGGTCTTTGCGCGATCTGCCACCACCAGTGCCGCGGATGCGTTCAAAAGAACCGCATCGCGGAACCCGCCCTTGGCCCCCTCCAGCAGCGCGCGAAAGGCCACGGCGTTCTCGGCGGGTGTGCCGCCCTGAATCGCCTCGAACGGGTAGGCGGGCAGGCCGGCATCTTCGGGGTGAACGGTGAATTCGCGGATCTCGCCGGCGTTCAACTCGACCACGGGTGAGGGGGCAACGATCGACAGCTCATCCGAGCCATCGCCACCATGCACAAGCCAGGCTTTTTCCGAGCCGAGCGCGCGCAGGGTTTCCGCCATGGGACGGATCAGGGCAGCGGAAAAGGCCCCGGTCAACTGGCGTTTTACCCCGGCCGGGTTGGTCAAGGGCCCAAGGATGTTGAAGATCGTTCGTGTCCCAAGTTCCATCCGCACGGGTGCCACATGGCGGGTGGCGGGGTGGTGCATCGGCGCCATCATGAAGCCGATCCCGGCCTCGTTGAGGCAGCGCTCCACCACTTCTGGGCCGACCATGACATTGAGGCCCATCTCGGTCAGCGCGTCCGCCGCGCCGGATTTCGACGAAAGGTTGCGGTTGCCGTGTTTGGCCACCGGCACACCGGCACCGGCCACGACAAAGGCGGTGGCGGTCGAGATGTTCAGCGTGCCCTTGCCGTCGCCACCGGTGCCGACGATGTCCATCGCGCCGGCCGGGGCCTTCACCGGGTTGCATTTGGCGCGCATCACGCTGGCGGCGGCGGCATATTCATCCACCGTCTCACCGCGCACGCGCAGCGCCATGAGAAACCCGCCCATTTGGGCTGGGGTGGCCTCGCCTTCGAACAATGCGGTGAAGGCCGCCTCTGCCTCCTCACGGGTCAGCGGGCGGGTGGCGGCGATGCCGATTAGGGGTTTTAGGGTATCGCTCATGCCGGAACCTTTGCTTTCGCCGCATCAAGAAAGTTCTTCAAGAGCTGATGGCCATGTTCCGAGGCAATGGATTCGGGGTGAAACTGCACGCCTTCGATCAGCTTTTCGCGGTGACGCAGGCCCATGATGGTGCCGTCTTCCAGCCAAGCGGTGACCTCAAGACACTCGGGCAGGGTTTTGCGGTCCACCACCAGCGAGTGATAGCGGGTGGCCGCGAAAGGCGAGGGCAGGCCGCGGAACATGCCTTTTCCCTCGTGATGCATCGCCCCCATCTTGCCATGCACGATCTCATGACAGCGGATGACATCGCCGCCAAAAGCCTCACCAATGGTTTGATGCCCAAGGCAAACGCCCAAAAGCGGCACATCAGCGGCGGCCGCCGCACGCGTCAGAGGGATGCAAATGCCCGCCTGAGCGGGGTCGCAAGGGCCCGGAGACAGCACGATCAGTTCGGGCTTCAGGGCCAAAGCCTCGTCCACCGAGAGTGCGTCATTGCGCAGAACCTGCACATCTGCGCCCAATTCGCCCAGATAATGCACAAGATTGTAGGTAAAGCTGTCGTAGTTGTCGATCAAAAGCAGCATCTTGCTTGGCCTTGGCGGAAAGGGGATGAAGGACGCGCGTGGGTCGGCTATAGATGCCCAGAGCAGGCAAGGGGCGTCAAGGCCTTAAGCCGCAGCTGTGTGGAGGCAAAGCGTGGTTGTGGATTTTGTGAAGGGCGCTGTCTTGGGCGGCATTGTGGTATCGGCGGGTCTGGCTGTGGTCAGCCAAGCCATGCTGCCAGCCGCTGGGCCTGCGGGTGTGCGGGGCGATTTGGCCGGGGTTGAGGCGCCCGATGCTGAAAATGCAAACGAGCAGGCACTTCCAACCCCGGCAGATGGGGACAGCACGCAACAGGCCTCAGAGCCGGGTGATGCGACGGATATAATTCAGACAGCACCTGAAGAGCAGTCAGGTTCAGACGACACAGCGGCCAATGGGGCGGCCATCTCCAACGCTGCCGATGCAGAAGACATCGCACCCGCGCCCATGGATGCGCCGGCCAGCCTTGCCGAGGCGACTGCACCGTCGGACGAGCCGCTTTTGCAGCCCATGGACGCTCCGCAAGCCCCTCTTGCCTCCTCCGCCACCCCCGAGCTGGCCGCGCTGACAGATGAGCCTTCTGCGCCGATCATTGACCCCGCACCCGCAGATCCCTCGCAGCTGGAGGCCAAGGCGGAAACAGGGATCGCCGCCGCCCCAGACGTCGGTGCTGACACGACGCCCTTGCCACAAATCACCTCGCCAGATGCGGATGCCGATATCCCGGGGGCCGTGGATGAGGACCCCGCCGCATCAGCCAGTGTGGAGACCGCAGACGAGGCACCAGTTGGCGCGACGGGCAGGCTTTCGACATTGCTCCCCGATGCCGGACTTGCAGAAAAACCGGTAACGGGGGTGACCACCGGTCGCCTGCCCACCATCACCAGCACAAACCCCGCGCCAGAACCAGCCGCATCGGCCGCCGATTTGCCCGCCTTCAAACGCTTCGCCCGCAGCTTTGAAAACCCATCGGCAAAGCCCTTATTCGCGGTTCTGCTCCTCGATTCAGGGGCCCAAGACGTGCCTCGGGCCGAGCTTGCGGCCTTGCCATTGCCGATCAGCTTTGTGCTCGATCCCATGCAACCGGGCGCGTCAGAGGCCGCAAAGATCTACCGCGATGCGGGCCAAGAGGTGGTGATGCTGGCCACCGGCATTCCCCAAGGGGCCACAGCTGCAGATCTTGAACAAAGCTTTGCCGGGCTCCAAGACCTCATGCCCGAAGCAGTGGCACTGATTGACACTGCCGAGGCGCGGTTTCAAAACAACCGTGGCCTTTCCGCCGAGATCATCACCCATCTCACCGATCGTGGCCTGGGCTTGGTCACCTTTGATCGCGGATTGAATGCCGCAGATCAGGTTGCACGACGCGAAGGGCTGCCGGCGGCCACGGTCTTTCGCACGCTGGACGCCGAGGAGGAAAACAGCCCGCTGATCCGTCGCTATCTGGACCGCGCCGCGTTCAAGGCCGCGCAAGAGGGCCGGGTGGTGGTGATCGGGACTGCGCGCGAGGCGACGATCACGGCGCTGATGGAATGGGCGGTCGAAGGGCGCGCGAGTTCGGTGGCCCTTGCACCGATCACGGCGGTGATGACGACCCGCTGATTGCCTGCCGCATTTCTCGCGCTTTGCGGTGGGGAAGTCGGCACCCAAAGATGGCCTCGGCGCAAGATCGCAGGCCAAATATACCAGTTGCAGATGATCCTGAATGTCCGACCTTTCGCCCTTGCCCTTCGCCAAATACTCCGGGGGTTTGGGGGCAGGGCCCCCATTCCTGAGCAAAGCGGGGCACCCGCGCCGGCGAGGACCTGCTTACGGCGCAGCCGTTCCATGAAATCACTGTCGATCAGCTATTGCCGCGCCGGTCGAAAAGGCCCGCATCTTGTGCTGCGCGGCGCAAGGCATGGGACTTGTTGACCGTTTCTTGATATTCCGCCTCGGGGTCGCTGTCATAGACCACGCCACCCCCGGCCTGAATGTAAAGCTTGTCATCCTTCAACACGGCCGTGCGCAGCGCGATGCAGAAATCCATCTCGCCGTTGCAGGCAAAATAGCCGACACCACCGCCATAGACGCCACGCTTTTCGGGTTCCAACTCGTCGATGATTTCCATCGCGCGCACCTTGGGCGCGCCCGAGACGGTGCCCGCAGGCAGGCCCGCCAAAAGGGCCGACAAGGCGTCTTGCCCCTCGGCAATCTCACCCACGACGTTGGACACGATATGCATGACGTGGGAATAGCGCTCGATGATGAATTTCTCGGTGGGGCGCACGGTGCCCAGCTTGGCCACGCGTCCCACATCGTTGCGACCGAGATCCAAAAGCATCAGATGTTCCGCCAGCTCTTTTTGATCGGCCAGAAGATCCAGCTCCAGCGCCTTGTCCTCCTCGGGCGTGGCCCCGCGCTTGCGAGTGCCCGCAATCGGGCGCACCGTCACCTCGCCATCGCGCAGCCGCACCAGAATTTCGGGCGATGCGCCCACCACCTGAAACCCACCAAAGTTGAAAAAGAACATGAAGGGCGAAGGGTTGGTGCGGCGCAGGCTGCGGTAAAGGGCAAAGGGCGGCAGCTCAAAGCGCTGCGTCCAACGCTGCGAGGGCACGACCTGAAAAATATCACCGGCGCGGATGTAGTCTTTGGCCTTTTCCACCGCGGCAAGATAGCCCGCATGGGTGAAATTCGACACCATATCAGCAGTCGCCGCCGTTGCGCCCTGATCATCCCGGCTCAACTCCCGTGGCGCGGCGGGCGCGCGATCCAGATCGCGCAGCGCATCCATCACCCGCTCTGCCGCTTGGGCATAGGCGGCACGCGCCGAGAGGCCTGATCCGACCCAAGCGGGCGCGACCAGCGTCACCTCGCCCTTGACCCCGTCCAAAACCGCCACAACCGACGGGCGCATCAGAACGGCATCGGGCAGGCCCAAGGGGTCGGGGTTCACATCGGGCAGGTGTTCGACCAGCCGGATCATGTCATAGCCAAGATACCCAAAAAGCCCGGCCGAGACAGCCGGCATCCCTTCGGGCAGATCAATGCGGCATTCGGACAAAAGGGCGCGCAGCGTCTCTAGAGGATGTCCGGGCAAATCAGAAAAGGCGGCTTTGTCAAACCGGGCCTCGCGATTGATGCGGCTTGTCTCGCCATGGCATTGCCAGATCAGATCGGGCTTCATGCCAATAATCGAATAGCGCCCGCGCACTTCACCTCCGGTCACGGATTCCAGCACAAAGGTATCAGGCCGCGCCTCTGCCAGTTTCAGCATCAGGCTGACAGGCGTATCCAGATCGGCCGCGAGCCGGGCAAAGACGACCTGATTTTTCCCCTGTCCCCAAGCGGTTTCAAAGGCTTCAAAGCTGGGCTCCAGGCGCATCGGACCCCCTTAATTGCCAAGCTGGGTGTTTACGGCATCAATTACCGCTTGATCCAGCGAGATCCCCGCCTGCTGCCCGACCGTGGCGGTGTAAAGCGCCGCCAGATCCTGCGCGATGGCGCTTTGGACATTTTGGCGAATGGCGTCTTTCAGATCTTTGCCCATCTCAGAGGTGGGATCAGCCGCAAGGATCGTGTCCAGACGCAATAGGGCGACAAACTCGCCACTCTCGATCAGCCGCACTTCGCCCGGCTGCATCTGGAAGGCGGTGGTCAAAACCACAGCTGGACCTACGTCCAGCGTGGCTTGACGCTCGGTGGCCGCAACAGCGACCACGCTGCCTTGGCTTTCCAAGCTGGCCCCTGCGTCAACCGCGGCCTTTGCCGCAGCGCCTTTGGCCGCCAGCGCCGTGGCCAAATTGGCGGTGCGCGTATCCTCGGTCACTTTGTCGGTGATCTTGTCCAAGGGCACCGGGCTGGGCGGCACAATTTCCACCAGTTGCATCGCCACAATCCCACCATCTTCCAGCACGATCGCCTCGGGGAAGTCACCTTCTGCAAGCTTTTCAGCGGCACTGCGGAAGGCGTTAAAGGCGGTGATCGGGTCATTGTCATCAGCACCGGGCGCATAGTCGGTCATCGCAAGGGTCATGCCGAATTCCGTGGAAAGGTCGGCCAGTGCGGCACCGCCTGCCAAAGCATCGTCAATCGCCTCGATCTTGTCGGCAATGGTGCGGGCGGCGGCGTCGGTTTGCAACAGTGCCAAGAGTTCCGGGCGCGCCGCCTCAAGCGTGGTTTCCTGTGCAGCCAGCACGGCGTTCATTCGGAAAAGGGCCGGCCCAAGGGCCGAGGGCAAGGGGCCCACCACACCGGGTTCGGTCAATGCAAATACCGCATCACCCGCCGCAGCCAACTCATCGCGGGTGACATCGCCAAGGTCGATATCTTCCAGCGTCAGTCCGCGCTCGGCGACCAGATCTTCAAAGCTGGCCCCTTGGTCCAGCTTGGCCTTGGCGGCGGCAGCGGCGGCGTCATCGGGGAAAACCAGCCGCTCGACAAGGCGCTTTTCGGGGATGACGAATTCCGAAAGCCGGGCGTTATAGGCTTTTTGCACGTCTTCGTCGGGCACCTCCATCGTGGGGGCCAGAGTTGCCGGCAAAAGAGCGGCATATTCGATGCGCTTGGCTTCGGGTCGGGTATAGCTTGCGAGGTTGGCGTCATAATGCGCCTGCACCTCGGCCGCGGTCGGGGCGGGCAAAAGCGCGTCAAGGGCGCTTTCCTCGATCACCAACAGGCTAAAGCTGCGCTGTTCCCCGGCCCAAGCAAAGAGCGCATTTGTCATCGGCTCTGGTGCCACGACCCCGCCTGCCACCGCCCCCGTAAGCAAGGAGCGCGCCACATCGCGACGCAGATTGCTTTCAAACTCGGCCTCGTTGGTGCCGTTTTGTTGCAGCGTCAGCGCATAGGTCTGGCGGTCAAAGCCGCCCTTGATCCCCTGAAAAGCGGAAATCGCGGCCAGTTCTGCCGCCACGGTGGCATCGCCCACCGAAAGGCCAAGGCGGGCCGCCTCATCGTCCAAGGCCGCCCGGTTTACCAGACCCGCCAAAACCTGCCGATCAATCCCGAAACTGCGCGCATCGGCCATCGACACGGGGGCACCAAATTGGCGCGTCAGAGTTGTGATCTGCGCCTGCATTTCGCGGGCGTAATCATTGGCGTCGATCTCGGTGTCGCCCACGCGGCCAATCTTCGCAGTCGCGCCGCCAAAGTTTTCAACGCCAAAACCGCTAAGCCCCGCGATCAGCATCGCCACCAATATCCAGACCAACAGGCCCGCGCCGCGCTTTTTCTTGCGCGGGGTGTCGTCTTGGTCGGCAGAGTGCGGTGCTTTTGACATCGGTATGGCTTTCCCGGACAGGGTGAAAGGATTGCCAGACTGTCTATTCGGTCAGGCGATGCGGGGCAAGATGGCCCTAGGGCTGCCAAGCGGCCAGACGGCGGAACATTTCCGCGATCCCGGCGGCATCTGCATTGGCAAAGGCAATGCGGATCTGGCGTTTGCCATCGGCCGAGCCCTCGGGCTGGAACATGGTGCCGGGCAGCATCAAAAGCCCGGCCTCTGCCACCAGCCGTTTGCACAAGGCGTCGGAGGCCAAAGCAAAGGGATGTTCGACATAGGCAAAATAGGCCCCGCAGCCCAAAAGCTTCCAATCGGGCAGGGCGGAAAAGCCTGTCTCCATCGCGCGGCGTCGGGCAAGGATTTCAGCCCGCTCGCCGGCCACCCATTGCGACAGGTTCTGCATCCCCCACAGCGCGCCAATCTGGCCCAATTGGCTGGGGCAAATGGCAACGGTGTCGAGGAATTTCTCAATCTCTGCCAAACGGTCGATGCCTGCGACGACGGCGCCCACACGATGCCCGGTCAAGCGATAGGTCTTGGAGAAAGAGTAAAGATGGATGAAATCGCGCTGCCAGTCGGGATCGGTGAACAGATCATGCGGGCGCCCCGTGCGGCTATCGAAATCGCGGTAGGTTTCATCGACGATCAGGGCAAGGCCGCGTGCGCGGGCCAAGGCATGGAAGGCCGCCAGCGTTTCGGCGGGGTATTCGCTGCCACCGGGATTGTTCGGTGACACCAGCACAATGGCGCGGGTGCGGTCGGTGATCAGCTTGGCGGCATCCTCGGCCATGGGGATAAGGCCGGGGCCTGCGGGCAGGGGCACCGTTTTGACACCTTGCATGTCCAACCACATTTTGTGGTTGAAATACCAAGGGGTTGGCAAAATCACCTCATCCCCCGCCCCGGCCAGCGTGGCCATGACGGCGCAAAAGGCCTGATTGCAGCCTTGGGTGATGGCCACCTGATCTGGCTGGATCACACCGCCATATGCCGCCGACCACTGCTGCGCGATTTCGGCGCGCAGGGCAGGCAGGCCAAGGACGGGGCCGTAAAGATGCGCGTCGGGATTGTTAAGAGCGGACTCGGCCAGCGCCTGGCGCAGGCCCAAGGGCGGGCTTTCAACCGGCGCGGCTTGACTGACGTTGATGAGCGGGCGTTCGGGCGGGAAGGTCACACCGGTCAACCAGCGCCGCGCCTCCATGACGGGCGGGGCAAAGGTGGCGGCCATGGCGGGGTTCAGCGGGTGGGTCATTGTCTATCCTTGCTCATCGTCGGCTGCGCCGCTCTTCGCAGGGGCGCGCGCGCCCCGACGAGAAGCCGAAGGCGCTCGAGGAGGTGTCAGTCCTTGCCGCGGAAGGGCTGCACATATTGCAGCGCCATATCCCAAGGAAAGAAAATCCAAGTGTCTTGGCTGACCTCGGTGATATAGCTGTCCACTTGCGGCTTGCCGCTTGGCTTGGCGTAAACCGTGGCAAAATGCGCCTTGGGGTAAAGCGAGCGCACCAGTTCCAGCGTCTTGCCGCTGTCCACCAGATCATCGACGATCAGAATACCGGTGCCATCGCCCATCAGCTCGGCCTGAGGGGATTTGATCACCTGCGCTTCGCTGCGCTGATCGGCGGCCCCGCCGCCCATGTGATAAGATTTCACCGAAATCGTGTCGACCACGCGGATATCCAGCTCGCGGCTGACGATCATCGCGGGCACAAGGCCCCCGCGCGTGATGCCGACCACGGCCTTCCAGGTTCCACCTTCGCCCGGACCTTTGCCATCCAGCCGCCAAGCCAGCGCACGCGCATCGCGGTGAATCTGGTCCCAAGAGACGTGAAACCCTTTTTCATGCGGCAAACGGTCATTCATATGCGGCTCCTCAGGTGGCAACGACCCTGACCCCGAGGGCAATCAAAAGCCCCCCAAAGGCGCGGTCAATGATGGTTTTCAGGCTGATATAGGCCGCGCGGGTGCGATCCAGCGAGAAGATGCGCGCCACGGCGGTGTTCCAGATGAATTCATTGGCAAAAATCACGGCCAAAAGGGCGCAATACTGCCAAAATGCGGTGCCTTGCGGCACGGTGCCAAGGAAAATGGCGGAGAACATCACCGCGGGCTTGGGGTTGGCAAGCTGGGTGAAGATCCCCAGCCGAAAGGCTGACAAGGCCGAACGCGGCACGGGGCGCGCGTCGGCTGTCACAAAGGGCTCGGCTGCTGATTTCCACAGCGTCCAGCCCATCCACAAAAGATAGGCCCCACCGCCAAGTTTCAGCGCCCAAAGAAGCGCAGGGGCGGCAACGAACAGGATATTCAGCCCGAACATCGCCGCTGCGGCCCAAAAAACAGCACCCGCGCCGATGCCTGCCGCCAGCATCGCGCCGGTGCGAAAGCCTTCGCTGAGGCCAGTACGCGCCGACATCAACACCGCCGGGCCGGGGCTGACGGCGGCAAAAAGCGACAAAAGCGCAAAGGCGAGGAAGGCCGTGAGCGTCATTCCTTGCGGCCTGTGACCACGTCGATATCAGGCGCATCCACGGCCTTCATGCCCACGACATGATAGCCCGCGTCCACATGCAGGTTTTCCCCCGTGGTCCCAGACCCCAGATCGGACAACAGGAACAAGGCCGCCTTGCCCACCTCATCCTGCGTCACGTTGCGGCGCAGGGGCGAGTTCAGCTCGTTCCACTTCATGATATAACGGAAATCACCGATGCCAGATGCGGCCAAAGTCTTGATCGGCCCGGCAGAAATCGCGTTCACGCGGATGCCGTCCTTGCCAAGATCCTCGGCCAGATACTTGACCGAGGCCTCAAGGCCCGCCTTGGCCACGCCCATGACGTTGTAATGCGGCATGACCTTTTCGGCACCGTAATAGGTGAGGGTCAAAAGGCTGCCGCCCTCGTTCATCATGGCGGCGGCGCGCTGGCAGACTGCAGTAAAGGAATAGACCGAGATATCCATCGTCATCAGGAAATTCTGGCGCGTGGTGTCAACATAGCGGCCGCGGAGTTCGTTCTTGTCGGAAAAGCCGATTGCATGGACCAAAAAGTCGATCTTGCCCCATTTGGCGGCTAGTTCCGCAAAAAGCGCGCCCATCGACGCTTCATCGGTCACATCGCATTCGACAAAGGTGTTCATACCGATTGATGCGGCCAGCGGTTCCACCCGCTTTTTCAGCGCCTCTCCCTGATAGGAAAAGGCGATTTCCGCCCCATGGGCCGCCAATTGCTGGGCAATGCCCCATGCAATGGATTTGTCATTGGCCAGCCCCATGATGAGACCGCGTTTTCCTGCCATCAGTCCGGTTGACATTTTGTCTTCCCCGCCCACCCTTGAATGTTAGATCGACGTGTAGGCGAAAGCCTCGGCGCTATCAAGGCCGGGCGCGGGGGCCGAGTTTCGCAAAACAAGGAAGACAAACATGACCGACCGCAGCGGAATTTTTGCTGGCGATGATCCCTTTGTGATTGCCAAGAGTTGGCTGACCGAGGCTGAAACGACCGAGCCGAACGATCCCAATGCGATTGCCTTGGCCTCTGTCGATCCCGATGGGTTGCCAAATGTGCGCATGGTTTTGCTGAAAGAAATCGAGGATGCAGCCTTTGTGTTTTACACCAATTACGGCAGCGCCAAGGGTCAAGAGCTGACCCAATCGGGCAAGGCCGCGTTTGTCATGCATTGGAAATCCTTGCGCCGTCAAATCCGGGTGCGTGGGCTGGTCACGCGCGAAGAGGGTCCGCAGGCGGACGCCTATTACACGTCGCGGTCATTGCAATCGCGGCTGGGGGCATGGGCCAGCCAACAATCGCAGCCCTTGGCCTCACGCGGGGCTTTGATGGCCGATGTTGCCAAGATCACCGTCACCCATGGCCCAAACCCCAAACGCCCCCCATTTTGGGGTGGGTTTCGCATCACCCCGGTCGAGATCGAATTTTGGGCCGATGGGGCGTTTCGCCTGCATGATCGCTTTCGCTGGAGCCGAAAAACCATTCACGATCCGTGGAATATTCAGCGTCTCAACCCCTGAATTTCACGCTTCGTGAACGGAAGAGAGTCCGCAACTGTCCAAAAAGATAGTTGAAACGGCTTGCAACTGGCACAGATTTAGCGGCAAGTCTGGCCATCAGGCTTTATCTGGGGAAACGGCTCTGACATGACGGAAGAAGAAGGCACGACGCACACCGTTCAGGGGCGCGTTAAATGGTTTGATCCTACAAAGGGGTTCGGGTTCATCGTCGCAGAGGGTGAGCCATCGGACATCTTGTTGCATGCCAATATTTTGCGCAATTTCGGGCAAAGCTCGATTGCGGATGGGGCGGCCGTGACGGTGTCGGTTCAACGCACCCAGCGCGGGATTCAGGCGGTTGAGGTTCTAAAGATCGAACCGCCCGTTGGAACTCCATTTCCGCTCGACGATGATGCGGTGCATGAACAAATCGAAGATTTGTCGGCGCTGCCGGTCGAACCGGCACGGGTCAAGTGGTTTGACAAGGGCAAGGGCTTTGGCTTTGCCAATGTCTTTGGCCGCAACGAGGATGTGTTTATTCATATCGAGGTTCTGCGCCACTCGGGCTTTGCCGATCTACAGGCCGGCGAAGCGGTTGGATTGCGCATCGTAGAGGGCAAGCGCGGGCGTATGGCCGTTCAGGTTTTGTCATGGGACAGCGCGCTGCGCGCTTGATCTTTTTGCTGGCTGCCGCCGCAGTTGGCGGCGGCGCAGCGGCCGAATGCGCGCCTCAAACGGTTGAGCTGCGCAATGCTACCGGGGCCATCCAGCGCTTTTCGGTCGAGGTCGCGGACGATTCGCAATCGCGTGCGCGCGGTTTGATGTTTCGCGAAAGCTTGCCTTTGTCATCGGGTATGCTGTTTGTCTTTCCCGCGCCAAAACACGCCACGTTTTGGATGAAAGACACGCCCATCGGTTTGGACATCATCTTTGTCGATGTGACCGGCCGCGTCTTGCGCGTGCATGAAAATGCCGTTCCGATGAGCGAAGCTTTGATCGATGGCGGCCCGGATGTGGCTTTTGCGCTAGAGATCAATGCCGGGTTGGCCAGGCCCATGGGGATTGAGCCGGGAAGTGTGCTGCGCCACCCCTCGATCGCGCCCGATCAGGCGGCATGGCCATGTGATCCGCCGTGATCGAGCGTGATGATCTTTGCGTGGAACGCCTTTTCATTCCGACAAAAGCTGTTTAGGAAGACCGCAGTCGGGGCGTAGCGCAGTCTGGTAGCGCGACGGTTTTGGGTACCGTAGGCCGGGGGTTCGAATCCTCTCGCCCCGACCATCTTTCACAGTTTTGATCCGCGCATCATGCGCGAACGGCGGCCGGGGCAGAGCCTGCGCTCTGTGTTCCGTCTTGTTTTGGCTTGAGCCTGGGTCATATCTGACATGTGGGAAAACCCGGGGGCCGCGATGATCAGATTTGACAACACTTGGGTGCGTGATTTGCCGGGCAGTTTCCTGCGGCTGGCCCCGGATGTGGCGCCCGATCCCCAGTTGCTGGCGTGGAACGATGCACTGGCGGCCGAACTTGGCCTTGATCCTGCGGTGAAATCCCATGCCGCGCGTTGGTTTTCGGGGGCCGAGCTGCCCCCCGGTGCCGATCCGATTGCCATGGCCTATGCGGGGCATCAGTTTGGTGGCTTTTCTCCGCAATTGGGAGATGGGCGCGCGCATCTGTTGGGCGAGATTGTCGACGGGCAGGGACGGCGCTGGGATATTCAGTTGAAAGGATCGGGTCGCACGCCGTTTTCACGCGGTGGCGACGGCAAGGCAGCGATCGGGCCGATGCTTCGCGAATATGTGATTTCCGAGGCGATGGCGGCCATGGGGATTCCCACCACCCGCGCGCTGGCCGTGGTTGCCACGGGCGAGACGGTTTGGCGCGACGCAGACCGCTTGCCGGGGGCTGTGGTGGCGCGCGTTGCGGCCAGCCATATTCGGGTGGGCAGCTTTCAGTTTTTCGCCTCGCGCGGGGAGATGGACAAGCTGCGCGCGCTGATGAATTACACCATCGCGCGGCATTATCCGCATCTGGCAGCCGATGATGCGCTGGGCCTGTTTGATGCAGTGACGCGGGCGCAGGCGCGCCTTGTGGCGCGCTGGATGGGAGTGGGATTTGTCCATGGGGTGATGAACACCGATAATGTCGCACTCTCGGGCGAGACGATTGATTACGGCCCTTGCGCCTTTATGGAAGGCTATGCGCCGGGCACGGTGTTTTCCAGCATCGACCGGCAAGGGCGCTATGCCTATGCCAACCAGCCCTTGATTCTGGGGTGGAATCTGGCCCGGCTGGCCGAGGCTTTGTTGCCGTTTTTTGACAGCGACGAGGCGCGGGCCGTGGATCTGGCCAATGCGCGGTTGGGGGATATCGCGGGGATTTATGAGGCGGAATATCAGGCGGTGATGGCGGCCAAGCTGGGGCTCGCAGCCCCGGATGCGGGGCTGGTGGCCGATCTTTTGGCCGGATTGTCGGGTGTGGATTGGACAATGTTTTTCCGCCGCCTGTCGGAAGAGGGGGGGCAGGCTGTGCAGGCCATGGCGCCGGGCTTGGCAGAGTGGCTTGCGCGCTGGCAGGCGATGAACCCCGATCTTGCCGCGATGCGCAAGGTGAACCCGGCAATCATCCCGCGCAACCATCTGGTCGAAGCGGCCTTGGAGGCGGCAACAGCGGGCGAGATGGCCCCATTCCATGCCCTTGTGGCCGAGATCCGCCGCCCCTTTGACAGCGCGACCGGGCGCGAGGGGTTTGCCTTGCCCGCGCCGGAAGGCTTTGGCGATTACGTGACCTTTTGTGGCACCTAAGCCTTTCCCTGCGTCTTTGGCGTCGCGTCGGGAGGGCCGAGGAGCGACGAAGTCGACGACGAGGGTGAAGTTGCGGTTGACGAGCGGCCCCGGGCTTGGGCAGGGTAGCGGCCATGAATCCGCGTTCCGATATCCATGACCGTCTGGCCGCTTCCTTGCGCGAGGCGCGCAAGGCGCGCGGGCTGAGCCTTGATGCAGTGGCCAAGCTGTCGGGCGTGTCGCGCAGCATGGTCAGCCAGATCGAGCGGGGCGAATCCTCGCCTACGGTGGCGACCTTGTGGAACCTGACACAGGCTTTGCAGGTTGATTTCGCAGGGCTTTTGGAAGGCAAGCCCGAGCCCGGGATCGTGGTGATCCGGGCCACAGCGGCTCCTGTCATTCTGGGGCGTGGCACGGCGGTTTCGATCCGTATCTTGTCACCGGCCGAGGCGGTGGGCGAGCATGAGGTCTATGATCTGAGCTTTGGGGCCGGCGGGGTCTTGGACAGCGAACCCCACAGCCCCGGCTGTCGCGAGCATTTGACCGTGGTGGAGGGGGCGCTGCGCGTGGTGTCGGGCGACGAGGAAAGCCTGCTCGGCCCCGGCGATACCGCGCGCTATCCCGCCGATAGGCCCCATGGCATTCGCGCCGAGGGTGGGCCGGCGCGCGCCATTTTAATCGTGCAGGACAGCTGAGCCCCCGGGGGCGCTTCGCCCCCCGGACCCCCAGAGGATATTTGGGCCACATTGAAGGAAGGTTCCGTTTTGACGGACAGGTTCCGTTATCTTGACATTTTACCTGGCCTGCCGCACTGTCCGTTAAGTTGGAGGATTTCCGCCATGACAGATTTCCGATTTCTGAACCATGTGAAAGCCACGCTGGCGCAGATCGAGGCCGATGGTCTGATGAAGCGCGAGCGCCTAATCGAGGGGGCGCAGGGCGCCCATGTCACCATCGGCGGGCGGCCGATGTTGAACCTTTGTGCCAACAATTATCTGGGCCTTGCCGATGATCCACGTCTGGTGGCGGCGGCACGGGCGGCGATGGAGAGCCATGGCTATGGCATGGCCTCAGTCCGTTTCATCTGCGGCACGCAGGATCTGCACCGCCAGCTTGAGGCGCGGATTGCGGCCTATCTGGGGATGGCGGATGCAATCCTTTTCGCCGCCTGTTTTGATGCCAATGGCGGGCTTTTTGAGCCCTTGCTGGGGGAGGAGGATGCGATTGTCTCCGACAGCCTGAACCATGCCTCGATCATCGACGGGGTGCGGCTGTGCAAGGCGCGGCGGTTCCGGTTTCGCAACGGCGACATGTCGGATCTGGAGGCGCAGGTGAAGGCTGCCCGCGACGGGGGCGCGCGGTTTGTGATGATTGCGACCGACGGGGTTTTCTCGATGGACGGCTATCTGGCTGATCTGAAGGAAATCGACCGGATCGCAAAGGCATATGACTGCTTGACCATGGTGGATGATTGCCATGCGACGGGGTTCATGGGGCCGGGTGGGCGCGGCACTCCAGCCCATGCGGGCGTGACGGTGGATATCCTGACCGGGACCTTGGGCAAGGCCTTGGGCGGGGCTTTGGGCGGCTATATCGCCGGGCCGCAGCCGGTGATCGACCTTTTGCGGCAGCGCGCGCGGCCCTATCTGTTTTCAAACGCCTTGCCGCCTGCGGTGGTGGGGGCGGCGCTGGCGGCCCTTGACATTGTCGAGGCGGCGGATGGTTTGCGCGCCGATCTTTTCCGCAATGCCGCCCGGTGGCGGGCGGGGCTGACGGCGGCCGGGTTTGATCTTTTGCCGGGCGAGCATCCGATCATCCCGGTGATGATGGGCGATGCGCCAAAGGCGCAGGCCTTTGCCCGGGCGCTGGATGCCAGGGGTGTGATGGTTTCGGCCTTTTTCTACCCCGTGGTGCCGCATGGGCGCGCGCGCATCCGCACGCAGATGAATGCGCGGCTGACGCCGCAGGATCTGGACTTTGCGCTGGAGGCCTTTGCCGAGGCGGGCCGTGAAACGGGGGTGCTGTGATGAAGGCTTTGGCGAAGGTGAAGCCCGAGGTCGGGCTGTGGGCGGTGGACCGCGCGGTGCCCGAGATCGGGCCCGAGGATGTGCTGATCAAGGTGAAGAAAACCGGCATTTGCGGCACCGACATTCACATCTGGAACTGGGATGACTGGGCCGCGCGCACCGTGCCGCTGGGGCTGGTCACCGGCCATGAGTTTGCCGGAGAGATCGTGGCCAAGGGCGCTTTAGTGGAGGGGTTGGAGATTGGCCAGCGCTGTTCGGGCGAGGGGCATCTGATTGGCAAGTTGTCGCGCCAGAGCCGGGCGGGCAAGTTTCACCTTGACCCCGCGACGCGCGGCATCGGGGTGAACGAGCAGGGTGCCTTTGCCGAATACCTGCGGCTTCCGGCCTTTAACGTGGTGCCCTTGCCTGAGTCCATCGACGATGAGATCGGCGCGATCCTCGACCCTTTGGGCAACGCCTTGCATACCGCGCTGTCTTTTGATCTGGTGGGCGAGGATGTGCTGATCACCGGGGCGGGCCCCATTGGCATCATGGCCGCGGCCGTGGCCCGCCATGTGGGGGCGCGGCATGTGGTGATTACCGACGTCAACCCCGCGCGGCTAGAACTTGCGGGCCAAGTGGCCGATGTGGTGCCAGTGAACGTGGCCGAAACCGATCTGCGCTCGGTCTATCCGTCCTTGAAGATGTCGCAGGGGTTTGATGTCGGCATGGAGATGAGCGGCAATCAGCAGGCGTTGGATCAGATGGTCGACAATCTGGTGATGGGCGGCAAGATCGCCATGCTAGGCATCCCGCCGGGGAAATCACCGGTGGATTGGAGCCGCATCGTCTTTAAGGCCATCACCATCAAGGGCGTCTATGGCCGCGAGATTTTCGAGACCTGGTACAAGATGATCGCCATGCTGGAAAATGGCCTTGATGTGCGCCGCGTGATCACCCACCGTTTCAAGGCCGACGACTTTGTGACAGGGTTCGAGACCATGCGATCCGGGCTTTCGGGCAAGGTCGTGCTGGACTGGGTCTAAGGGGCCTGCGGGCGGAAAAGGTGCGGGGGCAGTTCGTTAGACGGCTTGATGCACCTCGATCACATTGCCCTCGGGGTCATGGAAAAAGATCTGGTGCCATTCCTTTGCAAAGGCTGTGCCGTAATCGGAATAGGGGATTCCTTGCGTCTCCAGAAGCGCCTTGAACGCGGCGATGTCGTCGATGCGAAAGGCGATATGGCCGCGCTCGATCGGGTTGATGACCTGATCGTTCTTGAAGGCAACGCTCAGGTCTTTGGTCGCAAGGTGCATTTGCATTTTGCCATCGGTGGCAAACCGGATCTTTCCGTCATAGCCGCTGGTGGCGGTTGCCTCTGGCCTTGGAAAGGACGAGATGGGAATGTCGGAAAGGCCAAGGATGCGGGTGTAGAAATCATGCAACCGATCAACGTTTTCCGAGACATAGTTGATGTGGTGGAATTCCAGTTTCACGACCGCGACCTTTGTCCGAGATAAATGTGGCTGAACAGATCGCCTATCGAAGCACAAATCCGCCGCCAAGGCTCAATAAAGATAACAGCGAGCCGAGAAACCCAGCTCGCCGTTTGTTTTACATCACAGTTCTGGCGCAGCGCCTGTTGCTCCGGTAACCCCATCATAAATCGACTTAAGGCGCGCGGCCTCGCTATGTCCCCAAGTGGACCAGAAGTCGGCCCAAAGCGGGTCAGGGTCAGTCAAACGGATTTTCAAAGTGGATGCGCGACCCGTCGAGGAATCTGTACCCACATATGCTTTCAGGATCGCACCGCAGGTTACCGCGACCTCCTCTTCGCCCACCTCGCTGGCAAGGGTGTAATTGGACATCACCGACTGGTGGATACCGGCAGGGCAGGAATATGCATCGGTCATGACTTGACCAGAGCGGTCATACCAGCGGTCTTCGTTGATGTTATTGGAGCGTGGACCGTACTTCTTTGCCAATGTGTCCACGAGGGTCGCCCCGGCAATCCCCTCAGCATCTGGGATGCTCCATTCTCTGCCCACATCAGTCGCAACAGGGACTTCGTCTGGAGCCCATTCCTTCTTTGATGTGAACGTCACGAAAATCCAGTCTGTAGGGTTGCCATACTCATCAGCGCCTTTGCCCCATGCCTTCTGCTCGATGGCAAACCCTTGATACTCAAGCACGCGGTCACGGGTCTCTTGGCGGGTATAGTCCTTTGCCGTGAGAACGGGTTCGATTTCCTCCATGGTCATTCCGGGTGCGATGCCAAGGATATCGAGACCTTCAACTTTGGCATGAGCCTGCTCGGGATCGAACGGACGAAGGACGCCGCCTAGCTCCACTTTATCCAAAGCAATCTCTGGGTTTGCAAAGGTGAGCGTCAAGACTTCTGGACCAGTCCTTGACGCCGTGAACGATGGCTCTGCCAAGCAATCGCCAGTCCCTGCACCGCTGTTTCTGGTAAGTTTACCAGCCACGCCATTCTCGACGGGAAAGACGTATTCACAGATAGAGAAACCCAAGGCCCCCCAGTTGTTGGTATCGTATTTCAGCTGACCGACATCCTCGATGACGATCATTTCGAACTGTATCTCGCCGCCCTGACCATCCGTGTAGCCACCAGCCCAGTAGCCGCGAATATCTGCCGCATCTTGAGCAAAAACAGGCGAAACCATCCACACAGATACAATACAAGATTGCAAGATTGTCTTTATTTTCATGATGTTCTTTCCAGTCGCTTCGCGCGTCAGATGATCCCGAGCGATATGCGCTGTCAATAATCCAAACAGCTTTTAGAAATATGAAAAGAAGATATCTACTGAACCGCCCGGGTTTTACTTTTGTGCAATTCACCGAGAGTTTTACCGTGTGGTAAACCTGCGGCCGTTCAGAGTTGCATGAAATACGAAAAACCATACTCGCGTAGGATGTGATCCGTCATCGCGTATGTGACGGCTGCCGCCCAAACCAACCGCTGCGGTGAAGGAGTTGCATTACTTACGCAGCGCAAGGAGTTGCACCCCGAATGCGGCGTCGCGTTCAGTTCCTCGGTAAATCTAACGGAGGCATCCGCAGGGGCTTGCCTTCTACTGGGTCTCGAAGTTGCAGAACCTTCAGGATTGCTCGCGAGGTGTTTTGCTGAACGAGTCAGCGACGCGTGGCGGCTTCTGAAGATGTGCTTATCGACCCCAAAAGCAGCACTCACCGAGGTCGCCAAACCTTCGGTAAGCATATGCTTTCTAGGTGATTGTGGCTCCGTCGGTAGGTATTAAAATAATGTATAACATAAATTATAACAATAGTTTAGCTCTTATATTTAATACGTTGTGCGCCTTATTCGTGTTCCAATCCTGCTTCTAGGGCGGGCGTAGAAAAATATTTGACTGGGAATTTAGTGGGAAGCAAGGGCGCCTAAAAATCATCTAATATAATTGTGGGAGTGCCAATATAAACCCTAGATTGAGATGCTGAGCGATAATGGTAGGTTGTCCAGACGAAGTTTATATCGAGCTTAGCTGAGGGCAACACAGAGTGCCTTAAAAGGTAGGATGTTCAGCGATGAGCGAAACGTGATGCGTTTTATCATCCTTGTTGACACGTTTTTGTGTAGATTTAGGCTGGTTACGCGTTCAAGGCTTTGAGAAGCGATGTCTTTGCGTGAGGACGCCTCTTGGTAGTTATGGAGCGAAAGGCGCATGGACATCAGAACGCTCTTTATTGCTAATATTTGTGCTGGTTTACTATTGTCGTTCATCATTTACTTGCTTGGTCGCAAACATTTTTCGCGCCCTCTTACCCTTGGCTCGTTAAGCCTTGGATTGATAAGTGCGGGGCTTCTTATTCTTGCTTCGCGTGATTCGATCGGCGTAAGCGTTTCGTCACTTCTCGGTAACGGCATTATTTCAGTTGGATTCGCACTCCTTTCCGAGACGCTCCTTTCATTTCAGAGGCGTTCCTTATCACGAGCCGTAATCTGGCTGCCTGTAGCTGCCATGCTCTTGATCATCACTCTTTTCACCGATGATGTATCGATGCGCATCGCTGTGTCGTCTTCGATCTATGCGCTGCAGACCCTAATTGTCACTTTTATCACTTACTCCGGTCGAAAACAGACTTCAGGATGGGGTTGGCAACTTATTGTGGCTGCCACTTTCTTTTACTTTGTGTCCTTTGCAATCAGAAGCGTCGCCAGCTTCGGTTCTAGGACCGGCATACTTGATATTTTTTCTCAAGGATGGGTGCAGAGTCAGGCATTTTTGGCGTCACTGCTAGCATTGATCTGCGTAGCTATCGGCATCATGGCCATTTATGCGGGGCAGGTCGAAGAGCAGGTCAGGCAGTCTGAGGAAAAGAACCGTTCAATCATCGAACACGCGAATGACGTAATTTATGTAATCAGTCCCGACGGTAGAATCGAGTTCATGTCGAAACGATCAAAAGAGATCATAGGTCATGATGCTTCGGATTTGATTGGCACCGAATTTTCGGCACTGGTTCATCCGGAGGACAAGTCAGCCTGTCTGGCCGAATTCGATCAAATCGTTTCGAAGAAGAGTGAGATTGTTCATCTTCAGTACCGTGTAAAGACGTCAGGCGGCCAGTGGGTATGGCACGAGACAAATGCTGGTCCGATACTGGACGCCGAGGGGGCGATTTCTGGGGTCCTCGGGATTGGCCGCGACGTTAGTGATCGGAAGTTGCAGGAAGCTGAATTACAGCGTCGCGCATATTACGATCCTTTGACCGCGTTGCCGAACCGCGCGCTCATTGTCGATCGTGCGGATCAATCTATACGTCTTGCCAAGCGCGATGAACGTAAATCTGCGTTGCTATTTCTGGATTTGGACGGCTTCAAGTCGATCAATGATGAACACGGCCACGCCGTTGGGGATGCCGTTCTTAAGGAGGTAGCCCAGCGCCTTCAGCTAACAATTCGCGGGTCGGATAGTGTCGGTCGGCTTGGGGGGGATGAGTTTCTTGTGGTGCTTCAATCTTTTCTCGGCATGGACGATGCAATTTCTGCGGCCAAACGTATTGAAGATGCTCTGTCCGTCCCTCTTATTGTTGGTGAAATGCAGTTGCCAGTCCGGTGTAGTATTGGGATCGCCTGCTTTCCGGAACATGGTGAGGATTTGGATAGCCTCCTTGGTAAAGCTGATGTGGCGATGTACGGCGCCAAGCGTGCCAGTACTGGTTGGCAGCTTGCAACCCTTCAGTAACTCATCCAGCAACTCGTTTGATAGTCATTATCTAAGCTCCTCCTAGGAAGTGCGGAACCTATCATTCATGCACAAAAATCTTACCATCTCCTTGTGATGTGTCCTTAAACGATTTGCTCAGCCTGGCCTGCGGCGAGGTGGAAGCCACACGACAACAGAGCTTGATAGCACCTTGGCTGCGTGACTTCGGCCCGATCTGGCACGCTCTCGCCGTGCGATCTCTTCGGCAAATCGGTGCAGGTTGCCCACCATCTGCCTATTTGCGCCAAACGCCCCAAGTTCCACACTTGCGGGATGGCTGGCAACTTCTTGCTTTTCTTGGGATTTTTGGCTCCGGCGGTAGGGATCGAACCTACGACCAATTGATTAACAGTCAACTGCTCTACCGCTGAGCTACGCCGGAACACTGAGGGGGTCTATAGCAATGGCCTTGGGTGGCGACAAGGGGGGAAGGGGGGAGAAGTTGGAAAAACTTTCCCGCTGAATTTTGTGCGGCTTTGGGTTGGTTTTCAGCCCGCGGCAACAGATGTGCCTTTTGGGCCTGTAATTTTGGTTATGGGCATTGCGGGCAGTTTTGATGGGCTGTTATGGCACGCAACCAAAGCCTGGGCCCAGTCGTGCCAGCTTTAGGCGCGGGCAAAGCGGGTGGTGGCGGTGATTGGGCCCTCGGGGAGGGCGCTTTGTTTGTCGCAAAGATCGATCAGATGGGCCAGAACATTGCGGCTGGCTGCGGGCAAAAGGGCCGGTGGGGTGTCAATATAGATGCGCTGGGCCAGTTCGGCGGCGGTGCCGGGCGCGCGGGCCAGTTCCGCCAGCACCGAGGCTTCGCGCTGCCGGCGGTGGGTGATCAGATCCTGCAACCGGGCGGCTGGTGTATCCACCTGCTCGCCATGTCCGGGGTGCATTCTGCGCCAAGACTGTGCGGCCAGTTGTTCCAACGAGGCCATATAGGCACCCATATCGCCATCGGGCGGTGAAACGAGCGAGGTAGCCCAGCCCATTGCGTGATCGCCCGAGAACAAGACATCTTCAAGCGCAAAGCACATATGCCCCCCCATATGGCCGGGGCTGTGGATGGCGCGCAGGGTCAGCGGCCCAAGCGTCAGCGTTTCGTCGTCTTTCAGGCGGCAATCGGGGGCAAAGCTGTGGTCAATCCCCTCTCCCCCGCTCGACAGCCCTTGATCCACCAGCGCCTGCATGCTGTTCGACCGCCCTGAGGATGCGTTTCCAAAGGCGTAAATCGGGGCGCCGGTGATCCGCGCCAATTCGGGGGCCAGGGCGGAGTGATCCAGATGAGCATGGGTCACTAAAATGGCGGCAACCTCGTCGGAATGGGACAGAGCGCCAAGGATTGCGTCAAGCTGCGCGGGATCTTTTGGGCCGGGATCAATCACCGCCACTTGGCCTTGCCCGATGATATAGCTGTTGGTGCCGCTGCCCGTCATAGCACCGGGGTTGTTCGCCCGCACCTGCCGGATCAGGGCGTCCAGCCTTTGGCTCATGTCCTGCCCCTTTCGCCCTCACCTCAATGCCGCTAGTCTGTCGACCATGCGCCTAGAGCTCAAGCCCCTTTTGCCCCGCGGCCTGTTTGGCCGGGCCGCCCTGATCCTGATGGTGCCTGTGGTGGCCATCCAGCTGATCGTGTCTGTGGTGTTTATCCAGCGCCATTTCGAAGGGGTGACGCGGCAGATGACCACCTCGATCCAGATCGAGATCAGCCATCTCTTGTCGGTCGTCAATACCGCGCCCGATCTTGCCACCGCCCGCGCGCGGGCTGACGACATCGGCGCCGCACTTGAGCTGTCGGTGATCCTGCCCAGTGCGGATGCACCGCAGCGCGATCGGCGCGAGTTCATTGACTGGTCGGGCCGCGAGGTGATTTTGACCCTGCGCGCGCGGATCCCGGAATTGATCGCGGCCGATCTTATCTCGGGCGGGCGGCAGGTTTGGGCATGGTTTGACACCCGACATGGGGTCATTCGTGTGGCCATAGATCGGCGGCGGATGTCGGCGTCAAACCCGCATCAATTGCTGGTGCTGATGGTCTTCGCCTCGATCTTGATGACGGGCGTGGCCTATGTGTTCCTGCGCAACCAACTGACGCCGATTGCGCGGATGGCGCAGGCGGCCGAGGCCTTTGGCAAAGGGGAAATTCTGCCGTTTCGGCCGCGTGGGGCCACCGAGGTGCGCGCAGCCGGGCAGGCGTTTTTGGACATGCGGTTGCGGATTGAGCGCCAGATTGAGGCGCGCACGCAGATGCTGTCTGGCGTCAGCCATGATTTGCGCACGCCCTTGACCCGGCTCAAACTGGGTTTGGCATTTCTGCCCGAGGATGACGAGGTTGAGGCCCTAAAGCGCGATGTTCAGCAGATGGAACGCATGGTTGACGAGTTTCTCGCCTTTGCCCGGGGTGATGCCATGGAGGCCCCAGAAGAGGTGAACCCGGCCGAGCTTTTGGCGCAGGTGGTGGCTGATGCCGTGCGTGCGGGCCAAACGGTGGCCTTGGGGCCAGTTGACTGGCCCGATGGCACCATGCGGCTGCGCCCGCAGGCGGTGCGTCGGGCCTTGGAGAACCTTTTGGGCAATGCCGCGCGCCATGCGGGCCGGGCCGTGGTGAGCCTGTCGTCAAATGAGCGGCTGGTGCGGCTGGTGGTCGAAGATGATGGCCCCGGCATTCCCGAACCCGCCCGAGAGGCCGCGATGGAGCCGTTTCAGCGGATGGATGCGGCGCGTGATCCCAATCGCGGCGGCGGTATTGGGCTGGGATTGGCGATTGCCGCCGATATTGCGCGCAGCCATGGCGGGGCCTTGCGCTTGGGCCAAAGCGAAAGCTTGGGCGGTTTGCGAGCGGAATTGACTCTCGCGCGTTAGGACGGCCCAGATCGGAGCGGGCCAAGATAGGCTAGATCGGGCTGACAACTGGCCCTGCGGCGGCGCGGGCATCCTCGGGGTCATGGGTGACCAAGATCACCGGAAGATTGCGCGTCTCGTGGAAGACCAAATCGCGAATTTGCGCCCGCAGGGTCTGGTCGAGCCGGGAAAACGGCTCGTCCAGCAAAAGCGCCAAGGGCTCGGCCAAAAGCGTGCGCGCAAGGGCGACGCGGGCGCGCTGACCTCCTGAAAGGCTCGCCGGATCGCGCGGGCCAAAGCCTGCAAGGCCCATCCGCTCTAATGCCGCCTCAACCCGTTCGCTGCGTTCGGCTTTCGTGCCGCCTTGGCGCAGGCCAAAGCCCAGATTTTGGGCCACTGACAGATGGGGAAACAACACATCATCTTGAAACAACAGCCCAATCCGGCGCTGGGCTGTGGGTTGGGTGGTGATCTCATCGCCATTCAGCAAGATCCTCCCCGACAGGGTAAAGCCGGCGGGCAATGCACCGATCACAGCCGAAAGCAGCGTGGATTTGCCACTGCCCGAGGGGCCCATCACCGTCAGCACCTGACCGGGGGGCACATGGGCGGACAGGCGCACCAAAGGGCGGCCCGCTTGGGTGATCTGCAGCGCGTCCAGTGTCAGGCCCATGGTCATCAGGTGGCACTCCGTTCGGCCAGCATGGCGCGGCGGTTACGAAAGATCAGGCGCGGCAACAGCAGGGCAAGCGCAAAGCCCAAGGCGGGTAGGGCCATTTGCAACAGCGCCGTGGCCCCGATCAAGCGGCGATTGCCGCCCGATGACAGGGCCACCGCCTCGGTCGTCAGCGTTTCAACCCGGCCACCGCCCAGCATCAAGGTGGGCAGATACTGGCCCACCGACACCGCGATACCGACAGCCAGCGCGGTCAATGCAGGTGCCAAGAGCATGGGCAGGCGCAGACGCCAAAAGATGCGGGCAGGCGGCGTGCCCATGCTGGCCGCTGCCAGTCCGATCCGCCCATCCCAGCCGCGAAAGGCCGGCGCCAGCGAAAGCCAGACATAAGGCAGCACAAAGACCAGATGCGCTGCGGCCACCGTGGCGATGCTGCCCTTGGCCCCCAGATGCAGCGCCAAAACCTGCAAACCCGGCAGAAAAGCCACCTGCGGCATGATCAGTGGCAGATAAATCAGCCAGCTTGCGCCCATGGGCCGACCGGCCCGCGCCTCGGCCTCAAGGGCGGCCAGCACAAGGGCCAGCGCCGCAAGGCTGGCGGCCAGCGCGATGGCAAGGGTGGTGGCACTTTGGCGCGCAAGGTCGGGGGCGGCCTTGGCCCAAGTGTGCAGACCCAAGGTTTCCGGCAAGGCGGCGGGGAATTGCCACAAGCCTGCAAAGGACCACAGGGCCAGCCCTGCCATGCCGGCGCCAAGGCCAAGGGCAATCAGCCCGGCCAAGCCGCCCACCAACCCCGCCATGGGCGCATCAAGCCCGCGCGCGCGCCGTCCGGCCATCGCCAGCGCCGGGATCACGGGGGCCAGCGCGCGTTCCGCTACCCACCACAGTGCCAGCGTGGCCGCAACCAACGCCAATTGCACCAAGGCCCCAGCGGCGGCGGTGGACAGGTGCTGCAAGCTTGGCGCGCCCATCCAGTCGGTGATCTGCACCGCCAGCGTCGGCGGCAGGTTAGGCCCAAGGATCATCGCCATATCGACATTGGTCATGCCATAGGCCAGCACGGCAAAGACCGGCAGACGCAAGCCCTTGTAAAGCGCGGGCAGGGTGGACAGGGCAAACCCCATCACCCGCCCATAACCCAGACTTGCCGCGATCTGTCCGCGCCGGGCCATGTCGGTTTGCGGCAAGATCGCCAGCGCCATCAGCATCAGGAACGGCACCTCTTTGGTCACCAGCCCCAGCGTCAGCGCAATCCCCATCGGATCATTCAGGATCAACAGATCAGGCGGGCTCTCCCATCCTGTGGCCCAAGGTGAGACAAGACGCGCCAGCCAGCCCGACGGGGCGACCAGAAACGCAAGCCCCAGCGCGGCGGCGGCATGGGGCAGCGCCAAGAGCGGCGACAGAACCCGCCGAAAAGCCGCAAAGCCCGGCCGATCATGCAAGGCGGCAATCATCAAAAGCGTGATGGTCAGCGCCAAGAGGGTTGAGGCCAGCCCAGTGCCAACGGACAAGGCCATCGCACGGGGCAGGCCGGGCCAATCGGCCAATTCGTTAAACCCGCCGCCCGAGAGCGCCGGGGCCAGTGTTCCGGCCAGCCCGGCGGCAATCGGCAGCGCAAGCCCGCCCAGCATCAGGCCGGGTGCCAGGGCCAAAAAGGAAAAGCCTCCGGACAAAAATCCGGATTGGCCGAACACACTCACTTTGCAACGCCGTAGCGTTTCGTCCAGTCTTCGCTGATCTTGACCATCCAGCTTGCATGCGGCTCCAAAAGCACGGGGCCAAGATCGGCGGGCGATAGCGTCGCCGGACCAAGCGGCAGCGCATCAAACCGTGCGCGGTCCTCAGCCGTGAGCGCGGCCATGTTCAGCACGGTTTGAAAGCCCAAGGTGGCGGGGTCTTGGGCGGCGGCCTGAATGGCGGGGTCAAGGATCAGATTTGCGATCACCTGCGCCCCGGCGCGGTGGGCGGCGTTAAAGGGAATGGCGACAAAGCTGGCATTGCCGATGGTGCCACCCTCCAATACAAAGGTTCGGATGGTGTCGGGCAGATTACCGGCGGCAATCTCGGCGCTGGCACGGCCGGGGTTGAAGGCAAAGGAAATGCCGATCTCGCCATCGGCCAACAATTGGCCCAAGGCGGGTTCGTTTTCCGGGAACGCCTGCGCTTGGCGCCACAGGCTTGGGTGGATGTCATCCAGAAAAGCCCAAAGCGGGGCCACGGTGGCCTCATAGGTGGCAATGTCCAGCGGGGCCTGCATCACCGCAGGATCGGCGAGCGTGCCGTAAAGCACCTGCTTTAGAAAGGTCACGCCCAGATAATCGGGCGGCTGGGGATAGGTGAAACGGCCCGGATTGGCCTTGATCCAGTCGGCCAGGGCGGCAAGGGTCTTCGGCGGGGTCGGCAAGCTGGCGCTGTCATATTCAAAGACAAACTGCGCCATGGCCCAGGGGGATTCGAACCCTTCGGTCGGCAGGGTGAAATCGGTAACCGTCGCGGGTTTTCCAACGCTGTCCACCAAGGGCCAGTTCGGCAGGCTTTCGGCAAAGGGGCCAAACAGCAGCCCTTGCGCCTTCATGGCGGCAAAGTTTTCACCGTTGATCCAGATCATATCAACAGCGCCCCCTGTGGTCTGGCCGGCATCCCGTTCGGCCAACACGCGCGCCACAGCATCGGCGGTCGAGGCGAGTTTGACATGCTCCAGCAAGACACCATAGCGCGCCTGCGCCTCGGCGCCGATGAAGGCGATGAAATCATTGATCTTTGGATCGCCGCCCCACGCATGCCAATAGACCGTCTGGCCCTTAGCCTCGGCCAAAATGGCGTCCCAGTCGCTGGCAAAGGCCATACGGGGGCCAACCGCCATCAGGGCCAAGGTGGACAGGGCGGTTTTGGCAAAGGCGCGACGGTTCATTGGTAACCTCTGTTGCAATTGTGATCGGCCAAGGGATAGGCGGGGCGCACACATGCTGGCAAGCTGTCATACGCAAACGTGAGGGGTTGGTGATGTTGGACGCAAAACTCAGGCCGTGGATCGACGGGCCCTTGAACCGGGCCGGTCGGATGCTGGCAGATCACGGGATCCATGCGCAAGAGGTGACACTCTTTGGCCTGTTCATGGGGCTGATTGCGGCGGGGATGCTGGCGGCGGGCTTGCCGGGCGTTTTGGCGCTGGTCCCGTTGCTGATCGGGCGTTTGGCCGATGGGTTGGATGGCGCGGTCGCGCGGGCGACCGAGAAAACCGATTTCGGCGGTCTCTTGGATATTCTGTGCGATTTTATCTTTTACGCCGCCATTCCCTTGGCCTTTGCGCTGCGCGATCCGGGCAATGCTTTGGCGGCGGCCTTTTTGCTGGCGGCCTTTTACATCAATGGGGCCTCTTTTTTGGGTTTTGCCATCATGGCTGAAAAGCGCGGGATCGAGACGCAGGCGCAGGGCGAAAAGTCGCTGTATTACTCCGCCGGATTGCTGGAAGGCACGGAAACCATCTTGTTTTTCGTCCTTTTGTGCCTGTGGCCGGGGGCTTTTGTGCCCTTGGCGGTGATCTTTGGTCTTTTGTGCCTGTTTACCACCGGGGCGCGGATGATGCTGGCGCGGCGGTTGTTTGGGTGAAAGCGGCCCCCTCGTCCTGCGCTGCGCTTCTCCTCGGGAGAGGGCGCGCGATGAGCCGCCGAAAGGCGGACGAAGAGCGCTTGCCCTTGCAGCCCCCGGCGCGCGACACTAAGACTCTGGCAAGCATCGCGCGATAAAGCTTCGAACATCAGACAGGCAGGTTTGACATGAGAGATCCGGTTTCCACCTTTTACAACTTTATCATCCCGACCGTTGAAGAAACCAACGCCCGTGGGTCGATCCGTTACGACATCTTCTCTCGCCTGCTGAAAGAGCGGATCATCTTCGTCTCGGGGCCTGTGCATGACGAGATGGCGACGATCATCGTGGCACAGCTTTTGTTCCTTGAGGCGGAAAATCCCTCCAAGGAAATCTCGATGTATATCAACTCGCCCGGTGGCGTGGTGACCTCTGGCATGTCGATCTATGACACCATGCAATATATCAAACCCAAGGTCTCGACCGTCTGCATCGGCCAAGCGGCCTCGATGGGCTCTTTGCTGCTGACGGCAGGCGAAAAGGGCATGCGCTTTTCGCTGCCCAACAGCCGCATCATGGTGCACCAGCCCTCGGGCGGCTATCAGGGCCAAGCGACCGACATCTTGATTCATGCCCGCGAGACCGAGCGGCTCAAGCAGCGCTTGAACGAAGTTTACGTCAAGCACACCGGCAATGATTATGAAAAGGTCGTGGCCGCCTTGGAGCGCGACAATTTCATGTCCGCCGAAGAGGCAAAGGATTGGGGCTTGATTGATGAAATCGTGGCCCCGCGCGACAAATCCGACGCCGCCGCGTGATAGAGTTTTTCCCTCCCGCGCGGCTTTCGCAGCGGGGGGGGATTTCTGGTTGTGAAGGTCGGGGGCTTGGCCTAGACTTTCCGTGACAGCCCGGAGACGGGGATTGGCAGAGGATACCCATGGCAACGAATTCGGGCAGCGACAGCAAAAACACGCTTTATTGCTCTTTTTGCGGCAAAAGCCAGCATGAGGTGCGCAAGCTGATCGCGGGGCCGACCGTGTTCATCTGTGATGAATGCGTCGAACTTTGCATGGATATCATCCGTGAAGAGACCAAGACCACCGGGCTGAAAGCCACCGATGGCGTCCCGACCCCGCGCGACATCTGCAAGGTGTTGGATGATTACGTCATCGGGCAGGAACACGCCAAGCGCGTCTTGTCGGTGGCGGTGCATAACCATTACAAACGCCTCAATCATTCCTCCAAGCAAGACATCGAACTGTCCAAGTCGAATATCTTGCTGATCGGTCCCACCGGTTGCGGCAAGACGCTTTTGGCCCAGACCTTGGCGCGCATCTTGGATGTGCCTTTCACCATGGCCGATGCCACCACGCTGACCGAAGCCGGCTATGTTGGTGAGGATGTGGAAAACATCATCCTGAAACTCTTGCAGGCCAGCGAATACAACGTTGAACGCGCGCAGCGCGGCATCGTCTATATCGACGAGGTCGACAAGATCACCCGCAAGTCGGACAACCCCTCGATCACCCGCGATGTCTCGGGCGAGGGGGTGCAGCAGGCGCTTTTGAAGATCATGGAAGGCACCGTGGCCTCTGTGCCGCCGCAAGGTGGGCGCAAGCATCCGCAGCAGGAATTCCTGCAGGTGGACACGACGAACATCCTGTTCATCTGCGGCGGGGCTTTCGCGGGCCTTGAAAAAATCATCGCGCACCGCAACAAGGGCTCGGGCATCGGCTTTGGCGCCGATGTGAAAGACCCCGATGCACGCGGTGTGGGCGAGCTGTTCAAAGAGCTTGAGCCCGAAGATTTGCTGAAATTCGGCCTGATCCCTGAATTCGTCGGCCGTCTGCCGGTGATTGCGACGCTGACCGATCTGGACGAAGACGCGCTGATCATCATCCTGACCGAGCCGAAGAACGCGCTTGTAAAGCAATACCAGCGTTTGTTTGAAATCGAAGGCGTGAAGCTGACCTTCACCCCCGATGCGCTGTCGGCCATCGCCAAACGCGCGATCAAGCGCAAGACGGGCGCACGCGGCCTGCGCTCGATCATGGAAGACATCTTGTTGGACACCATGTTCGAACTGCCGGGCATGGACGGCATCGAAGAAGTGGTCGTCAACGAAGAGGCGGTCAACAACGGTGCAAAGCCCTTGATCGTGCACACCGAGGCCAAGGCCAAGGAACCCGCTGCAGCGGGCTGATCCGGCCGGGATTTGATTTTGAAAGGCGGGCCGTTTGCCCGCCTTTTTTATGGGCCGCCTTTTCGCCGCCAAGTTTTCCGCGGCCTGCGCTGCAAGACTTTGCCTGCCTTGCCCGACTCCTCTGGACCTTTTGCGCCCCATCGGCCATATCAGGTCAAACGATCCCGGAGGCCATGATGAACTTCCTTCTTCGCCTGTTGACTTGGTGGAACGGCCAAACGCTTGGCACGCAGCTTTTTACCGCCCGTAAGGGCCAGCGCGTGGGCGAGGATGATCAGGGCAATATCTTTTACCAAACCCACGACGGCAAACGCCGCTGGGTGATTTACAACGGCGAATCTGAGGCGTCGCGCGTCTCGCCGGACTGGCATGGCTGGTTGCATTTCACTTGGGATGAGCCGCCGACCAAGGCACCTTTGAAGCACAAGGTTTGGGAAAAGCCGCATCAGGAGAACCTGACCGGCACCGCATCGGCCTATGCCCCTGCGGGATCAATCCGCGCTGGCGCGCCGATTGCGCGCGCCGATTATGAGGCGTGGCAGCCCGAATAATGGCCGAGAATCGCGCAGAAGTTCTGGCAGGGGCGGCGGTGTTGGCCGCAGCGATCGGCTTTTTGGCGTGGTCGTTGGGCGGTGGCACCCTGTCGGGGGGGGCGGAACGCTATACTCTGACCGCCTCGTTCCGCTCGGTCGAAGGGATCCGCACCGGGTCTGATGTGCGCTTGGCTGGGGTAAAGGTGGGCACGATCACCGCGCTGACGCTCAACCCCGAAACTTTTTTCGCCGATGCGGTGATCGAGGTGGATGCCGCGGTGCAATTGCCCACGGATTCGGCCATCCTCATCTCGTCCGAGGGGCTTCTGGGCGGCAATTTCGTGGAACTCGTGCCCGGCGGCGCCGAAGAGGTCTTAGCCCCTGGCGATGAGATCGAAGACACCCAAGGCTCGGTCAGCCTGTTGACGCTGTTGATGAAATGGGTCGGCGGCGGCGAAGGCGGGGCTGAGGCTGCGCAATGAAGCGTTTGGCGCTTCTTCTCAGCCTCTTGGCCCTGCCGGTGCAGGCCCAAGAGATGGCCGATGCGCCGGGCGCCTCGTTGCGGATTTTGGACAAGCTGACGGGTGTGGTGCAGGATGTGACCCTTGCGCGCAGCCAATCTGTGGTGATGGGGCGGTTGACGGTGCAGCTTGATGCCTGCCGTTCGCCCGCCGACAACACCGTGGCCGAGGCCGATGCCCATCTGACCATCCTTGATGCCGCCTCGACTGACCCGGTCTTTGCGGGCTGGATGACGGCCAGCGCGCCCGCGCTGTCAGCACTCGATCATCCGCGCTATGATGTTTGGCTGCTGCGCTGCGATGTGCCGGAACTGGCCTTGCCAGAGGTGGAAGACGCGGCTGAGGACGAGGGCGAGGGCGAGGTTGCCGAGCCCGCAGCCACCGAGGACAGCGAGGGCTGATAGCCGGGCGGGTCAAAGCGGGCCTCTGCCGCCAAGGCGGCGCGCAACCGACGGTGATAGTCCAGCCGTGAGATTTCCACAGCGCCAAGGCTGGCCAGATGCGGTGTCAGAAACTGCGTGTCAAAGAGCTGAAATCCCCCCGCCTGCAACCGATGGCACAAAAAGGCCAGCGCGAGTTTTGAGCCATCTGTCGCCCGCGAAAACATCGATTCGCCAAAGAACGCGGCGCCCAGCGTGACACCATAGACGCCACCCACCAGTGCCCCATCTTGCCAGATTTCAAGACTATGGGCATGTCCCATGGCATGTAAATGACTGTATAGGTGGAAGATTTCATCGTTTATCCAGGTTTCCGGCCGATCAGCGCAGGCACGCACCACGCCGTCAAAATCGCGATCCACCGTCACGCTAAAGCTGCCGCGCCGAATGCGGCGGCTTAGGCTGCGCGAGATGTGGAATTCGGCGATCGGAAACACCCCACGGCGGCGTGGGTCAACCCAATGGATCTCGGTCGCATCGCGGCTTTCTGCCATGGGAAAGACGCCCAAGGCATAGGCAGACAGCAGGCGCTGCGGCGTCAGCCCCGTCATGCCCGCACAGCCAAAGGGCGCCCGAGGGCGCCCTTTTTCAGGTGAACTGCGCGTCCAGCCATTTTTCCAACCAGTGAATATTGTATTCGCCGTTCTGGATGTCTGGTTCGGCCAAAAGCATGTGGAACAGCGGAATCGAGGTATCGACCCCGTCGATGATCAACTCTCCCAGCGCCCGTTTCAGACGCGCCAGCGCTTCGGGACGGTCGCGGCCATGCACGATCAGCTTGCCGATCAGGCTGTCGTAATAGGGCGGGATGCGGTAGCCGTCATAAAGCGCCGAATCCATCCGCACGCCCAGACCGCCCGGCGCATGGTATTGTGTGACCTTGCCGGGGCAGGGGGAAAACGCGGGGATCTTCTCGGCATTGATCCGCACTTCGATGCAATGGCCGTTGATTTCCAGATCATCCTGACCAAAGGACATGCCCAGCCCGCTTGCAACGCGGATTTGCTCACGCACCAGATCGACGCCGAAAATACCTTCGGTCACCGGGTGTTCCACCTGAAGGCGGGTGTTCATTTCAATGAAATAAAACTCGCCGTCCTCATAGAGGAACTCAATAGTGCCCGCGCCGATATAGTTGATCTTGGCCACAGCATCGGCGCAAACCTTGCCGATCTTGGCGCGCATCGCAGGCGTGATGCAGGGGCCGGGGGCCTCTTCGAACACCTTTTGGTGGCGACGCTGTAGGCTGCAATCGCGCTCGCCCAGATGCACCGCCTTGCCCTTGCCATCGCCGAACACCTGAATCTCGATGTGCCGCGGCTTTTGCAGGTATTTCTCGATATAGACCTCGTCATTGCCAAAGGCGGCCTTGGCTTCGCTGCGCGCGGTGCGGAAGGCGATTTCCAGCTCTTCGGCGTTGCGCGCCACCTTCATGCCGCGCCCGCCACCGCCTGCGGTGGCCTTGATGATGACAGGAAAACCGATGCCCGCCGCCACACCGATGGCGGTTTCGAAATCAGCCACGCCACCGTCAGAGCCCGGCACCACCGGGATTCCCAGCGCCTTGGCGGTTTCCTTGGCGGTGATCTTGTCGCCCATGATGCGGATATGTTCGGCCGAAGGGCCGATGAAGGTCAGGCCATGATCTTCCAGCGCCTGCGCAAAAGCCGCGTTTTCCGACAAAAAGCCATAGCCCGGATGCACCGCCTGCGCGCCGGTGATCTCGCAGGCCGAGATGATGGCGGCCTTGGACAGATAGCTGGCAGATGAGGGCGCGGGGCCGATGCAAACCGATTCATCGGCCATGCGCACATGCATCGCATCGGCGTCAGCGGTGGAATGCACGGCGACCGATTTGATCCCCATCTCGCGGCAGGCGCGGATCACACGAAGGGCAATCTCACCCCGGTTGGCGATCAGGATTTTATCGAACATGGGGCGTCACTCGATGATCATCAGGGGCGCGCCGTATTCCACCGGGTGCCCGTCGGTGACCAGAATGCGCTTGACCGTGCCCGATTTGGTGGCCGGGATATGGTTCATCGTCTTCATCGCCTCGATGATCAGCACGGTCTGGCCTTCGCTGACAGCCGAGCCAACGGTGACAAAGGGCGCAGCCCCCGGTTCGGCAGCCATATAGCAGGTGCCAACCATCGGTGAGGTGATCGCGCCGGGGTGCTGGGCGGGGTCATCATTCGCGACGGGGGCCGCCGCCGCAGGGGCTGCCGGGGCTGCAGCGGCATGCACCACCGGGGCTGCCTGCATCACAGGGGCCGCCATCTGAACCACATTGGCCTGCTTGACCACGCGGACCTCAAGGCTGTCATCCTCGGCATATTCGCGCTTGACGGAAAGTTCGGTCAGTTCATTCTTGTTCAGAAGTTCTGCCAGCGCCGAAATGAAGGCCACATCGGCCTCAGACGTGTTCTTGCTCATTCCGTCCTCTTTTTGACGTATTCGGCCAAGCTGGCCGCACTTTGGATCAACCGCCTATATACGGCCTTGGGCCAAGGGAAGGAAGCCCCGAATACCATGGCTGGCACGGAGTAAAAAACACGCCTTCCGCAATTTTACCATTTGATAAAAAAATCAACCTATGTCAGCCTGAACCTATAAAAGCAAAGCCAATGGGAGGTTCCACCTTGTCCAACAGCCCGCTGACCCCCGGTATCGCCGCCGCGCGTCTGCCCGCCGCCGCCTATCAGGCCAATTTCGATGACCACGAACCCCCACTGGATCGCCACGAGGCGCGGGTTGCGGCGGATCGGTGCTATTTCTGCCATGATGCGCCTTGCATGACGGCCTGCCCGACAACCATCGACATTCCCTTGTTCATCCGCCAGATCGCCACGGGCACGCCCGAGGCGGCGGCCAAGACCATTCTGAACCAGAATATTCTGGGCGGCATGTGCGCCCGCGTTTGTCCGACCGAGCAGCTTTGCGAAGAGGCCTGCGTGCGAGAGGCCGCCGAGGGCAAGCCAGTGGAAATCGGCCGCTTGCAGCGCTTTGCCACCGATACGCTGATGGCCAAGGGCGTGCATCCGTTCAAGCGTGCGGCGGCCACGGGGAAAACGGTGGCCGTTGTGGGGGCGGGGCCTGCGGGTCTGGCCTGTGCGCACCGTCTGGCGATGAAGGGCCATGATGTGGTGGTCTATGATGCCCGCCCCAAGGCGGGGGGGCTGAACGAATACGGGATCGCCAGTTACAAATCGACCAACGATTTCGCCGCACGCGAGGTGGAGTGGCTTTTGCAGATCGGCGGTATTCGCATTGAAACCGGCAAGGCCCTGGGGCGCGATGTGTCGCTCTCTGCCCTGCAAACGGCGCATGATGCGGTGTTTCTGGGCATGGGTCTGGGCGGCGTGAACGCCTTGCGCGCCCCGGGTGAGGACATGAAGAACGCCCGTAATGCCGTTGATTTCATTTCAGAAATTCGTCAGACTTCTGACAAGTCCACCCTGCCCATTGGCCGCGATGTGGTGGTGATCGGGGGCGGCATGACGGCGGTGGATGCTGCCGTTCAGTCCAGACTTCTCGGCGCGGAAAACGTCACCATCGTTTATCGCCGTGGTCAGGATAAGATGAGCGCGAGCGGTTATGAACAGGACCACGCCGCACAGGCAGGCGTGCGGATTATCACCTATGCCGCCCCCGTCGCGGTGCATGAGGGCGCGGTGGAGTTCGCCTACACCGAGGATGGCCCCAAGGGGCTGACGGTGACCGCCCAGACCTTCACGCTCAAGGCCGATCAGGTGTTCAAGGCGATTGGCCAAACCCTGACCGGCGCGCCCGAAGGGCTGAAGATCGAAGGCGGCAAGATCGCGGTCGATGGCCATGGCCGCACCTCGCTGCGCGGGATCTGGGCCGGGGGCGACTGTGCTTCGGGCGGCGATGACCTGACGGTTACCGCCGTGAAAGAGGGCCGCGATGCGGCCGAAGATATTCATGCAAGCCTGATGGCGTAAGGGGCACGATCATGGCAGACCTGACATCCAATTTCCTTGGCATCAAATCCCCCAACCCGTTCTGGCTGGCCTCGGCACCGCCGACGGACAAGAAATACAACGTCGAGCGCGCGTTCGAGGCGGGCTGGGGCGGCGTTGTGTGGAAAACCTTGGGCTCAGAAGGGCCGCCCATCGTCAACGTGAACGGCCCGCGCTATGGCGCGATCTGGGGGGCGGATCGGCGGCTTTTGGGGCTGAACAACATCGAGCTTATCACCGACCGCCCGTTGGAGGTGAACCTGCAAGAGATCAAGGAGGTCAAGCGCAAGTGGCGCGACCGCGCGATGATCATCAGCCTGATGGTGCCCTGTGAAGAAGACAGCTGGAAGGCCATTCTCAAGCAGATCGAGGACACCGAGGCCGATGGGGTCGAGTTGAACTTCGGCTGCCCGCATGGGATGGCCGAACGCGGCATGGGCTCGGCCGTGGGGCAGGTGCCGGAATATATCGAAATGGTCACCCGCTGGGTCAAGCAATACAGCCGCATGCCCTGCATCGTGAAGCTGACGCCCAACGTCACCTCGATCCTGCCGCCCGCCATGGCGGCCAAGCGGGGTGGGGCGGATGCGGTTTCGCTTATCAACACCATCAAGTCGATCACCAATGTCGATCTTGATCACTTCTCGCCCTTCCCGATGATCGACGGGCAGGGCAGCCACGGCGGCTATTGCGGCCCGGCGGTGAAGCCCATTGCGCTGAATATGGTGGGCGAGATTGCCCGGCATGAAGAAACCCGCGGCCTGCCGATTTCCGGCATCGGCGGGGTGACGACTTGGCGCGATGCGGCGGAGTTTCTGGCGATGGGGGCCGGCAATGTGCAGGTCTGCACGGCGGCCATGACCTATGGGTTCAAGATCGTGCAGGAAATGATCTCGGGCTTGTCGCAATACCTGGATGAAAAGGAGATGGCGCTTTCGGATCTGATCGGCCGCGCGGTTCCGAACTTTGTCGAATGGCAGCATCTGAACCTGAACCATGTCACCAAGGCGGTGATCAATCAGGACGATTGCATCAAATGCGGGCGCTGCTATGCGGCCTGCGAGGACACCAGCCATCAGGCGATTGCCATGTCCGAGGATCGGGTTTTCACGGTCAAGGACGATGAATGCGTGGCCTGCAATCTCTGTGTCAACGTCTGCCCGGTGGACAATTGCATCACCATGAAAACGCTGCCCGTCGGCGCGCTGGATGAGCGCACCGGCCGCAAGGTCGGCACCTATGCCAACTGGACGACGCACCCCAACAACCCCGGCGCGGTTGCGGCAGAGTAAGATCGGGGAGGGCGGGCCAGGTGCCCGCCCTTATCCTTGAGACTGCCGCCGTTCGGCCAGATAGGCGGCGCGCGCAGCCTCAGCCGCGGCGCGGCCAGCCTCAAAATCAGCGGTTAGCGCGGTGACGACGGGCGGCATGGCGACCGGTTGTGTTGGCAAAATTTCGGTTTGAACCGGGCGGTTGTCGGCCTTGGCCGGGCCGAGCAAGGGCGGCTCGCGCAGGATATGGGCCTGCGGCGGGCCGGGGTTATGAACGGGCTGCACGGCGGCAACCGTCATGGCGGACGAGATGGTCATATCTGCACCTTATATCCACATGAACGCCCCCAGCGGCAAGCCTAGCAAAAAGGCGCAGACGCTTCACGCAAAAGATGCGAAAAACCTTAACGGTTGTCGGGTTGCGCCTTAAAGCGCGTCCAGGATCCGCGCCGCCTCAACCTTTGGGTCAATCAGGGGCTTGCGGTCTTCGCCGGGGAAGAACCGCGCGCGGGTGGCTGTGGGCATCGGGCCCGGGGTGGCGATCACCACGCGGGGGCCGTGTTTGGCGGTTTCCAACTGCCAACTTTGCGCAAGCGCGATCTGCGCCGCCTTGGTCGCACCATAGGCGCCAAAAAACTTCTCGCCGCCGCGCAGATCGTTCAAGAACAGCGCCGTGCCTTGGCCTTCGATCAGCAAAGGTTCGATCAGCGGGATCAGGCTGCCCGTGGCGCGAAGATTGGTGGCAATCGACTTGTCCCAATCCTTCATGTCCAGCGACCCCGCAGGCGAAAGGGGCGCGACATGCACCGCCGGATGCACCCACAGCTGCGCCCCACCCCAGCGGTCATAGATCGACCGGCACAGGTGGCGCATGGCGTCTTCGTTGGTCACGTCCATCGGCGCGAGGGTCAGGTTGCCAGCGCCCGGCAGCCCCAGCGCCTTGACGCGGTCATCCAATTCTTCGAGCGCGCCCACAGTGCGGGCCACGGCCACCACATCCCAGCCCTTTTGCGCCAGATGTTCGGCCATCGCCGCGCCAAGCCCGCGCGAGGCTCCTGTGATGAGGGCAAGTTTTCTGGTCATGTGGGTCTCCGCGATGGGCGTTGAAGCCTCCGGCGGGGATATTTGAGAACAGATGAACGGGCAAGGGGCGTTTCAGCGACCCTTGGCCGCAAGCCCCCCGCCGGTTTTGTCTTATTCGGCGGCCTTCATTTGAAAGCCTTCCTCGATCTTGTCCGAGGGTGCCACGGGATAGTCCCCCGAGAAACAGGCGTCGCAGAACTTCGGGGCCTTGGGATCACGGCCCGCCGCTTCGCCCGCCGCGCGGTAAAGCCCATCCAGTGAGATGAATTTGAGGCTGTTGACGCCGATCCAGTCGCGCATCTCGTCTTCGGTCATCGTTGCGGCCAAGAGTTTGGCGCGTTCGGGCGTGTCGACACCGTAAAAGCAGGGCCATGCGGTGGGCGGCGATGCGATGCGAAAATGCACCTCGGCCGCACCTGCATCAAGGATCATATCCTTGATCTTGCGGCTGGTCGTGCCACGCACCACCGAATCGTCGACCAAGATCACCCGCTTGCCCTTGATCAGCGCGCGGTTGACGTTCAGCTTGAGCCTCACACCCATGTTGCGGATCTGTTCGGTGGGTTCAATAAAGGTGCGGCCCATGTATTGGTTGCGGATGATGCCCATGCCATAGGGAATTCCGCTTTCAAAGCTGTAGCCAATGGCCGCGGGCGTGCCAGAGTCGGGCACCGGGCAGACCAGATCGGCCTCAACCGGGGCCTCGCGCGCCAGTTCCACCCCAATCTGACGGCGGGTTTCATAAACTGACTGGCCGCCAATGATGCTGTCGGGGCGACTGAAATAGACATGCTCAAACAGGCAAAAGCGGCTGGCCGCAGGGGCAAAGGGACGGGTCGAGATGATCTTGCCATCTTCGATCACCACCATTTCGCCCGGCTCGATTTCGCGGACGAATTCGGCGCCGATGATGTCCAAAGCGCAGGTTTCTGAGGACAAGGCCCAAGCGTTGTCACCCAAACGGCCCAGAACCAAGGGGCGCACGCCCAAGGGGTCGCGCACGCCGATCAGCTTTGTCCGGGTCATGGCCACGATGGAAAACGCGCCTTCGACGCGGCGCAGGGCGTCTTTGATGCGCTCGGCAATGGTTTTCTGGATCGAACGCGCCATCAAATGGATGATGCATTCGCTGTCAGAGGAGGATTGAAAGATCGACCCGCGCTCTACCAATTCGCGGCGCAGGGCGGCGGCATTGGTCAGGTTGCCGTTATGGGCAATGGCCGCGCCGCCCATGGAAAATTCGCCAAAGAAGGGCTGCACGTCGCGGATCGCGGTCGCGCCTTTCGATCCGGCGGTGGAATAGCGCACATGGCCAATGGCCAAGGGGCCGGGCAGGTCTTTCATCACCTCGGCCTTGGTGAAATTGTCGCGCACATAGCCAAAGCGGCGGGCCGAGTTGAACCCGGCCTGCGGGTCATGGGCGACAATTCCGCCCGCCTCTTGCCCGCGATGTTGCAAGGCATGCAGGCCAAGAGCGACGAAATTGGCGGCGTCATTCACCCCGACCACGCCGAAAATCCCGCATTCTTCTTTCAGCTTGTCCCCGTCAAACTCGGGGTCGTCAACCGGGGAAAACGGGTGGGCGGGGAAGCGGCGCATGGGCTCTCCGAATCCTGTGGATGGGCTGGCTTCCGTTTAGGCGGAATGCGCCGCGCTGTCACCCCCAAAGCCGACAGCCTGTCGGTTTGCCGCGCCCTCAGTTTGAGGGCGCAGCTTCGGTTGGGGCCGCGCCACCGGTTTCGGGTGTGGCTGCCTCGGGCGCTGCGGCCGCATCGGTCTCTTCGCCGGGTTCGGCGCAGGCCTTGGTCAGGGTGTTATAGCGCGACAAGATCCAGCCCGGCGCATCATCTGGCACCGCCGCATCAATATTGGCTTGAAAAGAGGCAAAAATCTTGGCCGAGCGCGAGTCGTCGACCATCGGCACCGTATTGGCCGCCACCGCCCGATCATAGACGAGCAGCGCCACCCCGACCAAAACGATCCCGCGCAAGACGCCGAACACAAAGCCCAACCCTTGATCGATCCCACCAAGCGCCGAGCGCTGGATGATCGAGGAAAACAAGGGCGTGAAGAGCGAGGCCAAAATCAAGCCCACCGCCAAAACGGCCCCAAAGGCCACGATGATCGACAATTCACAGCTGTCGCGCAGAAAATCCCCGATCACCGGAATTTCCTTGACCAAGGGCTGCGCAGTTTCGGCAAACAAAAAGGCCAAAATCGCGGCCCCCACCCAACCTGCTATGGCCATGGCCTCGCGCACGAAGCCGCGCGAATAGGCAAGGATCGCGGACAGCACGATCACCAAGGCGACCACGCCGTCGATCAGGGTAAAACCTTCCATACAACACTCCTTTGCGCGTCAGCCCGCGCCAAACATTTCGCCCACGAAAGCGGTGAGGTCGGGCATTTCCCGCACGCTCATGCCTTCAACGGCAACCAGCTTTGACCGGCTGGGGGCAATCGCCTGTGAGAAACCAAGTTTTGCCGCCTCTTTCAACCGGTTTTCGGTCTGCCCCACAGGGCGCAGGGCGCCAGACAGGGAAATTTCGCCAAAAAGCACGGTTTCGGCGGGGATGGCCACATCTTCCCGGGCCGAGACGAGGGCGGCGGCCACGGCCAGATCGGCGGCAGGTTCGGTGACGCGCATGCCGCCTGCCACGTTCAAAAACACATCAAGCCCGGTAAAGGGGATGCCGCAGCGTGCCTCAAGCACGGCCAGAATGGTTGAAAGACGCCCCGAGTCGAGCCCCACCACCGTGCGGCGTGGCGTGCCAAGGGGGGAGGGGGCGACAAGCGCCTGAATCTCGGTCAGCACTGGTCTTGTGCCTTCAATACCGGCAAATACGGCCGATCCGGGGCTTGCCTGCCCGCGCTCGGACAGAAATAACGCCGAGGGGTTTTGCACCTGCGACAACCCCCCGCCCGTCATCTCAAAGACGCCAATTTCATCGGCTGGGCCAAAGCGGTTTTTCACCGCGCGCAGGATGCGGAACTGATGGCCGCGCTCGCCCTCGAAATAAAGAACGGTATCCACCATATGCTCCACCACGCGGGGGCCTGCGATCTGGCCCTCCTTGGTGACATGGCCGACCAAGATCACCGCGACCCCGCGCTTTTTGGCAAAGGTCACCAGCTCATGCGCGGCGGCGCGCACTTGGCTGACCGAGCCGGGGGCTGCCTCGACCGTATCGAGCCACATGGTCTGGATACTGTCGATGATCGCCAAACCGGGGCGTTCGGCGTCGAGCGTGGTCAGAATATCGCGAAGATTGGTTTCCGCCCCCAAAGCCACCGGCGCATCGGTCAGCCCCAACCGCTGGGCGCGCATGCGCACCTGTGCGCTGGCCTCTTCGCCAGAAATATAAAGGCATTTCACCCCGTGGCGGGCAAAGGAGGCGGCCGCTTGCAGCAACAGTGTCGATTTGCCGATGCCCGGATCACCGCCCACCAAAATGGCGCTGGCTGGCACCAGCCCACCGCCCAAGACACGGTCAAATTCGTCAATGCCGGATGAGGCGCGCGGCGGCGGGGCCTCTTCGGTGGCCAGATCGGTCAGGGCAATCGTGCGGCCCTTGGCGCCAAGGGCTTTGGGGCCCGAAGACAGCGGCGCCTCCTCGACGATAGAGTTCCACGCGCCGCAGGCATCGCAACGCCCGGCCCATTTGCGATGCGCCGCGCCACAAGACGAACAGGTGAATGAGGGGGAAGATTTGCTCATGGCTCTTGTTGCCTTGAAACGGCCAACTCCTCAAGCCCTTGCGGGCATTCGTCGTGGGCGCGCGCGAAGAGTGCCGTCAGGCCCGATGAGCCGCGCTGCGGCTTGGGCGATGCGACAGCGCGATTGATGCCAGAATGCAGCCGGTGAAGAGATAAAGCCCCCACGCCGTTTCGACGGTCACCAGACCCGCGCCCTTGATCAGCACGATATAGATCGCCAGCAAAAACACATCCGCCATCGCCAGCTTGCCCATCACCTGCAAAACCGGCATCACGCGCGGCGCCAAAAGCCCGAAATCCACCAGCGCCACACCCGCCACCTTGGCCATGGGGGCAAAGACCGCCAGAAAGGTCACCACCAGCGCCAAGACCACATCGGTCGCCCAAAGCGCCTGCAACCCGGTGATGACCGAGATTTCATCCATGCCGAATATCGGCAAGACCGCAGCCCGCATCAGCGGGGCAAACCACGCGATGGGAAAAAGGACCAAAAGGCACAGGTTGAGGTATTTCATCCCCCGACCTCGCCCCGCACAGGCCGTAATGTCAAGCCGGGCCTATTTGCCCGGTTTGGGCAATTGCACCACGTTCTGGTCACGATGCTCTTCCAGATCGAAATCATAGCCCAAGGTGGGCAGGATTTCCCGCAAATCGGCCTCTAGCCGTTTGATCTGGGTCTGGGCTGCGCGCTCTTCAGCCTCAACATCCAGCAACCAACGGCGCAGCTCGTCGCAGGTGGTGCGGGCGGCGGCCAGACGGTCGCTCAGCGCCTGCACTTCATGTTGACGCTGGCGCAAAAAGTCCTTTGCGCGGGCCACTTTGTCATCGGAATAGGTCTGCGCCAACTCACGCGTCTCAAAGCTCATTTGGGCCGCAAGTTGCAAGAGTTCCGGCTCCAGATCGCGCAGGTCGGGATGCTGGCGCAGGTGCTGCATCCGCGCCTTCATCCCTTCGAATTCCGATGACAGGCCAAAGACCCCCTTGCGGTCGGCGGCATGGGCATGGGCATAGGCGCGCGCCACATCCTGCATCCCGATGGCAAAGCTGCGATGGCTGCGCTCCAACCGGGCGATGCGCAGATTTGCGGGCAAATAGGACAGCATCAACAGCATCAACCCTGTCAGCCCCAGTTGCAGCCACATGCCTGCCTGCGCCAAGGCTTGGCCCCCAAAAAACAGCGCGATCTGGGGCCAAGGGATCACCCCAAAAGCTGCCAAAACGCTGGCAATCACCAGCCCAAGAGTGATCATCAAGATCAGGCCGAGAGACACCGAATTCAGGGCCGCCTGCGCAAAGCGCAACCGCTCAACCATCTTCCACCGCATTTCAAACACACCCTGACGCAACCCAAACTCCGCATCGAAAATTCGCCAATTAAGGAAAAATTGCAACGAAATTGGGGCAGGGTCTTGGAATCTCGGGACAAATTCCTGTGGACAACCGGTGTTGTTTCGCCGGCGTCAACAGTCATGCAACCTATGGGCGACCTCAGGGATCGCATGGTCCAGAATCGGGCAAAGCGGGCGAATCCGGCAAAGGGCGCGCCGAGGCGGTCCTTAGCGCACCGCGGCGATCGGGCCGGTCGGTCGGCCGTGGATGAACTGCTGCACATAGGGGTCGGGCGTGCTGTCCATCTCGGCCACAGGGCCCGTCCAGCGGATCACCCCGTCATGCAGCATCGCCACCCGGTCGGCAATCGCACGCACCGAGGTCATGTCATGGGTGATGGTGATGGCGGTCGCGCCCATTTCCGTCACGATCTCGCGGATCAGATCGTTGATCACCCCGGCCATGATCGGATCAAGCCCGGTGGTTGGTTCGTCAAAAAAGATGATCTCAGGCTCGGCGGCGATGGCACGGGCAAGGCCCACGCGCTTTTGCATGCCGCCTGACAGTTCCGCCGGAAAAAGATCGGCGGTTTCGGGCGTGAGGCCCACGCGGCGCAGTTTTTCAATCGCAATCTCGCGCGCCTCGGCCTTTGGCCGCTTTAACGGCCCGCGCAACAGGCGGAAGGCCACGTTCTCCCAGACTTTCAGGCTGTCAAACAGCGCGCCACCTTGAAACAACATGCCAAAGCGGGCCAAAAACGCCTCACGCTCGGCGGTAAGCACATCTTGGCCATCCAGCGTGATCAGCCCGCCATCGGGGCGCACAAGGCCAAGAATGCATTTCAAAAGCACCGATTTCCCGGTGCCCGACCCGCCGATCACCACCAGCGACTGGCCTTTGTCGATCTCCAGATCAATGCCGCGCAAGACATGTTTCGGGCCAAAGGATTTGGTGACATGCGTCAGTTTGATCATGGCGAGAACAACACCGATGTCAGCAGGAAATTCGCGGCCAAAATCAGGATCGAGGCCGCCGCCACAGCGGTTTTCGTGGCCCCGCCCACCCCCATCGCCCCACGCCCCGAGGCCATACCATGATAGCAGCCAATCAGCGTGGCGATAAAGCCAAAGACTGCACCTTTGAGCAAAGACGACACCACATCGGCGCGTTCCAGAAAATCAATCGTGGTCTGGATATAGGCGGCCTTGTTGAACCCAAGCTGGCCGGTGGCCACCAAAAACCCGCCCATAATGCCAATGATATCGCCCACCGCCACCAGCAAAGGCACGGTCAGCGTTCCGGCCAAAACGCGCGGAACTGTCAGGTATTTCATGGGGTTGGTGGACAAAGTTACCAAGGCGTCAATCTGTTCGGTCACTTTCATCGTGGCGATTTCGGCCGCGATAGACGAGGTGACGCGCGCCGCGATCATCAGGCCCACCAGCACGGGCCCCAATTCGCGCACCATGCCAATGGCAACGATCTGCGGCACGACGGCCTCGGCGTTGAAGCGGCTTCCCCCGGCATAGATCTGCAAGGCCAAAGCCCCGCCGGTGAAGATCGCGGTCAGGCCCACCACGGGCAAAGACAGCCAACCCACATGCAAAAGGGCCGATAGAAACTCGCGCGTGTAAAACGGCGGGCGCAGCAGGTGGCTGATGGTTTGGGCGGCATAAACGCCCACCCGACCAAAGGCCGCCAGCGCCTGAAGCACCGGACGGCCCAAGGCGGCCAAAGCGGCCGTCAAAGCGCGGCCGCTCGGGGCAGGGTGCCCCGTCACGCCCGCCCCTCAAGATAACGGCGTGAATAGCGTTGTGCGAAATGGGTCAGAATTTCATAGCCGATGGTGCCCGCCGCATCGGCCAGATCATCGACGCCCTGATGGGGGCCAAGAATATCCAGATAGCGCGGAATCTCGGGAAGATGGGTGATGTCCACGGTGATCAGGTCCATCGACACCCGCCCAACCAGCGGGCAGGGGGTGTCGCCATCCCACAAGACAGCGGCATTCGACAGCGTGCGCATCAAGCCGTCGGCATAGCCTGCTGCCAGCGTGGCAATGACCGAGGGCTGCTCGGCCACCCATGCACACGAATAGCCCACCGGCTGCCCGGCGGCGATTTCGCGGGTCTGGACAATGGGGATCGACAAGGTGACCACAGGGGCCGCCCCCTCATAGGGGCGACCACCGTAAAGGCCGATGCCGGGGCGCGTCAGATCAAAGTGATAGCGCGGCCCCATCATGATGCCGCCCGTCGCGGCAAAAGAGCGTGGCACGCCGGTGCCATCGGTCATGGTATGAAAGCGGGCAAGCTGTGCCTCATTCAAGGGATGGTCCGGCTCATCGGCGCAGGCCAGATGCGACATCAAAAGCTCAGGTCCGGCGTCAAGCACATAGGGCGCGACCGCCTCCCATTCCATCTCATCCATGCCCAAGCGGTTCATGCCGGTGTTCAACTGCACGCCAAAGGCGTGACCGGGCAGCGATTCCAGATGGCGGGTGACCTGCTCAAGGCTGTTGAGCATGGGCGTCAGGTCGAGATCGCCGATCATGTCGGTATCGCCCGCCATATGGCCCGACAGAATGTTGATCTGTGGGCCCGGCCCCAAGGCTTGACGGATGGCCGCACCTTCCTCGGCGGCGGCGACAAAAAACCGCCGCGCCCCGGCCCGTGCCAGCGCCTGCGCCACGCGTTTGGAGCCAAGGCCGTAAGCATCAGCCTTGACCACCGCAGCAGTTTGCACGCCCGAGGCAGACGCGCGGTCAAGGGCGCGCCAATTGGTGGCGATGGCGTCAAGATCAATGGTGAGATGCGCTGTTGACATGGGCTTGGGTTTTGACAGGCGGGGCTGTGGGGTCAAGGGGGAATTTTGCGACCGCCCATCCGTCGGCGCGATACGGCGCCACCTCGGGGGGCATCGAGCCCCCGCTCGGCGGCGTTGCCACGGCAGAGCGCCAAAAGCGCGGTGTTGTGGCCAATGGCGATGCCTCCGGCGGGGATATTTGGGCCACATTGAAGGCGGAGCGAGGGTGGGGAAACGGCCTTAGAACCCAACGTCGCGATTGGCCTGATAGTTTTGCACCAGATTGCCAAAGCGCGTGAAGCGGCCTTCGAACGACAGCTCAACCGACCCGATTGGCCCGTGGCGTTGCTTGCCGATGATCACCTCGGCCTTGCCATGCACCTGTTCCATGATGACCTGCCAGGCGGCCATTTTCTCCAACTCGTGATCGCCGGGCTTTTCGCGTTCTTTGTAATATTCGTCACGGTAGACGAACATCACCACATCGGCGTCTTGTTCGATAGACCCGGATTCACGCAGGTCTGACAGCTGGGGGCGCTTGTCCTCGCGGCTTTCGACCTGACGCGAGAGCTGCGACAGCGCGATAACGGGGATGTTCAGCTCTTTGGCGATGGCCTTCAGCCCTTGGGTGATTTCGGACACTTCCTGCACGCGGTTGTCGCCCTTCGACGAGGAGCCTTTGAGAAGCTGGAGATAGTCGATCATCAAGACATCAAGGCCATGGGTGCGTTTCAACCGCCGCGCGCGGGCAGCGACCTGACTGATGGGCAGCGCGGGGGTGTCGTCGATATACAAGGGGCAGCTTTCCAGCGCCTTGGCGGCATCGACAAAGCGGCGGAACTCGCCTTCGGTCATGTCGCCCCGGCGAATTTGTTCGGACGGCACCTCAGAGGCTTCGGACAGGATACGGGCGGCAAGCTGTTCGGCGCTCATTTCAAGCGAGAAGAAGCCGACAACCCCACCTTCGACCGCCCCTTCGTTGCCATCATGCAACCGGCCGCGCTTGTAGGCCTTGGCGATGTTGAAGGCGATATTGGTGGCCAGCGAGGTTTTGCCCATCGAGGGACGACCTGCCAAGATCAGAAGGTCAGACGGGTGCAACCCGCCCAGTTTCTTGTCCAGATCAATCAGCCCTGTCGAAATACCCGAAAGCCCGCCACCGCGCTGATAGGCGGCATTGGCGACATTCACCGCCTCAACCGCGGCCTTAAGGAAGGATTGGAACCCACGTTCCGCTACGCCCTGTTCGCCCAGCTTGTAAAGCTGCTGTTCCGCCTCGGTGATCTGCTCGCGCGGTTCGGAGGCGAGATCCACTTTGGCCGCCTTGGCCGAGATCTCGCGGCCAAGGGCGATCAACTCGCGCCGCACGGACAGATCATAGATCATCTGGGCATAGTCGCGCGCGGCAAAGGCCGAAATCGCGGCCCCCGCGAGACGCACGAGATAGGCCGGGCCGCCGAGTTCTTTCAGCCCCTCGTCATCCTCGAAAAACGGTTTCAGAGTGACGGGGCTTGCCAGCGCGTTTTTCTGGATGCGCGCGGCGGCTTTTTCAAAGATGCGCTGATGTACGGGGTCAAAGAAATGCTCGGCCTTCACCAGCGCAGCGATCCGATCATAGACATCGTTATTGGTCAGGATTGCCCCCAAAAGCTGCTGCTCGGCCTCGATGTTATGGGGCAGGGCGTCGGGTTCGGCGCTGGGCAGCGGGGTGATCGGCAGGCGGGCGACTTCGTTCATGATGATCCTCTTGACTGGATCGAGTTAGCCTAAGCGAGGTTGCAAGAGCAATCTGGGAATGTTTGTGGATAACTCTCGACCAGACCCAATCGGCTGGTGTTTTCCAAGGGTCACCCTACCACATCTTGCGCTCATGTTGCAAAGCTTCAAATCGGGCCAGATTCGCGGCACCGCTTTTCCACAAACTGTCCACAAGCCTATCCCCAAGGCATTTGCGCCTTTGGAAATACTCCGCGGGGGGAAGGCGGTTTCGGTGAGAAACCGCCTTGGGGGGCGCGAAGCCCCCCTTTTCCTGAGAAGCGTTACTTTGACCGCGCCGCCTGCCATGCGCGCGGGTCATTCAGGAAGCTTTCCACCTCTGACAGGGTCTTGGCGTCAAAAGCCCCTTGGGCGCGAGCCTCGGCAAGAACGTCCCACCAGGTGCACAGATGATGCAACGCCACGCCATGATCGGCCAGGCGCTGGGTCGTTTCGGGGAAGATGCCGTAGTAGAAAATCACCGCCGTATGGGCGCAAGTGGCCCCTGTTTCGCGGATCGCATCGACGAAGGACAGCTTCGATCCGCCATCTGTGGTCAGATCCTCAACCAAAAGCACGCGCTGGCCCTCGCTCATCGCGCCCTCTATCCGGGCATTGCGGCCGTAGCCTTTGGGTTTTTTGCGCACATAGGTCATGGGCAGGGCCATCCGCTCGGCCACAAGGGCGGCAAAGGGGATGCCTGCCGTCTCGCCGCCCGCGATGTTGTCAAAGGCCTCAAAGCCCGCATTGCGCATCACTGTGACGGTCAGAAAATCCATCAGGGTCGCGCGGATGCGGGGGTAGCTGATCAGCTTGCGGCAATCGATATAGGTGGGCGAGGGCAGGCCAGAGGCCAGCGTGAAAGGCGTCTCAGCGTTGAAATGCACCGCTTTGATTTCCAAAAGCGCGCGCGCGGTCAGGCGGGCGATTTCATCGGCGGGGGGGAAGGCGGAGGGGATCATTGGCGGTCCTTTTGCATGCGGGTCTCGTCGGGCGCCTGCGGCTTCTCCTCGTCCCGACGAGGGCCGAAGGCCAACGAGGAGGATCAGGTCAGGTCTCGACGTGCCAATGCACGGCAAAGCCGGGGTTGAATACGGTGACGGGGCCTGCCTCGGTCATGATCTTTTCCGGGAAGTGCTGCGGCGCGTCATGCTTGACCAGACGTATGGTGCTTTCATTCACCGGCAACCGGTAGAAGGCGGGGCCATGCAGGCTGGCAAAGCCCTCCAGCCGATCCAGCGCGCCCTCTTCCTCAAAGACATGCGCCAAAAGCGGCATGGTGTTGGTGGCCGTAAAGCAGCCCGCACAGCCGCAGGCGTGTTCTTTCAGCGCATCGGTATGCGGCGCGGAATCGGTGCCAAGGAAGAAACAGGCCTCGCCCCCTGTTGCCGCGCGGCGCAAGGCCAGCCGGTGATGTTCGCGCTTGGCGACCGGCAGGCAATAGTAATGCGGCTTGATGCCGCCCACGAGAATGTGGTTGCGGTTGATGATCAGGTGATGGGTGGTGATCGTGGCACCTAGGTTCGTGCCGCCTGCGCGGACGTAATCGGCGCCCTCGACCGTGGTGATATGCTCCATCACCACCCGCAATTCCGGCAGGCGGCGGCGCAGCGGGTCCATGACCTTGTCGATGAACACCGCCTCGCGGTCGAAGATGTCGACCTCATGGTCGACCACCTCGCCATGGGTGCAAAGAGGCAGGCCAATCTCGGCCATCTTTTCCAAAACCGGCATCACCCGCGCAATATCGCGCACGCCGCCGTGGCTGTTCGTCGTGGCCCCTGCCGGGTAAAGTTTGACCGCCTTCACCAGACCCGAGGCATGGGCGGCGGCCACATCGGCCGGATCGGTGGTTTCTGTCAGATAAAGCGTCATCAACGGCTCAAACACCGCGCCCTCGGGCAAGGCGGCCAAGATCCGCTCGCGATAGGCCGCAGCATGGTCGCCCGTCACCACAGGCGGCACAAGGTTTGGCATGATGATCGCGCGGGCAAAATGCCGCGTGGTTTCGGGCAAAACGGCCCGCAGCATCGCGCCATCGCGCAGGTGCAGGTGCCAATCATCGGGGCGGCGAAGGCTGATGCTCTGTGTCATGGAAAAACCGCTTAGCGCAAAGGGGCATCGGTTTCCAGTCTGCTTGCGGCCAAGCTGAAAGCTTTGGCAAATTTGCCGGTATATTTCCCCTTTCTGCAATGCAGCAATTCAGGCATTCTGCTGCTTGTCCGTGTGAAAGGTTGCCTAATGTTATCCGCAAATCCCTATGATTATTGGCGCATGGCGCTGCAAGCCTCGCAAATCATGACCGAATCACAGACGGTCATCGCGCTGCGGCTGTCGGGGCTTGCCGGGCTTTGGCCCATGGCCGAGGCCGAGGCTCAGCGGATGGTGGACGAAAAGCTGGATGCCGCCGCCCAAGCGGGCCATGCAGCGCTGCGGGTGGGCATGACGGGGGGCAACCTGACCGATGTCGCCATGGCGGCGATGAGGCCCGTGGCACGGCGCACCAAAGCCAATGTCAAACGCCTGACCGCTGAGGCCCGCAAGGCGCTGTAAGATCGGGTTGATCCGCTTACTTTTCGCCCGTCAGCTTGGCCAGTCGCCGCGCGAAATGCGGCGCCTTTAGTCGACGCGTCACAGATCGACAAATCGCAATGGCATGGGCGCGCCGGCGTGAGGTTTCCGCCCGTTCAAGCAACGCCTTGAGATAGGGCGAAAAAGACCGCCGCTTGCGCCATTCGCGCGCAAAAAGGGCAGGGGTCAGCCGACCTTCCATCGCGGCCTCAATCAGGTGGGGCAGGGCGCCCATGTGGCGCAGCGCCCATTCAATTCGTTCGCCCATCAAAGGGGCCGAAAGCCGCGTCACCCAAGGGGCGCGGAACAGCGCCGAATGCATCGCCTCTTCGCGCAAGGTCAGATCATGGATCACCACCACCTTGCCCGCCCCTTCCAGCATGTCCGGCGCATAGCCATAACGGCTGGTAAAATCCATCCGCCGCGCGGCCAGATTTCGCCGGTCCCAAGCCACCTCGCGGCCTGCGAATGTGGCGCGCGGGTTCAACGCCAAAACCTGCGCGCCCGGAGCGGTCACGGCATAGGCGCAGGCGGCATGGGCACCATGCCCATAGCCATAAAACAGCACACGATCGAAATCTTCGAAAAAGGCGTCATCCACCAGCCGGTCAAAATGGCGATAAACGGCGTCGTCTCGATACTGCGTCTCACCATCTGCGATGAGGCACAGATGCGACCAGCCGCGCGCGCGGGCAAAGCTGTGGCACCATGGCATCCCGTTTTCGGCGGCCAAAATCGTATCAATCTGATCGAAGCTGACGATCAATGTCGTGCCGATATCCTCGAACAACGCCCAGTGCCGCGCACCGACAGGCTCAAAATGCCCTTCTTCGGCCGTCAAATCCTCAAGCCGCTGGAACAGCCGCGCACGGGCGTCTTGCTGACGGTTTTCGGAAATCTCAAGCTCTGTCATCACAATCCTTTGCAGCCAAGACAGAGATTTTGGCCACGGCCAACCCTGTCACGCGCTGCGATTTGCCAATCTGGCCCACCTAAAATACGCCCCCATTGTCCTGCGCCGTCGCGTTGGAAGCAAGGCAAGATCAAGGCCTATTGTCGCGACCTTGCAAACAATCCTGCCCGATTGTTCTGTGATCCGGCGATATCTGACGCTCAGGGGGCTTTCGTGCGGGAGGCAGGCCGTTGATGCGCCAAAAGGGCGGCGGCGGCTTTGCTATCGAGCGCCCGTGAGGGCGGCGTCATCAGCAACCGGCCAAACAAGGCGCGCCACGGTTCGTCTTGCATCAACGTGGCAAAACGTGCCTTGCGCCAAGCAACCGCTTTGGCGTGCAACTGACCCAGCACCGGATCCGCCAACAGATCGGCACGCAACGACCGGCTGTCCAGCGCAAGCACCGAGCGATCCTCGACCTGACAGAGATTTCGCTCCACCCAATACCCCATGTCGAGCCCCGATGCCTCGCGGTTCGCCCGCCCCCGGTCGCATTTGACCACATAGCTTTCCATGGCGCCCAAGGCATAATGGTTCAGCTGGACAAGCCCATAATTCGGCCGCGTGTAATCGGAAAAACTGCGCGATCCTTCGGCCAGTTCGGGCACCTCGCGGCCCGACCCGTCAAACCAGCGCGCAACGCGGTCCGGATCGGGATTGCGTGGCCGGTGCACTCCCAACTTGCCCCATGGCCCCGCGCCGCGAAACAAGGTTTTGAACTGCTGCGCCCTCCAAGGCCATGCCAGTGTTTCCGGGGCGGCATGGGTAAAGGTCTCGGTCACAGGCCGATCTTCATAGCCAATGACCCCCGCATTTCCAAACATCCGCCACGTCAGCGTAATGGCGTCCGCCTGCGGCAAGGCGGCCAAAAGCGCGGGCAGGGTGCGGTCGCCGACATGGATATTCACAAACTCATCAATATCGCAAAACAAGATCCAATCAGCAGCCTTGCGCAGCGGATGCCGATCCGCGGCCTTCAACAAAGACCATTGCGGCCCCTTGTCCTTGGGTGCGTGGTCATTGGGTCCGTCATTGCGAACATGGGTCAGCCAGCCAAGCTGCGCCAAACGATCCAGCATGGCATCGCTGCCATCAGAGCAATCGTTGGAAAACACCAGAAAATCGGTAAACCCGACCGCGCGGTGATGGGCCAGCCATTCCAAAAGGAAGGCCCCCTCGTTCTTGACCCCCAAAATCGCCAGTGCCCGCATATGAACCCCTTACCCTTTATGATGGCTGTCGGATGCCTCCGGCGGGGGTATTTGGGCCAAGATGAAAGGGCAAGGAAAGGGAAAACTGCGGCTTGGCCTTTGGTCGCATGCCGCGCTGCGGTGGCTTGACCCCGATCTTGGCAGCCGCCAACCTGCCACTGGCTTTGAGGGAGGCACGCCAATGACCGAGACCCCCGGCTCGATTGACGCGGTTGAACGGCTGCTGGACGCGCAGGGCTATGTGGCAGCCCGTTCGCTGGCCACGGTGGTGTTTCTTGCGCTGCGTTTGGGCAAGCCGTTGTTTTTGGAGGGCGAGGCCGGTGTGGGCAAGACCGAGATCGCCAAGGTGCTGGCCGCTGGCCTTGGACGGCGTTTGATCCGCCTGCAATGCCATGAGGGGCTGGATGCAAGCGCCGCGGTGTCGGAATGGAACTTTGCCGCGCAGATGATCGCCATCCGCGCTGGAGAGGCCGCGGGCCGCGCGGGGGTGTTTTCCGAAGACTTCCTGATCGAACGCCCGCTCTTATCGGCGATGCGTCCACAACCTGGCGGCGCCCCGGTTCTGTTGATCGACGAGTTGGACCGCGCCGATGAGCCCTTTGAGGCCTTTCTTCTGGAAGCCCTGTCGGATTTTCAGGTCACCATCCCCGAGCTTGGCACCATAAAGGCTCCCGAGCCCCCGATCGTCATTCTCACCTCAAACCGCACCCGCGAAGTGCATGACGCGCTCAAACGCCGCTGCCTTTATCATTGGGTCGATTACCCCGCCTTTGACCGCGAATTGGCCATCCTGCGCGCCCGTGTGCCGCAAGCGGCCGATCAGCTCAGCCGCGAGGTGGTGGCCTTTGTGCAGGCCTTGCGCGGCGAAGATCTTTTCAAACGTCCCGGAGTGGCGGAAACCATCGACTGGGCGAAATGCCTTATCGCTTTGGATGTGATCTCCCTCTCGCCCGAGGTCATTGCCGACACGCTGGGGGCGATCTTGAAATACCAAGATGACATCCAGAAACTTCAGGGGCTTGAGGCCAGCAAAATTCTGGCCGAAGTCAAACAGGCGCTTGCGTGACCTTGCCGCTTTCATCTTGGCGGGGTGACCCCCCCGGGGGCCGGGCATGACTCTGCCGGACAATGGTCTTGCCTCGCCCCAAGGGCGCTTGGCGGAAAACATCACCCATTTTGCCCGCGCCTTGCGCAGGGCCGGCCTGCCTGTCGGGCCGGGCCGGGTGACCGATGCGATCCGCGCCGTTGCGGCGGCGGGCTTTACCGAGCGCGAGGATTTTTACTGGACCCTGCACGCGATCTTCGTCAGCCGCCCTGAACAACGCGTGGTGTTCCACCAATGCTTTCGCCTGTTCTGGCGCGATCCGCAGTTCTTGGAACATATGATGTCCTTCATGCTGCCTCAAATCAAAGGCACGCATGAAGACCGCCGGGCCGAGGTGGGCGAAAAACGCGCAGCCCAAGCGCTTTTGGGCGAGGCAAGGCCCGAACCACCCCCCTTGCCCGAGGGGATGGCCGAGGCCGATCCGCAAATCGAGATGGACGCCACCGCCACCCAATCAGCCGAAGAACGTTTGAAAACGCTGGATTTCGAACAGATGTCGGTTGAGGAAATGGCCGAAGCCAAGCGCATGTTGGCCCGCCTCGCCTTGCCCGTCGCACCTTTGCCCTCGCGGCGCTTGCAGGCGTCAGCCCTCGGCACACGCATTGACCCCCGCGCTACGATCCGTGCCGCTTTGCGCCATGGCGGCGAGGTCATGGCGCTGCATCACCGCAAGCCGCGCATTCGCTGGCCAAACCTTGTGGTGATCTGCGATATCTCCGGCTCGATGAGCCAATATTCCCGCATGGTCCTGCATTTTCTGCATTCTGTGGCAAATGCACGCGGCCAAGGTCGCCATCAGGGCTGGGCCAAGGTGCATGGCTTTACCTTTGGCACCCGTCTGACCAATATCACCCGCCATCTGGCCACCCGTGATGTCGACGCGGCCTTACGCGCAGCCGGGGCAGAGGCGCAGGATTGGGCAGGTGGCACCCGTATTGGTGCCTCGCTTGCCGCGTTCAATCGCGATTGGTCCCGCCGGGTGCTGGGGCAGGGTGCTGTGGTTTTGCTGATCACCGATGGGCTTGACCGCGATGAGGGCAGCGTCTTGGCGCGCGAGATGGAGCGGTTGCATCTCTCCTGTCGCCGCCTGATCTGGCTGAACCCTTTGCTGCGCTGGGAAGGGTTTGTCCCAAAAGCCACCGGCATCCGAGCGATGCTGCCCCATGTCGACAGCTTTCGTGCCGGTCATTCCATCGCGTCGATCGAGGCTTTGGCCGCCGTGATTTCCGATCCCGGCGACACTGGCGAAAAGACCCGCCTGATGCGCTTGATGTCTTCTAACAAAGGCTGAAAGCCCCCTTGTTATCGCTTATCAACCGGCCCATGGCTTAGCTCTTGAACGGCCGGACAGACCGACTGGGCATGACCAGATTCGCCTGTTGCGGTCCGCCGCTGGAAAGGATGATTATGAGACGTTTGCTCACCTCAACCGCTGCGCTGTCGATTGCGCTTGCCCCTGTGAACCCATGGCCGCTGACGGCCCAAACGCTGACCGAGGCGGGCACGATCTTGGCCGAGGATGGCACGATCCTGTGCGACCCCACCGCTGATGCGCCCTGTTTGATCGAGGATTATGGCCCAGAAGGGCTTTTGGACACGGCCGGCGCTTTGGAAAGCGCTGCCGAAGCTGAGGCCGCGCTGGAAGCCGAAGCCGCTGCGGCGCTGGAAGCCGAAGCCGCCGCTGCCGCCGAAGCCGAAGCTGCTGCGGTGCTGGAAGCTGAAGCCGCCGCTGCCGCCGAGGCCGAAGCTGCTGCGGCGCTGGAAGCCGAGGCCGCCGCTGCCGCCGAGGCCGAAGCTGCGGCCGCACTGGAAGCCGAGGCCGCCGCTGCCGAGGTTGAACCTGCCCCGCTCGAAGAGCCTGCCCCTCTCGTCCTTACAGAACCTGCGCCGCAGGAGCCCGTAGTAGAGCCTGTGTCAGAACCCGCCGCCGAACCATCCGAGGACCCCGTTGCACAGACCGTGATCGTCGCACCCGAGGCCCCGATGACTGACCCGGCCGCTGGGCTGAAAACCGAGGCCGTCGCGCTGGATCCCGACGCCATTCCGGTTGAGGCACCCATCGTGACCGAGGCCGAGGTTGAAACGCTGGGCGAGCTTTTGGCCGCGCCTGAGCTTGTGGATCCAACCGCGCTTGGCGCTGCGGCGACGCTCAGCCTCGACGCCGACAGCACTGCCGCCATCACGTCGGTAGAGCCTTTGGCCGAGGCCCCGACCTCGCCCGAGGCGGTGACCAGCACCATCACGGTCTTGGATGAGGCCGATACGCGTTCGTCCTCCGAAGAGTTTGCCGCCGCGCCGGTCACCGTCGCACCGGGCAAGAAAGACCGCCTGTCTGATCTTGAGAAGGTGGGTCTTGTGGCGCTGGGCGCCTTGGCGATTGGCGCCATCATCAAAGGCGCAAATGATCGCGAAGAGCGTCAGGTGGTGTCGAACACCGGCGACCGGGTGATCGTGCAAAACCCCGATGGCAGCTATACGGTCTATAAAGACGATGACACGGTGTTGCGCCGCCCCGGGTCAACCGTGCGCACCGAAACCTTTGCCGATGGCTCGACCCGCACCATCGTGGAACGCGCCGATGGCAGTCAGGTTGTGACGATCCGCGATGCCACAGGGCGGGTGCTGCGCCGCGCCAGCTATGATGCCACGGGCCGCGAGATCGTTCTGATCGACGATCTGGCGCGTGAAGTGCCCGTCAGGGTCAGCGATCTGCCCGCCCCATCCCCAACGCGGGGGCGGATCATCGCGGGCGATGAACAGGCCGCCCTGAAAGCCCGACTTGCCGCCATCGAGGCCGCCAAGATTGGCCGCAGCTTCAGTTTGCGCCAGATCCGCGAAATTTCGCAGGTGCGCGCGCTGGCGGCGACGATTGACGCGGGCAATGTCACATTCGACAGCGGATCCGCCGCGATCCGCGCCTCTGAGGCCGAGGAACTGGCCGATCTGGGCAGTCTGATGCGCGATCTTCTGGCACAAAACCCCGCCGAGGTCTTCTTGATCGAGGGCCATACCGATGCCACAGGTGGCGCGGCGATGAACCTTGCCCTGTCAGACCGCCGCGCGGAATCGGTGGCTTTGGCCCTGACCGAGTATTTCGCCATCCCGCCGGAAAACATGGTCATCCAAGGCTATGGCGAATCCGAATTGCTGATCAACACCCAAGCCGACGAACGGCGCAACCGTCGCGTGGCTGTGCGCGTCATCACGCCGCTTTTGGGCGCAGGCAGCAACTGAAACAAGAAAAGGCCCTGATGCAGATCGGGGCCTTTTTCCTTTGCCCCCCACCTCGATTTTTCGACGAAAAATCGCGGCGACGCCTCGGTGATTTCAGCTGATTTCCGCCAAAAGCCGGGTGCGAAATGACATCATCCATTCCGCGCGTTCTTCGGCCATCAGCCGACCGGTCCGGGTTTGCATCGTGGCGGGCAGGCCCAAAAGCTTGACCTCCAGATGATCCAGCGCAAAGCTTTTGTCATCCAAGGGGCGGTTTTGCGCCATGGGATCGTCCATATCGACAATGCCCCCGCCCATGCGCCCCGAAATCAGAAACATCCGCGCCAGACCAATGGCACCCAATGCCTCAAGCCGGTCAGCATCTTGCAAGATACGCGCTTCAATCGTTTCTGGTGTGATCTGGGCGGAAAAGCTATGGGCGGCAATGGCATGGGCCACGGCAGGCAGTTTTTCGGGGGCAAAGCCATCGCGGGCCAAAAACTCGGTCGCGGCATCCGCGGACAGGCGCGAGGCGCGGGCGCGGTCGGGGCTGTTTTTGGGCAGGTTGATCAGATCATGAAGCCACACCGCCGCCTCAAGCACCGGCCAATCCACCTCTGGCTCATCCAAGGCAATCAGGCGTGCATTGGTCCAGACCCGCGCCAGATGGCCCAGATCATGCGCCCCATCCGCTGGCTGCGCAGCCCAGACCGCCGCCACATGGGCACGATAGCGCGCGGCGGCTTCGGTCACAGCGCGTCCAATTCGGTGGCGACCAGCCCCAGCTCGCGCGCGGCCCCCAAAGACAGCACAGGGCTGTCCAGCCCGCGTGCGGCCTGAAAACGGCGCACCGCCTCGGCCGTGTCGGCGTCCATCACGCCGGTGACGGGCAACAGATAAAGACCACGCGCCTTCAACGCGCGTTGCAGGCTTGCGATGAATTGCACGGTCTGCTCCGCTGGGCAGGGCGCGCGGAACCAGATTTCCGCGCGGTCTTGCACGATACGTTGCTGGGTTCGTGTGCGAAAACTGGCCGGCGCCATCACCGCACCCGAGGCATCGCGCACCTCTTCTGACACCAAAACCTGTTCGGTCACGGTCTCGATCACCGCAGGCGTGATGGAGGAGGCCCAGCATTCCCCATTGCGCGAGGGCGGCGGGCCTTCACCACGCAGCCGCACCACTTCGCTTGCCAGCGCCACCTGACCGGGGGCCGTGACACCGGGGCCTTGGCAGCCTGTCAGCACAAGCGCCATCAAGCCACAAAAGAGCCCCGCGCGCACCGCGCTTGGAAAACCTGAAACCCGCATTCAATGCCTGCTTATGGCCAAAGCTGATCTTCGGCCTGACGTTATGCGCCAATCTAGCCCCATTCCCCGCGATTGCCTAGCCTGCGCCCCCGGTTTGCAGCTAACTCTTGCGAAAGCCGTGGCTGACGCGCCGATTTTGCGTGGCAAGTTTGCGGCACTTGGCCCATCGCCCTCTGGCCATTCGTTTGCGCATCGCCTATTTCAGTCCTATCCCCGAAAAGGGCGGCATTCAGTAGGCAGGATCAGGAACGATGGCGAAGATCACTTATGTGGAACATGGCGGCAAGGAACATGTCGTCGATGTGGCCCCCGGGCTGACAGTGATGGAAGGCGCGCGCGACAACGGCATTCCCGGCATCGAGGCCGATTGCGGCGGTGCCTGCGCCTGTTCCACCTGCCATGTCTATGTCGATCCAGCTTGGGTTGACCGTTTGCCGAAGAAAGACTCGATGGAAGAGGACATGCTGGATTTTGCATGGAACCCCAATCCCACCACCTCGCGTCTGACCTGTCAGATCAAGGTGACCGCCGAGCTGGACGGTCTGCGCGTGCAGATGCCCGAAAAGCAGATCTGATGCGGCTTGCGCTGGCCTGCACGATGGCGTTGTGCGGGCCGGCCATGGCGCAAGTGATCACGGGCGCCGAATTGGCAGAGCCGACGGCGCGCTATGACCATGCCGTTTTGGGCGATGCGCTGGAATGGGGCAGTTTGGTGCTGACCATCGAGGGCGGTGCGCGGCTGTTGATCCGCCTGCCCGAAACCCGTGTCTTTGAAGATATCGAGGCGCGACTGGCCGATCTGGATGGCGACGGCGCGCCCGAGGTTGTGGTGGTTGAGGCCGACATCGCGCGGGGGGCGGCACTTGCGGTCTATGACGCGCAGGGTTTGCGCGCCGTCACCGATTTCATCGGCCAACCCCATCGCTGGCTGGCCCCGGCCGGGATCGGTGATTTTGATGGGGATGGCCGGGTTGAACTGGCCTATGTCGACCGGCCCCATCTACGGCGCGAACTGGTCTTTGTCCGGCTGGAGGGCGATCATTTGGTGGAACTTGCCCGCCTGCCCGGTCTGACAAATCACCGCATTGGCGAAGATTTCATCACCTCTGGCGCACGCGATTGCGGGGCAGGGGCCGAGGTGGTGCTGGCAAATGCCGATTGGACGCGCCTTATGGCTGCAACCCCAGACGGACAGCGCGATTTGGGTGCGTTTGACAAAGCGGCCTTCAAGGCCGCACTGGCCTGCCGATAGGGGCGAAGAACGGCCGCTCAGTCGCCTAGTTGGCCTGTCGTTTTGGCATGAATGGCAGCGGGGCAACTGGAATTCCGTCTTCCAACAAGGCCCGCGCCTCATCGGGTTTGGCCTCGCCATAGATTGACCGCTCGTCAATCTTGCCCTCATGCATCGCGCGCGCTTCGGCGGCGAAATTCAGGCCGACATATTCGGAATTCTTTTCGATCTTGGCGCGGAGTTCGGCCATCGCCGCCTCAAGCTCATTGGCCGGGGTTTGCAGTTTTGGCTTTTCGCCTGCCTTGCGCGCCGGGCGGACAGCAGGTGCCATGATGCGCTTTTCCACGTCCTTGGCCCCGCACAGGGTACACGCCACATGGCCCGCAGCAAGCAAGCTGTCAAAGGCAGAGGCCGAGGCGAACCAGCCGTCAAACTCATGGCCTTTGGGGCATTTCAGGTCATAGTGGATCATGGCGCTAATTTGGGTCGAATGGGCCCCAAGGGCAAGGGGCTGATGCAAAATCCCCTGCGCGGCAGCAGCGCGCCGTCAGGCGACTGACAACAGATCGGGCAAGCTCAGCAGAAGATTGCGCAACTCAGGCTCGGCCACCTTGCGCGCGGCCTTTTCATGGGCGAACCACTTGCGCCGCCGTTCTTTTTTTTCCGGAAACTTGCCCTTCAATTCGGCCACACGCAGGCCAAACACCTGAACCGAGCAGGGAACGGATTCCTTGGGGCCCAAGGCTTTGTCATAGTCGAAAACACCCAGACCTTGGCTGGCAATATCGCCTTCGACTCCGGCTTCTTCCCACGCCTCGCGTGCGGCGGTTTGCGCCGGATCAAGGCCCGCAATCGGCCAACCTTTGGGAATGATCCACCGCCCAGTGTCGCGGCTGGTGATCAACAAAACCTCAACCTTGCCCCGATGCATCCGCCAGCACAGCGCGCCATATTGCGTGCGGCTGCTGCCCTCGTTTGCGAGGGCGCTTGATGGAATGTCATTTGGCATCTTGGTGGCCTGCTTCTTGGGGTTCGGGTTGTAACCCGTATGTTATATTTTGATGACTATCCCATGAATCAAGGCGCGGGAAAAGTCCAATTCATCCGATCACCAGCCTTGTTTGTGGCCAAACCCGGCTTATCCTTTGTCCATGATCCCAACCGCCCTCATGCCTGCGATGCCACCGATCTTTGTCGGATCCGAGGTTTATCGCGGGTCAAGCTATGGCGCGCGCCACCCGCTGCGGGTGCCGCGGGTGTCCACGGTGATGGATCTGTCGCGGGCCTTGGGGCTTTTGCCGCCTGACAGCTATCGCACCAGCCCGCGCGCCAAAGCGGCGGCGCTGACGCTTTGGCATGATCCCGATTACATCACCGCGCTGCAACAGGCCGAGGTCGAGGGGCAGGTGTCGCCCCAAATCACCGCGCGACATGGGCTTGGCACGCTGTCAAACCCGATCTTTCCCGAAATGTTTCGCCGCCCCGCCACCGGGGCCGGGGGGGTGATGTGGGCCGCCGAGACTTTGGCGGGCCTGCCCGCCGGGGCCATCCATGTGCCCGGCGGCGGCACGCATCACGGGATGCGCGATCGGGCCAATGGCTTTTGCTATCTGAATGATCCGGTGCTTGGCATCCTGACCGCGCGGCGCGCAGGATTGGCGCGGGTGGCCTATGTTGACATAGACGCCCATCATGCCGACGGGGTCGAGGCGGGCTTGGCAGGCGATCCGTCGGTCTTGCTGATCTCGGTGCATGAAGAAAACCGCTGGCCGTTTACCGGGGCGTTGACCGATGACGGGGGTGGCAATGTGTTCAACCTGCCCGTGCCGCGCGGCTTTAACGACACAGAGATGCGTGCGGTGCTGGAGGGGCTGATCCTGCCACGGGTGGCCGAATTCAAGCCTGATCTGATCGTGCTTCAGGCCGGGGCCGATGCGGTCTCGGAAGATCCTTTGTCGCGTCTCGCCCTGTCCAACAACGCCCATCGCGCGGTTTTGGCGGGATTGCGACCGCTGGCACCGCGGTTTTTGCTTTTGGGGGGCGGGGGCTATAACCCATGGACCGTGGGCCGGCTTTGGACGCTGCTTTGGGCGGATCTCTTGGGCCAAACCGTGCCCGATGTGTTGCCCGACGCAGCCCAAGCGGTGCTGTCGGCACTTAGCTGGCAAGGCGGGGGCCGTGCAGCCCCGGCGCCCACGCTTTTGACCCAGTTGCAAGACGCCCCCCGCGCAGGCCCGGTGCGCCCAGACCTGCGCGACCGGCTGGCGCGGCTGGCCGCACGCTAGACTTTCAAAGCCCGCAAAATTCCGTCGATCACCTCGGCACCATCGCTTTGCGGCATCAAGACCTCGGCTGCGATACGGGACAACTCTGATTGCTGGCCCGCATCCAGCCCCTGCAAAGCACGCGCCAGATCGGCCGCCTCCGTCACGGCAATGGCCCCTCCCGCCCGATCCAGCGCAGCGAAGGGCGCGGCAAAGTTGTGCAGCGAGGGGCCGTGAACAATGGCGCATCCGGCGCGGGCAGGCTCCCACGGTGTATGGCCGCCCTTATCGGCAAAACTGCCCCCAATCACCGCGACCCCGGCCATCGCATACCACAGATCCATTTCGCCCAAAGTGTCGGCCAGATAGACCTGCGTTTCTGTGGCTGGATTTTCGGCCTTTGACCGCCGTGCATGGCGCAGCCCGCGTTTGACCAAAAGCGCAGCCACCTCATCGCCCCGGCGCGGGTGACGCGGCGCAAGGATCAGATGTTGAAACTGGCTCTGGGCTTGGAAGGCATCCAGCACCAAAGCTTCCTCGCCCTCATGGGTAGAGGCAGCCAACAAGGTGGCCGTGCGTGCGGCCGGTGGCGCAAAGGGCAGGGCGGGTGCCTCGGCAACCTCGCCCACCGATTTCAGCGCCATCACCGGCCCTGCCGCCTCTGCACGCAGGCCAAGGTTCAAAAGCCGTGCAAGACTGTCGCTGTCTTGCGCCGAAAGCCAGTCGATCCGGGCCAGCATCGGTCGGATCAGGCCGCTCAGCCAGCCCCAACGCCGCGCGCTGCGGGCCGACATGCGCGCGCCAATCACCAAAACCGGCACCCCGCGATTGTCCGCCGCGCAAAGCCGGGCAGGCCAGAGCTCATTTTCCACAATGACCAGAGCCTGCGGCCGCCAACGGTCCATCACCCGGCCCGCCGCGCCTGCACCGTCAAACGGGGCCAAGGCGGCCACAACGCCCGCCATCTGCCAGCCCCGCACCCGGTCACGCCCCGTTGCGGTGTTCGTGGTCACCAAAACCTGCAATCCCGGCCGCGCCGCCATCAACGCCGCAATCACCCAGCGCGCCGAGGTCACCTCACCGACCGAGGCCGCATGCAGCCACAGCCGCCCCCCCGGACCGGTCCGCGGGGCGATACCATAGCCCAGCCGTTCGGCCACAGCCCCTTTTGCGCCAAAGGCGGCCTGATGGGCCAACAAAACCGGCAGGGCCAAGACCATGAGAAGTTGATAGAGGATCATCGCCAAGCCTTACGGCGACGCAGCCTGTCAGACAAGACGCGGTGGGCGTTGGCCCGGCCAATCGGTGGCTTGATGCCATGCCTCGCCCATCGCCAAGATCGCGGCATCAGCCCCGACAGGCCCGGCCAGTTGCATCCCCATCGGCAGCCTATCAGGGCCAAAGCCCACCGGAAGTGACAACGCGGGCAGACCGATCAGGCTGACCGGGATCACCACCTCCATCCAGCGGTGATAGGTGTCCATCGGCTGGCCATTGATCTCTTGCGGCCAGCGCCAATCGGCAGGGAAGGGCCAGACCTGCGCGCTTGGCAAGGCCACGGCATCAAAGCGCTGAAAGAGCCGCGCCATATGCGCGTAATAGCGGCTGCGGATCACGCTGGCCTCATAGACAGCGGCGGCACTCAGGCTGCGGCCCTGCTCGATCTCCCACAGGGTTTCAGGCTTTAACTGGGCGCGTTTTGCAGGATCGTCATAGATGGCCTTGAACCCACCGGCGTTTAGCATGGCACGCAAGGTGGTCCAGGATTGCCACAGCTTTTGCGCCGGAAAGGGCGGCGGCAAAGGTTCCACCACCGCGCCCATGTCCTCCATCTGGCGCAGGGCGGTCTCGCACAGATCGGTGATCCCCGGCTCTGTCGCATAGGCCCCGCCCCAATCGGCCAACCAGCCAATGCGCTTGCCCTTCAGGCTGGCCCCTTCAAGCGCCGAGACATAGTCCCCGGGTTGCTGGCCAAAGGGCACCTCGGGATTGATCCCGGCCTGCACCTGCAACAGCCGCGCCACATCTTCCACTGTGCGGCCCATCGGGCCCTCGGTCGCCAGCGTGGCCAGATGGGTGTCGCCCTCGGCATCGGCGGGCACCAAACCCCATGAGGGACGAAAGCCATAGATGTTGCAAAAGGCCGCCGGATTGCGCAACGAGCCCATCATGTCGCTGCCATCGGCCACCGGCAAGATCCGCGCCGCCAGCCCCGCCGCCGCCCCGCCCGATGATCCCCCCGCCGTGCGTGTCAGATCATAGGGATTGCGCGTCACCCCAAACACCGGGTTGAAGCTGTGGCTGCCATGGCCCCATTCCGGCGTGTTGGTCTTGCCAATAAAAATCGCCCCCGCCGCGCGCATCCGGGCGGCCAAAAGATCATCGGCCTTGGGCACAAAATTCTTAAACAAAGGGCTGCCCCAAGTGGTGCAAAGCCCCTTGGTGGCGCACAGATCCTTGACCGCCAAAGGCAAGCCATGCAGCCAACCTGTGGGTGCCGCATCATCCGCCGCCCGCGCCTCGGCCATCAAGGCGTCGGGGTCACGCAAGGACACCACGGCATTCACCGCCCCATTGACCGCCGCAATCCGCTCCAGATACGCCGCCATCACCTCAGATGGGGCCAAGGTCCGCGCGGCAATCCTGCGCGCCAGATCCGAGGCCGAGTGCGCCCATAAATCCATTTGCGCCTTTCCAAATACTCTCAGGGGGTGAGCCGCCTTGGCGGCGAGGGGGCGGAACGCCCCCTATCTTTGCGCGCGCGCAGGTTTCGGCGTGATGCGGGGGGGCTTGCCCCCCGCATCTTCGCAAGATCACTTCTGCAATTCAGTCCAGATCGCGGTCATGTATTCGCGCGCCTTTTCATTGCAAACCGGGGCGAAAACACCTGCGGCCTTGTGCTCTTCGGGGATCACCACCTCGGGGGCCGTGGCCATTTCGGCGTCCATAAAGGCCTCAGACCCGGCGATGCCGTTGCCGTAACGGGCAAAGTTCGAAATCATCGCGGCGTTTTCGGGCTTCATGATGAAATCCATGAAGGCATAGGCGTTGTCGACGTTCTGGGCGTCTTTCAACAGCATGACCGAATCCATCCACAGCGTATAGCCTTCCTTCGGATAGCCATAAACCACGGTATCACGCGCCAGACGCACCCGCATGGACGAGCCGTTCCAGTTCACCGAAGCCGCCCAGTCGCCATTCGACATCTTTTCGGTCGCGCCGTAATCCATCGCAATCCAGTGTGGCTTGGCAGCCAAAAGACCGTCACGCACCTTTTTCAGAACTTCCAGATCCTCGCTGCAGGGCTCGCCGCCATAATACATGGTGGCCAGCGTGATGATGTCGGTCATTTCCGGCACCACGTTGATCTTGCCCTTCAACTCATCCGGCACTTCGAGAAACACCGCCGAGGTGTTCACATCGCCACTGTAGATCGCGGTGTCGACCGCCACACCCACCGTCCCCCACTGCCATGGGATCGAGGTGGTGCGGCCCTTGTCCCAATCCACATCCTTCCATTCCGGCGCGATATTGGCATGGTTGGGCAGGCGGGCCAGATCCAAAGGCACCGTCAGGCCCTTTTCATTGAAGATCTGCACATAGGTGGCCGAAGGCACCACTAGGTCAAAGCCATGGCCACCGGCCTCGATCTTGGCCAGTGCGGTGTCGTTGCTGTCGTAATCGGTCACCGTCACGGTGATGCCGGTCTCTGCTTTGAACTTTTCCAAAAGCTCGGGCGAGGTATAGTTGCCCCAGTTGTAAAGCTGCAGGCTGCCTTCGGCCCCGGCAAGGCCGGTGGTGGCCATCAAAAGCGCGGTTGCGGTCAGAAAACGTTTCATCTTTTTTTCTCCCAGTTGGTCTTAGGTTCAGTCATTCTTGCGGGTGAGCAGGAAGAACGCGGTCAACAGCAGCACGGTAATCGCCAAAAGTCCGGTGGAAATGGCGTTGATTTCCGGCGTCAGCTGGCGGCGCAATTGGCCCAGCATATAGGTGGGCAGCGTATCTTGGCCTGCCGATTTTACAAACTCGGTAATCACCACATCATCAAGGCTGACCACAAAAGACAGCATCAGCCCCGCGACCACCCCCGGCATCAAAATGGGCAAGGTCACCCGCCGAAACGTGGCCCAAGGGGTGGCGTAAAGATCGGCTGCGGCGGTCTCCAGCGTCAGATCCATCCCCTCCAGCCGCGCACGGATCGGCAGATAGGCAAAGGGGATGCAAAAGGCCGTATGGGCCAAGATCAGATAACCCAGGCCATGAACCCCCGTCACCGTCTTGATCAGGCCAAACAGGATCATCAGCGCCACGGCTGTAACGATCTCAGGCACCATCAGGGGCTGATTGATCATCACATAGATAAAGGTCTGCCCCTTGAAGGCCCGCCTGCGCGTGGTGCCAAGGGCGGCCATCGTCGCCAGAGCGGTGGAAAACACCGCTGCAAAACTCGCGATCACCAAAGATCGGATCGTGGCATCCTTGACCGCCTGATTGGCCCAAGCCTTTTCATACCAGGAAAAGGAAAACGTGCCCCAATTGCCCATCGTGGTTTCGGAATTGAACGAATAGACCACCAAGGTCAGGATCGGGATATAAAGCGCCAGAAAGGCCAGCATCGCGATGGTGGCAAAGCCGGGCAGGCGGGCGACCTGAAAGCTGGACTTAGCCATGCTTTTTCTCCCCGTTTGCCACGCGCACATAATACAACAGCGCCACCGTCACGATCAGCAACAGCGTCAGCGACAGCGCCGCGCCCAAGGGCCAGTTCTTGCCCTGACCAAATTGCAACTCAATCAGGTTGCCGATCATCATCTGCTTGCCCCCGCCCAAGACGCGCGGCGTCACATAGGCGCCAAGCGAGGGCACAAAGACCAAGATGGACCCCGCAATGATGCCCGGCTTCACAATGGGCAGAATGATCTTGCGCAAAATATGCCAGCGGCTGGCATAAAGATCATAGCCCGCCTCCAACAGCCGCATGTCAAAGCGGTCAATCGCAGCAAAGAGCGGCAGCACCATCAGCGGCAGATAGACATAGGCCATGCCGATGAAAATCGCGGTGTCGGTGTAGATCAGCTTCAAGGGTTCTGAAATGATGCCAAGGTTCAGCAGCAACAGGTTCAACACCCCCTCGGCGCGGATCACTTCGTTGATGGCATAGGTGCGGATCAACAGGTTGGTCCAAAAGGGGATCGTGATCAAAAACAGCCAAAAGGCCCGCTGTTTCGGCGCGCGCGTTGCAATGAACCATGCGGTGGGAAAGCCCACGACAAAGGTGATCAGTGTCGTCATCAAAGACAGTTTCACCGACCGCCAAAAGATCGACAAATGTGCGTCGGCCCAGACATAGCTGTCGGTAAAGATGTCTTTGGTCCACAGGATGGACGACCAGCCCTCGGTCGAAAAACTCCACACCACATTGCCATGGGTGCCGCCTTGCAAAAACGAGTAAAGCAAGATGATCAGCAGCGGCCCCGAAGCCGCAATCGCCAGCACAAACAACGCAGGCGCTGATAAAAGCCAGCCATTGCGGGCCGACTGGCGGATCTGGGTTTCCTCGGCGGGGCTCATCGTCAATCCCCCACGATTTGCAAGGCACCGGGGGCAAAGCGCAGGCCTATCTTATGGCCGCGTTCAAAGCCAGCATCGCCCGTGGCCGGGCTTTGCACACGCGCCACCAATTCGCTGCGGTCGGCCAATTCCAGATGCACATGGGTATCGGTGCCGAAATAGACCAGATTGCTGATCGTGGCCACAATCGCGCCCGCCTCATCGGCTGGGCACAGGCGCAGCTGTTCGGGCCGCACGGTCAGCGTGACATCGCCAGAGATGGGGGCGTCAAACTCCACCAGATCGCCCGAGGCCAGCCGCAACTTGCCCCCCTCGGCCGTGGCCGCGACAAAATTCGTCTCGCCAATGAAACTGGCCACAAAGCGGTTTTTGGGCCGGGTATAGATTTCCTTTGGCGTGCCAACCTGCTGCAATTTGCCGTTCGACATCACGCCGATACGGTCTGACATGGTCAGGGCTTCTTCCTGATCATGGGTCACAAAGACAAAGGTGATGCCGGTTTCCACTTGAAGCCGCTTCAACTCGATCTGCATCGCCTGACGCAGTTTCAGATCTAGCGCCGACAGCGGCTCGTCCAAAAGCAGCACCTTGGGCTGCGGCGCCAGCGCGCGGGCCAAGGCCACACGCTGTTGCTGGCCGCCCGAAAGCTGGCTGGTCTTGCGATTGGCCATCGTCTCCAGCTTGACCAAGGCCAGCATATCCGCAGTCCGCGCCTTGACCTCGGCCGCAGGTTTTCCAAGCATTTCAAGGCCAAAGGCGATGTTTTGCGCCACCGTCAGATGGGGAAACAGCGCATAGGATTGAAACACCGTATTCACCGGGCGCTGGTTTGGCGGCAGATAGGTGATGTCTTGGCCATCCAGAAAGATCACCCCTTCGGTCGGCATCTCAAACCCGGCAATCAGCCGCAAAAGCGTGGTCTTGCCGCAACCCGAGGGGCCAAGCAGGGTAAAAAACTCCCCTTCGCGAATCTCAACCGAGACATCGTCAAGGGCGCGCACGGCAGTATCGCCTTGGCCAAAGGCCTTGACGACATTGCGGGCTTCAATGGCGTTACGCTCGGTCACTGTGACTCGCTCCTTTGTGTTTTGATCATATCTGGCCCGCGTTTTTCCTGAGGTGCAACAGAAACCTGCACTCAAGCCGCAATCGGGGCGCGCAGCGCAGCCCAGGGTTGTGCCTGCTCAATTTCCGCGCAAAGGCTGATGAGCGTTTCATCGGCACCGAAAGCCGCCGCCAAGTGGATGCCGATCGGCAGACCGGATTTTGACATGGCCAAAGGCAGGCTGGCGGCGGGCTGGCCGCTGGCATTGAACACCGCACAGAAAGGCGAATAGGCGAAAATTCCGTTCGGGCCGATGCGATAGCCGACGTAATCCTCGGTCTCATGGTTGAACCGGCCAATGCGGGCGGGGGGCTCGGCCAAAGTGGCCGACAAAAGGATGTCCGGGCCGTCGTGGAACACCGCCGCCATCTGGCGGCCAAAGGCATGAATTTCGCCCACCGCCTCAAGATAGCGGGTCGGGTGCAGGCTGTCGGCATGGGCGCAAGCCCCCCGGCTGACGCCTTCCACCAGATCGGGCGTCATGGGGCGGCCCTTCAACGCCTTTTTCACCCCCAAGGCGGTGCCCACACCCACGATATCGGTCCAGGCCCGCATCATCATCGGCACATCGGCGGTGATTTTAGCGGGTTCGACATGGTGGCCCAAGCTTTCCAACAGGCGCGCCGCTGCGCGCACCGCCTCGGCCACCTCTGGATGGATCGCCTCGCCGGTAAAGGTGCTGTCACAGACCGCCACCCGCAAACGGCGCGGTGGGCGGCTGATGGCATCGGCATGGCTGGCGGCCAAAGGGGGCGCCGCATAGGGTGCGCCAAGGTCCGAACCATGGCAGGCATCCAGCATCCGCGCGGTATCGCGCACCGAGCGGGTCAAAAAGCCGTCAATCGCCATGCCCGCCCAGCCCTCGCCGACATAGGGCCCATCGGGAAGCCGGGCGCGGGTGGGTTTAAAGCCGAAAAGCCCGCAGCTTGCCGCCGGGATACGCACCGACCCGCCGCCATCCGAGCCATGGGCAAAGGCCACGATCCCCGCCGCCACCGCCGCCCCCGCACCGCCCGACGAGCCGCCGGGCGTATGGTCAAGGTTCCATGGATTGCGCGTCGGGCCGCCGTAAACCGCCGCCTCGGTCGCCGCACCGATCCCGCCCTCTGGGCTGGTGGTGCGGCCAAAGGTGACGACCCCGGTCGCCCGAATGCGCTCATAAATCGCCGAATTGCGGGCATATCGCGTGTTGGCGAGTAAACGGCTGCCATTATGGCCGGGAAAATCCACCGCCTCGCAGCCCAGATCCTTCAAAAGGAACGGAACACCCCGGAATGGACCATGGGGCAGGCCCTCGGCAATTGCGCGGCGCGCCACGCCTTCTTGGATCTGCACCACCGCGTTCAACGCGGGATTGCGCGCCTCAACTGCGGCCAATGCCGCGTCCAAAAGCTCGCTCGGGCTGACCTCGCGCCGCGCCACGCGCAGCGCCAGTTCGGTTGCATCCTGTGCGCCAAGATCGCCGATCATCCGCATCTCTCCCTCTTTTGCCCAAGTTGACCGTCCCAGCCTGACCCTCGATTGCAGGCGCTTCCATCCCGCCCGCGCCGCAATTCATGTCGGTTTTGGGCGACAAAGCATAATTACGACATTTGGCCCCAAGCGCGCGACATAGGGCCAAAGCGGCGCTTGACAGGGCGGGGCCTTGCGCTAAGCAGGGGTCACCTTCGGTTCCGGTTAGCCCCGGATGAAAAGGGAATGTGGTGCGATTCCACAGCTGCCCCCGCAACTGTAAGCGGCGAGCGATGACGGCATATGCCACTGGGGACCACCCCGGGAAGGCCCGTCAAAGCCCCGACCCGCAAGCCAGGAGACCTGCCAAGGTGATCACCCTTACCGGAGCGCGGGGCGCGCTGCGGCAGGCGACTTTTCGCCAGTGGTGACATTCACCGTCGGCGGAGGGTCATTGGCCTTTCCCAAGACAGACGCATACCCGATCCCCGCAGCTTTGCGGGGGAAGTCAAAGGATCAAGGCCATGAAAAGGCTGAATATTTCCCTGATTGCCCTTTTGTCCATGCTGGCCATCCCGGCCCAGGCACAGGATATCGAGTTGGACGAGATCATCGTCTCGGCCTTTAAGACGGCCATTGAACGCATCCGTACGGGCGTTTCTGTGTCGGTCGTCAACCCCACGGCTGATGCCGCCCCTGCGCGTGCCGTTGACACGCTGAACCGCCTGCCGGGTGTGTCGGTGTCGACCCAAGGTGCCTTGGGCAGTGCGGCGCGTCTGCGCATTCGCGGCGCGGACCAGCGCTATATCGCGGTGTTTGTCGATGGCATTCGCGTAACAGACCCCACCGCGGTGCAGACCGAATATGATTTCGGCACCCTGCCTTCTGCCAGCATTGGCCGGATCGAGGTTTTGCGCGGGTCGCAGTCGGCGCTCTGGGGCGGCTCTGCGGTTGGGGGCGTGGTGAACATTGAAACCCCGCGTGCCACCGAAGACGGCACCACTCAATCGGTTCAGGCCGAAGCGGGGCGCTATGCAACCCGCAGCCTGTCTTACGGGCTGGCGCACAAGGCGGGGGCATTGGAAACCACACTGAACCTTAGCCATTTCGTGACAGACGGCTATTCGGCCTTCGACGGCGGCACTGAGGCGGATGGCGCCCAGATCAACCGCGTCTCGGCCACGCTGCGCTATCAGGTTAACGGCACGTTGGCCTTGGGCGGGGCATTGTTCCACCAGCGCGCCAGCAATGAATTTGATGGCTACAACAACATCACTTATGCCTTTGAAGATCAGGCCAACAGCCAAAAGCGCGATGAGACCGGGGTCCGGGTCTTTGCCGATCTGTCCTTGGGCAATACTCAGCATGTGTTTGACCTGACCCGCTATCAGGTGGGCCGTGAGATTACCGATGACAACGGGTTCAACACCTTCGACGGCACCCGCACCACCTTTGGCTGGCAGGCCACGACCGAACTGGCCGAGTCGCTGACGCTGGTTTACGGCGCTGACACAATGCTGGAAGAGGCCGAATATTCGCGCCTGACGGGTGGCATCGCGGATACCCGCATATCGGGAGCCTTTGGTCAGGCGCTTTGGGCCGTGAATGGCCAGTTGGATGTCTCGGCCACAGTGCGGATGGACAACCATTCGACCTTTGGCAATTTTGAAACCGGCCGGCTGTCGATGGCCTATCGCCCCGACGGCGCAACCACGCTGCGCGGCGCAATTGCCACAGGCTTCCGCGCGCCCTCGATCGACGAGCTCTTTGGTGATTATCCGACACAGGCCTTTATCGGCAACCCAGGCCTGACGCCCGAAGAAAGCCTGTCTTACGAGCTTGGCGTGGAACGTGAGTTTGGCGCGGGCGCTGTGGTGTCGGCCACTTTGTTCAAGTTGGATGTGGAAAACCAGATCGCCTATGATGCCTGCCCGGCGGTCGATCCGGCCAACTGGGATTTCTCCTGCCAACCCGGCACGATCAATACGCTGAACAACATCCCTGGCACCTCGGTGCGCAAAGGGCTGGAATTGGCGGCTGAGATGCCCTTGGGCGACCGGGCCAATCTGGGGCTGGCCTACACCTACACCGATGCCAAACGCCAGACCGGCGCCCGCATCGGCCTCGTGCCGCGCCATGAGCTGACCATGACCCTGCAAGGCGAGATCACCGACCGCATCCGCGCCGGTGCGACGGTCAAGCATGTGGCGGACCGGCTGAACGACTTCGCCTTTGCCGCCATGCCGGATTACACGGTGGTCGGTGTCGATGCCTCCTATCAGGTCAATGACATGGCCGAGGCATATCTGCGTATCGAGAACCTGTTTGACGAAGATTATCAAACCTCGGAAGGCTACGGCACCTCGGGCCGCGCGGCCTTTGTGGGGCTTCGTGCCAAGTTCTAAGGCCCTTTGGCAAGGTGTGGCGCTGGCAGGACTGCTTGCCAGCGCCTCACCCCTATGTGCCGATACCCCCAAACGGGTGGTGTCGATGAACCTTTGCACCGATCAACTGGCCATGATGCTTGCCGCACCCGGCCAATTGGTCAGCGTGAGCCATTTGGCGAGCGAGGTGCAATCGTCCTCAATGGTGGAAGAGGCGCGGGCCTATCCTGCGAACCGCGGGCAGGTGGAACAGGTGTTCCTGATGCGCCCCGATCTGGTTTTGGCGGGCACTTATACGCAGGTCTCCACCGTTGATCTTTTGCGCCGTTTGGGGGTTGAGGTGGTGCAGGTGCCCCCTGCCACCTCGCTGGCCGAGGCGGTCGAGCAGATCCGCATCGTCGGCCAGGTGCTCGGCCAAGATGAAAAAGCCAATGCGGTGGCCGACCGCTTTTCGGCCGAGATCGCGACGGCCCGTTTCGAAGGCCCGCCCCGTAGCGCGGCCTTTTATTACCCCAACGGCTATACCACCGGGTCTGGCACTTTGGCCAATGAGGTGGTCGAGTTGACAGGCTTTGCCAATATCGGTGCCACTTCCGGGGTAACGGGGGGGGGGATATTGCCTTTGGAACGGTTGGTCATGGCGGGGCCAGACCTTGTGGTCACGTCCGAACGCTATCCGGGCGCCTCGCGATCTGAGGATATCTTGCTGCATCCAGCCCTGCGCGCGGTGCAGGATGCGGCGGGTGTGCGGTTGAGCTCGGATGCCGATTGGGTTTGCGGCACGCCGCATCTGATGCGCGCCATCGGTCGCATGCAGGCGGCAAGGGCCGCGCTGGGGGGGGAAGAATGACCGCGATTTTTCGTCGAAAAATCGGTTCACGCCGGGTCAGCCGCGCAAGGCTTTGGGGGGTTTTGTGATGCGGCTCTTTGTGGGTTTGGCTGCTGTGGTGGCGCTGTTGTTTTTCGGCTCTTTGGTGATTGGGCCGGCGGGGCTGGGCCTTGGCGAAAGCCTGAAGGCGCTTTTCACGGGGCAGGGGGGCGCGGTGGTGCTGGTGATGCAGGAAATCCGCCTGCCGCGCGCGCTGTTGGGGCTGATGACCGGGGCGGCCTTGGGCCTTTCGGGGGCGGCGATGCAGGGCTATCTGCGCAATCCGCTCGCCGAACCGGGGCTGATTGGTGTGTCGGCCAGCGCGGCCCTTGGCGCGGTTTTGGCGCTGCAAACGGGTCTGGCCACGTTTTTTGCACTTGCCTTACCGCTTTCGGCCTTGGCGGGGGCAGCACTGGCGGTTCTGTTGATCTTGGGGCTGGCCGGGCCACGCGGCGGGGCGCTGGCGCTCATCCTTGCAGGCGTCGCGATTTCGGCCCTTGCGGCGGCGCTGACGAGCCTTGTGCTGAACCTCTCGCCCAACCCCTTTGCCGCGATGGAGATCGTCTACTGGATGATGGGATCGCTGGCCGACCGGTCGATGGACCATGTCTGGCTGGCCGCCCCCTTCATGGCGCTGGGGCTGGCGATGCTGCTTTCCCTCGGCCGCAGCTTTGATGCGCTGACTTTGGGCGAGGATGCGGCGGCCTCGATGGGGGTGAACCTGTCGCGGCTGAGGCTGGTGCTGGTCGGCGGCACGGCGCTGGCGGTGGGGGCAAGTGTTTCGGTCGCGGGCTCCATCGGCTTTGTCGGGCTGGTGGTGCCGCATGTGCTGCGCCCCCTTGTCGGCGCGCAGCCGTCGCGCCTCTTGCCGGCCTCGGCCTTGGGCGGGGCGGCGGTGGTTCTGGCGGCCGATATTGCGGTGCGGCTGATTGCGCCCGATCAGGATCTGAAGCTCGGTGTGTTGACAGCCCTGATTGGCGCACCTTTCTTTCTGCATCTGATCTGGCGGCTTCGGGGGAGTGAGGCATGACGCTGTTATCCTTGCAAAACCTGACCGTGCGGCGGGGCCTTTGCCCGGTTGTGGAAGACGTCAGCCTGACCGTGGCCGAGGGCGAGTTTGTCGGCCTGATCGGCCCGAATGGCGCAGGCAAGACCAGCCTATTGCGCGCGGCCCTTGGGCTGTTGCCGCATGAGGGGCGCTCGTCGCTCACCGCCCTTTCCCCGCGCCAGCGCGCCCAAGCGGCGGCCTTTCTGCCGCAGGGGCGCGAGATTGCCTGGCCCGTCTCGGTTGATGCACTGGTCGCCTTGGGGCGTGGGGTGCATCCCGGCGCGGGATCGGATCCTGACGCCCGCGCCGTGGCCCATGCGCTTGAGCGGATGGGGTTGCAAAACTACCGCGCCCGCACCGCAACAGCCCTGTCAGGGGGCGAGCAGGCCCGCGTGCTGATCGCGCGGGCCTTGGCGCAGGACACGCCCCTGCTCTTGGCCGATGAGCCGGTGGCGGGGCTTGACCCCGAGGCGCAGTTGAAAACCATGGAGGTCTTTGCCGACCTTGCCCGCGAAGGGCGCGCCGTGGTCGCCTCGGTCCATGATCTCGGCCTTGCCGCGCGCGCCTGTTCGCGGCTGGTGATGATGCAGGCAGGCCGGGTGGTGGCCGATGGCCCGCCGCGCGATGTGCTGTCGGATGACAATCTGGCCCGCGTCTTTGGCGTGCGCGGCTTTCACGCCGAAACCCCCGATGGCCCGGTGTTTCAGCCGATGGGAGTGGTGCGATGAGGGCAACGGTCACGCTTGACCGTCCTTGGCTGCGGGTGACGCTGCCACGGCAGATGCGGGTGCTCAGCTGGGCGCCCCATGGGGCGGGCTATACGAAGGCCAATGCGATCCTGTGGCGCGAGGTGAAAAACGCCGATCTGACGCCGGAATTTGACGCCGAGGCTTGGCTTTCGGCCCAGATGCCGCCCGATGCGGTCGGCATGCTGACCTCGCGCGATGTCGGCACATGGTCGGATGGCTTTGCCGAGGTCGAGGGCGTGACCGCCCATTGCATCGCCACCGTGGGCCTGTCGAATGCCGAAGCAGTGGGTCGCCGTCTGCCCTATCACAGCGCCGATTATGGCACGATCAACATCGGCCTTGTGACCAATGCCGCCCTGACCGAGTCCGCGCAGCTTGAGGCGATGAGCATCGCGGTGCAGGCCCGCACCATGGGCGTGCTGGCTGCAGGGCTTGAACTGGCCACCGGGCTTGCCACCGGCACCGGCACCGATTGCGTGGCCTTGGCCTGTTTGCCGGGTGAGGGGCGCTATGCGGGCCTGCATACCCCGGTGGGCGAGGCCGTGGGTGCGGCCGTGCGCAATTGCCTGACACGGGCGGCGCAAGGATGGGTCGTCTGGCGTGATGCCGAGCGGGCAAAAAGGGGCGCGACATGAGCTTTCATCGTATCGTTTGCCTCACCGAAGAAACGGTTGAGACGCTGTATCTTCTGGGCCAAGACCATCGGATCGTGGGCGTGACGGGCTATGCCATCCGGCCCCCAAGGGTGCGCAAAGAAAAGCCCCGCGTCGGGGCCTTTACCAGCGCCGATCTGGAAAAGATCAAGGCGCTGAACCCCGATCTTGTGCTGACATTTTCGGATCTTCAGGCCGATATCGCCGCCGGTCTGATCTGCGCGGGCATCGAGGTGCATGCCTTCAATCACCGCGATGTGGCAGGTATCTTGCGGATGATCCGCACGCTGGGCGCGCTCTTGGGCTGCACCGATCAGGCCGAGGCGCTGATCGAAGGCTATGAGGCGCGCATCGCCACCCTGCGCGCCACGCCGCGCCCCCACCGCCCGCGCGTGTTTTTTGAAGAATGGGACGAGCCGATCATTTCAGGCATCCGCTGGGCCAGCGAATTGATCGAGATCGCGGGCGGTCAGGACATTTTTCCCGAGCTTGCAGCCGAGCCCTTGGCCAAAAACCGCATCCTCTTGCCAGATGCCATTCCCCCCCGCGCGCCGGATGTGATCCTTGCCTCATGGTGCGGCAAAAAGGTGGTGACCTCCCGCATCGCGGGGCGAGAGGGCTGGCAGGATGTGCCAGCGGTGCGTGATGGGCGGATTTATGAAATCAAATCACCCCTGATCTTGCAGCCCGGCCCCGCCGCGCTGACCGATGGGCTTGATGCGATTGTGGCAGCACTTTAGGGGCGGCCCTAGGCAGGACGCGGCGGGCAGAAACGCACCAACACATCGGCCACGGCCTCGGGCGTCAAGGGTTTGGCCAGATAGCCATCCATCCCTGTGGCCAGATATTTCCGTCGATGCGCCTCGGTCGCATCGGCCGTCATGGCGATGACCGGCAGGGCGGCACCGCCAGGCAAGGCGCGGATGCCTTGCAAGGTTTGGGTGCCGTCCATATCGGGCATGTTCATGTCCAACAGCACCAGATCAATCGCATCGCGCTGCAAAATTGCCAAAGCCTCGGCCCCGGAACTGGCCTCGACCGTGGTCAGCCCATGCAGGGCCAGATGCGCCTTGGCCACCAGCCGATTGGTCGCGATGTCGTCAACGACCAAAACACGCAGGCCCGTGTGGTCTTTCTCATGGCCCCGCGGCTGATCCTTGGCGGTCGCCCTTGCATCCAAGGGCACTGTTGGGGGGGTATGAGGGCGCAGGGCCGGGCGCCAATCCAGCGTCAACAAGAATTGCGCGCCTTGCGGTGACGGTTCCAGCCGCAGATCGCCGCCCATCGAACGTGCCAGCGCGCGGGTGATCGACAGGCCCAGCCCCGTGCCCGCCTGATCGCTGTTGCCGCGTTGAAAGGGTTGAAACAGCCGCTCTGCTTCGGTTTCGGGAATGCCGGGGCCGGTGTCGGCAAAGGTGATGGCCAACCGCCCATCGGGGCCAAGCCGGGCCGTCAATGTCACCCCGCCCTGACGGGTGTGTTTCAACGCGTTGGAAAACAGGTTCGACAGGCATTGGCGCAGGCGCTGGGAATCCATCGCCACGCGGCGCGGCAGATCGGGCGACAGGTTCAGCGTCACCGACAGCCCCTGCGCCTGATAAAGCGGGCGATAAAGTGCTGTGGTGGTGGTGATTTCCTGTGCTGGGTCGCAGGGCACGGGGCGGATCGGCAGATGCCCGGCTTCGATGGCCGACATATCCAAAATGTCATCAAGGATCACCGCCAAACCTTTGGCGGCATCGGTGACCAGCCGCAGCCGCTCGATCGAGGCGGGATCACGCGCCGTTGCCAATTCGGCATGGCCAAGGCCCAAAATCGCGTTCAAGGGCGTGCGCAGCTCATGGCTCATCTGCGCCAAGAACCGCGATTTGGCCTGATCGGCCACGCGCGCCGAGGCGCGCTCGCGCGCGATGCCTGCGTGCAGCGTGTGATTGCTTTGCACGATAAAGGCGATGAAATATCCCGCCGCCGCCAAGGCAATCAGGCTAATCACCAGCCCCGCCGGACCCGACCGGCTGGGCCAGTCATGGATCACCGCCACCACAGCCACAAGGAAGGTGGTGGCCAAGCCTGTCACCGCATAGGGCCGATGGATCACCCGGATCGAGGCCATTTGCAGCATGGTCAGCGTGATGACCCCGGCGGCAAAGGGCTGGGACAAGGGGATGTCAGACTGATAGCACAGCGCCAAGGCAGTGGCGAACCCCGCCTGCGAGCCGATGCCCGCCAGCACCGTGCCGACATAGCGCCATGGCCGTTCGGCGGGCACCAAACGCTCCATCCAGCGCGCGCCCAGTTTTTCGCTGCCAAAATCCAGCGCGGCACAGGCCAAAACCCAGTGCAACGGGATCAAAAGCGCAGCGATGGCATAGACCAATCCGGTCATCACCGCGCGCACCCCTGCGCCTTCACTCAGCAAAAGATGTTGGCGGGTGATCTCTTCGGGCGAGATATGCGCAAGCCTGCTCGTCACCCAGGTTTTCACCCAGCGGGGCCGCAACGAAAACCCATCAAACGCCATGACGACCCTATCGCAAGACATGCGTGATATACGCCAGCCACCTTGCGAAGGCCCTTGGGCCTGCGTCAAGCGCGGAATGATCAGTCTTCGGCTGGCACAAGGCCTTCGATTTGAATGCGCTGCATCAACAGACCTTTGGCATCAAAGATCAGGATCTCCTGATCGGTGGTCACCACCGCAAACCAGCCTTTGCCTGCGGTCACAGCCTCGGCCGCCACCCCCTCGGGCAGGGTCAAACTCTCGGGCAAGGGGGGGGCATCGCTTGACATGGGGGCTGCGCCATCGGGCAAGCGGGTGACAAGCAGCCCGACGATGGTTATGACGCCGACAATCATGGTGATCATCAAGGTGATCACCAACCCTTTCAAAAAGCGCAGGCTCGGCGGCAGGCCGGGATCTTGGTCAGGAGTGTCTGTCATGGCGAATTCTTCCCTTGGGTGGCTGCACCTGACCATCGGTGAAGATGCACCCGCCCGTCTTGATAAGGCGCTTGCGGCGCTCGTGCCAGAGGAAGCGGCGCTGTCACGCTCGCGATTGATGAAAATGATCGACGAGGGGGATGTGTTGCTTGACGGCGTGGCGGTGACAAATGCCAAGGCCAAGGTGGCCGAAGGGCAGGTCTATGCGCTGCGCCTTGCCCCGGCGGTGGAGCTGGAGCATCTCTTGCCCGAAGATATTCCGCTGAGCGTGATCTGGGAAGATGCCGATCTCATTGTGATCGACAAACCGGCGGGCATGGTGGTGCATCCGGCACCCGGCACGCCCTCGGGCACCTTGGTCAACGCGCTCTTGCACCATTGTGGGGATACGCTGTCGGGCATCGGTGGTGAGCGGCGGCCCGGCATCGTGCACCGCATCGACAAGGACACCACCGGGCTTTTGGTGGTGGCCAAATCGGACCGCGCGCATCATGGGCTGGCCCAGCAATTCGAAACCCATGAGGTGAACCGCCATTATCTGGCGGTGGTCCATGGCGTGCCCTCTGCCTATGATCCACGCCTGCGCGGCCTGCGAGGGATCAGCTTTGAAACCGGGGGGATTTTGAAGGTGGCGACGCATCTTGCGCGCCACAAGACCGACCGCCAGCGCCAAGCCGTTGTCTGGAACGAGGGCCGCCACGCCGTCACCCGCGCGCGGGTGGTGGAAGAGTTTCAAGGCGCTGCGGCCTTGATGGATTGCTGGCTGGAAACCGGTCGCACCCATCAGATCCGGGTGCATATGTCTTATGCCGGGCATGGCTTGATTGGCGATCAAACCTATGGCGGCAAACGGCGCCTGCCCGAAAAGCTGTTTGGACCCACCGCCTCGGCACTGGCCAATGGCTTTGCGCGCCAAGCCTTGCATGCGGCCAGTTTGGGCTTTGTGCATCCTGTCACGGGCGAAGAGTTGGAGTTTTCCTCGCCGCTGCCCGCAGATCTGGCGGGTTTGCTGGATGCCTTGCGGGCCGGTGCGAGCGGCTGAGGGGCGGTGTTTTTGGCGTTGCGCTGACGTTTGCGTGAACGCGCTGTCACAAACCTTTTGGCAAGGCAGGGCTGCGCACATCTTTTGTTCACCAACAGCTGATAGCGCTTGTCTTGAAAGGCGCGCGCCAAGGGCCTAGATTCGCGACACATTCGGGGGCCGCAATCGGACCCGAAGCTTGAAAGGGGGCACGAATGAGCACCTATGCAAACCTTCCCGCACCCAGCCCCGAGCAGGGGCTGAACCGCTATATGCAGGAAATCCGCAAGTTCCCGATGCTGGAACCGGAAGAAGAATATATGTTGGCCAAGGCTTGGGCCGAACGCCAAGACCCCAAGGCCGCGCATCGTTTGGTGACCAGCCATCTGCGTTTGGCGGCGAAACTGGCGATGGGCTACCGTGGCTATGGTCTGCCGCAGGCCGAGGTGATCTCGGAGGCCAATGTCGGCCTGATGCAGGCGGTCAAGCGCTTTGATCCTGAAAAGGGCTTTCGTCTGGCGACCTATGCGATGTGGTGGATCCGCGCCTCGATTCAGGAATATATCCTGCGGTCGTGGTCTTTGGTGAAGCTGGGCACCACCAGCGCGCAGAAAAAGCTGTTTTTCAATCTGCGCAAGGCCAAGGCCAAACTCGGCGCCTTGGAAGAGGGCGATCTGCGCCCTGAAACCGTGGCCCAGATTGCCAAAGATCTGTCGGTGACCGAGACCGAGGTGGTCGATATGAACCGCCGTCTGGCCGGGTCGGATGCCAGCTTGAATGTTCAGGTCGGCAGCGATGGCGAGGGCGGCGCGCAGTGGCAAGACTGGCTTGAGGATGAGCACAGCGATCAGGCCGGGGCCTATGCCGAAAAGGACGAGATGGATCTGCGCATGTCCTTGCTGGGCCAGGCGATGGGCGCGCTGAATGACCGCGAACGCGATGTTTTGGTCAAGCGGCGGCTGTCGGATGATCCGGTCACCTTGGAAGAGCTGTCCGAAAGCTATGGCGTCAGCCGTGAGCGTATTCGCCAGATCGAGGTGCGTGCCTTTGAAAAGCTGCAAGCACGGATGCGCGAATTGGCCAAGGCCAAGGGTATGGTGGTGCCGGCTTGATCTCGGCCCTGATCTTTCGCGCGGGGTTTTTCTTGCCCCGCGCGTCGATCACCGTTAGGACCGCGCCTGAAATGCGAGGTTTTGCGCCATGAATATGCTTGATACATTTGTCAAACCCATGCACCCCGAGGGCTGGCGTTTTGTTGCCATCTTTGGTGCCATCACGGCTGTTCTGTTTTGGATATGGGAGCCGTTGGGCTGGGTGGGCCTCGGTCTTACAGTCTGGTGCTATTACTTTTTCCGCGATCCGGTGCGTTCGGTGCCATTGGATGAAGGGCTGATTGTCTCACCGGCGGATGGGGTGATTTCGCTGATCGAACGCGCGGTGCCGCCGGAAGAACTGGGCATGGGCCCCGAGGCGCTGTTGCGGGTGTCGGTCTTTATGAACGTGTTCAACTGCCATGTGAACCGTATGCCGGTGGCGGGCCAGATTGATGCCATCGCCTACCGTCCGGGCAAGTTCCTGAACGCCTCGCTCGACAAGGCCAGTTCCGACAATGAACGCAATTCGCTGGCCATCCGCATGGCCGATGGGCGCAAGGTGGCGGTGGTGCAGATCGCGGGCCTTGTGGCGCGCCGGATCGTCTGTTTTGCCCGCGTGGGCCAGACGCTGCGGATGGGCGACCGCTTTGGTCTGATCCGCTTTGGCTCGCGTCTTGATGTCTATCTGCCCGAAGGGGTGGAGCCGCAGGTGGCATTGGGCCAAACCATGGTGGCCGGTGAAACCGTGATTGCCGATCTGACGCGCGACATGCCCGCCCGTCTGGCGCGGAGCGAATAAGATGACTGTGCGGCCCCCCGAAGAAGAGCCGCAGCTTGACATCCCTCTGGCCCGAAAGGGTTGGGCCGCAAAGCCACGTCGTGACATGTCTTTGGTGCAGCTTTTGCCCAATATGATGACGGTGGCCGCGATCTGCGCGGGGCTGGCCTCGATCCGGTTTTCGGCCTCGGGGGCGTTTTCGGCGGCGGTGGTGATGATCCTATTGGCGGCCGTGCTGGATGGGTTGGATGGCCGTCTGGCGCGGTTTTTGCGAAGCGAAAGCCCCTTGGGGGCCGAGTTGGATTCGCTGGCCGATTTCCTGAATTTCGGCGTCGCGCCGGGGATGTTGATGTATTACTGGGCCTTTCCAGCCGGAAACGATTTTGGCTGGGGCGCGGTGCTGATCTATGTCGTCTGCACTTGCCTGCGGCTGGCGCGGTTCAATGTGGGCAATGAGGTGGCCACGGCCCTTGCGCGACAGGGCAAATTCCAAGGCGTGCCCTCGCCCGCCGGGGCGATGCTGGCCATGGCGCCGCTTTACATTGCCTGGCAGTTCCCCACCTGGCCCATGGCGCCTTGGCCGGTGCTGGCGGGCTGGATGGTGTTGGTGGGGCTGTCGATGATTTCGAAGCTGCCGACACCGTCGCTCAAATCGGTGCGGGTGCCGACCGACCGCGCGGCCTTTGTGGTCATTGCGGGCATTGCGCTGGTGGTTTTGCTGTTGCGCTATCCTTGGGCGGTGATGTCGGGGGTCACGACGATTTATGCCGTCGTTCTTCTGTGGGCCTATGGCAAATCCTTGATCTTGCGCCGCTAGGCCCCCATGGCGGCGGTTGTCTGTTCGCCCGTGCTGGCCTAGTCTTGCGGGCAAATAGCAAAAAGGTGACGTAATGGCTTCGGTCAAATGGGGAATTTTGGGCGCGTCGAATTTCGCGCTGAACCGGATGGGGCCTGCGATCCATGCCGCCCATGGGGCGGAACTGGTGGCGGTGGCCTCCTCCAGCGCCGACAAGGTCGCAGGGTTTCAAGCCTATGCCCCCGCCGCACGCCATATTCCCAGCTATGACGCGCTTTTGGCCGATCCGGGCGTCGATGTCGTCTACATTCCCTTGCCCAACCATCTGCATGTGGATTGGACGCTCAAGGCGCTTGCGGCGGGCAAACATGTGCTGACCGAAAAACCCATCGCCATGCGGGCACAGGAGATCGACGCGCTGATTGCCGCGCGCGACAAGACGGGTCTCATCGCCGCCGAGGCCTATATGATCGTGCATCACCCCCAATGGCAGCGCGCCAAGGAATGGGTTGAGGCGGGCGAGATCGGCACCCTGCGCCATGTCGATGCGCAGTTCTCCTTTTATCAGGATGATGCCGCCAATATCCGCAACCGCCCGGAAACCGGCGGCGGGTCTTTGCGGGATATCGGGGTTTATACCTTTGGGTCCGCGCGCTTTGTCACCGGGGCAGAGCCGGTAGAGCTGTCCTCGCGCGTGGTGCGGGAAAACGATGTCGAGATCTGGGCACAGGTCGCCGCCACGATGGAGGGGCCCTTGGGCCGCTATACCTATAACTCCATGACCACGATGCGGGCCTTCAACCGTCAGGTGGTGACGCTGCAAGGCACCAAGGGCATGATCCGGCTGGAGGGCGGGCCGTTTAATGCCGGCGTGCATGATCTGGCCGAGATTGAATTGCATCAGGGGATGAACCGGATGCTGGTGGAACGCTTCCCGACCGTCAACCAGTATCAGGTTCAGGTCGAGGCGTTCTGCGCCTCGGTCCGCACGGGCGCCCCCTTTGCCTGGAGCCTTGAAAACGCCAAGGGCACCCAAGCGATGATCGACTGGGCCTATCGCGTGGCCGAGGAGGTTCGGCTGTAACGCCGCGCCATGACGGGGGTGGTGTTGCATGTGCCCAGCGGGGTTTTGGCTGGAAATGGTGGCGGAGAGCGGTTTTATCCGCCCTTCCAACGGGCCTTGCGGGCGCGGGGCATCCAGACGCGCATGGTCTTGCACAACCGCGAGACGGCTTTGGCCGAGATTGAGGCGGATGAGGCATTTCACATCTTTGACCATGGCCGCATCCGCCACCCAAGGGCGCTGAATTCGGCCTCGGCCTATCTTTTGCCCTATCGCTATATGGACCCAGAAGGCGTGCGCGGGTTCTCCTCGCTGGGGGGCAGGGCGTTTGAGGTGGGCGCCCAAGACCCCAACGCGGCGCGGCCTTTCTTTGACGCCTTGCAGGCGCGCTATGTGGCGGGCCGGATGTCGCGCTATGATCAGCCCGATGAGGTGCTGGATATCCCAAGCCCCTGTATTGCGGTGTTTTTGCAAAGCGAAACGCATCGCAAAGTGGGCGAAACCTGCCATCTGACGATGCGCCATATGATCAAGGCGCTGCTGGATCGCGATGATCCGCGCCCGATCGTGGTGAAACCCCATCCGCGTGACACCGATCTCGACACATTTGGCTGGCTGGGGCGCAAGGCGAAAAAGGATGCCCGCCTGCACATCTTGCCCGCCAATATCCATGACATGCTGGCGCGCGCCGATGTGGTGGTAACGATCAACTCGGCCGTGGGGATCGAGGCGATGCTGCACCGCGTGCCGGTGGTTCTGTGCGGGTCAGCCGATTTTCACCACATCTGCGAAACCGTCACCGCGCGCGACAGGATGGAGGCCGGGGTCGCCCGCGCCGAGGCGCGCAAGGCGGCGGGGGATTGGCCATTCGAGGCCTATCTGCACTGGTTCTATGGCCAGATGTGCCTTGACCCCACCGCGCCCGATTTCATCGACCGCTTTATCGCAAGGGTGGCGGCACAGGGGTATGACCTGCTTTAACCCGCCTCTCCTCGGGCGCCTGCGGCTTCTCGTCGAGATCTCCCGACGAGCGCCGAAGGCGACGAGGAGGTGAGGGGATCAGTCCTCCATCGCCTCCAACTCGTCGATGAAGCCCGCGATCATCGACAGGCCCTTGTCCCAGAACTTCGGATCCGAGGCATCCAGACCAAAGGGTGCCAGCAACTCCTTGTGGTGCTTGGACCCGCCCGCTTTCAGCATGTCGAAATACTTGGTCTGGAAATCCGGCAAGCCGCTCTCATAGGCGGCATAAAGCGCGTTCACCAACCCATCGCCAAAGGCATAGGCATAGACATAGAAGGGCGAATGCACGAAATGCGGGATATAGGCCCAGAAGGTCTCATAGCCGTCCATGAACTCGAACGCATCGCCCAAGGATTGCGCCTGAACGCTCATCCACAGCGCGTTGATGTCATCGGGGGTCAACTCGCCCTCGCGCCGAGCGGCGTGGAGTTTGCATTCAAAGTCGTAAAACGCGATCTGGCGCACGACGGTGTTGATCATATCCTCGACCTTGCCGGCCAGCAGTGTCTTTTTCTCGGCCTTGGTCTTGGCGTTCTCCAGAAGGCGGCGGAAGGTCAGCATCTCGCCAAAGACCGAGGCCGTTTCGGCCAGCGTCAGCGGGGTTGAGGACAACAACTCGCCCTGACCTGCCGCCAGCACTTGATGCACCCCATGGCCCAACTCATGAGCCAAGGTCATGACATCGCGGGGTTTTCCGAGGTAATTCAGCATCACATAAGGGTGCACCGTCGTTACGGTCGGATGCGCAAAGGCACCGGGGGCCTTGCCCGGTTTCACGCCCGCATCAATCCAGCCATCGGTGAAAAAGGGCTTGGCGATCTCGGCCATTTCCGGGGCAAACTCGCCATAGGCGGTCAACACCATGTCGGTAGCCTCGTCCCAGTTCACGAGCTTTGGTGCCTCTAGGTTCAAGGGCGCGTTACGGTCCCAGACTTGCAGCTTTTCCAGCCCCAGCCATTTCGCCTTCAGCCGGTAATAGCGGTGCGAAAGCTTGGGGTATGCCGCCACAACCGCATTGCGCAGCGCCTCGACCACCTCAGGCTCCACATGGTTGGCCAGATGGCGGCTGTGCTGGGGCGAGGGCATCTTGCGCCAGCGGTCGTCGATTTCCTTTTCCTTGGCCAAAGTGTTGTGCACACGGGCGAAAAGTTTGACATGCTTGTCAAACACCGCCGCCAAGGCCCGCGCTGCTGCCTCACGTTTTGACCGATCAGCGTCGGTCAGAAGGTTCAGCGTCGCCTCAAGGTTCAACTCTTCCGGCTCACCCGCAACGCTGAACATCAGCCCCGCCATGGTTTCATCGAAAAGCTTGTTCCAAGCCGAGGCACCCACCACGCTGGCATCGTGCAGATAGGTTTCCAACTCGTCCGACAGCTGGTGTGGACGCATGGCGCGCATGCGGTCAAAGACCGGCTTATAGCGGGCAAGGGCGGCGTTTTCCTCCAACAGCCGCGCCAGATGGGCATCTTCCAAACGGTTGAATTCAAGGCTGAAAAACACCAGCGCGGTCGTCGCATTGGTGATGCGGTCTTGCGCATCGGCCATGAACTTGGCGCGCTCAGAGTCCATGGTGTTCTGGTAATAGCGCAAGCCCGCATAGGACATCAGGCGGCCTGCGGTGATGTCAATCGCCTCATAGGCCAGCACGCAATCAAGCATCGCGGCCGCCTCCAGCGTGGCCAGCTTGCCCTTGTAGGTTGCCTCAAACCGCGCGGCCTCGGCCTCGACCCATGCCATGTCGCGTGCCACTTCCGGCGCATCAGGGCTGGTGTAAAGGTCGGCCAAGTTCCATTCCGGCAGATCGCCAAACGCGTGAGAGCCAGAGCGGGCATCGAAAACCGGGCGCTTTTGGCCAAGGCGGGGCAGGGGGTGCATGGCAAACCTCATCAATATGCTGACCCGTATCTAGGGTGTGAAGCGGCCTTGGGGCAAGGGGGCCGGGCCATTTGCCCAAAACTTGGGCAAATGCCGCCGATTATGCTGCTTTGGCCCCCATGACCCTTTACCAAAGCCAAAGCCCCGCATTTACTGACCCAAACCCGTCCGAAAGGGGCAAGGATGACCACCTATTTCAACGAGATGTATGATGGCGGTCAGGTGCGTGCACCTTATGCGCGGCTGTCGGATTGGATGGCATCGATGCCCGCCGACCGCCGCCTTGAAAAACAGGCCGAGGCCGAGGCGCTCTTTCGCCGCATCGGCATTACCTTTGCCGTTTATGGCGAGGGCGGCGATCCTGACCGATTGATTCCCTTCGATATGTTCCCGCGGGTGTTCACGGGCAGCGAATGGGCCAAGTTAGAGCGTGGGATCAAGCAACGCGCGCGGGCCTTGAATGCCTTTTTGGTCGATGTCTATGGCCGGGGCGAGATCGTGCGCGCAGGCCGGGTTCCGGCGCATCTCGTCTATCAAAATGAGGCATTCGAGCGTGCGGTGGTGGGCTTTGTGCCGCCGAAAGGGGTTTATTCCCACATTGTCGGCATCGACATCGTGCGCACCGGCCCGACCGATTTCTATGTGCTGGAGGACAATTGCCGCACGCCTTCGGGCGTGTCCTATATGCTGGAAAGTCGCGAGATGATGATGCGGATGTTCCCCGACCTTTTCCGCGAAAACCGCATCGAACCGGTGGACCGTTATCACGAACTCCTCCGCCGCACGCTGGCGAGCGTCGCCCCCGCCAAATGCGACCGTGAGCCGACCATCGTGATCCTGACCCCGGGGCATTTCAACTCGGCCTATTATGAACATTCCTTTTTGGCCGATTTGATGGGGGTGGAACTGGTGGAAGGGGCCGATCTTTTCGTCGATGGGGCCTTTGTCTACATGCGCACGACCCAAGGGCCAAAGCGGGTGGATGTGATCTACCGCCGGATCGATGACGCTTTCATCGATCCCTTGTGCTTCCGGCCTGACTCGATGCTGGGCATTCCGGGGCTGATGGATGTCTATCGCTCTGGCGGTGTCACGATTTGCAGCGCGCCGGGGGCGGGGGTGGCTGATGACAAGGCGGTTTACACCTATGTACCGGAAATGATCCGGTTTTACCTCGGGGAAGAGCCGATCCTGAACAATGTGCCCACTTGGAAATGCGCCGAGGCCGATGATCTGGGCCATGTGCTGGCCAACCTTGGCGATCTGGTGGTGAAAGAGGTGCATGGCTCGGGCGGCTACGGCATGCTTGTGGGCCCCAAATCGACGAAGGCCGAGATCGAGGCCTTTCGCGCCCGCATCATCGCCGACCCCGGCAATTACATCGCCCAGCCGACGCTGGCGCTTTCCACGACGCCCACCTTTGTCGAAGAAGGCATCGCGCCGCGCCATGTGGATTTGCGGCCCTATTGCATGGTGGGGGACAAAATTGAACTGGTGCCGGGGGGGCTGACGCGGGTGGCCTTGACCGAAGGGTCTCTGGTTGTGAACTCAAGCCAAGGCGGCGGAGTTAAAGACACTTGGGTTTTGGCGGAGTAACCGGAGATGCTGTCAAGAACCGCCGACAATCTTTACTGGATCGCCCGCTATATGGAGCGGGCCGAAACCGCCGCGCGTCTGCTCGAGGTGGGCGCGCGCATCGCACTTTTGCCCACCGCCGTGGGCTATCGCAGCGATTGGGACAGCCTCTTGCGCGCCTCTGGCAATGCGACGGGCTATGCGGCCAAATACGGGCCACCCGATCAAAAATCCATTGAAAGCTGGCTGTTTTTTGATCGCGACAACCCCAATTCCGTGGCCGCCTGCCTGACGGCGGCGCGCGAAAATGGCCGGATCGTGCGCACCGCGCTGACCCAGCAGGTCTGGGACGCGCTGAACACCGCCTTTCAGGAATTGCGCCAGATCGAGGCCAAGCGTGACAAGGCGGAACTGTCGCGCCTGACCGATTGGGTGATGAAACAGGCCGCCATGGTGCGCGGCGCGATTGACGGCACCATCCTGCGCAACGACGGGTTCAACTTTCTGAATATCGGTTATTATCTGGAACGGGGCGACGCCACCGCGCGCCTGATGGATGTGAAATATTACGTCCTTTTACCGCGCGCCGATTATGTGGGCTCGGGGCTGGATAATGAACAATGGCTGATGCTCCTCAGGGCGCTTGGGGCGCATCGGGCCTTTCACTGGGCTTATGGCGGCGAAGTCACCTCGGCCAAGATCGCCCATTTCCTGATCCTGAACCCGCAAAGCCCGCGCAGCCTTATCACCTGTGTGGCCGGGCTGAACAACCATCTCGGCCGTCTGGCCAAGGCCTACGGGCGCGAAACGCCCGCGCAGGCCACCTCGGCCCGGCTTTTGGCAGGGCTAGAGGGGCTAACGCCGGACCACATCTTTGATGAGGGCCTGCACGAATTTCTGACCCGCTTCATCACCGAAAGCTCGGCCTTAGGCGCGGTGATCCATGACAGCTATCTCTCGGGGGATATGTGATGCTTCTGACGGTCGATCACGTCACCCATTACCGCTATGACCAGCCGGTTCGCGCGATGATGCAAAGCCACCGGCTGACACCTGCGCGCTTTGATGGGCAAAAGGTGATGAATTGGACCGTCACCGTGTCGGGCGGCGAAATGGGCGGCGGCTTTCGCGACGGGGCGGGCGACTGGGTGCAGGGCTGGACGGTGAAAGGCCCGGTCAGCGAGGTTGAGGTGCGCGTGCAGGGCCAGGTCGAGACCACCGATCTGGCGGGCGTTTTGCGTGGCCACCGCGAGTTGGTGGTGCCAATGGCCTATCTGCGCGACACCCCGGCAACTGCCCCGGATGACGCCTTGCGCGCCTTGGCCGACAGCGCGCGCCACGATGATCCCCTGTCGCACGCCCATGCGCTGGCCTTTGCTGTGGCCGGGGCCATTGCATATCGTCCCGGCACCACCCATTCCCACACCACAGCGGCCGAGGCTTTGGCCCAAGGCGAAGGGGTCTGCCAAGACCACGCCCAAGCCCTGATCGCCTGCGCGCGGCACGCAGGCTTTCCGGCGCGCTATGTGGCGGGGTATCTCTTTGCCTCGGAAGATGGCGCGCCGCACGAAGCCTCGCACGCTTGGGCCGAAATTCACGTGCCCGGCTATGGCTGGGTGGGCTTTGACCCTGCCAATCAATGTTGCCCCGATGACCGCTATATCCGTCTTGGCTCGGGCCTTGATGCGACCGAAGCCGCCCCGATCAAGGGGATAGCGCGTGGTCTTGGGGTCGAAAGTCTCTCGGTGACGGTTGCGATCCAGTCGCAGGCTCAATAGGGTCGCGCCACGACAAGGCCGGAGACGACGATGACATATTGCGTGGGACTGCTGTTGAACGAGGGCATGGTGTGCCTGTCGGACACCCGCACCAATGCGGGGCTCGACAATATTTCCACCTATCGCAAGATGTTCCATTTTGAAGAACCCGGCGAGCGTGTCATCACGATCATGACAGCGGGCAGCCTCTCGGTCACCCAAACCACTTTGGCGCGGCTGCGTGAGGCGATCGAGGACCCCGAGGCGAGCGAGGACACCTCCATCATGAAGGCGCCGACCATGCTCAAGGTCGCCTCGATCATCGGCAAGATGCTCTGTGCGGTGCGGCTGGAGATTGACGAAAAGCTGGCCACCATGAAACAGGCCGCCACCGCCTCGATGATCGTGGCCGGACAAAGAAAAGGCGGCGCGATGCGGCTGTTTCTCATCTACCCCGAGGGCAATTTCATTGAGGCGACCGAGGACACGCCGTTTTTGCAGATCGGCGAGCACAAATACGGCAAACCGATTCTCGACCGGGTGGTGAAACCCGAAACCCCCTTGGCCGATGCCGAAAAGGCGGTGCTTTTGTCGATGGATTCGACGCTGCGGTCAAACCTGTCGGTGGGGATGCCCTTGGATCTGGCGGTGATCCGGCGCGATGAATGTCGTGTGAGCCGCGAGCGGCGGATCGAGGCGGGCGATCCTGCCTTCCGCGCGATGTCCGAGGCATGGTCGCGCGCGCTGCGCGACGGGTTCACCCAAATCACGCTGGGGGCCTGAGACCCGGATTATGTCCATAATCCGGACCGGAATTTTTCAAATTCCGGCACGAACACCCCGCGCTAAAGATGCAGATCATAAAGCGCGCAGGCCTCGTCGAAAAACCGCCTGCGGGTGTCGGGCCGTTCCATCATCACCTCATGCTCGGCACCGGGATAAAGCGTCAGCTTGCCCTTGGGCCAGCGCGCCATGCGGGCATGGATGGGGGCGATGTCAACGATCCGCTCTTGCAACCCAAGCGCGGTCAGCGTGGCCAGATCGGGCGAGGGCAGGGCAGACAGCGCCGCGCATTCGCTCATCGCCGCCTGCAACCAGCCCAAGGATGGCCCGGCCAGCGTCAATTCGGGCACAGCCAGCGCCTGTTGGCGCATGTAATCCCACATTTCGGCGTCCGTGGTCAGCGTGTTGCCGACAAAAGGCACGCCCAGCACATAGGTCGCCTCAACCGATCCGGGCACGATGCGGTGGTCAAAGTTGAACCAGCGCGCGGCTTTGGCGGTGGCCACGGCCACGGGTCGCATCCAGGCCGACATTGAAATGCCCCACATCGGCGCCGAGAAGGCCGCCGCGCGAAAGGGATGCGCGCCCATCAGGCACCGCAGGCCAATCGCGCCGCCCATCGAATGGGCCATCAAAAACCACGGCTGCGGCAAGCCTTCGGCGCGGGCAAAGGTGATCAGCGCCTGCATATCCAGCTGATATTCCGCGAAATCGGTGACATGGCCGACCATCGGGTCCTCAAGCGCCCGATCTGCCAGCCCTTGGCCGCGCACGTCCAGCGAAATAGTGGCATAGCCGCGCTGGGCCAGATCCTTGGCCGCCCGGCCATATTTTTCGATGTATTCCGTGCGCCCCGGCACCAAGAACACCGTGCCTTTTGCGTCCTCATGCGGCCAGACGCCCACGCGAATCTGCACCCCGTCGCGGGCCAGCACCCAACGGGCAAAGCCACCGTCGGGGCCATCGGCAATCTCGGCGTGAAAGGGCGCCTCGGTCATGCCAAGGCCGCGCCAAGCTGCATCGCCAGCCCCATCGAGCCATCCACCGTCAATTTGCCGGTCATAAAGGCCGAGGTCGGGTTCAAGTCCCCCTCGATCATCGCGCGAAACACCTCGGCCTCGGCGGTCAGCGTCACATCGGCCTCGTCATCGCCGGCGCGCACGCCGTCGCTGTCCACCATGATCGCCCCCTCGCCGGGGATCACGAATTTGGCCACACCCGCAGCAAAGCCGCCGCCCATCTTTGTGCTCAGCGCGGCCACCGCTGCGGTAATCACATCGCTCATCTTGATCTCCATTCTTTCCAGTCAGGGCTGGATATTCCTGCCCCATGCGTTACCTTTCGGTTATGAAAGCTTGGACACGCCTTCACAACAGTTTCGCTGCGGCAGTTTTGCCGATGATGCTGTGCATCGGTTTGTCGGCTGCGGCGATTGTGGCGGCAGGCCCGGCCTTTGGCCAGACCGCCAAGCTGGACGAGCTCTTTGACAAGCTCAAGTCCGCCGATCCCGCACAGGCAGGCCGGATCGAGCAAGAGATCTGGATCGAATGGTCGAAATCCGGATCGGCGGCGATGGATCTTTTGTTGCAGCGCGGCCGACAAGCCATGTCCGAGGGCAATTTTGCCTTGGCGGTCGAGCATTTTACCGCCCTCATTGACCACGCGCCCGAGTTTGCCGAGGGCTGGAACGCACGCGCCACCGCCTATTATCAGATGGGACAAATTGGCCCTTCGATGGCCGATATCGCCCAAACCTTGCGGCTGAACCCCCGCCATTTCGGGGCGCTTTCGGGCTTTGCCATGATCTTGGAAGAGTTGGACCGCCCCAAACAGGCGTTGGAGTTGCGCCGCGCCGTTCAGGCTATACATCCCCATGCCGCAGGGGTATCGCAGGCCATTGACCGGCTGGAAGCGGATCTGCAAGGCAGCTCTCTCTAAAGGACACGACACATGGACGCCCGCGCCCGGGTAACGGCGGTCCTTGGGCCGACCAATACCGGCAAAACCCATTACGCGATTGAACGGATGCTGGCGCACCGCACTGGGGTGATTGGCCTTCCCCTGCGGCTTTTGGCGCGCGAGGTTTATGATCGGATCGTGGCCTTGCGCGGGCCCTCGGTGGTGGGGCTGGTCACGGGCGAAGAGCGCATCGTGCCAGACCGCTGCCAATACTGGGTCTGCACCGTCGAGGCGATGCCCTTGGACATTGGCGCAGATTTTGTGGCGGTGGATGAAATCCAGCTTTGCGCCGACCCAGACCGTGGCCATGTCTTTACCGACCGGCTGTTGCGCGCGCGCGGCCTGCACGAAACCCTGTTTTTAGGTGCAGAAACCATGCGCGGGGCGATTGCCGGGCTGGTGCCCGGCGTTACCTTCCTGAAACGCGAGCGGTTTTCCGAACTGACCTTCACCGGATCCAAGAAAATCAGCCGGATGCCCGAACGCAGCGCCATCGTCGGCTTCTCGGTGGACAATGTCTATGCGATTGCCGAACTGATTCGGCGCACCAAGGGCGGCTGCGCGGTGGTGATGGGGGCGCTGAGCCCCCGCACCCGCAACGCGCAGGTGGCGCTCTATCAAAACGGCGATGTCGATTATCTGGTGGCCACCGATGCCATCGGCATGGGTCTGAACCTTGATATCAAGCACATCGCCTTTTCCGCCACCGCCAAGTTTGACGGCCGCCGGATGCGCGCCCTTTACCCCCAGGAACTGGCCCAGATCGCCGGGCGCGCCGGGCGGCATACCGAAAACGGCACCTTTGGCGTTACCGGCGAGGCACGCCCTTTTGACGAGACCATCATCGAGGCCATCGAAGAGCATCGCTTTGATCCGGTTCGTAAATTGCACTGGCGCAACCATGATCTGGAATTCGGCAGCGCCGAGCGGCTGATCGCAAGCCTTGAGCGGCACACTAATGACCCATGGCTGACCCGCGCGCGCGATGCTGACGACGTCTTGGCGCTGAAAGCCCTCTCCGAGATGCCAGATGTGCGCGACAAGCTGACAGGCCCAAAGCGCGTGCAACTCTTGTGGGACGTCTGCCGCATCCCCGATTTTCGCAACACCGGCGGGGGCGAACACACCAGCCTTTTGGCGCGGATCTTCGAATTTCTGGTCGGTCGTGGGCTTGGCGGTGGTAAAGTCCCCTCAGATTGGCTGAAAAAAGCCGTTGAACGTATCGACAAACCGGGGGGTGACATTGACACCATCTCGAAACGGCTGGCCTATATCCGAACTTGGACCTATGTCGCACAGCGCAAGGGCTGGGTAGAAGACGAAAGCCATTGGCGCGAGGAAACGCGCGCTGTAGAAGACCGCTTGTCAGATGCGCTGCACGCAGCCCTGACCCAACGATTTGTAGACCGCCGCACAAGTGTGCTGTTGCGGCGGTTGAAACAGAAGGAGACCCTCGTGGCCGAGGTGAATGACAAAGGCGAAGTGACGGTCGAAGGCGAATTCGCTGGCCGTCTTGAAGGGTTCCGCTTCTCTCAGGATGCGTCCGCCAGCCCCGATCAGGCGCGGGTTCTGCGCACGGCCGCGATTGCCGCGCTGCGCCCCGAGTTTCATCTGCGGGCGGACAAGTTCTATAACGCCCCCGACACCGAGATGGATTTCACCGAACAAGGTGGCCTGATGTGGGGCACCTTTGCCATCGGCAAGCTGGTCAAGGGCGGTGAGATCACCAAGCCCATGGTCGAGGCCTTTGTGGATGACGAAGCGGGTGAAGAGGTGGCCGAAAAGGTCCGCCGCCGCTTGCAGCATTTCATTGACCGAAAGGTGGCCACGCAGTTTGACCCGCTGCTGTCGATGGGCCGCGATGAAACGCTTCAAGGCTTGGCCAAGGGCTTTGCCTTCCGTCTGGCCGAAGGCTTGGGCGTGATCGACCGCAGCACCATCGCCGCCGAGGTCAAAGAGCTGGACCAAGAGGCGCGCTCGGCCCTGCGCAAGCATGGCGTGCGCTTTGGCCAGTATACCATTTTCCAACCCGCGCTGCTAAAACCCGCCCCCACCCGGCTGCGGCTGGTGCTGTGGTCTTTGTGGAACGGCCTTGGCGAGTTCCCCGAAAGCCCGCCGCCGGGCCTTGTGACCATCCCGAACATCGAAGCCGTGCCAAAGGCGCATTACACGCTGGCCGGATACCACCCCGCAGGTGCCCGTGCGATCCGCATCGACATGCTGGAACGTCTGGCCGATATCCTGCGCCAAAAAGACACCAAGGCGGGTTTTGAGGCAACGCCCGACATGCTGTCGATTACCGGCATGACCTTGGAACAATTCGCCGATCTGATGGGTGGCTTGGGCTATAAGGCCGAGCGGGCCGAGCGGGTGAAGGTCAAAGCCGCCCCGGTTCTGGTGCCGGTCGAGATTGACCCGAATGCGCCGGTCAACCCAATTACCGAAGAAGAATCGGCCTTTGTCCGCGTGGAAGACACCGCGCCCGAGGCCGAGGCGGCCGCCCCCGAGATGGAAGTGTTCTACACCTTCACCTGGGCACCAAAACCGCGCTTCCAGCGCCCCGAACGCGGCCCGCGTCCCGAAGGCGCCCCGCAGGGCGAGCGCAAGCCGCGCGGCGACCGGCCCGCGCGCAAAGAGGGCAGCACGCCCACGGGTGAGCGTCCGCAGGGAGATCGTCCGCAGGGGGATCGTCCCCAAGGTGAACGCCGCCATGGCAAACCGCAAGGCGAACGGTCCGGCAAACCCCAAGGCGAGCGGGGAGATCGCGGTGCAGATCGCAAGGGCGGCAAGCCCAACCGCGACGACCGGCAAAAGTCGTTCGAGGCCCGCCCGCCACGCGCCGAAAAGCCAGTGGATCCTGACAACCCCTTCGCCGCCTTGATGGCGCTGAAAGGCAAGCTCTGATTGGCGGGGCTTTCGGGCAAACAAACCCCCGGCGTCCAGCCGAAACTGCGGCTGGACAAATGGCTGTTTCACGCCCGCTTTTTTAAATCGCGGGATCTGGCGCAAGACTGTATCGAAAGTGGCCATTTGCGGCTGAATGGCCAGCGCTGTCAAAAACCCGGCCATGGGGTGTCGCAAGGCGATGTGCTGACCTTTGCCCAAGGTGGCCAGATCCGGCTGATCCGCGTGCTGGCCTTGTCAGAGCGACGCGGCCCCGCAACCGAGGCGCAGACGCTTTATCTTGATCTTGATGCCCAAGACCCCGACGCCAGCGCTTGAATGATCCGCAACCCTGACATAAACACCGGGCGCAACGTAACCAATCGGGGTGTCCCATGACCTATGTCGTGATCGACAACTGCATCGCCTGCAAATACACCGACTGCGTCGAGGTCTGTCCGGTGGACTGCTTCTATGAAGGTCTGAACGCGCTGGTGATCCATCCCGATGAATGCATCGATTGCGGCGTCTGTGAACCCGAATGCCCCGCCGATGCCATTCGCCCGGATACCGAGCCGGATATGGACAAATGGGTAACCTTCAACCGCAAATATGCGCAGCTTTGGCCGGTCATCACGACCAAGCGCGATCCGCTGCCCGGCTATGAAGAGCGTGACGGTGAGCCGAACAAGCTGGAGAAATACTTCTCCGAAGAGCCGGGGCAGGGCGGCTGATTCGCCCGATTCGCGGGTGCGAATCTGTGAACAATGTGATTTTCGCATGAATACAAGGGCTTGAAGCCATGCCGCATATTTTCGCGGCAGTTGGAATCAGGTGTTTTTTGTGTTATACAATCGTCACAATCAATCACGGATGCCTGTCTAACGCCTCAGGTCTGCTCGCCTGAGACGTCAATCCTGTGCTTTTGGGTCTGCTGTCGGTTCGTCCGGGGCAGGCCCTTTGTCGCCGGGCTGGCCTCCTGCCGAGGAAGCAACCAAGAATGACCAAATCGAAGAAGCCCGATTTCCGCCCGAATGAGTTCGTGGTGTATCCTGCGCATGGCGTGGGCAAGATCATCTCGATCGAAGAGCAGGAAATCGCAGGTATCCATCTGGAACTGTTCGTGATTTCGTTTGAAAAAGACAAGATGACCCTGCGGGTGCCAACCCACAAGGCCACCGAAATCGGCATGCGTGCCCTGTCGGCGCCGGATGTGGTGACCAAGGCTTTGGACACGCTGAAGGGCAAGGCCAAGGTCAAGCGGGCGATGTGGTCGCGCCGGGCGCAGGAATATGAACAGAAGATCAACTCGGGCGATCTGATGGCGATTGCCGAGGTGGTCCGCGATCTGCACCGCAGCGACGATCAGCGCGAGCAGTCCTATTCCGAGCGTCAGCTGTATGAGGCCGCGCTGGAGCGTTTGACGCGCGAAGTGGCGGCTGTCTCGGGTGTCGATGAAGCGGGCGCACAGCGCACCGTGGGCGATGTGCTGACCAGCCGCGCGGCCTAAGATCGCGCGCATCGATTTTTCGTCGAAAAATCGTGTAACGGCGGCCATTTGGCCGCCGTTTTTCATGCGATATAGGCGGTCGCCAGCGCCAGCGCGGCGATCTCGGTCAGCACTTGCGTCGCCCCCAACACATCGCCCGTTTGCCCGCCGATCTTGGCCCGCGCAACCAGCGCCAGACCCAAGGCAACCAAGCTTGCGGCCAGTGCCAAACCGAGGCCCGCCCAGCCTGCCAAGCCCAAGGCCAAGACCAGCGCAAGCCCTGTCCCCAGCCCCGCCGCCGCCCATGAAGGCGCGCCGTGTTGCGCGGACAATCCGCCCGCGCGCGCATTGGGCAGGCCCGCCATCACAAGCCCCATGGCCGCGCGCGAGAGCACCATCGCCGCCAGCGCCAGCCCCCAAGCTCCCGCGCTGATCAGCGCCGCAAGTGCCGACCACCGCGCGAGCATCGCCAGCATCAGCGCCAGTGCGCCATAGCTGCCGATCCGGCTGTCTTTCATAATCTCCAGCCGCCGCGTCACCGTATGCCCGCCCCAAAACCCATCGGCGCAATCGGCCAACCCGTCTTCGTGCAGGCCCCCGGTCAGGATGGCTTGCACCGCGATCACCAACACCGCCACGACGCCCACCGAAACCCCCAGCCACAGTGCGGCTTTGCCTGCCAGCAAGGCCAGCGCGCCAACCACCAGCCCCACCAAGGGCCATGCCCAAACGCCAGCAGGTCGGGGCAGGGTAAAGGGCACTGGAATTCGGGTCAAAAGGCCAAAGGCAGCGGCGCAGTCGCGCAGCCAGTGCGGCAGGTGGTCGCGGATCGGCTGAGGCATGTCTTTTCCGGTCTGGTCAGTGGGCCTGCCAAGGGCTAGCCAAGGATGACCCAAGGTTCAAGGAGTAGCCATGCCCGCCTTTACCACCTTTGCCGAATTCTCCGATCTTTTGCGCAACGCCCCGGCCGCCGATGCCGCCGCCCATCAGGCCGCGGCTGCGCGCAATGGGCAGTTGACCAAACCCCCTGGCGCTTTGGGGCGGCTGGAGGATCTGGCGCTGTGGGTCGCAGGCTGGCAGGGCACGGGCCGTCCGCGCATCGCCTCGCCGCAAGTGTTGATTTTTGCAGGCAATCACGGCGTTTGCGCCCAAGGTGTTTCGGCCTTTCCGGCCGAGGTGACGGCGCAGATGGTGGCGAATTTTCAGCATGGCGGCGCGGCGATAAACCAATTGTCCAAGTGTTTTGGCGCGACGATGTCGGTGCATGCGCTGGAGCTGGATCGTCCCACCGCAGATTTCACCCAAAGCCCTGCAATGACCGAGGCAGAAACGGTTTCCGCCTTACTTTCGGGGTGGCAAGCTGTTGATCCGGCTGCAGATCTTTTGGTGGTGGGCGAGATGGGGATTGGCAATACCACCGTCGCGGCGGCGATTGCGGCGGCGCTCTTGGGCGGCGGCGGGGCGGAATGGGTCGGGCGCGGCACCGGGGTGGACAATGCAGGCCTTGCCCGCAAGGCCCGCGCCGTTGATGCAGGCCTTGCCCGCCATGCCTCGCGCGATCCGTTGCAGGTGCTGGCCTGCCTTGGTGGGCGCGAGATTGCCGCCATGGCCGGGGCGATGGCGCGGGCGCGGGTTTTGCGTTGCCCATTGATTCTAGACGGTTTTATCGCCTGCGCCGCCGCGCTTGTGCTGCACAGCATAATGCCTGCCGCCTTGGATCATGCGGTGGCAGGCCACCTCTCGGCCGAAGGCGCGCATGGCCGCCTGCTCGCCGCCCTGGGCAAGGAGCCGCTCCTGTCGCTGGGCCTGCGTCTGGGCGAGGGGTCTGGTGCGGCGCTGGCGATTGGCATTGTGCAGGCGGCGGTGGCCTGTCATTCCGGCATGGCCACCTTTGCCGAGGCGGGGGTCTCGGACGGCTAGATTGGTGATTTGGCGCCGTGCCCCTGCGTCCCGCCGCCGTCCCGCATCTGTCGGGTTTGCGTCCCGCAGCCGTCCCGACAGCCACCGAACGGGCTGACAGGTGGTTGAGCGAGAAGAAATGCAGAGTTTTGCCGCGCCCAGTGCTTAGCCCTGTGGCATCTTCAGCGTCACCAGACGCGAGCCTTTTTGATAGCGCACCTCTGAGGCGGTGATGGCCTGAATCCGGCCCCCATCCACCTTGTCGCCGACCTTGACCTTTTTGTAGCGCCCATTGGTGGTGCGGATCATCGCATAGCGCTGCGAGGGGGTGCCATAGACCCCGATCAGCGCCGTCTTGTCCATGGCCAAAGCGTTGCGGAAGGTCGCTTGCTTGGCGACCGAGCCGCTGGCGGTGCCGCGCGGGGCGCTCTCTTCGACCTCGGGTTCTTCGTAGATCGAGGCATCCTCGTCGCGCGGGCGGCTTTGGGATTTTTTGGGGGGCGGTTCGGCGGCGGCAAGCTCTTCGGGTTCGGGCTCGGGCTTTGGTTCGGGCGCGCGGATGGCGGCGGCCACGGCTGCCTCGACCGCGCGGCTGAGATCGCGGGGGCGCGGTTGCGGTTTGCGGCTGATCGACACCGCGAGGGGGCTGGTGTTGGCGGTTGGGGCGAGGCTTGCCAAGTTGGTCTCAGCCTCGGCCAGTGCGGCCTCGGTCTGGGCTGCCTCGGCTTGCGCTGCAAGGCTGGCGGCGGCGGCAGCGGCGCGGGCAGACTCCCCGACGGCAAGAACGGTCTGGGGCCGCGCCCTGGGGCGCAGGCTGGCCAGACCGCTCTCGGCGGCGGGAAGGGGGGCGGCATCGGGAGACAGGGTGGCGTCATCGGTGCCTTCGGTGCCCGTTGGCGCAAGGCTGGCGGGATCGCTGCCCGGTTCGGTGGCGGGTGCTGCGGGCGGCGTCAGCCCTTCGGGGCGGGATTTGGGGCGAAAGCCGGCCAAGGCAGGATCAGCGAACACCGCGCTGTCTTGGCTGTCGGCAGTGGTTTGATCTGCGGGTTCTGATGCGGCCTCTGGCTCGCTGGGGGGCTCAGCGGGGGCCAGCGTGCTGGGGCGGGCCTGAGGCAGGCGAGGGGGCTTGCCTGCAACAAGCAAAACACCCTCGGGCGTGACAATGCCTTCGGGCGTGGGCAGGATCAGGCCGTTCGCGTCAAATTGATAGACCGTGCCGAAGGGGGGGGGCGGGGCCTGCGCGGGCGGCAAAGGATCGGCCGTGGCCGCAACCCCCGCGAGTTCCAGCGGATCGGGCGTGACGGGGGCGCTGTCGCTGGTTCCAAGGAAGATTTCATCACCCGCTGTTGCACCGGGATTGGCCGCGACGGCGCCAGGTGTTTGCACCCCGGCGCTTGCCGGTTCGGGGGTGGCTTCGGGGGTTATCTGTGCTGTGGCTTCGCTGTCCGGCTCTGCCACAGCGTCGATCGGTGCATCGGGCTGTGCTTCGGGCTGTGCGTCGGGCGTGGGAAGGGCTGCGGCCAGCTCTTCGTCGGACAAAAGGTCTGGATCCTGCCCATCGGCCAGCATTTCATCATCAATCGCCGGAAGGCTTTCGCCGTCTTCGACCGTGGTTTCTGCGGCGAATTGGGTTTCGGCCTCGTCACCAGAGCGGAAGGCAAGGCTGGTGGACCATGCCGCGACGATGGCCAGCGCCAAAAGCAAAAGCGCGGTCAGGATCAGGCCGAGATGGCGCGGCTTGCCGCGCATGGGCATGGGGCGCGCGCCAAGGCTGTTGCCAAGGCTTTGGGGCGGCGGTGCCACGGGTTCGGCGCTGGGGGCGGCGGGATTGGTTTTGGCGGGGGCCGCCTCTGCCGGTTTTTTGCGAAGGCCGGGCAGTCCGGGGGCGGTGACGAAGGCACCAAGACCGCGCAGACCTTTGTCCTCTTTGGGGGCTGAGGGGCGCGCGGCACTGGAAGGGGTAAGGCCCGTGCGGTTCAGGCTGGGGGTTTTCAGACTGGGGGCTTTAAGGCTGGGCGCTTTAAGGCTCGGGGCTTTCAGGCTGGAAGGTTTGAGGCTTGGGCGTTCAACCTTGGGCGGCGGAGCGGCGACCAAGGGCCGGGCGGCGGTGGGGCGATCCACGATGGGGCGCGCCGCGCCTGACGCCGATTTGCCCGATTGCCCGGGCTCTGCCGGGCTGCGACGGCTGGCAAAGCCAAGGCCGGGCAAGAGAGCCTTGGCGCTGGCTGCGTCGCTTTGGCCATCGGCGGCGGGGGGCGTGTTTTCAGGATCGGTGTTTGCGATGTCGTCATCTTGTTCGACATCCACAGCCATCGGGGCTTCGTCGTGCGGGGCTTCGTCTTGGTGGGCTTCGTCTTGAAGAGCGCCGGATTGGGTGGCTTCATCCGGCGGGGCTTCGCCGTCGGATGTCTTGGTATTGGGCGCTTTGGTGTCGGCCAGCTCGCTGCGGGGGCCGTCAAGTTCTGCGAGGGGGGGCCATTCGGCGGGCAGATCATCTGCCTTTGCCTGATCCAATTCGGCGGAAACTTCTTCGGAGACTTCGGCGGGGGCAGCAAGGCCGTTTTGGCTGCGGAAGGCCTGCGAAGGCGGGGGTTCGTCATCGGCAAGGCCGAAGATCGGGGTCTGCCGGGTGGGGGCAGGTTCCATGGGCTCTGCCGCCAGCGGGGCGGGATCGGCGCGATCGGCGTGATCCTGCGCCTCGGGGGCGGGATGTTCGGCGGCCGAAAAGAGATCGGCTGCGATGGGGGGCGAGGGTTCGGGGGTGGGCGTGGGCGTTTGGGGCTGCGGAGTGGCAAGCTCGGCCTCTTCTGCCTCAGCCGCAACTTCCTCAGCCTCAACCTCCTCCGCCGCAACCGGGGCGCTTGGGGTTTCGGTTGTGTGGGCGTCGTCGGGGTCGGCCTCGGGGGCGGTCGTCGCCGTCTCATCGGCCACGGGCCCACGCTCAACAATCACAGTGCGCGTCGTTTCGCGCTCCACCGTCTCATCGGGCGGCACCAAAGTGGCGGCCATGGACGAGGGGCCAAACCACGCCTCGGCGCTGTAGCCATGGGCGGGGGCGGCGGCAAAGCTGACGGGGTTGAAGCGGTGCTCGGCGGCAAAGCTTTCGGCCTCGTCCAGCGTGACACGGGCGACCACGGCGACGCGCACCTCGCCTGCCACCTCTTCCCAGTCAAACACCAGATCCTCAACCGCATAGGGCGTGCGCCCTTCCAATGCGGCGCGGATCTGAGCCAGACGGCTGGCCTCATCGGGCCCGGGGGCATCGATGGTGGTGACCAAAAGCTGATCGTCGGGCAGGATCAGTTTGGTTGTCAGACCGCGCGGGCTGAGGCCAAGGGCGGTGGCGCGCAGATAAGAGAGCGCGTCGGGCAGATCGGGGTCATCCAAGGTGACGCGGCCAACCTGATGCCAGCCCCCCGAGGCGCGGTGCAAAAGGGCAATGGCATCATTGCGAAAATCTAGGGCAAAAGCTGGCTTCATTCCACGCATCTAGCATAAGGGACAAGCGCGCCAAAACACGGCGCGCGGATTGCCTCCTTCCTACAGCAGCTTTTTGCCGAATGAAAGAAAAGCCGGGGCGGCGGCGGGGATTTCGGCGTGCAATGGCGCGGGTTTCGGCGAAATTCCCCCCAAGGCCGGGCTTGAGATCGACGCGCTGGGGGTCCATCTGTAACCTTGCCGCAAAACGGAGGTTTTTTGTCATGCGCAGCTTTTACACCAGTGCTTTGCCATCGGTCTTTTCAATCGGTTTGACGGTTCTTGCCGCCCTGCCAGCCTTGGCCCAAGGTAGCATCACAGTGACCGGAGAGGCCAGCATTGCGGCCAGCCCCGATATGGCCACCATCTCGCTGGGCGTCACCACCGAGGGTGCCACCGCGGCAGAGGCGATGACGGCCAATTCCGCCGCCCTGACCGGGGTGCTTGCGCGGTTGCAGGCCGCCGGCATTGCCGAGACGGATCTGCAAACCACAAGCCTGTCGCTTAACCCCAATTGGGTGGGCTATGAGGCTGGGCAAAGCCCGCGCATTGCAAATTATGTCGCGATGAACATGCTGAATGTGCGGGTGCGGGATCTGGCCACATTGGGCGGGGTCTTGGATGCCTCGATCGCCGATGGGGCCAATACGCTGAACGGGGTCAGTTTTGATCTTGCCAACCCGCGCCCGGTGCAGGATGAGGCGCGCCGCGCGGCCATGGCCGATGCGATGGCCAAAGCCGAGCTTTACGCCAATGCCGCAGGGATCAGCCTTGGCAAGATCACCGCGATTAACGAGCAGCAAAACTATGGCGGCCCCATGCCGATGTTCATGGATGCCAAGGCTGCCTCGCCAGTGCCGGTGGCCGCGGGGCAGGTCGCGCTGCAATCACAGGTGACGGTGACCTACGCGATTGCGGAGTGAGCGGGGGTGCGGGGATACGGCTGCGCTCGTCGAGCACTTTCGTGCATTCCTCGTGGCGATTGATGTTTTCGACGAGAGCACGAAGTGCCCGAGGAGATGGTGCGATTGCGGGATGACGGGGCGCTGAGAGGTGCTCGTCGAGCACTCTCGTGCACTCCTCGCGGCGCTTGGCGCTTTCGACGAGAGCACGAAGTGCCCGAGGAGATTTTGGGGAGGGCCGCCCGGTGGGGCGGCCCTTTTTCGTATGTTATGCCAAAGCCTTGGTCATGGCCTGATCCAGATCGGCGATGATGTCTTCGACGTTTTCGATCCCGATCGACAGGCGCACCACATTGGGCGGTGCCCCGGCTGCGACCTGCTGTTCGGGTGTCAATTGGCGGTGCGTCGTTGAGGCCGAATGGATGATCAGGCTGCGGGTGTCGCCAAGGTTTGCGACATGGCTAAACAGCTTCACATTGTCGATCAGCTTGACGCAGGCGTCATAGCCACCCTTCAGCGCAAAGGTGAACAAGGCCCCCGTCCCTTTGGGGACGATCTTTTTCGCCCGCTTGTTATAGGGCGAGGATTTCAGGCCCGCATAGGTGACGTAATCGACGCGCGGGTCTTTTTCCAACCATTCGGCGACCTTTTGGGCATTGGCCACATGGCGTTCCATCCGAAGGCCAAGGGTCTCAATCCCCATCAGCGTGTAATGCGCGCCTTGGGGGTTCATCGTCATGCCAAGGTCACGCAACCCGATGGCGATGGAGTGGAAGGTGAAGGCCATGGCACCGAGGGTCGGGTGGAAGGTCAGGCCGTGATAGGCGGGTTCGGGCTGGCTGAGGCTGGGGAATTTGTCATTCTGCGACCAGTCAAACTTGCCACTGTCCACCACGATGCCGCCCGTGACCGTGCCATTGCCGGTGAGGTATTTGGTGGCCGAATGCACCACCAGTGTTGCGCCCATTTCGATAGGCCGCGCGAGCCACGGGGTGGCGGTGGTGTTGTCAACGATCAGGGGGATGCCCTTTTTATCGGCGATCTTGGCGAGTGCTGGAATGTCGGTGACATAGCCGCCGGGGTTGGCGATGGTTTCGCAGAAAATCGCGCGGGTGTTTTTGTCGACCGCCTTTGACACCGCGCCCAGATCGTCGGTGTCCACGAATTTGGCCGACCAGCCAAAGCGCTTGATGGTCTGGCTGAACTGGGTGATCGTGCCGCCATAAAGCCTTGAGGATGCAACGATATTCTTGCCCGGCCCCATCAGCGGGAAAAGCGCCATGATCTGCGCCGCATGGCCCGAGGAGCAGGCGATGGCACCAGCCCCGCCTTCAAGTGCGGCGACCCGATTGGCCAAGGCGGCCACGGTCGGGTTGGTCAGGCGCGAATAGATGTAGCCGACCTCTTGCAGGTTAAACAGCTTGGCCGCGTGGTCGGCGTCGCGGAACACATAGGCGGTGGTTTGGTAGATTGGCACTTGCCGCGCGCCGGTGGCCGGATCGGGGGCCGTGGCGGCGTGAATGGCCAAAGTGTCAAAGCCCATCGGTCTGTCAGTCATGGTGAAGCCTCCCGTTTTCGCGGGGAAGCCTAGGGCAGGGGCCGCGCGCTGTGAAGGGCCGAAAATGCGAAAGGGCCGCCCCGATTGGGACGGCCCTTTGCCCAGCCTTCCGCGCCGTTAGGAAATGATGCCGCCAAAGGGCGAGATCACGTCGATTGAGGCCGCCGTCAGCGCAATGCCATCGTTCAGATCGGCGACCAGAATGGCCTGATGTTTGGTGCCGCTGCCGTCGCGGTCGAACCACAAGGTGGCATCGGTGGTGCGGAAGATCAGCCGATCCAGCGCATCGGCGGCGGCGTTGGTGGTGCTGGAATGGAAGCGCGCGGGATCAAGGCCACCCGAAATGGTGTTCGACCCCAGCCCCAAGGCGCGGGCATCAAAGCGCAAAAAGTCCTCTCCCACGGTGAAATCGGTGATTTGGTCGCGGAAATCGCCTTGGGCGTTAAAGACAAAGATGTCAGAGCCTGCGCCGCCGGTCAGAATATCACCGCCAGTGCCGCCGACCAAAATATCCTGCCCCGCGCCGCCGTTCAGCCGGTCTGACCCGTTGTTACCAAAGAGAATATTGTCAAAGGCATCGCCGGTGATCACATCGGCCTTGGTCCCGCCCTGCACGATTTCGATATTGCTATAGCTGTCGCCAAGGGCGGGCAGGCCGCGGTTGTTTGCGCCATTGGCCAGATCAATCACCAGCGCCACCGTGACGCCCGAGAAATCCAGCGTGTCGATGCCAAAGCCGCCGTCAATGCTGTCGGCGTTGTTGCCCGGAACGAAGGTGTCATCGCCATCGCCGCCATGGATCAGCCCAAGAACCGTGCCGCCGATGCCGATATAGGTGTCGTCGCCGCCGTTCAGGCGCACATCGCCGATGAAGGTGCCCGAATTGGTCAGATTGTCAGTGGCGCTGCCCCCGAAAAAGGCGGTGACGGGTGATTCGATTGTTCCCGTATTGGTGAAATTCAGCACGCCGAGGCCGAATTTGTTCCAAACGCCGTATTTTTCGCCGCTGATAAAGCCGTTGTTGGTGATGGTGGTTGTTCCCCAATCGCGAACAAAGAGCGACAGCCCCGAGCCGTTGGCGATGATGGTGCCGTTGTTGACCAGCGTGGAGTCGATGCCATCGAGGATGACGCCATCGGCGTCTTCCTCGGCCCCGGTGTAGCCTGCGATCAACACGCCGCCCGATGCGATAACAATGCTTTGCGCCTCTTCGCAGCCGATGGTGTTGATGGCATCGTCATAGGCCATCACGAGGCCGGAGACGGTGATCTGGTGCTGGCCGCTGTTGGCCAAAATGGCGTCGGAGGTGGTGGAAATCAGCGTCACACCGCTGGCGACATTCAGATCATCGTTTCCTGTCAGGACATAAACCATCCCCGCAACGGTCTGGCTGGTGGCTTCGATTAACATGTTACTCTCCCAAGTGATAAAGGCTTTATTTGGTTCAATTTTTACCACATTTCTGCCACAATGTCACTTGGGCTTCAGGGTGCAAAGGGGGCTGGGTTTTGCCGCCGTTTGCGCTAGGGTCGCGCCATGAACAGCGATCTTCTTCTGGCCCTTTTGGGCTTTACCTTTGCCACCTCGGCCACGCCGGGGCCGAACAATATGATGCTTTTGGCCAGCGGGGTGAATTTTGGCCTGCGCCGGACGGTGCCGCATATTTTGGGCGTTTGCTCGGGCCATGCGTTTTTGGTCTTTATGGTGGGGATGGGGCTGTCGGGCCTGTTTCACGCGGTGCCGCAGACGCTGGTGATCCTAAAGGTGCTGTCGGTGGCCTATATGCTGTGGCTGGCGTGGAAAATCGCCCATGCTGCGGCGCCAAAGCCGGGGGCGGCGGGGGGCAGGCCGTTTACCTTTTTGCAGGCGGTGGCCTTTCAATGGGTGAACCCCAAGGCTTGGGCCATGGCGATGGGGGCGATCAGCGCCTATGCGGGGGATGGTGGCTTGGCGGCGGTTTTGACGATTGCGGCGGTCTTTGCCGCCGTAAATCTGCCCTCGGTCAGTGCTTGGGCCATTTTGGGCGAGGCGCTGCGCCATTGGCTGCAATCGCCGGGGCGGTTGCGGGCGTTCAACTGGACGATGGCCGCACTTTTGGTGGCCAGTCTGATCCCGGTGCTGCGGCTTTAGCGATCAGCGCAGCCACAGTTCGGCCTTTTTCAAGGCCGAGCGGATGGCCTGTTCACGCCTTGGCAGATCGGCGCGGTCAAAAAGCTCGCGCGCCTTGCGGCCCCGGTTTTGATAGATCATCAGCCGGGCGGGTTCATGGTCACGCAAGAGACGGCGCAGCTCTTTTTCGCCTGCGACCGCTTCCAGCACCTCAACCACCCGATCGCTTTCGCGGGCATAAAGCAGGGGCAGGTTGCGGTAATGGCAGGTGATGTCACCATCGAGCCCCGCGAGTTCCGGCCCCGGACGCCCGCCGCCAAGGCTGTGGATCACCAAGGGCAGGGCGATTTGGTCTAGCCATGGGTCGAGCGATTGGGCGGCCAGCGCGGGGGGGACATCATCGCGGATGCTGCGGGCATAGGTTAAGAACCGTTCGCCAAAGACCTTGGGGCTTTGGTGGAAAAACCAGCCTGCGTTGAAGTAAAGATAGCGCTGCCAATAGCCTTCGGGCTGGGTGAGGTCGAGCGAGGCGGCCAGATCAAGGCCAAAGCGGTCATAAAGCGCGCCCCAGATTTCGCCATAGCCGCCGTGGTAAAGCTGCGGTTCGGGCCATGTGCCTTCGCGCCGCATCGAGGCGGAGGGGCGGGCAAAATCCAATGGCAGCGCCTGCAGATCGCCCAAGATCAACGTGTCGGTGTCGAGAAACAAGAAGGGCGCATCGGGGAGGGCGGCCAGCGCCTCGATCTTGTTGCCATGGGGGTAGCTTTGGCCAAAAACCTTGTTTTCAAAGGGCAAAAACGTGGCCCCAAGGCTGCGCAGCATGTCGCGGATGCCGTCGGATTTCAGCCGCGGATCGCGGTTCCAGCGTTTGCCGGGCTGGGGTTCGGCCAAAAATACCTGTCCCGGAAAGTCGGGGTTGTGCGTCTTAAACGAGGCCAAGAGCAAAAGCGCCTCATAGGCCAGCCGCCCGTCTTGCACGATGGCCAAGATGTTGAAGGGGCGGCTTTGTGCCGGGGCGGGGGGGGGAATTGGCCATGTGAAATCAATGCTTGAAAAGGTGACCCCAAGCTTAGGGGCTTGGGGTTCAAAAAGAAAGATGGCCTGCGTGGCGGCCGTGCGCGCGCTTTTAGGTGGGGGGGCTAAAGCGCAGCGACAGGCAGGACATGCCGCCATCAAGTTTCGCGCATTCCGAATTGCCGATTTCCTGCACGCAGTAGCCCGCCGCCAAAAGCATGTCGCGCGTGCGCGGAAAGCCTGCCGGGAAGAGCACCAGATCGTTGAAGCGGATGCAATTGGCCGAGGCCTCTTCGCCCGGCGCGGTGTGGATCACGCGGTAGCCTTTGAAACAGCCCGAGGCGTCCAGCCGTTCGGTGGCAAGGATCGTCTCGGCGTCCAAGAGCGAGCAATCGGTTTTGAAATGCAAAACGCCCGGCGGGGTGAAAACCTCGCGCAGCGTATAGCCCCAATCGGCAACGATTGCGGCCAGTTCCGCGACGCCCCCGCCATTGGTGCGGGCTGAGCGGCCCACGAGAATCTCGAGTTCGGTGGTCAGGATATCGCCCGCCTCGATAAAGTTCTGCGCGCCTGTGATGGTGCGGACATCGCGGTAAAGGGCCGCCAGATGCGGGGCCATTTCCGCCGCCTCGCCCAGACGCGAGGGCGCGCCGGGGCGCATCACCACGGCCCCCATGGGCAGGCAAAGGGCTGTGTCCTCGACAAAGAGGCTGTCGGGGAAGGCCTCGAGTGCCGGGAGTTCCAGCACGGTGGCGCCGGTGGATTTCAGGGCGGCGATGTAATCGGCGTGATGGGCGCGCATCTGCGCCAAATCCGGCGCGCCGGTGTCAACCGCGCGCAAACCGTGGATGGCGGAGGCCGGGGGTTGGCGGGTGATGGCATGGGTGAAGGTAAAAGAGCGCATGGCGGGCTTTCTGATAGGATCAGGCGCAATCCACCACGCCTGAGACGAAAAAACCAGCCCGAAGGCTGGTTATTTCGCGTTGCTTTGACAAGCAAAGATGGTGGGCGATCCTGGAATCGAACCAGGCATGAGTCGCCTCGGCGGAGTTACAGTCCGCTGCCACACCTTGTAGCATATCGCCCACTGAGGGCGGGGAATACCCAAGCGCGTTCGCAGCGTCAAGGCGGAACGCACCGCTTTTTCGTGGAAATTTCCCGCCACTTGCCGCTTGCCAAACCGTGTTGATCTGGTCAGAGCATGGGAAAACGGAAAAGGGCCTTTGTGATGGCAAAAAAACCCGATTGGGTGGTGGATAAAGAGCGCGGTCGCAAGGCGGAGGCCAAGGAAACCGTGTGGCTTTTTGGTCTGCATGCGGTGCGCGATGCTTTGGTGAACCCTGCGCGCGAAAAGCTGCGGCTGGTGGTGACGAAAAACGCCTTTGACAAGTTGGAGGCGGCGATTGCTGAGGCGGGGATGGCGCCCGAGATCGTGGATCCGCGGCGGTTCGATGTGCCGATTGATGAAGGGTCTGTCCATCAAGGGGCGGCTTTGGAGGCGCGGCCTTTGAACTGGGGCAAGCTTGAGGATCTGGCGATTTCCGGGGCGGGGGAGCCGTTGTTGGTGCTTTTGGACCGGGTGACGGATCCGCATAATGTGGGGGCGATCTTGCGCTCGGCCGAGGTGTTTGGCGCGCGGGCGGTGGTGGCACCGCGCCACCATTCGGCGCCGGAAACCGGGGCTTTGGCCAAGACCGCGAGCGGGGCCTTGGAGCGCCAGCCCTATCTGAAGGTGACCAATCTGGCCGATGCCATGGTCGAGTTGAAGGCGATGGGCTATGTGCTGATCGGCCTTGATGGCACGGGCGAGGTGACGCTGGCCGAGGCGCTGGCACCGACGCGGGGCCGCCCCTTGGCGCTGGTGATGGGGGCCGAAGGGCCGGGCCTGCGCGAGCGCACGCGCGAGACCTGTGATGTGATCGCGCGCATTCCCTATGCCGGGGGTTTTGGCAGCCTGAATGTGTCAAACGCCGCCGCCGTCAGCCTGTATGCGGCGACCACGCGGTAAGGGATCACAAAAATGCGAGGGGTCTTTAACGGCGCGGCAGGCTTCCCATTTGGAAGATATGAAAGCGGGCCTGGAACCCCGGTTTCGTCTGTCTACTGTCCCTCGTTCCATACCTTGCGCCCTTGGCTTGTCCTTGGGCGCTTTTCTTTTGGAGGATCGCATGACCGATGACGCCAAGATTGCCCGAATTCTGCGCAGGGTCAAAACCATCGCCCTTGTCGGCTGGTCGCCCAAGGCTGACCGCCCAAGCCACCGCGTGGCGGCCTATCTGGCGGGGCGGGGCTATCGGGTGATCCCGGTCAATCCCGGGCAGGCGGGAGAGATGAGCGGTTTTGGCGAGGTGGTGCGGGGGTCTTTGGCCGAGGTGGCGCTGGAGGTGGGGCCGGTGGATATGGTCGATATTTTCCGCCGATCCGAAGAGGTGGGGCCGGTTGTCGTGGAGGCGATTGCAACCGGGGCATCGGTGATCTGGATGCAGCTTGGGGTGGAAAACGCCGAAGCCGCTGCCAAGGCCGAAGCCGCCGGGCTGGAGGTGGTGATGAACCGCTGCCCGGCGATCGAAATCCCAAGGCTGGGTCTTTAGGCGGGGGAAAAATCTGTTCAGATTTTTGCCAAATTTCTGGTCAGAAATTTTGGCGCGCGGTCAGCCGCGTGCGGCTTTTTCGGAAATGCCAGAGGTGCCTTCGCGCCGTTCCAACTCGGCCAGCACCTGATCGAGTGTCACGTCGCGGGCCGCGAGCATGACCAGTAGGTGATAGAGCACATCGGCGGCCTCGGAGGTGAGTTTGTCGCGGTCGCCCTTGACGGCCTCGATAATGGCTTCCACCGCCTCTTCGCCGAATTTTTCGGCGCATTTTTCGGGGCCTTTGGACAGAAGCTTTGCCGTCCACGAGCTTTCGGGATCGGCGGTTTTGCGTGCGGCGATGGTGGTGGCGAGGCGGTGAAGGGCGGTCATGTCAGCCTTCTCATGTCAACCTGACGGGGATGCCGGCGGCGGCCATATGGGCCTTGGCTTCGGCGATGGAAAAGGTGCCGAAATGGAAGATCGAGGCGGCCAGAACGGCGCTGGCATGGCCTTCGGTGACGCCTTCGACGAGATGATCCAGCGTGCCGACACCGCCTGAGGCGATCACCGGGATCGGGACGGCATCGGCGATGGCGCGCGTCAGGGGCAGGTTATAGCCGCCCTTGGTGCCATCGCGGTCCATCGAGGTGAGGAGGATTTCGCCCGCCCCCTTGGCGGCGACGGTGCGGGCGAAGTCCACCGCATCAATGCCGGTGGGTTGTCGCCCGCCATGGGTGAAAATCTCCCATTTTCCGGGGCTGACGGTTTTGGCGTCAATCGCCACCACAATGCATTGGCTGCCGAAGCGATCGGCGGCCTCGGCCACCACATCGGGGTTGGCCACGGCGGCGGAGTTGAAGGACACTTTGTCGGCCCCGGCCAGCAAAAGCGCGCGCACGTCGTGATGGGTTCGCACCCCGCCGCCCACTGTCAGCGGCATGAAACATTGCTCGGCCGTGCGGGTGACCAGATCGAACATCGTGCCGCGGTTTTCATGGGTGGCGTGGATGTCGAGAAAACACAGCTCATCCGCGCCCGCCGCATCATAGGCGCGCGCGGCCTCAACCGGATCGCCTGCGTCGATCAGATTGACGAAGTTCACACCCTTGACCACGCGGCCATCGGCGACATCAAGGCAGGGGATGAGGCGGGTTTTCAGCATGGGGCGAGCCTAGCGTTTGGGGCGGGCGAGGGGAAGGGGGCTGTCTGCCCCCTCTGGCCTGCGGCCATTCACCCCCGAGAGTATTTCAAGAAGGGCAAATCAAAGGGTGAGGGATTTGAGCGCTGTGCCAAGGTCAATCGCCCCGTCATAGAGTGCGCGGCCCGAGATGGCCCCGGCGATCACGCCGGTGTCGCGCAGTGCGATGAGGTCCTCCATCCGGCTGACGCCGCCTGAGGCGATGACGGGGATGGTGACGGCGCGGGCCAGTGCCTCGGTGGCTTCGATATTGGGGCCTTGCATGGCGCCGTCGCGGTCGATGTCGGTGTAGATGATCGCGGCGACGCCGGCATCTTCAAAGCTGCGGGCAAGGTCGGTGGCTTGGACAGTGGTTTCGGTGGCCCAGCCTTTGGTGGCGACAAAGCCTTTGCGGGCGTCAATTCCGACCGCCACTTGGCCGGGGAAGGCGCGGGCGGCCTCGTGCACGAGGGTGGGGTTTTCCACCGCCACCGTGCCAAGGATCACGCGGGCCAGGCCTTTTTCCAGCCACATGGCGATGGTGGCCATATCGCGGATGCCGCCGCCAAGCTGGGCGGGGACTTTGGTGGCGGCCAAAATGGCCTCGACGGCGGCGGCGTTCACCGGGGTGCCTGCGAAAGCGCCGTTCAGGTCCACAAGATGCAGCCATTCGCAGCCTGCGTCTTGGAATTTCAGCGCTTGGGCGGCCGGGTCATCGCCAAAGACGGTGGCGGCCGACATCTCGCCGCGCAAGAGGCGCACGCATTGGCCGTCTTTCAGGTCGATGGCGGGATAAAGGATCATCGCGAGGCTCCGGAGTTTGGTGGTGTTGGATTAGGGGTGTGGGCGGCAAATGCCAAGGGGGAATGGCGACCTGACGTCATGCTGGACAGGAGGCGGGGCTTTGGCAAAGGATGGCGCAGCCTTTCAGGGAGGGAGGATGCGATGAAACGATGGATTTTGGCGGTGGCGGTTGTTTGTACGGCGGGGGCGGCGGGGGCTGATCCGCTGACCGGCATGTGGAAAACCGAGGTCGATGACGGGGCCTACGCGCATGTGCAAATAGAGCCGTGCGGGCCTGCATTTTGTGGAAAGATCGCCAAGACGTTCAGGGACGGCGCAGAGTACAAGTCAGAAAATCTGGGCAAACAGCTTGTCATTGATATGCGCCCCATTGGGGATGGTGAATATGAGGGGCAGGTTTGGCGGCCTTCGAACAACAAAATTTACTATGGCACGATTGAGCTTCAGGGCAGCAAGCTTCGCCTCGCTGGATGCGTGGCAGGCGGTTTGATTTGTTCAAAGCAGAGTTGGACCCGGCTGAACTGAGCGTCCTTTAGCCGAACACGGACCAGCCGGTGGCGCGGGCGAGGCGCTCTATCGCCAGCGTGCCAAGTTGGCTGTTGCCTTGGGCGTTCAGTCCCGGCGACCACACCGCGATGGAGGCGCGGCCGGGGGCGATGGCGAGGATACCGCCGCCGACCCCTGATTTACCGGGCAGGCCCACGCGATAGGCAAATTCGCCCGAGCCGTCGTAATGGCCGCAGGTCAGCATCAGCGCGTTGATGCGGCGCAGGCGGGCGGGCGAGACCAGCCGCGCCGCCCCCGGCGCGCCCATCAGGAAGCGGCCTGCCAGCGCCAGTTGGCGGGTGGTCATCTCAATCGCGCATTGGTGGAAATAGGTGCCGCAGGTCAGTTCGGGCGGGTTTTTCAGGTTGCCTTGGGCGGCCATGAAATGCGCCAGCGCCAGATTGCGGTGGCCATGCGCGGCCTCGGAGGCGGCGACAGATTTGTTGATGTGGATGTCATCCTCGCCCGCCGCCTCGCGCACAAAGCGCAGGATTTCGCCCAAGACCTCGCGGGGTTGGTGGCCTTGCAAGATGGCATCGGTCACCACAAGCGCACCTGCGTTGATGAAGGGATTGCGCGGGATGCCCTGTTCGGATTCCAGTTGCACCACGGAATTGAAGGCCAGCCCCGAGGGTTCGCGCCCGACGCGGGCAAAAAGCTGGTCGCCAAAGCGGCCGAGCGCGAGGGCAAGGGTAAAGACCTTGGAGATCGATTGGATGGAAAAGGGCTGATCTGCCGCGCCTGTGGTCAGGCACTGGCCGTCCGCCGTGCAGATGGCCATGGCGAAGTGCTGGTCAGAGATGCGGGCAAGTTCGGGGATGTAATCGGCCACGCGGCCCCGGTCGGGGGCGCTGGCCATTTCCGCGCCGATCCGGTCAAGGATGTGTTGCAGATCGGCCGGGGTCAGGCCCAAGGGCGCGGCCATGTCAGGGGGTCCAGGTGAGGAAATTGGCAATCAGCCGAAGCCCCAGCGCCTGTGATTTTTCGGGGTGAAACTGCATGCCCAGCATGGTGTCGCGGCCAATCAGTGCCGTGATGTCGCCGCCATAATCGCAATGCGCCAGCCGATGGGCGGGGTTTGCCACCTTGAAATGGTAGGAATGCACGAAATAGGCGTGATCGCCGGTTTCGATGCCGTTCAGGATGGGATGGCGCGCGGCGGCGTCTGGATGGTCGAGCACCAGATCATTCCAGCCCATATGCGGCACTTTGAGGCTGGGGTCGGAAGGGGTGATTTTCACCACCTCGCCGGGGATCCAGTCAAAGCCCTTTGTGTCTTCATATTCGCGGCCCCAGGTTGCCATCATCTGCATGCCGACGCAGATGCCGAGGAAAGGGCGGGCGCGGGTGGTGACGGATTCGGAGATCGCCTCGAAAAGCCCGCCGTAGCTGCCAAGTGCCTTGCGGCAGGCCGGGAAGGCCCCATCGCCGGGAAGAACGATGCGGTCGGCGCGGGCCACGTCCTCGGGGCGGGAGGTGACGAGGATCTTGCCCGCATTGGTTTCAAGCGCCATGCGTTGAAAGGCTTTTTCGGCGGAATGAAGATTGCCGCTGTCATAATCGACAAGGACTGTGAGCATGTCTGAAACCTTGGTGCGGGTGGTCGCCGTCGGATGCCTCCGGCGGGAGTATTTTTGCCAAGAGGAAGGGGCTAGAGCGCGCCCTTGGTCGAGGGCAGCACGCCGGCCATGCGCGGATCGGCCTCGACCGCCTCACGCAAGGCGCGTGCGACGGATTTGAAGGCGGCCTCGGCGATGTGGTGGCTGTTGAACCCGTGGATCAGATCGACATGCAGCGTGATGCCGCCATGGCTGGCGAGGGCCTGAAAAAACTCGCGGACAAGTTCGGTGTCGAATTGGCCGATTTTGGCGCTGGGGAAGGGCAGGTTCCAAACGAGAAAGGGCCGCGCCGAGAGGTCAAGTGCGGTGGCCACCTGCGTGTCATCCATCGCAAGGCGGAAATGGCCATAGCGGCGGATGCCCTTTTTGTCGCCAAGCGCACGGGTCAGGGCCTGACCGAGCGCAATGCCGCAATCCTCTACCGTGTGGTGGTCGTCGATGTGCAGATCGCCCTTGGCTTTGAGCGTGATATCGATCAGCGAGTGGCGCGCGAGTTGGTCGAGCATATGGTCGAAAAAGCCAACGCCGGTTTGGCAATCGGACCTGCCGGTGCCATCCAGATTGACCGCGACCTCGATGGCGGTTTCGTTGGTTTTGCGGGTGATCTCGGCCTTGCGCATCGGGAACTCCTCTTCGGATGGCGGTCTTATAGGCCGGGGGGGGCGGGCTTGCAAAGGCTTTGATCCGGCGGATAGATGGGCGTCCGGGGTATTGGTGAGGGATGTGGGATGCGCTGTTTCAAGGCCTATGACATTCGCGGGCGGTTGGGTGATGAGGTGACGCCGGATATCCTGCGGACCATTGCGCGGGCCTTTGCCGAGGAGTTGGGCGCGGCGCGGGTGGTTTTGGGCCATGATCCGCGGGTATCCTCTGAGGCGCTGGCGGCGGCGGTGGCCGAGGGGCTGATGGCGGCGGGGGTTGAGGTGTTGGCGCTGGGCCTTTGCGGCACCGAGGAGATGTATTTTGCCGTGGACCATTTGGGTGCCGATGGCGGCATCGAGGTGACGGCGAGCCATAATCCGATGGATTACAACGGGATGAAGCTGGTGGGGGCCGGGGCGCGGCCCTTGTCGGTGGAGGTTTTTGCCGCGCTCAGGGCGCGGGCGGAGGCGGGGGTGTTTGGGGCTGTGGGGCAGGGTCGTCTGACCCCGGCGACCTGCCGGGCGGCCTATGTGGCGCGGGTGATGTCTTTTGTCGATGTAGACGCCTTGCGGCCTTTGCGCGTGGTGGTCAATGCGGGCAATGGGGCTGCGGGGCCGACTTTTGACGCGCTGGCCGAGGCGCTGGCGGCTGCGGGGGCGCCGTTGGAGTTTCTGCGCCTGCATCACGCGCCCGATGGCCGTTTTCCCAATGGCATTCCAAACCCGTTGTTGCCGGAAAATCAGCCCGTTACGGCCGAGGCGGTGCGCGCCCATGGGGCCGATTTGGGGGTGGCTTGGGATGGCGATTTTGACCGCTGTTTTCTGTTCGATGAGACAGGCGCCTTTGTGGCGGGGGAATATGTGGTGGGCCTGTTGGCCGAGGTGTTTTTGGCCAAGGAGCCGGGGGCTGTGATCGTACATGACCCGCGCGTGATCTGGAACACCCAAGATGTGGTTGCCCGCGCCGGGGGCCGGGCGGTGATGGCACCGACGGGGCATGCCTATCTTAAGGCCGCGATGCGCGCTGAGGGGGCGGTCTATGGCGGCGAGATGTCGGCGCATCATTATTTCCGCGATTTCATGTGCTGTGACAGCGGCATGATCCCGTGGCTTTTGGTGGCCGAGTTGATGGGGCGGCGGGGGCAGAGCCTGTCGCAGATGCTGGCGGCGCGGCGGGCGGCGTTTCCCTCTTCGGGGGAGGTGAATTTCAAGGTGGCCGATGCGGCCAAGCTGATGGCCAAGATCGCCTATAGCTATGGCGCGCAGGCTGAGGATGTCGACCGGCTGGATGGCCACAGCTTTGACATGGGGGCGTGGCGGTTCAACCTGCGGGCCTCGAACACCGAGCCTTTGCTGCGGTTGAATGTGGAAAGCCGTGGCGATGCGGCGCTGGTGGCGCTGAAGGTGGCGGAGTTGAGCGCGGTGATTGGGGCGGGGTGAGGTGGTGCGCTAAAGCATCGCCTCGATCTCGGCCCGTGTCGGCATGGCCCCGGCGGTGCCTTGGCGGGTGACGGAAATGCCGGCGGTGGCGGTGGCAAAGCGCAAAGCGCGCGCGATGGGCATCCCTTCGCTTAGCGCCACGGCGAAGCCGCCGTTGAAGGCATCGCCTGCGCCGGTGGTGTCGATCACTTTACCCGCCGAGAGGGCCGGGCAATGCAGCGTTTGATTGCGGTCGTGATAGAGCGCCCCTTGGCCGCCCAAGGTGATCACCACCGCGCCCACGCCTTTGGCCAAAAGGGCGGCGGCGGCGGTTTTGGCCTCATCAATGGTGGTGACGGGCAGGCCGGTCAGCGCCTCGGCCTCGGATTCATTGGGGGTGATGTAATCGCACAGCGCCAGCATCGCATCGGGCAAGGGGGCGGCGGGGGCGGGGTTGAGAATGGTTGTCACCCCGGCGGCGCGGGCGATTTCCAGCCCGCGCTGGGCGGCGGGGATGGGTTGTTCGAGTTGGGTGATGAAGATGGCGGCACTTTCGATCAGCGCGCGGCGGGCCTCGACATCCGCCGGCGTGATGCGGCTGGCCGCACCGGGGGTGACGATGATGGCGTTGTTGCCGGTTTCGGCCTCGAGGAAAATCATCGCGGCCCCGGTGAAGCTTTCACCGTCCACCGTCACCTCGGGCTGCACGCCGGCGCGCGCCCAGATGTCGCGGGCCATGGCGGCGAAATCATCGTCGCCCAGCCGGGTGATCAGGTGCGAGCGCCCCCCTGCCATGGCGCTGGCCACGGCCTGATTGGAGCCTTTGCCACCCGGTCCAAGGTGAAAGCCATTGCCCAGGATGGTTTCGCCCATGCGCGGCATGCGAGGCGCGCGAAAGGCGGCATCGGCGACGAAGATGCCAAGGTTGACGATGGGTTTTTGCGGCAGGGTCATGGCGGGTTATCCTTTGGGGGCGATCACGCCCTTGCGCAGCATGAAGCAGCCGTAAAGCCGCCGCTCGCCGGTTTGGACGATGGCAAAGGCCTGTTTGGCCAGATCATAATAGGCAAAGCGATCAAGGGTTTGCATCGGGCGGGGCTGGCCCTCGGCGGCGTCGATCTCGGCCTGCACTTCGGATTGCACCGGGGGCAGGGCGGCGGGATCGCCCACCACTTCCATCCGCGCGGCAAAGTCGGCCACAAAGGTATCAAGCGGTAGGACCGACAGGATGGCGCGGGCGGCTTCGGGGGCCGAGAGGTTCTCCATCGTCAGGACGCGGCCCACGACGGTGTGTGGGGCAAGGGCCACGCCGGGGAAGTTCACATCGGTCAGCATCAGCATGTCGCCATGACCCATGGCGCGCAGGGTGTGCAGGATATCGGCGTTCAGCCGGGGATCGATTCCCTTGAGCATGGGGCCTCCTTGGCAAGGGGCTCAAACTGGCAAGGAAAGGCCGCGGGCGTCAAGCGGCTGTGAGAGGGGCCTCGTCGTCGGACTGCGTCCGCTCCTCGGGGGGGCCACCGACGAGGGCCGCAGGCCAACGAGGAGGGTGTCAGGCCCAGATCTGATCGGGGTCGGGCAGCGGGATGGCGTCGAGAAGGTCGCGCGTATAGGCGGCTTTTGGCGCGTTGAACACCTGCGTGGTGGGGGCGTTTTCCACGATCTCGCCCTGATAAAGCACCAGCACATGGCTGCAGAGCCGCCGGATCACACTGAGATCATGGCTGATGAAGGCCAGCGTCAGGCCAAGCTCTTTGACCAGCCCTTCGAGAAGGTTCAGCACCTGCGCCTGCGACGAGACATCCAAGCCAGAGACGATCTCATCGGCCAGAATGAAATCGGGCCGGAGCGCGATGGCGCGGGCGATCCCCACCCTCTGACGCTGGCCGCCCGAAAGTTCATGCGGGAAGCGGGCGGCAAAATGGCGCGGCAGGCCGACGTGATCGAGCGCGTCGAACATCTTGGCCTCGACCGCGTCAAAGCCATGAAGGTGCAGGGGGGCGGCAATGATCTGGCCCACGCGGTGGCGGGGGTTGAGGCTCGACATCGGGTCTTGAAAGATCATCTGGAAGCGGCGGCGCAGCGGGCGCAGGGCGTCCTCGGTCAGATGCGTGATGTCTTGGCCGTCAAACAGGATGCGCCCGGCCGTCGGCTCTAAAAGCCGCACCATGGCGCGGCCAAGCGTGGATTTGCCCGAGCCCGAACCGCCGACGATGCCGAGGATCTCGCCCTTGGGCAGGGTGAAACTGAGCCCCTTGAGGATGTCGATCCGCGGCGCCGCGCCCAGAAGCGGCTTGCGCGTCATGTCGGGCAGCGAGAGATACAGATCCTTGATCTGATACAAATCAGCCATGGCGCTGGCTCCGGTCATGGGCGGCAACCTCGGCCTGCACGGCGGCGATCACCGCTTCGGGCACCGGGGTGAGGCTTGCGTCGGGGTCGGTGTATTTCGGCGTGGCGGCAAGAAGCGCGCGGGAATAGCTGTGCGCCGGTTCGCGGAAGAACTCGCGCACCTTGGTGCTTTCCACCACCATGCCGCCATAGAGCACCGAGAGCGACTGGCAGACCTTGGAGACCACCCCAAGATCATGGGTCACAAACAACAGCGCCGTGCCATGGCGGGCCTGCAGTTCGGCGATCAGCTTCAGGATCTGCTTTTGCACCGTCACATCCAGCGCCGTGGTCGGCTCATCGGCCACGATGAGTTTCGGTTCCGCCGCAAAGGCCGAAGCGATCAGGATGCGCTGGCGCATCCCCCCCGACAGCTCATGCGGATAGGCGCGCATCACGCGGGCAGGGTCGGGGATATGCACCTCGGCCAAAAGATCGCGCGCCCGCGCCTCGGCCCGGTCGCGGGGCCAGCCCAAGATATCGACCAGACGGTTGGTGATCTGCGGGCCGATGCGGCGCGAGGGGTTGAGGGCGGTTAGCGGATCTTGCGGGATGAGTGCCGCGCTGGCCCCGATGCGGCGGCGGCGCTCGGCAGGGGGGAGCGAAAAAAGGTCCACCCCATCCAACTCGATGCTGCCATGGGTGATTTCGATGGAGCCGGGCAGGATGCCCAAAACCGCCTTGCCGATCATCGACTTGCCGGCCCCGCTTTCGCCGACGAGCCCATGCACCTCGCCCGCATCCACCCGCAGCGAAACATTGCGCAGAATGGGGAAGGTCGTGCCTTTCAGCCGGGCCGAAAGCCCGTTGATCACCAGATAGCTCATCTCAGCACCGGATCGAAGCGGTCTTTCAACCCTTCGCCCAATTGGGAAAACGACAGAACCGTCAGGAACAGCGTGACCAAGGGAAAGATCAGCACCCACCAGGCCTGATGGATCGAGCTGCGCCCCTCGGCGATCATGCCGCCCCATGTGGGGTCATCGGTGGAGATCGAGAGGTTCACGAAGGACAAAATCGCCTCGACGATCACCGCGATGCCCATTTCCAGCGTGAGAAGGACGACGATGGTCGGCAGCACATTGGGCAGGATTTCGGTCACCATGGTCGAAAGCCGCTTGCGGCCCGCCACCTGGGCCGAAGCGACGTAATCCATCGCGCCCTGGGCCATGGCCTCGGCCCGCACGACGCGGGCAAAGCGCGTCCAGTCGATGACGACGATGGCGATGATGATCGACCACAGGCCGGGCCCCATGACGGCGATAAGGAGGATCGAGAAAAGGACGGGGGGAAAGGCCATCCAGATGTCGATCAGGCGAGAGATCACCACATCGACCCAGCCGCGCAGAAAGCCCGCCAGAAGGCCAAGCGTGGCGCCGATGAGGCAGGTCAGCGTGCCCGCAATCAGCGCCACGATCAGCGCGATGCGCGCGCCGTGCAAGATGCGGCTCAGAACATCGCGGCCCAGACTGTCGGTGCCAAGGTAATAGCCCGGCTCGGCCCCCAGCATCCAGACGGGCGGCAAGCGGCCAAGAAAGAGGTCTTGCGCCAAGGGGTCTTGCGGCGCAATCCACGGGGCCATGAGCGCCCCCAGCGTCAAAAGCCCAAGCCAGATGGCCGAAAGCCAAAGCCGCAGACCGGCGCGGCGGGTCAGATGGGCGCGTGCATCAGCCATGGCGCAGCCTTGGGTTCAAAAGGGCATAAGACAGATCGACGATCAGGTTCACAGCCGTGAAGATCGCGGCAAAGAGGATCACGATGCCCTGGATCAGCGGCAGATCGCGGTTGATCACCGCATCAATCGCCATATTGCCAAGGCCCTCATAGGAAAACAGCCGCTCGATGATGACGGTGCCGCCGATCAGGAAGGTGAACTGCACGCCCACAAGGGTGAGGGTCGGCAGGATGGCATTCGGCAGCGCCTCGCGGGTGATGACATGGGTCTCGCCATAGCCCTTGGTGCGCGCCAGCGTCACGTAATCCAGATGCATGGTTTCCTTCAGGCTTTGCTTGAGAAGCTGGCCGATGATGGCGGCCAAGGGGATGGCAAGCGCAAGGGCGGGCAGGAACATGTGGCTGACGATATCGGCCCAAAGATCGAAGCGCAGGCGCACAAGGCTCTCGAACAGGTAGAAATCGGTGGTGAAGGGCAATTCAAGGCTGGGCGTCACCCGGCCCGAGATATGGAACACCGGCCAAAGCACGCCAAAAACCAAGATCAGGATCAACCCCCACAGGAAATCCGGCACCGACAGCGCCATGCCATTGGCCACATCAATCCCCGCCTCCACTTGGGTGCCGCGGTGCTTGGTGCCGGTCAGTGCAAGGGCGCCCCCCATGATCACCGCCATGACCAGCGCCATGATCGACAGCTCCAACGTCGCGGGCAGGCGGCCCAGCACAAGGCTCAACACCGGCTGATTGGTGGTGATCGAGGTGCCGAAATCCCCTTGCAGCACGCCCTGACACCAGATCAGGAATTGCTCGATCAAGGACTTGTCCAGCCCATAACGCGCCGTCAGCCGCGCGATGTCTTCCTCGGTCGCGCCGGGCGGCAGCATCATGGCAATCGGATTGCCGGGGACGATGCGAATGACAAAGAACACGATCACCGCCACCCCGATCAGGGTCACGGCCGTGGTGATCAGGCGCATAAGAAAGGCGCGGAATAACTGCATCTTTGGGGGCCTGTCCGGCTCGGCCCTGACCGGCCCGGCACCCGCCAGACCCGACCATGGCCTTCAATGTGGCTCAAATATCCCACGGGGGGTCCGGGGGGTGTGAAACCCCCCGGCCTTTCCGCAGAGGCGACGCGTCAGGCCCGCTTCATCAGATGCGGCAAAAGCGCGCCCGAGGCATGGGGCGTCACCACCACGCCCGGCGCGGCGAGGATCGGCTGCACATATTGCAGCAGCGGAATGACCAGCGCGTTTTCGGCGACATAGCGGTCGACCGCCTTCCAGCCCTCGATCCGCTTGGCCTCATCCTGCTCGCCCCACAGGGGGCCGATCATATTGATGAGATCCTCGCCATCCCAAACCGAATGGGGCGAGGGGCCGAACATGGCAAAGCCGGTCGAGGTCGTGGGATCGCCCACCGAGTTGCCCCAGTTGTAAAAGGCAGCCGGTGCCAGCTGGTCCGCCCCGCGCAGCTCAAAATGCTTGGCGATCTCGTAGATTTCGATTTCCGCCTCGATCCCCACCTTGCGCCACAGCCCGACGATGGCTTGGATCATCTCGTAATCCTTGGGCTTAAAGCCCTTGGTGGTCTGGATCTTGAACTTCACCGGATTGTCGGGGCCATAGCCCGAGGCGGCCAGAAGCTCAATCGCCTTGGCCTCGTCATAAGGCACAGAGATTGAGGCATCGAAGGCGTCGTATTGCGCGGTTTGCAGCGTGTCGATCTTCACCCCATAGCCGCCCAAGAGACGGTCGATGATGGTTTGCTTGTCGATCGCATGGGCGGCGGCCTTGCGGACGTTGGGGTCCAGCATCACGTCGATGTCGTTCAAAAAGATCATGCCGATGTCAGAGATCGGTGCTGCGACGCCGGTGAGGCTGGCTTTCAGGCGGTCATATTCTTCGTAGGGCACTTCCAGCGTGACATGGGAATTGCCCGATTCCACCTCGGCGACGCGGGCGGCGGCGTCGGTGACGAATTTGATCGTCACGGTTTTGAATTCGGGCGCGCCGCCCCAATAGTTCTCATTGGCCTTCAGCCGCACAAAGGCGTTGCGTTCAAACTTTTCCACCATATAGGGGCCAGAGCCGATGGGGGCGGCCTCAAACCCCTCAGGGCCGACCTGTTCGTAATAGGCCTTGGGCAGCACATAGCCGGTCAGGAAATACATCCATTTAAAGATGGTGGGGTCAAACTGGGCCACATCGGCGATGACCTTGTTGCCTTCCACCCGGTGATTGGCGAGCGTGCCCCAGACAAACTGGATGGGCGAGCCGGTTTCGGTATTGGCGACGCGGGCCAGCGACCAAGCCACGTCTTCGGCGGTCAGCGGGCTGCCGTCATGCCAGGTGACGCCCTCGCGCACGGTCATCCAGACTTGGGTTTTGTCATCGTTCCAGCCCCATTCGGTCAGGATGCCGGGGGCGGGTTTCAGGTCGGGGGTTTGCAGGATGTATTGGTCAAAGACCGATTGATAGATGCCCTGAATGGTGGGGTTCACGGCACTTGGGCCGACGGTGGGGTCCCACGCGGGCAGGTTGACGTTATAGGCGATGACCAATTCGTCAATCGCTTGGGCAAGGCTGGGCAGGGCAAAGCTGCTGGCGGCCAAGCTGGCGGCGGAGAGTTGCAAAAGGGAACGGCGTGAGAGTTTCATGGTGCTTCCTGTTGGTTAAGGTTCGTTTTTTCTTTGTTATGCGTTATCTTCCGGCCAGTTTTGCGGCCAGCATTGTTCCCGGCCCCGCCCCTGTGCCCGCACCGGGCCAGACAGCCGCCCCGGTCAGATGCAGGTTTTTCAAAGGCGTTGATCCGTCGGCGTGGCCGCGGGCGGGCCGGAAAAGGAAATTCTGCGCCAGATGGTGCGACCCGCAGACCTGATCGCCGCCCACAAGGTTGGGGTTGTCGGCCTCAAGATCATTTGGGGTGACGATGCGGCGGGCAAGGATTTTCGCAGCCGTGCCGGGGGCGTAGCGCTCAAGGATATCCAGCGCGCGCTGGGCAAAGGGTTCGGCCGCCTTGGCCCAATCGGTCGCGGTGATCTCGCCTTTGGCATCGCCGGTGATGGTGCCGGGGGCCATGCGAACCTGTAGCCAAAGCACATGTTTGCCGTCGGGCGCGCGGCTTTGGTCGAACACCGTGGGTTGGCCGACCACAAGGATCGGCTCATCGGGCAAAAGCCCCGCGCGGGCCTGTTGATAGGTGCGCGCCATCTGATCAAGGCTGGGGGCGAGATGGACATAGGCGTAGCTTTGCAGCGCCTTGCCCGCCGCCCAATCGGGCAGGCTGTCCATCGCGAGGTGAATCATCATGGTGCCGGGGGCATGGGCATAGCCGGTCATGGCGCCGTCAAAGGCGGGGGTGGTGCCGCCGGTCAGGCGGGGCAGGGCGCGGGGCGCGACCCCTGCGATCACCGCGCGGGTGGCGGTGATCTGGCGGCCATCGGCGAGTTCGATGCCATGAGTGCTGCTGCCGTCATGCAGGATCCGCGCCACGGGGGCGTTCAGTTCGACCACGCCGCCGCGTGCGGTGATGGCGCGGGTGAGGGCGGTGATGATCGTGTCGGCCCCGCCTTTGCCCAAGGCCATGCCAAAGGCTTGGCCTGCCATGCCCTCGAGATAGGGGAAAAGCGCGCCGCCTGCGATGTCGGGCGCAAAATCAAGATGCATCCCCCAAGCGCCCAGCATGGCGCGCACCTGCGGGGCTTCAAAGGTTTGTTCCAGCCAAGCGCGCGGCGATTGGGCCAGAAACCGCGCCAGATCCAGCGTGCCAGAGAGGCCCTTGGCGCGGAGTGTTTTGAACATAAAATATGCAAGCGCACGAATCTGCATCGGGCTGCCCAAAAGCCCAAAGAGATGCGGCGCCTCGGCACCGAACTCGGCCATCAGGCGCTGCCATGTCTGGGCGTCTTTGGCGGAGAATTCGGCAATCTGGGCTGTGGTTTGCGCAGCATCGGTGCTGACCCCGCACCAGCGCCCATCGGGGAAGGCCGAGGCAAAGGGATGCGACACGGCCACGAATTCAGCGCCATGCTGGGTGAGTTCAGCGGCATTTTCCTTGAAAAACGGGCTTCCGGCAAAGAGCGACAGGTTCATCGCCGCCCAGTCATGGCGAAAGCCGGGCAGGGTGTATGCGCCAGTTTTCACCGCGCCGCCCGCGATGGCGGCCGCTTCGAACACGCCCACGCGCCAGCCCTTTTTGGCCAGCTGCAAGGCGCAGGCCAGCGTGTTGTGGCCCGCACCGATCAGGACTGCATCGAAGGTCTGCGACATCGAAATTTCACCCCGTTGACGTAGGGATATTTGCAAATGCATTTAAATCTGTCTAGGCTTATTCGCGAGGGGCGAAGATGCGTCCCAAAAACAGGGAGATGATAATGACGTCTGCAAATGTGCTGGCCAGCCTTGCTGGAATGCTGGCCTCGGGTGGGGTTGAGGTGGTGGATTGCTCGGGGGTTTTGGGCCCGGAGACGCCGCTTTTGAAACTGCCGCCGGATTTCGCCAAGGACACCCCGCCCATCAAGATTCACCGCATTTCGGAATATGACAAGGATGGTCCGTTCTGGGCGTGGAACTGGCTGGAGCTGGGCGAGCATTCCGGCACCCATTTCGACGCGCCGCATCACTGGATCACCGGTAAGGACTATGCCGATGGTTACACCGACACGCTGCCCGTGCAGCGGCTGGTCGCCCCGGTCAATGTGTTGGATTTTGCCAAGGAATGTGGCGAGAACCCCGATTTCCTTTTGACGATCGACCATGTGAAAGCCTGGGAGGCCAAGCATGGCGCGATCAATGCGGGCGAGTGGGTGGTGCTGCGGTCGGATTGGGACAAGCGGGCGCATGATGAGAACCTGTTCCTGAATGCCAATGAAACCGGCCCCCATACCCCCGGCCCAACCGCCGAGGTGATCGAGTATCTTCTGTCCAAGGGCATTGTCGGCTGGGGCAGCCAGTGCATCGGCACCGATGCGGGGCAGGCGGGGGGCATGACGCCGCCCTTCCCGGCGCATAACCTCTTGCACAAGCACAATTGCTATGGGCTGGCCTCGCTTGCCAATCTCGACAAGCTGCCGGCCAAGGGGGCGATCCTGATTGCGGCACCTTTGAAGATCAAGAACGGCACCGGCAGCCCGATCAGGGCGTTGGCGCTGGTGCCGCGCGGCTAAGACGGGGCTGATTTTCAACATATGGGATGGGCGGTGTCGCCCATCCCCTTGGAATCCTTTGCCTGAATGGGGGCGATATGGCGTTCGATCACATCATCATCGGCTCGGGGATCAACGGGCTTGTGGCGGCCGCGATGCTGGCGCTGAAGGGCGACCGGGTGCTGGTGTTGGAGCGCGAGGCGCGGTTTGGCGGCTGTTTGCGGACCGAGGAGATCACAGCACCCGGCTTTCATCACGATGTGATGGCGGCGACTTGGGTGTTGTTCATGACCTCGCCCGCGGGGGCGGTGCTGGGTCCGCATCTGGCGCGGCATGGGTTTGACTATTGCCATGCCGCAGCCCCCACGGCGGTGGTGCGCCCGGATGGCTCGTCTTTGGTGCTGACCATGGATGGCGCGCGAAATGTCGCCAATTTCAACGCCTTGGCACCGGGGGATGGGGACCGTCACGCAGCCGATGTGGCGGGCATTGCGGCGGATGCGCCGTTTTTGTTCGCGCTTTTGGGGGGCAATCTGTGGTCGTGGGCCACGGCGAAGTTGTTGCTGGGCCAAGTGCGCAAGCGCGGCTTGCGCGGGCTGGCGGCATGGATGGGCACGGCGCTGGCCCCGGCGCGCGGCTGGCTTGAGGCGCATTACCAAAGCCCCTTGGTGCAGGCCTTGTGGGCGCCTTGGGTCTTGCACACCGGCCTGACGCCTGAGGCCAGCTATTCGGCGCAGATGGGCAAGGTGATTGCCTTTGCGCTGGAGGCGGCGGGGGCGCCTGTGGTCAAGGGGGGCTCGGGCGCGGCGGTGCGGGCGTTTCAGGCGCTGATCGAGGAAAAGGGCGGCGTTTTGCGCGCGGGCGCGGATGTTGAAGAGATCACTGTAGCAGATGGCCGGGTGACGGGCGTGCGGTTGGTCGGGGGGGAGCGGATTTTGTCAAAATCCGTTTTGGCCTCGGTCGCGCCGGGGCAGCTTTATGATCGGCTGTTGCCGGGTGTGAACCTGCCCGATGATCGCGCGGCGGCGGCGAAGTTCCGCCATGGGCGCGGCAATTTCCAACTGCATTACGCGCTGGATGCGGTGCCGGAATGGCTGTCGCCGGGGCTTGAGGATGTGGCGCTGATCCATCTGTCAGACGGCATTGATGCGGTGTCGAAATCATCGAATGAGGCCGAGCGCGGCATGTTGCCCGCAACGCCGACGATCTGTGTCGGCCAGCCCAGCCGCCTTGATCCCAGCCGCTGCCCCGAGGGCAAGGCGGTTTTGTGGTTGCAGATCCCCGATGCGCCGCGCGTCATCAAGGGCGATGCATCGGGCGAGATCGAGGGGCGCGATTGGGACGCGGTGCGCGAGGCTTTTGCCGACCGGATCGAGCGGATTTTGGCGCGCCATATCAAGGGCTTTGACAAGATCAAACTGGCGCGGCGGGCCTATAGCCCAAGCGATCTTAAGGCGATGAATGTCAATCTTGTGGGCGGCGACCCCTATGGCGGGCATTGCGGGCTGGATCAGTTTTTCATCTGGCGGCCCTTTGCCCATTCCACGAATGGCGAGGGCTTGGTGCGGGGGCTGATCCATATCGGCGCCTCGACCCATCCCGGCCCCGGTCTGGGGGGCGGGTCGGGGTTCAACGCGGCAAAGAGGCTGGGGGCATGAACGACAACACCCCTCCGCGCCCGCGTTTGGGCGAGATTGGGCTGACCAATTTCGCGCCCTATCTGATGAACCGCATCATGGGGCGGTATAATGCGGCCTTTCGTGATGAGATCGCCCAGATGGGCCTGACCACGCCCAAGGCCCGCGTTCTGGCGGTGCTGGCGGTGGTGGATGGCCCGCTGATCCGCGAATTGTCGGTCTATACGGTGGTGGAGCAATCCACCCTGAGCCGCGCCTTGGATCAGATGCAGGCCGATGGCCTGATCCGGCGCGAGGCCGATGCCAGTGACAGCCGCGCCACGCGGGTCTTTCTGACCGAGGCGGGCCGCATGTTGTTCGAAGAGCTTTGGCCGCACATGGCCGATGCACAGGCCCGCATGTTCCGCGGCATCCCGGATGACGAGCGCCGGGCCTTTGTCGCGACTTTGCAAAAGATGCTGGTCAATATCCGCAAGCACGAAATCTGAGGGTCAATCATGGCAGAGCGCAGCTTTAAGGCCGAGGTCGAGCACCTGAAACTGGGGGCGGGCGAGACCTTTACCGGCGAGGGGATCTTGGCGATCACCAAGGCGCTGTTGGAAAGCGGGGTCGGCTATGTCGGCGGCTATCAGGGCGCGCCGATCAGCCATTTGATGGATGTTCTGGCCGATGCCGAGGAGCTTTTGGGCGAATTGGGTGTGCGGTTCGAGGCCAATGCCAATGAGGCGGCGGCCGCCGCCATGCTGGCGGCAAGCGTTCATTATCCCATTCGCGGGGCGGTGACCTTCAAAGGCCCGGTGGGGGTCAATGTGGCCTCGGACGCCTTGGCGAACCTGTCATCCTCGGGCGTGACCGGGGGGGCGATGGTGATTGTGGGCGAGGATTACGGCGAAGGCTCGTCCATCATGCAGGAGCGCAGCCATCCCTTTGCCATGAAGGCGCAGATGTGGCTTTTGGACCCGCGGCCGAACCTGCCCTCGATCGTCAAGATGGTGTCGGATGGGTTTGATCTCTCGGAGGCGTCGAATACGCCTGTCATGCTGATGGTGCGCATCCGGTCCTGCCATGTGACGGGCTCTTTCACCTGCCGTGACAACCAGCGGCCAAAGCTGACGGTGAAGGAGGCCTTGGCCAACCCGCGCAGCGATTTTGCCCGCGTGGTCTTGCCGCCGATGTCTTATGCCCATGAGCAGGACAAGGTGAAGAACCGCTGGCCTGCGGCGGAAAAGTTCATTGTTGACCGGGGCTTGAACGAGTTTTTCGGCCCCCGCGATGCCAGTTTCGGCATTGTGGTGCAGGGGGGCATGTATAACGGCGTGATCCGCGCGCTGCAGCGGCTGGGGCTTGCCGATATCTACGGCAATACCGAGGTGCCGCTTTATGTGCTGAATGTGACCTATCCGTTGATTTCCAGCCAGTTTCTGGAGTTCTGTGCGGGCAAGGATCATGTTCTGGTGGTGGAAGAGGGTCAGCCCGAGTTCATTGAAACCCAGCTGGGCAGCTATCTTTACCGCGCAGGCTCCAACGTGAAGCTGCATGGCAAGGGGCTTTTCCCGATGGCCGGGGAATATACCGGCGGGGTGATGCTGGATGCGGTGGAGGGATTTCTGCGCACCGCCGCGCCGCAGATGCTGCCCGCCGCCGTGCGCGCGCCGAACATGGAGCGGCCGGCGATCCCTGACCTTTCAAAAACCGTGCCGATCCGCCCGCCGGGGTTTTGCACCGGCTGCCCGGAGCGGCCTATTTTTGCGGCGATGAAGCTGGTCGAAAAGGAGCTGGGCAAGCACCAGATTGCCGCCGATATCGGCTGTCATCTGTTCGCCAGCCTGCCTCCGTTCGAGATTGGCGGGGCGACCATGGGTTATGGCCTTGGCCCTGCGGCCAATGGGGCCTTTGACGGTGGCGGCGACAAGCGGGCGGTGGCGATCATCGGGGACGGGGGTTTTTGGCACAATGGGCTGAGTTCGTCCTTCACCAATATGGCGTTCAACAAGTCGGACGGTGTGGCGATCATCGTTGACAATTACTATTCGGCGGCGACGGGGGGGCAGGACCTGATGTCCTCGCGCGCCAATAACCCGACCAAGGCCACGAAGAATCCGATCGGGAAGGCGCTGAACGGCATCGGCATCAATTGGGTGCGCCAGATTGACCGCACCTATGACGTGGCGAAGATGCGCGACACCATCCGCGAGGCGCTGACCACCCCGGAAAAGGGGCCGAAGGTGATTGTCGCCTCGTCCGAATGTATGCTGAACAAGCAGCGGCGCGAAAAGCCCTTGGCGCAGAAGGCGATCAAGGAGGGCCGCCGGGTGGAGGCGCCGCGCTTTGGCGTCGATGAGGCGATCTGCACGGGCGATCATGCCTGTATCCGCCTCTCGGGCTGTCCGTCCTTGTCGTTGAAGAAGCTCGATGATCCGTTGCGCGATGATCCAGTGGCCGCGATTGACCAATCCTGCGTGGGCTGCGGCAATTGCGGCGAGGTGGCGGATGCGGCGGTGCTGTGCCCGTCCTTCTATCGCGCCGATGTGGTGCATAACCCGGGGCCTTGGGAGCGGCGGATGGCGGCGTTCCGCGCGCGGGTGATCGGCTGGCTGCAGGCCCGCCGCGATGCCCGGAGACTGACCTTTGCCCCCTCTGCCATGGAAGGAGCCGCCGAATGACCGCGCATCAGGCCCTGGACCCCCGCCCGGTTGACCCGAAGATGGGCGGGATCATCAAGCTGGCGCTTCTGGCCGTGGGGGGGCAGGGCGGCGGCGTGCTCACGGGGTGGATCGAGGATCTGGCGCGGGCCAATGGCTATGCGGCGCAGGCGACCTCCGTTGCGGGCGTGGCGCAGCGCACCGGGGCCACGGTTTATTATGTGGAAATGGCCCCTGCCGGGGCCGCGACGCCGATCTTCTCGCTGATGCCGGCGGCGGGCGATGTGGACATCATGATCACCGCCGAGATGATGGAGGCGGGCCGCGCCATTCTGCGCGGCTTTGTGACGCCGGATCGCACGGTGCTGATCACCTCGACCCACCGGGCGCTGGCCGTCAGCGAAAAGATGGTGCCGGGGGATGGGATTGCCTCATCAGATGAGGTGATGGCGGCGGCCGAAGTGGCGGCGCGGCGGCTGATTGCGGCGGATTTCGACACGCTGGCGATCAAGGCCGGATCAGTGATTTCAGCCAGCCTTTTCGGTGCCTTGGCCGGGGCCGAGGTGCTGCCCTTCCCGCGGGCGGCCTTTGAAGAGGCCATTCGCAAGGGCGGCAAGGGGGTGGAGGCGTCGCTGCGTGCCTTTGACGTGGGCTATCGCGCGGCACAAGAGGGGGCGGGCGCACCCAAGGCAGCGCCCGCGCCGAGACAGGAGGCCGAGACCCCGAAAGGCCCCGCGCGGCTGGTGGCCGAGTGGCAGGCGCTGGTGGCGCGCGCCGATCGCCTGCCCGGCGAGGCGGCAGCGATGGCGCGGGCGGGGTTGAAGAAGGTGGTGGAGTTTCAAGACCTTGCCTATGGCAGCACCTATCTCGACCGGGTCGAGGCGGTGCTGGCGCGGGACCGCGCGCCGCATGATCTGACGCGCGAGGCGGCGAAATACATCGCCAATGCCATGGCCTATGATGACATCATCCGGGTCGCCGATCAGAAAACCCGCGCCCATCGGCTGGCGCGCATTGCCCGCGAGATGGGGGCCAAGGACCGCAATGTGATGCAGGTGACCGAATTCCTGCATCCGCGCGCCGAGGAGCTGGTGTCGCTCTTGCCCGCCCGCATGGGGGCGCGTTGGGCGGCGAACAAGGACCGCATGGCGCTGATCGACCGGCTGTTCAACAAGGGGCGGCGCTTGCGCACCGACAGCCTGCGCGGATTTGTCATGCTGCATGTCTTGGGGGGCCTGAAAGGCTGGCGGCGGCGCACGCTGCGCCATGCCGAAGAGGTCGCGCATCTGGAGCGCTGGCTGGAGACGGCGCTGGGCTATCTGCCGACAAGTTACGATCTGGCGGTCGAGGTCATCCGCTGCCGCCGTCTGGTCAAGGGCTATTCCGACACCCATGCGCGGGGGCTGTCGAAGTTTGACCGCGTGCTTGCGGCGATTGCGCTGGTGAAGGAGCGTGAGGATGCCGCCCTTTGGGCCGCGCGGCTGCGCGAGGCGGCGCTTAAGGATGAAGAGGGCAAGGCGCTGGAGGGTGCCATTGCGACGATCCGCAGCTTTCTGTGACCCACCCCAGGGGGCGTGCGCCGCCCCCTGACCCCCTGCGGAGTATTTGCAGAAGGGCAAATGCGGGGCGCGGCGCATGAGGATTTGCGCCTTTTCAAATACTCATCTTGGCGAGATCGGCAGAGGGCGGGCCGCGCTGTTTGTCAGCTGAGGCTGCGGTATTGGCCATCCCAATAGATCAGCGCCCCGGCCTCGGGGGTGGTGCGGATGTCGCGCACGCGGCCGATGATGATGGAATGGGTGGCGCGGTCGATCATTTCATCAACCGTGCAGGCAAATGCGGTGGGCGCTCCGACGAGGAGGCGCGCGCCATGGGTGGTTTCCCACTCGGCGCCGTCATAGCGGGCCGGGCCTTTCACGCCGCCAAAGCCGGAAAATCGCTCGGCCACGCCTTGATGGGCGGCGCCGAGCGAGGACCAGCCAAAGGCGGCCCCGGGGGTAAACAGGGGCCAGCTGGAGGAGGTGCGGTTGACGCAAGCCAGGATCAGCGCCGGTTCCGCCGAGAGCGAAATGCCCGAGGTGATCACCAAGCCATTGGCCTGATCGCCCGATCCCACCGTCAGCACCGAGCAATTGCCCACAAAGGCGCGCATCGCGTCACGGAAGGATTTGGCGTCAGGCTGGTTGGTCATGGTGATCCCCTTTTTGCTTTTACGCGGCCCGCGCCTTATCGGATGCCCGCTTTGGCCAGACGGGGCAAAACTTCTTGGGCGAAATAGGGGAATTCGCGCAGGTAATCTACGAAGGAGAGCGTGGTGCCGGCAAAGCCCGCCTCGTGCAGCGACAGGATCCCGGCCGCCACCTGATCGGGGGTGCCGATCAAGGGGAAGCCGCCGTGGCCAAGGGCAAAGCCGTAGCGGATCTGTGTCAATAGGTCATGCGGGAAAGAGAGCGCATGGGCCAGTTGCAGGCGGATGAGGTTGTCGGTTGCCTCCCAGTCGGCGTTTTCGTCGACGATGTAATGCACATAGTCGCGCGCCTCTTTCTCGGTCGGGCGGCAGACGACATGGGAGAAGGTCAGAACGCCAACCTCGCGCTTTTTGGCGGCGGCTTGGGCCTTGAGGGCGGCGATTTCCTCTTTCGAGCGGGCCAGATCAATGGCCGGGGTGAAGAGGAAATTGGCGTTGTCGGTGGCAAACTCGCGGCCCTGCGGGCTGCCTGCGGCGTTGATGACGGGGACCGAGCCGCGCATTGGGGCGGGGTCGCCCTTGAGACCCTTGATGTTCTTGAAGTATTTCTTGTCCCAGTCGAAGTGTTCCTGTGACCCCCAGATCTTGCGGATCAGGTCATACCATTCTTGCGCATAGCCGTAGCGGGTTTCGTGGTCATCGGGCAGCGAGAGGCCAAGGGCCTGATATTCCGGCTTGTTCCAGCCTGCGACGATGTTCAGGCCGGCGCGGCCATGGCCGATCTGGTCGATGGTGGCGATCTGTTTGGCCACCACCACGGGGTGGTTGGCGGTGGTGTGGATGGTGGCGAAGACCGAGATATCCTTGGTCGCGGCCAAAAGCCCCGCGGCCCAGGTCATGGTTTCCAAAACGCCGCCGTGGAAATCGGTTGGGCCGCCGTAGCCGATCCAGCGGGCGATGGGCAGCATGAAGTCGATGCCTGCCTCATCAAGCAGTTTGGCGAGGGCGAGGTTGTTGTCCCAGGAATTGACCCAGCGCTCCTTGGCTTGGGTCGGGGTCATGCCCGAGGAGCAGTTGGTGGAGAAGGTGCCCAGCTTGAAGCCGCCGGAGAGCATCCGGTTTTGTGTCATGTGATCCGTCCTGTTGGTTGGGGTTTTGATTTTATTTTATCTTTGAAAGTCTATCTTAAAAAACCTTTGCGTCAACGAATTTCCCAAGGCAGGTTGGCTGTGACCGCAGGGGGACGCGATGGCAAAGAAAAAGCTTCAAACTCAAATAAATGCGGAAGATATGGCATTGGACCGGCGCTGGCATCTGGCGCAATCGGCGGCGGAGGTGGATACGACCGAGCTCGAATTTGCGCTGATGCGGGCCTTTGAGGGATTCGGGCGATGGCAGTCGGAATGTCTGGCCTCGGTCTGCGATCTGGCGGCGACGGGGCCGGAAAACGCCATGCTGCATATCATTCGGATGAATGACCGGCCAAAGAGCCTGAAGGAGATTGCGCGGCTGATGAACCGCGATGATGTGCCGAATTTGCAGTATTCGTTGCGCAAGCTGTTGAGCGGTGGGTTGATCCTGCGGCAGGGGGCGGGGCGGTCGGGGGTGAGCTATGCCTGCACCGAGGCGGGGCGGCGGGTGACTGAGGATTATGCGGTGTTGCGCCGCAAGCTGTTGTTGACCGAGATCGCCGATGTGCCGGGCTTTGCCGCGCGGTTGGCCGAGGCGAGCCGGACGTTGAACCTGTTGTCGGGGATCTATGAGGAGGTGGCGCGTGTGGCGGCCACCCATCGGCGCGGCTGACGCGGGGGAGCCTCCGGCGGGAGTATTTTGGCCAAGAGGAAGGGCTTAGGCTTTGGTCAGGCTGGCCAGGGCGTGGTGGAGTTTGGCCACGCCGGTTTCGGTGGTGACGATGCCCGGCGACAGGCGCAGGGTCTGGCTGCGGTGGTCGGTGGTGATGCCTTGGGCGCGGAGGGCCGCGACCGTTTGCGCGGCGGGCAGGGTTTCGGGCAGGGCGAGCATGACCGAGCCGCCGCGTTTGGCCTCATCTCGCGGGGTGAGGAGGGGGAGCGCGAGGGCGTCGGCCATCTCGATCAGTTGCGCGGTCAGGCGGCGGTTGTGGGCGAGGATCGCGCGGTGGTCTTGGGCTGCGTGCCAATCCAGGGCGGGCAGGCTTGCCAGCGCGGCCATGCAGCCCGGCGTGCCACTGTCGAAGCGGCGGATGTCGGGGGCATAGGCGAAGCGGGTGATGTCCCAGTTGAAGGGATTGTCTTGGCTGAACCAGCCGCGCAAGCTGGGGGTCAGATGCGCGATCAGGCGGGGGGTGACGTAGAGGACGCCCGCGCCGGGGGTGCCGCACATCCATTTGAGCGAGGTGGTGACGACGAAATCCACCTCTGGCGCTTGGACGTCGAAGGGCAGAAGGCCGATGCCTTGGGTGACGTCCACCCCGATCAGGCTGCCCATGCGGCGGCCGTGGGCCACCATGCGGGCAAGATCAATGCGGTGCGAGGTGGTGGAGGAGACCCAGGTCAGGAGTGCCAAGCCGACGTCTGGCGTCCAAGCGTCAAGGAAATCTTCGTCCTCGACATGGGCGGCACCTTGGCGGAAGGGCACGGTTTTGAGGCGAAAGCCATGGGCTTCGGCCATGCCGTTCAAGAGGAAGTGGTTGGAGGGGAAGCAATCGGCGCCGACAAGAACTGTACGTCCGTGCAGATGGCCCTTGGGCAGCGATTGCACGAGGCTGTGCACGGCGGCGGTGACATTGTCGAAGGTGGTGACCGTCTGGGGGGCGGCGGTCAGGATGGCGCGCCAGCGGTCGATGAAACGGGCGCGCAGGGGCAGGACATAGCCCCATTGGCTGTCATCGGGGCGGCCCCAGATGGCGGCAAACTCGGCCATGGCGCGGGCTAGATCGGCCTCTTTGCCGGGATACATGCCGATGGAATGATAGAGAAAGTAGGCGTCTTGCATCAGGCCAATCCGGGGGCTGGGGTGTAGCGGGCCTTGAGCGGCTGGGGGGCCGCGGCGTGGAGGCGCGCGAGGGTTTGGAGGACGGCGGGGCGGCCGTGAAGCGCCAGCGCCTCGAAGGGGCCGCGCGGGAAGTTGAGGCCGAGCCGCATCGCGGTGTCGATGCCGTCAGGCGTGGTGCCGCCCTCGGCGAGGAGCCAATGCGCCTCGTTGATGAGGGTGGATTCGATGCGGAGCGCGATTTCGGCGGCATCGGCGGGGGCGGGGCCGGGTTGGGCGGGGTGGAGGAAGCCTTGGCCGGATTTGCGGCCGAGATGGCCTGCGGCGACCTGCGCCTCGAGGGCGGGAAAGACGTGATAGCGCGGGTGGTTGCCCATGGCGGCATACATGCCGCGGGTGGCGGCGAGGTTGATGTCGGCGCCAATGAGGTCAACGAGCGAGAGGGGCCCAAGGCGGTATCCGGCGGCGAGCATGGCGGCGTCAATGTCGGAAGGCGTGCGGCCCTCGGCCAGAAGGGCGAGCGCCTCGCCGTAGAAGGGGCGCGCGCAGCGGTTGACGATGAAGCCCGGGCGGTCGGGGCATTGAATGACGGTTTTTCCAGTTTTTTCCGTGATTTGCCGGGCGGTGTTGATGTGTTGCGTTAAGCTTTCGTCATGCGGTGCGAGTTCCACCAGTTTCATCGCGCTGGGGGGATTGAAGAAGTGCAACGCCAGCACGCGGGCCGGATGGGCGAGGCCTGCCGCAATGTCGCGCACCGGGATCGAGGAGGTGTTGGTGGCGAGGATGCCGTCGGGGCGGAGGATGGTTTCGAGCTGGCGGAAGAGGTCCTGCTTGGCCGCGCGCTCTTCGACGATGGCTTCGATCACCAGATCGCAGGGGGCAAACTCGGCGAGGGTTCCGGCGATGGTGAGCTGGGAGAGCGTGGCGGCGCGGGCGGCCTCGGTCAGTTTGCCGGCGCTGACGCGGGCGGCAAGAGCCTGATCCATGCGGTCGCGGGCGCTGTCGCGGGCGGGGGCATGGGCATCGGTGGCGATGACGGGAAAGCCTGCGGCGGCGTAGACCTGCGCGATGCCGAGGCCCATGGTGCCAAGGCCGATGACGCCGATGATGGGGGTGGGAGGGGTCATTGGCCCTTGAACTCGGGTTTGCGTTTGTCACGGAAGGCGCGGATGCCTTCGGCCTTGTCGGCGCTGTCGAGGAGGCGTTCGAAGGCCGCGCGCTCCTCGGGCAGCGCAAGCGCTTTCTCGTCGCCTGCGACCAGCGTGGATTTGGCGGCTTGCAGCGCGAGGGGCGCGCGTTTGCACAGACGTACAATGAGCGCTTCGGCCTCGGGCAGCGCGGGGCCGCTTGCCAGCCATGCGGCGATGCCCCAGTCGTAAGCGGTTGAGGCGTCAATGATTTCGCCGCCGAGAACCATGCGTGTGGCCCGCGCGCGACCCACCAGCGCCAGAAGGCGCTGCGCGCCGCCCGCGCCGGGGATGAGGCCAAGGTTGGTTTCGGGCAGGCCGAGTTTTGCGTCCGCCCCAAGCACGATCATGTCGGCCATGAGGGCAAGCTCGAACCCGCCGCCGAGGCCAAAGCCATCGACGGCGGCGACGAGCGGTTTCGGAAAAGCGCGGATCGTGGCCCAATGGCCCTTGCGCGGGTCAACCGCGCCTTCGGCGGCGGTCTTGCCCTCGATCTCGGTGATGTCGGCCCCGGCAGCGAAATTGCCGTTCGCGCCGCAGATCAGGGCGGCGCGGATGGCGGGGTTGGCCGCGGCCTCGGCCAAGACCTCGGCCAGCCGGGCCAGAACGGCGGTGTTGAGCGCGTTCTTCGCCTCGGGGCGGTTCAGGGTGAGTTTCACCCAGCCGGGATGCTGTTCGACGATGACCTGTTCCATGCCGATACTTTGGGCGGATGCGACAAATTATTCAAGATAGAAATTTCAAGCTTGAAATTGTTTTCGGCCGGTGACAGGCTTGCCCTCAAACGCGCCTTTAGGAGGACATGATGAAGATTCTTTGCCTTGGGGGCGGTCCCGCCGGTCTTTACTTTGCGATCTCGATGAAGCTGCGCGACCCCTCGCATGATGTGACGGTTTTGGAGCGCAACAAGGCCAATGACACCTTTGGCTGGGGGGTGGTGCTGTCGGATGATGCGCTGGGGCGGATGCAGCGCAATGACCCGAAATCGACCGACACGATTCGCAGCCATTTCTCCTATTGGGACGATATCGCCGTGGTGCGGGGCACCGAGCGGTCGGTCTCGGGCGGGCATGGCTTTGCCGGGATCGGGCGCAAGCAGATGCTGATCATTTTGCAAGAGCGCGCGCGGGAATTGGGCGTGAAGATGCAGTTCGAGGCCGAGTTCAAGACGGCCGAGGAATACCGCACCGAATACGATCTGGTGGTGGCGACCGATGGCATCAACAGCGTGGTGCGGCGCGAATATGCCGATGTGTTCAAGCCCGACATTGATCAGCGTCTGGTGAAATTCGTCTGGTTGGGCACGCATCAGAAGTTTGACGACGCGTTCACGTTCATCTTCGAGAAAACCGAATGGGGCTGGTTCTGGGCCCATGTCTATCAGTTCGACGACAAGACCGCGACCTTCATCGTCGATTGCATGCCCGACACCTGGGACCGGGCGGGCTTTGCCTCCATGTCCAAGGAAGAGACGGTGGAGATCTGCCGCAAGATCTTTGAGCGGCATCTGGGCGGCCATGATCTGATGTCGAATGCCGCGCATCTGCGGGGCTCGGCGGTGTGGATGCAGTTTCCGCGCGTGCTGTGTGAGCGGTGGTATAATGGCAATGTCGTTTTGATGGGCGATGCGGCGGCGACGGGGCATTATTCCATCGGCTCGGGCACGCGTCTGGCCTTTGACAGCGCGATTGCGCTGGCCGATTACCTGCATTCCGAGCCGACGATGGAGGCGGCGTTCCAGCGCTATCAGGACGAGCGGCGGGTGGAGGTGTTGCGCCTGCAATCGGCGGCGCGCAACTCACTGGAGTGGTTCGAGCAGGTGGAGCGGTATCTGGATATGCCGATGCCGCAGTTCACCTATTCCTTGCTGACCCGCAGCCAGCGGATTTCCCATGAAAACCTGCGGCTGCGGGATAAGGATTGGCTGGCGCAGTCGGAGGATTGGTATCAGGCGCAAGAGGGCGGCAAGCCGGGGCGCAAGCCCATGTTCGCGCCCTTCAAACTGCGTGAGATGACCCTGAAGAACCGCATCGTGCTGTCACCGATGGCGCAATATAAGGCGGTGGATGGTTGCCCAACCGATTGGCATTTCGTGCATTACGCCGAGCGCGCCAAGGGGGGCGCGGGGCTGATCTATGCCGAAATGACCTGTGTCAGCCCCGAGGGCCGCATCACTCCCGGTTGCCCGGGGCTTTATGCGCCCGAACATGAGGCGGCGTGGAAGCGGCTGGCCGATTTCATCCATGCCGAGACGACGGCGAAGCTCTGCATCCAGATCGGCCATGCGGGGCGGAAGGGGTCAACCTGCGTGCCGTGGGAGGGCGGGATTGATGCGCCGTTGCCGTCGGGCAATTGGCCGACCATGGCGGCAAGCGCGCTGCCCTACAAGCCCGCCAATGCCGCGCCCAAGGCGATGGACCGCGCCGATATGGACCGGGTGAAGGCCGAGTTCGTGGCCGCCACCGAAATGGCCGCGCGGGCGGGTGTCGACATGATCGAGATGCATGCCGCGCATGGCTATTTGCTGGCGACCTTCATCAGCCCCATCACCAACAAGCGGACCGATGATTATGGCGGCTCGCTAGAAAACCGCATGCGCTATCCTCTGGAGGTCTTTGCCGCCATGCGCGCGGTCTGGCCTGCAGCCAAGCCGATGAGCGTGCGCATCAGCGCCCATGACTGGATTGACGGCGGCGTGACGCCCGATGAGGCGGTGGCGATTGCCCGGATGTTCCGGGCGGCGGGGGCCGATATCATCGACGTCTCGTCAGGCCAGACCGATCCGGCGGAAAAGCCGATTTATGGGCGGATGTTCCAGACCCCGTTCAGCGATCGGATCAAGAACGAGGCCGGGATTGCCACCATGACGGTGGGCAATATCAGCGATTACGATCAGGTGAACGGCATCCTGATGGCGGGCCGCGCCGATCTGGTTTGCCTTGCGCGGATGCATCTGGCCGATCCTTACTGGACGTTGCATGCTGCGGTGGCGCAGGGCGATGAGGCGACGGAGTGGCCTGCCCCCTACAAGGGCGGTCGCGACCTGATGTTCCGCCTGCGCGAGCGGCAACAGGAGCAGATCAGGGCATGACCATGCAGGGCAAACGGGTGCTGATTACCGGGGGCGGCTCGGGCGCGGGGGAGAACCTTGCGCTTGGCTTTGCCGCCGCCGGGGCCGAGGTGGTGATTTCCGGCAGGCGTCTGGACGCCTTGCAGGCGGTTGCGGCCAAGGCCGCGGGCATCCGTTGCGTGGCAGGCGATGTGACCGAGGAGGCATCCGTGAAACGGATGTTCGACGAGGCGGGGCCGGTCGATATCGTCATCGCCAATGCGGGCGCGGCTGATAGTTCCGTGATGGCGAAAACCTCGCTCGCGCAATGGAACGCCATGCTGGCGGTGAACCTGACGGGGGTGTTCCTGACGTTCCGCGCGGGGCTCAATCAGTTCACTGGCTGGGGGCGGCTGATTGCGGTGGCCTCCACCGCCGGATTGAAGGGCTATGCCAAGGTGGCGCCCTATGCGGCGGCCAAGCACGGGGTGATCGGCATGTGCCGATCATTGGCGCTGGAAGTGGCGCGCAAGCCCGTGACGGTGAACGCGATTTGTCCCGGCTTTCTGGATACCCCGATGACCGACCATTCGGTGCAGGTGATTGCCGAGAAAACCGGCAAGACGCTGGCCGAGGCGCGGGCGGCGCTGGAGGGGATGAACCCGCAGAACCGGCTTTTCCAGCCCTCGGAGGTGACTGCGGCGGCGCTCTATCTCGCGGGGCCGGGGGCGGAGGGGATCAACGGGCAGACCATCACCATCGCGGGGGGCGAGCTATGAGCGATCTGTCCAAGCGGCGGCTGAAGATGTGGATCCGCCTTTTGGGCGTGACGCGGGGGAGCGAGGCGACCTTGCGCGAATATCTGCGGGTGAACCACGACACCACGCTGCCCCGCTTTGACGTGATGGCCGCGCTCTATCGCCGCCGCGAGGGCGTGACGATGAGCGAATTGTCCCGCATGCTTTTGGTGTCGAACGGCAATGCCACGGCGGTGGTGGACCGGCTGGAGGCCGATGGGCTGGTGCGGCGCACGCCGTCGGACAGCGACCGGCGCACGGTTTTTGTTGCGCTGACGGCCGAAGGGCTGGCGGCGTTTGAGGCCATGGCCTCGGGCCATGAGGCGGAGGTGGACAAGCTGTTTGCCGCTGTGACCGAGGCCGATCTTGACGCCTTGACCGAGATCTTGAAACGGATGGGGAAATCATGACCAAGATGGCCGGGTTGAAGCCTGAACATTTCCTGTGGGAGGCCAAGGACCGGATCGCGACGATCCGGCTGAACCGGCCCGACCGCAAGAACCCCCTGACCTTTGAGTCCTATGCCGAGCTGCGCGACACCTTCCGCGCGCTGGTCTATGCCGAGGATATCGACGTGGTGATCTTTGGCTCGAACGGGGGGAATTTCTGTTCGGGCGGCGATGTGCATGACATCATCGGCCCGCTGGTCGGCATGGATATGAAGGAACTTCTGGCCTTTACCCGCATGACGGGCGATCTGGTCAAGGCGATGATCGGCTGCGGCAAGCCGATCATTGCGGCGGTGGATGGGGTCTGTGTGGGGGCGGGTGCGATTGTGGCCATGGCCTCTGATCTGCGGATCGCGACGCCGGAGGCGAAATGCGCGTTCCTCTTCACCCGGGTGGGCCTTGCGGGCTGTGACATGGGGGCCTGTGCCATGTTGCCGCGCATCGTCGGTCAGGGCCGGGCGGCGGAGCTTTTGTATACGGGCCGGGTGATGGGGGCCGAGGAGGGCGAGCGCTGGGGCTTTTGGAACGCGCTTCATGCGCCTGAGGCCTTGGAGGCGGAGGCGTGGAAGCTGGCGACCCGCATCGCCGCCGGGCCGACCTTTGCCCATGGGATGACCAAGACCCAGCTGAACCAGGAATGGAACATGGGGCTGGAGCAGGCCATCGAGGCGGAGGCGCAGGCGCAGGCGATCTGCATGCAGACCCGCGATTTCGAGCGGGCCTATCACGCCTTTGTGGCCAAGGAGAAACCGGTGTTTCAGGGCGATTGAGCGCCCGATCGTGACAAGCCCCGGGGGCTTCGCGCCCCCGGACCCCCGCGGGATATTTGGGAACAGATGAAATCATGGCCGATACGAGCTTTTTGACCTGGCCTTTCTTTGAGGAGCGGCACCGCGCCCATGCGGCGGGGCTGGAGGCCTGGTGCGCGGGGCATTTGCCGGTGGACCATGGCGATGTGGACGGCGCCTGCAAGGGGCTGGTGGCGGCTTTGGGGGCGGGGGGCTGGTTGCGCCCGACCGGGGCGGGGCTGGGCGAGGCCCTCGATGTGCGGACCCTGTGTCTGACGCGCGAGATCTTGGCGCGCCATGATGGGCTGGCGGATTTTGCCTTTGCCATGCAGGGGCTTGGCATGGGGGCGGTGTCTTTGTTCGGCACTGAGCCGCAGCGGGCCTGGCTGGCGCGCACCCGGGCGGGGACGGCGATTTCGGGCTTTGCGCTGACTGAGCCCGGGGCCGGGTCGGATGTGGCGCAGACCGCGACGGTGGCGGTCCGGGGGCAGGGTGGCTGGGTTTTGAATGGGGAAAAGACCTATATCTCGAATGGCGGGATTGCCGATGTCTATGTGATCATTGCCCGCACGGGCGAGGCGCCGGGTGCCAAGGGGCTTTCGGCCTTTTTGCTGCCTGCGGACACGCCGGGGCTTTCGGTGATCGACCGCATCGAGGTGATGGCGCCGCATCCTTTGGCGCATCTGGGGTTGAAGGACGTGGTGTTGCCGGAGGGGGCCTTGATCGGCAAGCCCGGCGAGGGGTTCAAGATTGCCATGTCGGTCTTGGATGTGTTCCGATCCACCGTGGGGGCGGCGGCCTTGGGCTTTGCGCGGCGCGCGCTGGATGAGGCCTTGGCGCGGGCGGGTCGGGTGCGGGCCGGTGGTGGGCGGCTCAGCGATTATCAGATGGTGCAGGGGCATCTGGCGGATATGGCCGTGCAGATTGATGCGGCGGCCTTGCTGATCTATCGCGCGGCTTGGGCCAAGGATATGGGGCAGGCGCGGATTACCCGCGAGGCGGCGATGGCCAAGCTTTACGCCACCGAGGCCGCGCAGAAGGTGATTGACATGGCGGTGCAGCTTCATGGTGGCGACGGGGTGCGGCATGGCTTTGCGGTGGAGAGTTTGTACCGCGAAATCAGGGCCTTGCGGATTTACGAAGGTGCCTCTGACGTGCAGCGCGTGGTGATTGCGCGGAGTATTTTGGGATGAGTTACAGCCGCACCATTCAGATCGAGTTCAACCACTGTGATCCGGCGGGGATCGTGTTTTACCCGCGCTATTTCGAGATGACCAATTCGGTCGTCGAGAATTTCTTTGCCGATGAGGTGGGGCGCAGCTTTGCCCAGATGCACAGTGAGGGCATGAAAAACGGTGTGCCGACGGTGCATATCGAGGCCGATTTTGTGGCGCCGTCGCGGCTGGGGGATAAGGTTTTGTTCACCTTGGTCGTGCGCAAGCTCGGCGGCAGTTCGGTGACGGTGGAGATCAGCGGGCAGGCGGCCGGGGAGTTGCGGCTGCGGGTGCATCTGACGCTGGTCTGGATTGATAATATGAAGGCCGCGCGCTGGCCCGAGGCGATGCGCGCCCGGCTGGCGGCACATCTGGAGGAGGCGGCATGAGCCACGAAATCTTGCACCCGAAGCATTGGAAGCCGGCCAAGGGCTATGCCAACGGGGTCGCGGCCACGGGCCGGATGGTGTTCACCGGCGGCATCATCGGCTGGAATGCCGAGTGCGAGTTTGAGACCGACGATTTCGTGGGGCAGGTCGCGCAGGTTCTACGCTCGATCGTCGAGGTGCTGGCCGAGGCGGGGGCCAAGCCCGAACATCTGGTGCGGCTGACATGGTATGTGACCGACAAGAGCGAATATCTAACCAATCTCAAGGGCTTGGGTGCGGTTTATAAAGAGATCATCGGGCGGCATTATCCGGCGATGGCGCTGTTGCAGGTGGTGGCCTTGGTCGAGGATCGGGCCAAGGTGGAGATCGAGGCCACCGCCGTCATTCCGTAAGCTGATCTGACGAATGACCCCGGCAAACGGGGCGTGAACAGGGGAGTATCTGCCATGCTGGGACCGTCTGGCCACAGTGACACCTTTACCCGCGACCGGCTGCCGCCGCCCGAGGCGTGGCCGGAGTTCCGGCTGGAGGGGTTTGACTATCCCGAGTTCATCAATGCGGCGGTGGAGCTGACCGACCGGATGGTCGAGCGCGGCTTTGGCGACCATACCGCGTTGATCGGCAACGGGCGGATGCGGACCTATAAGGAGCTGTCGGATTGGACCAATCGCATCGCCCATGCGCTGGTTGAAGATTATGGCGTAAAGCCCGGAAATCGTGTGCTGATCCGGTCGGCCAACAACCCGGCGATGGTGGCCTGCTGGCTGGCCGCGACCAAGGCCGGGGCGGTGGTGGTCAACACCATGCCGATGCTGCGGGCGGGGGAATTGGGGCAGATCGTGGACAAGGGCGAGATTGCCTTTGCGCTGTGCGACACGCGGCTGATGGAAGAGTTGGTCATCTGTGCAAAACACTCAAAATTCCTGAAAACCGTGGTGGGCTTTGACGGGACGGCCAACCATGATGCCGAGCTGGACCGGGTGGCCTTGGGCAAGCCCGTGCGCTTTAGCGCGCCGCCGGTCGGGCGCGATGATGTGGCGCTGATCGGCTTTACCAGCGGCACGACGGGCGAGCCGAAGGGCGCGATGGCCTTTCACCGCGATCTGCTGATCATCGCGGACGGCTATGCGCGTGAGGTGTTGCGCGTGACGCCCGAGGATGTCTTCGTGGGCAGCCCGCCTTTGGCCTTTACCTTTGGCCTTGGGGGGCTTGCGGTCTTTCCCTTGCGCTTTGGCGCGGCGGCGGCGCTTTTGGAACAGGCGAGCCCCGCGAATATGATTGAGATCATCCAGACCCATCGCGCGACGGTGTGTTTTACCGCGCCGACCGCCTATCGCGTGATGCTGAAGGCGATGGATGAGGGGGCGGATCTGTCCTCCTTGCGCGCCGCGGTCAGTGCGGGCGAGACCTTGCCCGCGCCGGTTTACGAGGAGTGGATGGCCAAGACCGGCAAGCCGATGCTGGACGGGATTGGCGCGACCGAGATGTTGCACATCTTTTTGACCAACCGCTTTGAGGACCATCGCCCGGCCTGCACGGGGCGGCCTGTGACGGGCTATGAGGCGAAAATCGTTGATGAAAACATGAACGAGATGCCGCGCGGTGAGGTGGGGCGGCTGGCGGTGCGTGGCCCGACGGGCTGCCGCTATCTGGCCGATGCGCGGCAGACAAACTATGTGCGCGACGGCTGGAACCTGACGGGGGACAGTTTTTGGCAGGATGAGGAGGGGCGGTTCCATTTTGCCGCCCGCTCGGACGATATGATTGTTAGCGCGGGGTATAATATCGCGGGGCCAGAGGTGGAGGCGGCGCTGCTGAGCCATCCCGATGTGGCCGAATGTGCCGTGGTGGGCGCGCCTGATGAGGAGCGCGGCATGATCGTGGAGGCGCATGTGGTGCTGGCGCCGGGGCGGACGGGCGATAACTTGATGGTCAAGCTGTTGCAAGACCATGTGAAAAGGGTGATTGCGCCCTATAAATACCCCCGCCGGGTGGTCTTTGTGCAAGGCTTGCCCAAGACGCAGACCGGCAAGATCCAGCGGTTCAAGTTGAAGGGCTAGGCCCGCAGGTTATGCCGGGGATCAATGCATCTGCGCCCCTTCGCGGCGCAGCGGCCAGCCGGGGCGAACCGAGACCACAAGCGGCGCGGGCAGGCAGCGCACCGATTGCACCAGACGATCCTCGCAATAGCGCGGATCGCGGCGGATTTCATCGGGCAAGAGGGCGGGGTTGAACCGGGTTTGGCGGGTTTCCACCACCTCAACCTTGGTCCAGCGGCCCAAGGTTTTGTCTTGCGGGGCGCGCAGGAATTGGGCGCGCAAGGCGGCCTCGCGCGCCTTGAGGCGGGCAATCTCGGCGCGGATTTCGCCAAGTTCATCGGCGGGGGACAGGCTGTGCATGGCGGTGACCCTTTGCGGCTGTGGAACAGGACAGATCCCAGCTTTCCCCGTCAAAGTTAACGAATCACGCCCATCTGGCCCCTTGGCCGATGTTTTTTGCGCCCCATTTCCCGCCCGCACCCGCACCCGTGGCGTATTGGCCCGTTGCCCCGGCGCGCTGGCTGTGGCAAGACAAAGTCACGTTTGATCCCTGATGCCAAAGGTTTGCAGATGAGCGCCTATTCCGCCCGCCGAGTGATGATGGTCGACACGCAGGTTCGCCCGCAGGATGTCACCAAATTTCCGATCATCGAAGCGATGCTTGCCGTCCCGCGCGAGGTCTATGTGCCCGCCGACAAGCGCGAGGCGGCCTATGTGGGTGAAAACATTCCCTTGGGTGGGGATCGGGTGATGCTCGAGGCGCGCACGCTGGCCAAGATGCTGGATGCGTTGGATATTCAGCCCGGCGAGGTGGTTTTGGATCTGGGCTGCGGGCTGGGATATTCCTCGGCGGTGATTGCGCGGATGGCCGATGCGGTTGTCGCGGTTGAGGAAAATGAGACGCTGGCGGCCGAGGCGCAGCGGGTTCTTGCCTCGGAAGGGGTGGACAATGCCGCCGTGGTTGCCGGGCCTTTGGCCGAGGGCTGCGCCAAATGCGGCCCCTTTGATGCCATCACGATTCAAGGCGGGGTGGAAGAGGTGCCGCAGGCACTGATTGACCAGTTGAAGGATGGCGGGCGGATTGCCGCCTTGTTCATGGACGGGGCTTTGGGCGCGATGAAGATCGGCCATAAGAGCGGGTCAAAGCTGGTGTGGCGCTTTGCTTTTAATGCGGCGGCGCCGGTGATGGGTGGTTTTGCCTCTCGACACGAATTCGCACTTTAGAATATGATCGCGCAGAGACCCGCATCGGCCCTTTGGGTGTGATGGCTGGGGCAACTGCGACAGACCCCAAGGATCGGGCAAGGCTTGGCTCCTTTGGGTTTCTGCAAGAAGGGCATGAAAGATGCGGATGTTTTTGAAGGTCGTGGGGTTTGCTTTGGGCATGGCGGTGGCGCCGGTCGCAGGGCGGGCCGAGACATTGGCGGATGCCTTGGTGCAAGCCTATAAGACATCGAACCTTTTGGATCAGAACCAAGCTGTGCTGCGGGCCGCTGATGAGGATGCGGCCATTGCCATGGCCAATCTGCGCCCGGTGTGGAATTTCGTGGCCCGTGGCGGCTGGCGTCAGTTTGACCAGAATATCGCGAGCTTTGGCCCTTCGGTGACCACCTCATCCTCGAGCAGCCTTGAGTTGACCGCGCAGGTGGTGCTTTGGGCCGGTGGCCGGGGCAAATTGGCCATCGAGGCGGCGCGGGCGCAGGTGTTGAGCGCGCGGGCCGGGCTGTTGAATGTTGAACAGCAGGTGCTGTTGCAGGCGGTTTCGGCCTTTGTGAATGTGCGTTTGCAGCAGGAAATCGTGGCGCTGCGCGAGTCGAATGTGCGGGTGATCACCCAAGAATTGCGCGCGGCCAAAGACCGCTTTGATGTGGGTGAGGTGACCCAGACCGATGTGGCCTTGGCCGAGGCGGCGCTGGCGGCATCAAACGCCAATCTGGCCGCCGCTCAGGGCCAGTTGATGATCGCGCGCGAGCGTTACAAGGCGGTAACCGGGGCCTATCCGGGAAAGCTGGCCAGCCTGCCGAAAACTCCAAGCCTGCCGAAATCGCTGGAGGCCGCCAAGGCCGTGGCCGAGCGCGGCCATCCTTTGGTGGTGCAGGCCCAGCATCAGGTGACTGCGGCCGATCTGAACGCCAAGATCGCCGCCACGGGCTTTGTGCCGCAGCTGTCGGGCAGTGTGGATCTGAACCAAGACACCAACAGCGGCGTGGCCTCGGCCGGGGTTGGGCTGCAGCTGAGCCAGACGCTCTATGCCGGCGGGCGCAATGCGGCGAGCTATCGCAAGGCGCTGGCGGGCAAGGATGCCGCGCAAGCGGGGCTTTTGCAAAGCGTGGTGCAGGTGAGTGAGACGGTGGGTCAGGCTTGGGCGCAGCTGATGGTGGCGCAAGCCTCGATCGAGGCGGGGCGTCAGCAGGTGACGGCGGCGCAGCGTGCCTTTGACGGGGTGCGCGAAGAGGCCAAGTTGGGCGCGCGCACCACGCTGGATGTGTTGAACGCCGAGCAGGATCTGTTGTCGGCCCGTGCCTCGCGCCTAGAGGCGGAGGCCAATCGCTATGTGGGTGTGTATCAGGTTCTGGCCTCGATGGGGCTTTTGACGGCGGATCATCTGAACCTTGGCCTGCCCAGCTTTGACCCCGAAGCCTATTACAACGCCGTCAAATCCGCCCCTGCCCATTCGGCCCAAGGCAAGGCGTTGGACCGGATTTTGGAAAAGATCGCCGATTAAAATCGACGCGATTTTTGGACAGTCTATTTCGAAAGGGCCCGCGATGATGCGGGCCTTTTCCTTGTCTGAAGCCTTGGCTTTGGGTAAGGTCGGGGCAATCCCCCGTGGTGGGGCAGGGCGGTCGATCAGGGGCAGGCATGTCGGAAGCGTTGAATTCCAGCAATGGCGAAGATGTTTTGTCGTCGATCCGGCGGCTGGTGTCCGAAGATTTGCGCCCCGCAGGCAGTGCCGCGCCGCGCACCGCTGTGGCTGAGGGGGGCAAGCTGTTGTTGACCCCGGCGCTGCGGGTGGTGTCGAATGAGGGGGCGATTGCATCCCCCCCGCCGATTGATGCCGTGGTGGCCCGTGTCAGTGCGGCGGTCAATCAGCAGGCGGATGAATGGGAATCCGAGACGGGCGATGTGCCGCCCGGCGCGGGCGATGCGGCCCCGATGATCGAGGATGCCGAGCCGGGCGATTGGGATGATCACAAGATCGCCGCCTATGCCGATCCGGTCATTGTGCTGAAAACCCCTGAGGAGCGCGCCGAAGAGGCGGCCATGGCGGCCGAAGAGGTCAGCGCCGAAGCTGCGGCGCAGGCCGATCAGCCCCCCGGCTGGGCGCAAAGCGATGGTGCCGATGAGGCCGAAGCGCCTGCGCCGGAGGATTGGGCCCCCGAGGATTGGCGTGAGGCTGGTGGCAATCAGGCCGAGCCGGATCAGGCCTGGGCCGATGCGGCCGAGGCGGCGGTGCTGCAAGAGCTGGGCGCGGCCTCGGCAGAGGTTCGGCAAGAGGCACCCCATGCCCTGTCGGAGCAAGGTCCGGCCGGCCGCTATGATCTTGAGGATTTGGACGCGGCCGAAGATGATCTGCCGCTGCCCGTGGATGAGGCGATGCTGCGCGAGATTGTCCGCGATGTCTTGCGCGAAGAATTGCAAGGCCGTTTGGGTGAGCGGATCACCCGCAACATTCGCAAGCTGGTGCGCGCCGAGATTGCCCGTGTCGCGGCCACGGAGGAGCTTAGCTAAGCCGAAGCGCATGGATCGCTGTGACGCGTAAAAACGAAAGCGCCCCGCGGGGCGCTTTTTTGGTTTTTGCAAGGCTTTGCTGGCCGATCTGGATCAGGCGGCCTCGGCCTGTTCCAGCTCTTGTGCGTGGCGGCGTTCGGATTCTTCGCGGCTGAGTGCCACCGAGGTGCGCACGCCTTTGGCGACGAATTCCATCAGCCCTTTGACCACACGTTCGTTCGGGTCAATCCCGGCGCAAGACAGCACTTCACGGCCATCGCGCGACCGCGCCCAACGGGCGATCTGATCGGGGCCGTTGCCATATTTCTTGTCATCGGCAATCGCATCATCCAAAGCGGCCAAAACGACAGCCGCAAAGAGCTTGCGCGCGCGCTGGCCCTGCTCAAAGTTGAATGCCGTGCTATCGATGGAATCGAGCATGCCCGTTATCCTGTTCTGGTCTTCTTATTTCTCGCGTTCTGTGCTTGTAACGAGTTTACGACGATTCGGGGTTTTATCTTTCACATGGCTGCCATGCGCTGCACGCATGGCTGTTTTCGGCCCCTACCGTATCTAGTCTGCTTGCTCGCTGCTCACGGGGCAGATATAGGGTCGGTCCAAATCATTTCAACCTTTTGACAAGGTTTCGCCACAATGGCCAAGATAAACGGAAACGAACTGAAGCCCGGCACGATCATTGAACATGATGGGGGGCTTTGGGCGGCTGTGAAGGTCAGCCATGTCAAGCCCGGCAAGGGCGGGGCCTTTGCGCAGGCTGAATTGAAGAACCTGCGCGATGGGCGCAAGCTGAACGAACGCTTCCGCTCGGAAGATAAGGTCGATCAGGTGGAATTGGAGATGAAGGACCAGCAGTTTCTTTATGAAACCGATGGCCGTCTGACATTCATGGATTCCGAGACCTATGAGCAGATCGAATTGGACGCCGATCTGTTGGGCGACCGTCGCCCGTTTTTGCAAGATGGCATGACGGTGTCGGTGCAGTATTACGGCGATGAGCCGTTGAACGTGAAGATCCCGCAAAAGGTGCAGTGCCGCGTGGTGGAAACCGAGCCGGTGCAGAACGGTCAGACCGCCAGCAAATCCTATAAGCCGGCGGTTTTGGACAATGGCGTGCGCATCATGGTGCCGCCCTTCATCAACGTGGATGAAGAGATCATCGTGCATACCGAATTGATGGAATATTCCGAACGGGTGTGAGGGGGACCAAGGATTTTCGCGAAAATCCTTGGCAATTTCTTCGTTAAGAAATTGGGCCGCCCCGTGGGGCGGCCTTTGTCATACCAGCCGCAGGGTGGCGTCTTGGGCTGTCATCTCGCCTTGGGCTTGATCGAGCCTGAGATAGGCCAAGGCGCGCCCGCCGCTTTGGGTGAAAAGTCGGCCCACCAGCTTTTCCCCGGCGCGCACCTCGGTGCCGATGGGGGCGGCACCAGTGATGGCCACCTGCACCAGACCTTTGCGCAATTCGGTTTTGTGCTTCATCCGGGCGGTCACCTCTTGGCCGACATAGCAGCCTTTGCGGAAATTCACGCCGTTCAGCCGTTCAAAGCCGTGTTCCAGAAGATAGCTGTCGTCGGGGATCAGCTCGACCCCGGTTTCGGGGATGAGATGGGTGACGCGAAGCGCGTCCCAGTCGATTTGGGGCGCGGTGCCCGCCGCGCCATAGGCGCGCCAGCCCAAGGCTGGGTGGCGGGGGTCCTCCAGCGCGCCTTGGGGGGCGGGGCCAAGGCCGCGGGTTACTGAAAGATCGCTGGGGCCAAAGGCCACATCGCTGCGCAGCTTATACATCGACAGGCGGCGCAAGGTGCTGTCAGCGATGCTGTCTTTGATGTCCAAAAGCAGCACCTCGCCTGTGTTGACCACAAAGAAATCGGCCAGATATTTGCCTTGCGGGGTTAAAAGCGCGGTCCAGACGATGCCGGGGGCTTTGGCCAAGGGCAGCACGTCGTTCGAGGTCATGCCTTGCAAAAAGCTCAGCGCATCGGCCCCGATGATCTGGTAGATGCGCCGATCTGGTGCGGTTTCGCCTGTGGTCGTGCTCATGGGTCAGCCTTTGAATTGCAGCTCGTAAAGCCGGGCGTAAAGCCCGGCCTTGGCGATCAGGCTGTCATGGGTGCCTGTTTCCACCACCCGGCCCTGATCCATCACCAAGATATGGTTAGCCGCGCGCACCGTGGCAAGGCGGTGGGCGATAATCAGTGTGGTGCGCCCATGGGCGGCGCGGGCCAGCGCATCGGCCACGGCGGCCTCGGATTGGGCGTCAAGCGCGCTGGTGGCCTCGTCCAGCAAGAGAACGGGGGTGTCTTGGGCCAAGGCGCGGGCGATGGCCACGCGCTGGCGCTGGCCGCCTGAGAGGGCCGAGCCGCGCGGGCCGACGGGGGTATCGACCCCTTGGGCCAAGAGGGGCAGAAAATCGCTGACATGGGCCTGATCGCAGGCCGCGCGCAGGGCGGTCTCGGGCAGATGGCGGCCCAAGGCGATGTTTTCGCGCAAGGTTTCGTCAAAAAGGGCGGCATCCTGCGTCACGCTGGCAAAAAGCGCGCGCTGGTCGGCCAAGGCAAAGGTTGAGGCGGCCACCCCGCCGATCAGGATCTGGCCCGAGCTTGGCTCCAAAAGCCCGGTCAAGAGCTGAAACACCGTCGATTTGCCCGCCCCTGAGGCGCCGACGATTGCTGTGGTTTGGCCTGCGCGGGCGGTGAAGGACAGGCCGCGCAGGATGGGCTGGTCGCCATAGGCAAAGCTCACCGCCTCAAAGCGCAGTTCGGGCGCGCCGGGGGCGGGCAGGGCGGGGCTGATGGCCGGGCGCGTTGTGGCGGGGCGGGTGTCGAAAAGATCATAGATCCGCTCAAGGCTCGCAGCGGCGACCTGCCATGTGCCCGACAGATCGCCCAAGCGGCGTAGGGGTTGGAAAGTCAGCGACATGGCGGTGAAAAAGGACATGAATTCGCCTGTCGTCCGCTCGCCACTGGTGATCTGGCCACCTGCCATCAGCAGCACGGCGAAAAAGCCAAAGCCGGTGACGAAATCCATCATGCCGGGCATCAGCGCGCGGCCGGCCATGATCTTGACCTCGGCCCGGCGGATCAGCGTCAGCACGCGGTCAAAGCGGCTGGCTTGATAGGCTTCCATCCGGTTCAGCTTGACCGCTTGGATGCCGTGGAAAATCTCGTCCAGCCTTGTGGCGCGCAGGCCCGCTTGATCGCGCAGATGGGTGGTTTTGCGCCGGATATAGCGCTGCACCGCCAGCGAGGGCAGGATCAACAAGGGCGCGCCGACAAGGGCGGCGAGCGTCCAGATCGGATCAATCGACAGGGCTACGGCAAAGAGGAAGATCAGGCTGAAAAGGTCGCGGCCAATGCCGGTGACGACCGCGCTCCACAGGTTTTGCACCGCCAGCGTGTCGCCTTGCACCCGTTCGATCAGCGCGCCGGGGGCGTTTTGCTGGAAAAACGCGCCTTCAAGCGTGAGGAGGTGGCGCAAAAGTGCCGATTGCATGACGGCGGCCACCTTTTGGGTGACGGCCGAGATCACCGTGCGAGAGGCGATGGTGGCAAGGCCGCGCAGCGCGAAAAGGCCAAAGATCAAAAGGCCAACCGCCATGAGCGGCCCCTCGCCGCCGGGGGCAAAGACCTGATCGAACAAAGGTTCAATCGCTCGGGCCAAGGCGCCAAGGGTTGCCCCTTCGATCAGCATCAGGCCGAAGGCCAGCGCGATCATGCCCGCCTGTGGCCGCAGATAATCGCGCCAAAAGCGCCGGAACAGGCGGGGTTTTTGCGCGGCCACGCCCAGAGGCTTTTGGCTGGGGTTTTGGGGCAGGCGGGGGGCGGGCTGATCGGTCACGCGGGGCCTTTGGGGGATCGGGTCTGGGGTCAAGCTCTAGACGGGTGCGGAGGTTCTGTCCAGAAGCGCGGCCAGAGCGGGGCGGCCCATGGTGCCAGAGGGGCGCGGCGGTTGACGCCAAAGGGGGCCAGCGCTAGCCCTTGGCGGGTAACGGCCGCAAAAGGAGCGAAGATGTCGCAGCCCGTCAATCTGTCCTATGGCCGGCCCTATCTGGCCATTCCCGGCCCCTCGGTGGTGCCCGACCGGATTCAACGCGCCATGCACCGGGCTGCGCCGAACATCTATGAGGGAGAGCTTTACACGCTGACCGCCTCGCTTTGGCCGGATCTGCGCGCCTTGGCGGGGACGGCGCAAAATGTGGCGACCTATATCGGCAATGGCCATGCGCTGTGGGAGGCGGTGAATACCAACCTCTTTTCGCGCGGTGACAAGGTGTTGGTGCTGGCCTCGGGCGCTTTTGGGCTGGGTTGGGCCAATGTGGCCAAGGCCATGGGGGTTGCGGTTGAGGTGATGGATTTTGGCCGCAGCGCCGCGCCGGACATGGGCGCGGTCGAGGCGCGGCTGCGTGCGGATGTGGGGGGCGAAATCCGGGCGGTCTTGACCACGCATGTGGACACCGCAAGCTCGGCGCGCACCGATGTGGCGGGCCTGCGCGCCGCCATGGACCGGGCGGGGCATCCGGCACTTTTGGGGGTGGATTGCATCGCGTCCTTGGGCTGCGATGAGTTTCGCATGGATGACTGGGGTGTCGATGTGGCCTTTGCAGCCAGCCAAAAGGGGCTGATGCTGCCGCCCGGCATGGGCTTTGTCTGGTTTTCCGAAAAGGCGCGGGCGGTGGGGAGCAAGGCGGGGTTGCGCACGCCCTATTGGGATTGGGCCCCGCGTGCCGATGGGCCGGAGTTTTGGCAATATTGTCACGGCACCGCGCCGACGCATCATCTGTATGGCTTGCGCGAGGCGCTGACCATGCTGGTGCATGAGGAGGGGCTGGCCAATGTCTGGGCGCGCCATGAGGTTTTGGCGCGCACGGTTTGGGCGGCCTTTGAGGCTTGGGGGCAGGGGCATGACCGCATCGGGCTGAACATTGCCGAGCCTGCCGCGCGGGCGCGGGCGGTGACCTCGGCGCGGCTTGGGGCACCCGATGGGCAGGCGCTGCGCCAATGGTGCGAGCACAAGGCGGGTGTCACGCTGGGCATCGGGCTGGGCATGGCGACAGAGGAAGACCCCAAGAGCGCGGGCTTTTTGCGGGTGGCCCATATGGGCCATGTGAACGCCCATATGACGCTGGGGGTGCTGGCGGTGATGGAGGCGGGGATGCGGGCGCTTGGCATTGCGCATGGCGCAGGGGCGATGGAGGCCGCGACGGCGGTGGTCGCGGCTGCGGCCGGGGGCCATGGCGCATGAATATGCAAGTGAAGCGCCCGATCATGGGGGTCGCCTTAATGCTGGGCGCGATGGCGGTGTTGCCGGGCATTGATGTGATTGCCAAGATGCTGGGCCAGCAGGGGATTCCGGTGTTGCAGGTGGTGTGGGCGCGGCTGGCTTTGGGGGCGGTGCTGACGCTGCCCTTTGCCTGGCGGATTGCGGGGCCTCGGGGGCTGTGGCCCGCGCGTCCGTGGTATCATAGCTTGCGGGCGGCTTTTCTGGTCGCCGCCACCTTTTGCTTTTTCCTGTCGCTGAAATGGCTGCCGATTGCCGATGCCTTGGCGATCTTTTTCGTGCAGCCCTTGATTGTGACGGTTCTGTCGGCCTTGGTCTTGCGCGAAAGGGTGGGGCCGCGGCGTTGGGCGGCGGTGGCGGTGGGCTTTGTCGGCACGCTGATCATCATTCGCCCCGGCCTGACCGAGGTGAACCCTGGCGCGTGGTATGCTTTGGCGGCGGGGGCCAATCTGGCCTGCTATTTCATCATGACTCGGGCAATCTCGGGCCAAGCCCATGCGATGGTGACGACGTTCCAGACCTCGCTTTTGGGGGGGCTGATTTTGTCAGCGGTGATCGGATGGATTTGGGTCTGGCCCAGCCCCGAGCAATGGGCGCTGTTTGTCGGGCTGGCGGTGATTGCGACCTTTGGTCATTTGATGATCGTGCGGGCCTATGACCATGCCGAAGCCTCGCTTTTGGCACCTTTGGCCTATACCGAGATGATCACCTCGGTCGCGCTGGGCTGGTGGTTTTTTGGCGATTTTCCGGATGCCTATACCTTTCTTGGCGTGGCGATCCTGATTGGCTGTGCGATCTATATCTCGATGCGGTCGCGGGCGGCGTCTTAGCGGATAGGGGCGGGAAATTTTGAGCAGGGGGCGCGTTTGGTCCCCCTGCCGTTGACGGTGGGTTTGGCCTGTTTATTGGCCGTTTTTGGCCAGCCAGTCCTGCATCCAAGCGATTTCGGCCTCTTGCGCGGCGATCACGGCTTCGGCCAGTTTGCGCACCTCGGGGTCTTGGCCATGTTCCAGCACGATGCGGGCCATGTCCACTGCGCCTTGGTGATGGGGGATCATGCCTGCGATAAAGTCGATGTCGGCGTTGCCGGTAAAGTCGATTGCCATGGCCTCATGCATGGTGGTGTTGGCCTGCATATAGGCCAAGGTCGAGGCGGTCTCATCGCCCGAAGGTGCGGCGGTCATCATCTGATGGCCAGCATGTGGATCGGCGGCGGTTTCGGCCTGCGCCATGGTGGCGGCACAGAGCAAAAGGCTAAGCGCGGTGAGACGGATCATTGGGTGGCTCCTTATTCATGGCCCGGCCCGTTGGGGGCAGGGCGCGGCTGTCGCACCATAACTGTCGCAGCCGGGGGAGGCCATGCAAATCACCCTTTGGTGAGGGGGACATGCACAGCCCCTGTTCGGCGATGGGCACGAAGGGGGGCTTCACCTTGGGCGGCGGCCTTTCTATGCTAGGGGCGCGCGACGCAAGGACAACAGCAGATGGCACAGACCAAACGGCCGATCGTTGGGATCATCTCGAATTCGCATCAGATGAATGACCGCTATGAGGTGCATGCCTCGGGGCATATCAACTCGATCGCGGTGGCCGAGGTGGCGCGCTGTTTGCCGATGATCCTGCCCTCGGACCCGCGGCTTGTGACGGTTGAGGAGCTGTTGGAAAGCTGTGACGGGTTTTTGCTGACGGGGGGGCAGCCCAATGTGCATCCTTCGGAATATGGCGAGGAGGAAACCCCGGCCCATGGTGCCTTTGACCGCAACCGCGATGCCATTACGCTGCCCTTGGTGCGCGCCTGTGTCGAGCGGGGCCAGCCCTTCCTTGGCATTTGCCGGGGGTTTCAGGAAATCAACGTGGCGATGGGGGGCAGTTTGCACCCCGAAATCCGTGATTTGCCGGGCCGGATGAACCACCGCATGCCGCCCGATGGCACGATGGCCGAGGTTTTTGCCCTGCGCCATGCGGTGCGTTTTACCACAGGGGGCGTGTTTCACCGCCTGATGGGGGCCGAGGAGGTGATGACCAACACGCTGCACGGCCAAGGCATTGCGCGGGCGGGCAGTCGGATTGTGATTGATGGCCATGCGCCTGACGGCACGCCTGAGGCGATCTATGTCAAAGATGCGCCGGGCTTTACTTTGGCCGTGCAATGGCACCCCGAATGGAATGCCGCCAATGACCCGGTGTCGCGGCCTTTGTTCACCGCCTTTGGGCAGGCGGTGCGTGACTGGGCGGCGCGGCGGGGTTAGGGGGCTGGGAGCCATGCTGCCGCGATGTCGGGCGGGTGCATGGCCGCGAAAACCACGCTTGTTTGCGCTAACGCCTTGGGTATAGTCGGCCCGCAACGCCCATAGCGGCCAAGACCTTGGGGGGGCCGATGAAGCGCTCGACAATCAACCAGATCATGCAGGCCGCCGATGAGATGATCCGCCATTACGGATTTGTCCTGCCGCCCTTTGCCTATTGGAGCCCAGAGACCTTTCGCGCCAAGCGCGATGTGGCCGCCCGGGTGATTTCGGGGCGCTGTGGCTGGGACATCACCGATTATGGGCAGGGCCGCTTTGACGAGATGGGCCTGTTTTTGTTCACGCTGCGCAATGGGCTTTTGTCGGATCTGCAACGCGGGGGCGGCATGTGCTATGCCGAAAAGCTGTTGATTTCGCGGCAAGATCAGCTGTCGCCCATGCATACCCATGTCATCAAGGCCGAAGATATCATCAACCGCGGCGGGGCCACGCTGGTGGTGGAGCTTTACGGCTCAGACGACAAGGGCGGCTTTGCGCCGGACCGGGGCGGCATGGTGCGCTGTGACGGGATTGATCGCGCCTATGCGCCCGGGGACAAGCTGCGGCTTGCGCCGGGGGAAAGCGTGACCTTGATGCCGGGCGACTGGCACGCCTTTTGGGGCGAGGGGGGCGATGTGCTGATTGGCGAGGTCTCGACGGTCAATGATGACGAGAGCGACAATGTCTTTCGCGAACCCATTGGCCGCTTTGCCGAGATTGAAGAGGATGAGCCGCCGTTGCATTTGCTGGTCAGCGATTACCGGGCTTGGCTGGGGTGATGTGACACCTCCTCGTGCGCGCAGTGGCGCGCCTCGTCGGGGGGGTGCTGTGAGGCTTGGGAAAGACAAAAGGCGGCCCATGGGTTTGGGCCGCCTTTTGTTAAGCTCTGTCTTTTCTCGTCAGTTGGACGGGCAGACACCGTTGACCAAAGCGACCGCACAGCTTGGCGCTGCGGTGGCAGGGGCAGGGCTTGGCGCGGCGGTTGCCGTGGCGGATGGGGTGACGGTCGGGGCCGGTGTCACCACCGCCGCGGCGGGTGTGACGGTGCCCGTGGTGATCACCGGGGCCGGCATCACCGCGGGCTTTGGTACGACGATGGTTGGTTCTGCGGCGGGCTTGGCGGCAGCCTTTTTCGGCTGCGGCGGCGGCAGGGTCAGCTTTTTCGGCAGCGAGCCATCGGCGTTCAGCACAATCACTTTGGTGTTGTCGGGCACCCGCTCATAAAGGTCCATCACATCCTGATTGATCATGCGGATACAGCCCGACGAGGCATTGCGCCCGATCGAGTTCCATTCCGGCGTGCCATGGATGCGATAGCCATAGTCGATGCCATTGGTTGTGAGATAAAGCGCGCGCGCGCCCAAGGGGTTTTCCGGCCCGCCCGGTTGGCCCTTTTCCCATTTCGACAGTTCGGGCTTACGCTCGATCATCTCTTTCGGCGGGGTCCAGGTGGGCCAATGCTTGCGCCCGGTGATCAGCGCCTCACCCGACCATTGGAACCCGGCCTTGCCGACCGAAATGCCGTAACGGATGGCCTTGTTCTTGCCGGTGACAAGATAGAGATGCTTGGTTGCCGGGTTGATGATGATGGTGCCGACGGGCTGGTCGGTTTCATAGACGACGGTCTGGCGCTGGAACTGCTCGGGCACCTTTTCCACCGGAATGGCGGGCACGTTGAACTTGGCGTCGGCCTTGGCCGAATAGACGCCTTCGATCAGTTCGGGCTTTTTCGGCAGGTCAGCGGTTTTGACGCCGGGGGCGGCGGTGCCGCCGGTCAGGGCCGGATCGACCACGCAGGCCGACAAAGACAGGATCACGCAGGTGGCGGCCAGAAGGCGGGTCGAGAGGGTGGGAAGGGCAAGCGCGGGCATCGATATATCCAAGCGATTCCGGGCCAAAGCGGCCAAGATTTCAATGCAGAATAGCCCAGCCGCCCTGTGGCGTCAAAGCCCGATGGCATGCGCGCCGCTCACGGGGTGGTGATCGGCGCGCGGCTGGGGCCTTTGGGGTCAGAGCGAGGTGCGCAGATGCCACAGCTCGGGGAAGAGCTCGACCTCGAGCATCCGGCGCAGATAGCTGACCCCGCCGGTGCCGCCGGTGCCGCGTTTCAACCCGATCACGCGTTCCACCGTGGTGACGTGGTTAAAGCGCCAGCGGCGGAAGTAATCTTCGAAATCCACCAGCTTTTCGGCCAGCTCATAGGCCTGCCAATAGCGCGCGGGGTCGCGGTAAACCTGTTCCCAGACCGCGCGCACGGCGTCATTGGCCACCCAAGCCTGCCGCAGATCGCGGTTCAGGACATCGGCCGGAACCGGCAGGCCCGCGCGGGCGAGATGGCGCAGCGCCTCGTCATAAAGCGAGGGGCGGGCAAGCTCGGCCTCAAGCTTGGCCGTCAGGTCGGGGCGGTGGGCATGGGGTTTGAGCATGGCAAGGTTGCGGTTGCCGACGGCATATTCGATCAGCCGGTATTGCCAGGACTGAAAGCCCGAGGATTGGCCCAAGCCTTCACGAAAGGTGGTGTAATCCGAGGGTGTCATGGTGCGCAGCACGTCCCAGGCGCTGTTGAGCTGTTCAAAGATGCGGGAAATGCGCGCCAGCATCTTGAAGGCCTCGGGCGCGCGGTCGGCGGCAATGGCGGCGCGCGCGGCGTCCAGCTCATGCAGCGCAAGGCGCATCCAAAGCTCGGAGGTCTGGTGCTGGATGATGAACAGCATCTCATCATGCGCGCCGGTCAGCAGGCGCTGGGCATCGAGGATGCGGTCGATCTGCAGATAGTCGCCATAGGACATGCGGCCGTCAAACGACATCTCGGCGCCTTCGCGGGCGGGGTCGTAGGTGGTCATGGAAAGCTCCGTCAATGTGAAAGGAAAATTGGCGTCAGGCGACGCATGTTTTTCGGTTCAACACGGAGAGATTGCCGATCCGCCGCCAAAGGCAGGTCCAGCCTGCGGGGCGGCACAGGGGGTGGGTTGCGGCCTTCCTCTTGGTAAAAATACTCCCGCCGGAGGCTTCGACGCCAAGGCCGGGAGCCTCCGGCGGGAGTATTTGAGCCAAGAGGAAGCCCATCAGATCAGGTTACCTTTTTGCGGGTTTTGAATTCGGGGGTGTCCCAGAGCGATTTTGCCATGATCTCGGCGAGGATTTCCACCGCCCGTGCCACCTCGTCATGGGTGGTGTAAAGCGGCGTGAAGCCGAAGCGGATGATGTCGGGGGCGCGGAAATCGCCGATCACGCCTTTGGAAATCAGGGCCTGCATGATGGCGTAGCCTTCGGGGTGGCGGAAGGAGACTTGGCTGCCGCGCTGCGCGTGATCGCGCGGGGTGGCGAGGGTGAGGGTGGGGCAGGTGGCCTCGACACCTTTGATGAATTGGTCGGTCAGTGCCAGCGAGCGGGCGCGGAGCGCGGCCATGTCGACGCTGTCCCAGATATCCAATGATGCTTCGAGGGCGGCGAGTTGCAGGATGGGGGGGGTGCCGACGCGCATACGTTCAGCCCCTTGTGCGGGGCGATAGTCGAGATCGAAGGCGAAGGGGGCATCATGGCCTTGCCAGCCCGAAAGGGCGGGGCGGGCGCGGTCTTGGTGGCGGGGGGCGACATAGATGAAGGCCGGGCCGCCGGGGCCGGAGTTGAGGTATTTATAGGTGCAGCCGCAGGCGAAATCGGCCCCGGCCTTGGCCAGTTCCACCGGGAAGGCGCCTGCGGAATGCGCAAGATCCCAGATCGTCAGCGCGCCTTTGTCATGGGCGCGTTTGTTGATCGCGTCCATGTCATGTTTGCGCCCGGTGCGGTAGTCGACCTCGGTGATCATGGTCACGGCGACGGTGTCATCAATGGCGTCAAGCACCTCTTCGGGGGCGACGATTTTGAGCGTGTAGCCTTCGCCCAGCGTGCGGCAGAGCCCTTGGGCCATGTAAAGATCGGAAGGGAAGTTGCCGCTGTCGCTGAGGATGACCTTGCGGGGGGCGTTCATCTCAAGCGCTGAGGCGAGTGCTTGATAGACCTTGATCGAGAGCGTGTCGCCCATGGCGACCGAGTTCGGTTCGGCCCCGATCAGACGCGCGATGCGGTTGCCCACGCTCATTGGTTTGTCCATCCAGCCGGCCTTGTTCCAGCCGGTGATCAGCATCTCGCCCCATTCGTCCTGCACGGTTTGGGCGACCCGAGCGGCGGCGGCCTTTGGCAGCACGCCGAGCGAATTGCCGTCCAGATAGATGATGCCTTTGGGCAGGTGAAACTGGGCGCGGGTGGCGGCGAAATCGGTCATGATGGTCCTTTGGCTTTGGCGCGAAGGTCGCATCCTTTGGGCGGGCAATCAAGAGAGCGGGCGGGGCTTGCGTTAAAATTTCAAGCTTGAAGGATTCGGGCCCGCGCGCGCTTGGGCCAAAGCGCCTTTGCTTGGGGGAATGCGACGTTTCATCGATGGAAAGCGGTTGCATGTGGCAAGTGCTTGGGCATTATGCATTCGCAGAATGCGGGGGAGAGAGGGCCAGGGTGCAGGCACTTTTGGCAAAACTGTTCGATTGGCCGCCTGTCTGGACGGTTGGGGGGCTGGGCCTGATCTGGGTCTTGGCCCTTGTGCCATTGCCGATTGGCTTTGGCGTCTATGGGCCGGGTCTGGCTTTGGCCTGTGCGGTTTTAGGTCTTTGGTTGATGGCAAAGGCTGCGCTGAGGATGCGGGCAAGGGGCACGACGGTGATCCCGCACCGGGTGCCGCAGGCTTTGGTCACGGACGGGGTTTTCGCGATTTCGCGCAATCCGATCTATCTGGGCGATGCCTTGATTTTGCTGGCTGCGACGTTTTGGACAAATTCGCTGATCGGGCTAGCTGTGCTAGGGGCGTTTGTCTGGGTGATCACGGATCGGTTCATCAAGCCTGAAGAAGAACGGCTGGCCAGCGCCTTTGGCGATCAGGCGGCAGAATGGTTTACGCGTGTCAGGCGCTGGATCTGACGGAGAACATAAACGAAAACCGGGGCGGCTGCGCCTTTGGGAACTGGGGGAAGATCATTGAAAATCGGGGCTTTGAAGGAAATCTATGAGGGCGAGAACCGGGTGGCGATGACGCCCGATTCCGCGCTTCAACTGGTCAAGCTGGGCCATAGCTGTTGCATTCAGGCCGGGGCTGGGGCCAAGGCGGGGTTTTCAGACGCGCTTTATGCCGCCGCTGGGGTTGAGGTGTTGAAAGACGCCAAGGCGGTGATTGCGGCGGCGGATGTGCTGGTCAAGGTGCGCGGCCCTGAGGAAAAGGAAGCCAAGCTGCTGCGTGAGGGGCAGACGCTGATTTCCTTCTTTTGGCCCGCGCAGAATGAGGCGCTTTTGAAGCTGGTGGCCGAGCGCGGTGCGACGGTGGTGGCCATGGATATGGTGCCGCGGATCAGCCGTGCGCAGAAAATGGATGCGCTGTCGTCGATGGCCAATATCGCGGGCTATCGCGCGGTGATTGAGGCGGGCAATAACTTTGGCCGCTTCTTCACGGGGCAAGTGACAGCGGCGGGCAAGGTGCCGCCGGCCAAGGTGTTGATCGTGGGGGCCGGTGTGGCCGGATTGGCCGCGATTGGCACAAGCGTCTCGCTGGGCGCCATTGTGCATGCCTTTGACGTGCGCCCCGAGGTGGCCGAGCAGATTGAATCGATGGGCGCGTCCTTTGTCTATCTGGAGTTTGACGCATCCGAACTGCCCGATGGCGCGGCGACGGGCGGCTATGCGGCCCCCTCTAGCCCGGCCTTTGCGGCCAAGCAGTTGGCCAAGTTCCGCGAGCTGGCCCCGGAGATGGACATCGTAATCACCACCGCCTTGATCCCCGGACGGCCTGCGCCGAAGCTGTGGACCAAGGATATGGTCGAGATGATGAAGCCCGGCTCTGTCATCGTTGACCTTGCGGCGGAACGCGGCGGCAACTGCGATCTGACGATTGCGGATGAAAAGCTCGTCACGGAAAATGGTGTGACTGTCGTGGGATATACCGATTTCCCCAGCCGGATGGCCGCGCAGGCCAGCACACTTTATTCCACCAATATCCGCCATATGTTGACCGACCTGACGCCCAAGAAAGACGGTGTCATCGTTCACAATATGGAAGATGACGTGATCCGGGGTGCGACCGTTTCCCATCAGGGGGCGGTAACCTTCCCGCCACCGCCGCCAAAGGTGGCCGCGATTGCGGCGGCCAAGCCGAAGGAAAAGGTCAAGGAACCAACCCCCGAGGAGCGCCGCGCCGCAGAAGCGGCGGCGTTCAAGGCCGAGACGAAGACCCAAGTGGCGATGTTGCTGGGCGGCGGGGCGCTGATCTTGCTGGCGGGTCTGTTTACCCCGGCAAGTTTCATGTCGCATTTCATCGTCTTTGTGCTGGCGGTCTATGTCGGCGTGCAGGTGATCTGGAATGTGAGCCACTCGCTTCATACGCCTTTGATGGCGGTGACCAATGCGATTTCGTCGATCATCATTCTGGGGGCCTTGATGCAGATCGGGTCGGGCAACTGGCTGGTTGTCATCCTTGGCGCGCTGTCGGTCTTCATGGCGGGGATCAACATTTTCGGGGGCTTTATGGTCACCCGGCGCATGCTCGCCATGTTCCAAAAGTCGTAAGGGGGCCGAAATGGAATACGGATTTACCACGGCGGCCTATGTGGTTGCGGCTGTTCTGTCGATCCAGTCGCTGGGCGGCTTGTCGGGGCAGGAAAGCGCCAAGCGCGCGGTTTGGTATGGCATTGCGGGCATGGCCTTGGCTGTGGCGGCAACGCTGATTGGGCCGGGCTATGGCAACTGGTTGATTTCGCTGGTGATGATTGCCGTTGGCGGCGCGATTGGCTGGGTTGTGGCGCAGCGTGTGCAGATGACGGAAATGCCGCAGCTGGTGGCCGCGATGCATTCGCTGGTTGGTCTGGCGGCGGTGTTCATCGGCTATAACACCCAGATCGAGATGTCAGGCATTGCCGCTTTGCAGGCGGCAGGCGACGCCGATGCGCTGGCGGCTTTGTCGGGCTTTGCCCAGAAGATCGCTGAAAAATCGGCCTCGGAAATTGCCATTTTGAAGATTGAAACCTTCCTTGGCGTGTTCATCGGTGCTGTGACCTTTACAGGCTCGGTCATTGCCTATGGCAAGTTGGCGGGCAAGGTGGATGGCAAGGCGAAAAAGCTGCCGGGCGGTCATATGCTGAACGCGGGCGCTGCGGCTTTGTCCTTGATCTTGTTGGTGATGTATTTCAACGGCGCGGGGACTTGGGCCTTGCTCGTGATGACGCTGGCGGCGTTTTTCATCGGCTATCACCTGATCATGGGCATTGGCGGGGCGGATATGCCTGTCGTGGTGTCGATGCTGAACAGCTATTCCGGCTGGGCGGCGGCGGCGATCGGGTTTTCGCTGTCGAATGACCTGTTGATCGTGGTCGGTGCGCTGGTGGGCTCGTCCGGGGCGATCTTGTCTTACATCATGTGTAAGGCGATGAACCGCAGCTTTATCAGCGTGATCTTGGGCGGCTTTGGCGGCACCACGGGGCCTGCGATGGAAGTTGTGGGCGAGCAGGTGGCCATTGACACCGATGGTGTGGCGGCGGCGCTGAATGAGGCGGACAGCATCATCATCATTCCGGGTTACGGCATGGCGGTGGCGCAGGCGCAGCAATCGGTGTCGGAACTGACGCGCAAGCTGCGCGCCAAAGGCAAGACCGTGCGGTTCGCCATTCACCCGGTGGCGGGCCGTTTGCCCGGCCACATGAACGTGCTGTTGGCCGAGGCGAAGGTGCCTTATGACATCGTGCTGGAGATGGACGAGATCAATGAGGATTTCCCGTCCACCGACGTGGCCATCGTGATCGGGTCAAACGACATCGTGAACCCGGCAGCCCAAGAAGACCCCAACAGCCCCATCGCGGGGATGCCGGTTTTGGAATGCTGGAAGGCCAAGCAGGTGTTTGTGTCCAAGCGCGGGCAGGGCACCGGCTATTCTGGCATCGAAAATCCGCTGTTTTACAAAGAGAACACCCGGATGTTCTATGGCGATGCCAAGAAGTCGCTGGATGCGCTGTTGCCGCTGATCGATTGATCTTTGGTGATTGTTTTTCAGGCATTGGCCCCGGGTAACCCCCCGGGGCCTTTGCATTTTCGCAACAGGTCGGGCGCATACCCCGGTATGCTGCATTTAGGCATGGGCGCGGGGGAAATCTGTGGGCAAGCAGAAGGGACCACAGACTGGATCTGAAAACATGCCCGCCTTGCCGAACCTGCCCGACCATCCTTTGCGCTATGCCACCGTGAACGAGCTGCATGCGCGGCCCTTCCCGGTGCTGGAGGCGCCTTGCATGGCCGCCTATATCGCGATCAAGGAACCCGTGGATGCGGCGAACCGGGATCGGGGCTTGGACCGTGCGCATCTTTTGGCGCTGTTGGACCGCAATGGCGCCAGCCATCCGCAGCCAGAGGCCACGCATTTCGCCGGGCCAATTGGCCGGTCGGAGTTGAAGTGGGAAAGCCATACCGAGTTTGTGACCTATTCGGCCTTTACGCCGGGCCTGTCGGCGCGGCCCTTTGATCCGATGGAGGCCGAGGTGTTTCCGGCCGAATGGATCGCGGCGGCACCGGGCAAGCGGCTGACCTCGGTTCTGATCCGGGTCGAGACGCTGCCCGAAGATGACACCGCGCTTTTGGCGCTGCTGGACAGTTGGTTCGTGGCCGAAAGTCTGGCGATTGCCCGCGTTGTCGATGGGGCGGCGGTGATTGCGGGGGATTTCCGGATTGATCCGGCGGGGCATATGCGCTTTGCCGTCTTTGTGCGACCGGGCACGGGGGGGCGCCGGGTGGGGCGCATCGTGCAGCGGCTGTGCGAGATTGAGACCTATCGCGCGATGTCGATGCTGGGGCTGATGCGCTCGCGTCAGTTGACGGCGCAGCTCAACACGCTTGATCCGCGCTTGGCGGCACTGGTCGGGGGGCTGGATGCCTCGGAACCCTCGCCCGAGGCGGCGCTGCACAACCTGTTGGCCATCTCAGCCGAGTTGGAAAGTCTGGCGGTGAAATTCTCATTCCGCTTTGGGGCGACGGCGGCCTATGAGGCGATCTTGAGCCAACGCGTGCAGGTCTTGCGCGAGGAGCGGGTGGCGGGGCGGCAGACCTTTGGCGAGTTCATGATGCGCCGCTATGATCCGGCGATGCGCACGGTGAAATCGGCCGAGAAGCGGCTGAAGGAAATGGCCGAACGGGCCGAGCGGGCGGCGGAACTGTTGCGCACGCGGGTGGATGTGGAACGGTCAGCACAGAACCAAAAGCTGTTGGAAAGCATGGACCGGCGGGCGGACCTTGCGCTGAGGCTTCAGCATACGGTGGAAGGGCTGTCGGTGGTGGCGATCAGCTATTATGCGGTGAGCCTCGCGTCCTATCTGGCCGCGCCCTTGGGCGATAAGATCGGCATGACCAAAGAGGCGCTGACCGCCGCCTTGGTGCTGCCGGTGGTGGGGGCGGTGTGGTTCATGGTGCGCCGCATTCGCAAATCGATGCACTGATCCGATTTTTCGACGAAAAATCCTGGCCTGCGGGCGGATGGGGGGGCGATTTTTCGACGAAAAATCGTTTTGTTCTGGCGCGCGGGTGCCCGATTGTTCAGCGCCCGCGGGCCTTTGGGTCGAGCGCGTCGCGCAGGCCGTCGCCGATGTAATTCACCGACAGCACGGTCAACGAGATCGCCAGACCCGGCCAGATCACCCGCTCGGGGTAAAGCTGCATATATTGCAACCCGTCGAACAGCAGCCGCCCCCATGTCGGGAAATCGGGCGGAAAGCCGAGGCCGAGGAAGGAGAGCACGGATTCCGTGATGATCGCCTCGGCGATGCCCAAGGTGGCGGCCACCATGACGGGCGAGACGACATTGGGCAGGATATGGCGCAGGATCACCCGGCGGGGCGGGGTGCCGATGGAGCGCGCGGCCAGCACATATTCGCGTTCTTTCAGCGCCAGCACCTCGCCGCGCACGATGCGGGCGGCGTGCATCCAGCTGGTGACGCCAATGGCAAAAACGATCAGGATGAAGGCCCCCATTTCGGGGCCGACAACGCCGGCGATCTTGTCGCGAAACAGCATCACCATGACCAGAAGAAGCGGGATCAAGGGCAGGGCGAGGAACATGTCGGTCAGGCGCATCAAGGGGCCATCCAACCGTTTGAAATAGCCCGCGAGCACCCCGATAAAGGTGCCGACGAAAATCGCGATCAGCATGGCGGCAAAGCCCACCGCCAAGGACACCCGACCCGCCTGCATCATGCGTTCTAAAATGTCGCGACCGATCTGGTCGGTGCCCATGGGGTGCGCCCAGCTGGGTGGTTTGTTCTTGTTCAGGATCTGCTGGGTCGTCGTCAGCTCGGGCGCTTGCCAAAACAAGGGCCCAATCAGGGTAAAGACGATCAGGAATGTCAGCACACAGAGGCCAAAGACCGCGCCCTTGTGCTGGCGGAATTGCCGCCAGATCGCCGCCGACTGGCTTTCGGGTTTGTCGAGCGCTGTGGTGTCAGTCATAGCGGATCCTCGGATCGAGAAGGCCGTAAAGCACATCGGCAATCAGGTTGAAGGTCACGATCAGGATCGCGAAGATGAAGGCCAGCGTTTGCACCATGGGCAGGTCATTGCCGCGGATGGCTCCGATCAGGGCCGCCCCGATGCCGTTCACGCCAAAAAGGTTCTCGGTGATGATCGCGCCGCCAAAGATTGACGGGATGCCAAGGGCGATGATGGTGACAACCGGGATCATCGAATTGCGCAGGACGTGTTTCAAAACCACGGTCCGCTCCGACATCCCCTTGGCGCGGGCGGTGCGCACATAGTCTTGGCGCATGTTTTCCAGCATGGAGGAGCGCATATAGCGGCTGATCGCGGCGGCATTGGCCAGACCCAGCACCATGACGGGCATCGCCATCTGGCGCAGTTGTTTCAGGAAGCTTTCCCAATCGGTGACGACCAAGGTGGTGTCGTATTTGGTCGGGAACCATCCCAGCCAGACGCCAAAGACGATGATGAATACCGTGCCGGTGAAGAAGGTGGGCACGGAAAAGCCGATCATGGCGAACATGGTGCCGAATTGGTCAAACATCGAATACTGCCGGTAGGCCGAATAGATGCCGATGGGCAGGGCGATGAGAACGCCCACCAGATAGGCGGTGCCGATCACGGTCAGGGTTTGGGGCAGGCGTTCGCCGATCAGCGGAAAGACCGGGCTGCGGGTTTGATAGCTGATGATGCGCTGCATGCCTTCGGCGTAATTCGTGCCAAAGAGGGCGTCGATGCCGTTCAGGGGCTCGACCCAGAAAAACTGTTTCAGCCAAAGGAAATAGCGCACAAAAAGCGGCTGGTTGACGCCCAAGGATTCAAGGATTTTCTCGCGCACCTCGGGCGGCACGGTCAGCGGGATTTCCGAGGCCGGAGAGCCGGGGGCCAAGTCCACCAACAGAAAAATCACAAGACTGATCAGCAAAAGCGTCGGGATGGCCAGAAGTAGCCGTCTCAGCGTGTAAGTGAGCATGGGGCGGTGCGCCTTTGATCAGCAGTCGTAAAGAACGGGGTGAAAAGGGGGCGGGCCGGGTCTGGCCCGCCCCCCGATGATCGTTAGATCACTTGATGCGGAACCAGTCTTGGGCGTTCCAGAGTTCGGTGTCCCAAGTGTTCAGCACAACGCCGCCAAGGGTGGTCGAGACGGCCGACAGACGACCTCGGTCGACCAAGGGCACGACGACCATGCTGTCTTTGGTCAGCATGTCGTTCATCTTCTTGGCCAGTTCGGCGCGCTTGCCCATCTCGGCGGTGGCCGACATTTCCTTGACCAAGGCGTCATAGGCCGGGTCGCAGAAACGGTTGATGTTTTCGCCCTGCCACTGGTTTGCCGGGCCGGGGATCTTGTCGCACATGTATTGTGCCAGATAGGGCTCGGGGTCGGTGCCGTCGAAGTTGTTGGCATACATTTCGACGTCGGCGTAGAACTTTTGGAAGGTGTCGGGCGAACCCGCGTCACCGCCGAAGAACACCGAGGCGTCGATGTTCTTCAACTCAACGCCGACGCCGATTTCGTTCCACCAGCCCTTGATCAGCGCTTGGAAGTCCTGACGGACGGGGTTGGTTGAGGTTTGGTAGAGAAGCTGGAGCTTCTTGCCGTCTTTTTCGCGGATGCCGTCAGCGCCCACAACCCAGCCTGCCTCGTCCAAAAGCGCCTTGGCGCCTTCCATGTCTTGGGTCAGACAGCCGGTGTTGTCGGAGGCGAACATTTCCGGTGCGGGCACGAGGTTACAGGTCGGGCGGCCCGACGAGCCGTAGCCGACATCCACCAGAATCTGGCGGTCAATCGCCTTGGAGAGCGCGGTGCGCACACGGATATCCGACAAGATCGGATGCGGGTGCATGGTGGTCGAACGCTCACCTTCGGGCAGCGAGGGCGAGGGATCGGTCATGTTCATCTCGATCCGTTCGACCAAGGTGCCAAAGCCGTTTTGGAACATGCCCTTGCCGCCGCCGGCCATGGCGGCCTGAAGTTCGGGGTTGATCTGGGTGTTCCAGGCATAGTCAAACTCGCCGGTTTCCATGACGGCGCGGGCTGCGGCCTCGGCGTCGCCACCGCCTTTGACGGTCATGGTGGCAAAGGCGGGCTTGGCCGGGTCGCGGTAGTTCGGGTTCGCGGCCAAGGACACGGTGTCATTGGTCTTGAATTCGGTCACGACAAAGGGACCGGTGCCGATCGGGCCAAAGTTCTGCTCGGTGCAGGTCGAGGCGGCGGCGCCAAGGCAATTGGCGAATTGCGCGGCCTGCAGGATGGGCGAGGTGCCGCCAACAAAGGCGGTGTAGGGGTTCGGCTTGGGGGCGGCGAATTTGATGACGACGGTCAAATCGTCGGGGGTTTCGATGGCCGCGATGCCTTCATAGCGGGCGGCCTGAGCGCAGCCGCCTTCGGGATGGGTGCAGTATTCCCAAGTGAATTTCGCATCGGCCGAGGTCACGGGGGTGCCGTCAGACCACAAAAGGCCGGGCTGCAATTTCCAGGTGATCGAGGTGAGGTCCGCTGCCACACCGCCGTTTTCCACGGTCGGGACGGATTCGGCCAGACGGGCGACGACTTCGCCCTTTTCGTTAAAGCCCGCCAGACCCTCAAGAATCAGCGAGGCGGTTTCCACATCCTTGGTGCCCGAGGACAGGTAGGGGTTGAGCGTGGAGGGGGCCTGCCAATACAGCACGTTGACGTGGCCATCGGCGCCACGTTCGGCAAAGGCGGCGGGCGCGAAGGCCACGGCGCAGGCCGCGCCCAGAAGGGCGGTTTTCAGTTTCATGTCGTCTCTCCTTGTTGGTTATGCTCAGAAGCCTCGGGCGCGCCGGTTGGTGCGGCGTCGGTCGTATGGGTAAAGAGGTGGCAGGCCACAAAGCGGCCCGGCTCGACCTCGGTCAGTTCGGGGCGCAGGCTGCGGCAGGGGCCAAAAGCCTTGGGGCAGCGGGTGGAAAAGGCGCAGCCCTTGGGCGGATTGGCGGGCGAGGGGACATCGCCTTTCAGAACGATCCGCTCGCGCCGGGCGCGGTTCGGGTCGGGTTCGTTCACCGCCGACAAGAGTGCCTCGGCGTAAGGATGCAGGGGACGGGAATAGAGATCGTCGCGCGGCGATAGTTCTGCAATCCGGCCCAGATACATCACCGCCACGCGGTCCGCGATATGGCGCACCATCGACAGATCATGGCTGATGAAAAGATAGGTCAGCCCGAATTTTTCCTGCAAATCTTCCAGCAAGTTCACGACTTGGGCCTGAATGGACACATCCAGCGCCGCGATGGGTTCGTCGCAGACGATGAATTTCGGGTTCAACGCCAAGGCGCGGGCGATGCCGATGCGCTGGCGCTGGCCGCCGGAAAACTCATGCAGGTAGCGGTTGGCAAAGCGGCGGTTGAGGCCGACGGCATCCATCAGCTCATAAACCCGGGCCAGACGTTCCTCGGCCGTCATGGTGGTGTGTTCCACCATGGGTTCGGAAATGATCGCCGACAGCGTCATGCGGGGGTTGAGCGAGGCTTGGGGGTCTTGAAACACCATCTGCATCGAAGGGCGTTTGCGGCGCAGGGTTTCGGCGTCCAAAGTGGCGATATCCTCGCCCTCAATCACCACGCGGCCAGAGGTTGGTTCATAAAGCCGCAAAAGCGCGCGGCCCACGGTGGATTTGCCGCAGCCGGATTCGCCCACAAGACCAAGGGTTTCGCCGGGCTGGATGGTGAAGGAGACCCCATCCACCGCCTTCACATCGCCAGTGTGGCGGCGAAAGACGCCGGTGTAGATGGGAAAATGCATTTTCAGATCGGTGACCTGAACCAGTGGCGCGGGACGGACCGGGTCTGTGCGGGTGTCACGCATCGGCGGCCTCCGGGCTCCAGTGGCAGGCGACATCATGGCCATGGCCCAAGGGGGCCGCGTCCACGGCGCGGCGGGCGGGGTTTTCGCTGTCGCAGCGCGCCATCGCGTGACCACAGCGCGCGCGGAACGGGCAGGCGGTGGGGGCGGCGTTCAGGATGGGGGGCTGGCCCTCGATCACCTGAAGCCGATCTTCGCGCGCGCCGGAAATCGAAGGAATGGTTTTCAAAAGCGCGCGGGTATAGGGGTGGCGGGGGTTGGCGAAAATCTCTTTCACCGGCCCGTGTTCGACCACTTGCCCGCCATACATCACCATCACACGGTCGGCCACGGCGGCGATGACGCCCAGATCATGGGTGATCCAGATGATTGCCATGCCCAGTTTCTGGCGAAGCTCCTTCACCAATTCAAGAATTTGCGCCTGAATGGTCACATCAAGCGCCGTGGTGGGTTCATCGGCGATCAGCACATCGGGATCACAGGCCAAGGCGATGGCAATCATCACGCGCTGGCGCATGCCGCCGGAAAACTGATGCGGATAGGATTTCAACCGGCTGCGGGCATCGGGGATGCCGACGAGTTCCAAAAGCTCGACTGCGCGGGCCTCGGCCTGCCGTTTGTCCAGCCCCATATGTTCGCGCAAGGGCTCCATGATCTGCATGCCGACGGTGAACACCGGGTTCAGGCTGGTCATCGGGTCTTGGAACACAAAGCCGATCTTGGCACCGCGCACCTGACGCAGCTCTTCGGTCCCGATTTTCAGCAAATCCCGCTCGCCCAGCATCACCTCGCCGCCGCGAATTTCTGCGGGGGGGCTGGGCAAAAGGCCGATCAAGCTCATCATGGTGACAGACTTGCCCGAGCCGCTTTCGCCCACCACGCCCAAAACCTCGCCCCGGTTGAGGTGAAAGCTGACGGAGTTGACAGCGTGAATCTCGCCCCCGCGGGTGCGGAAGACGGTTTTCAGCCCCCTGACATCAAGGACGGGTGCGGCCCCATCGGGCATATGTAACTCCCCAGGCATTTGTTTTTATTTTGTTTTTATTTGCACCCGGTTGGCCCGGAGTGTCGAATTTCGCCAAGTCTTGACGATTTTTCTGCACCTCGCAAGCCTGAATATGACGACCGATGTGCCGAAAGGGCCGCACAGATTGTCGTGCGGGATCGGCAGATTGCCATGGATTGACAGCGCCCATGCGCAGGGCCACCTTTCGGCGAAATCGGGAGGGAACTGTCATGGAAGAACTGACGCCACGTCACCTGTTGGAGCGGCTGGTGGCCTTTCCGACCGTGAGCCGTGACAGCAATCTGGCGCTGGTCGATTGGCTGGAGGGCTATCTGACTGGCCATGGCATCGAATGTCATCGCCATTGGAATGAGGACCGCCAAAAGGCCGCGCTGATGGCCCATGCAGGCCCACGGGTGGAGGGGGCGGTGGTCTTGTCGGGCCATTCCGATGTGGTGCCGGTGGATGGGCAGGAGTGGAGCTCGGACCCTTGGACGGTGGTGGAACGCGGCGGGCGGCTTTATGGGCGCGGCACCTGTGACATGAAGGGTTATGTGGCGCTGTCGGTCTGGGCCTTGGTGCGGGCGCAGAAGATGGGCGTGCGGCGGCCTTTGCAGCTGGCGCTGTCTTATGACGAGGAGGTGGGCTGCACCGGCGCGCCGCCGATGATTGCGACCATGGGGCAGGTATTGCCCAAGGGTTCGGCCGCCTTGATCGGTGAGCCGTCGAATATGAAGATCATCACCGGGCATAAGGGCGGCACGGGATTTCATGTGCATGTGAAAGGGTTTGAGGTGCATTCCTCGCTGTTGCCTTATGGGGTTTCGGCCATCATGGAGGGCGCGCGGTTGATCGGCTGGGTCAATGAGCGCAACGCCGAAATTCAGGCGCGGGAGCCCACGCCGGTGGCGGCGACGTTTCATCCGCCCTTTACCACGCTGCATGTGGGCATGATTTCGGGCGGCACGGCGCATAACATCACGGCGGCAGATTGCCGTTTTGCGGTAGAGATGCGGGTGGTGCCGGGGGAAGAGGTGGAAACCCATGCCCGCGCCTTTGAGGCCGAGGCGGCGCGGCTGGATGCGGCGCTAAAAGCGGTGCGACCCGAGGCGGGGGTGCATCTGGAGCGGTTCTTCGGTGTGCCCGCCCTGGTGCCTGAGGCCGAGGGCGAGGCCGAGGCGCTGGCCCGTCGCCTGACCGGCGACAATGCGACCGGGGTGGTCAGCTATGGCACCGAGGCCGGGCAGTTCCAAGAGGCGGGCTATTCCGCCATCGTCTGCGGGCCGGGCGATATTGCGCAGGCGCATCAGCCTGATGAATACCTTGAAGTCAGTGAGTTTGAGGCCGGGCAGCGGTTCATGGAGCGGCTTTTGGCCGAATGCGCATGAGTTTGGCGGCAGGCGGATTTCCGATTTCCATGGCAAACCCCGCGCGGTTCACCGCGCCCCTGCCCAAGGCCGCCGATGTGGTGGTGGTGGGCGGCGGCATCATGGGGGTGATGACTGCGTGGTATCTGGCCGAGGCGGGCGTTCGGGTGGTCTTGTGCGAAAAGGGCCGGGTGGCGGGCGAGCAATCGAGCCGCAACTGGGGCTGGATCCGCCAGCAGGGCCGCGATCTGGCGGAATTGCCGATCATGGTGGAATCGATGCGGCTCTGGCGCGGGTTGTCGGCCGAGTTCGGCGCGGGGCTTGGATTTCGCCAAGAGGGCGTGATGTATCTGGCCCGCACCGAGGCCGAGATGGCGGGGTTCGAGGACTGGCGCCGTCAGGCGATGGTGCATCAGCTCGACACCGTGATGCAGACGCCTGAGCAGATCAAGGCGCGGATTTCCGGGGTGGCGGCACCTTGGGTGGGGGGGATGCTGACCCCGTCCGATGCCCGCGCCGAGCCTTGGGTTGCCGTGCCGATGCTGGCCGAGGGGGCGGCGGCGCGGGGGGCGGTGATTGTGGAAGATTGCGCCGTGCGGCGGCTCGATCGCGCGGGCGGGCGCATCACCGGGGTTTACACCGAACGGGGTCGCATTGCCTGTGAGCAGGTGGTGGTGGCGGGCGGGGCGTGGTCGTCCCTGTTCCTGCGGGCCGAGGGGGTGGATATTCCGCAATTGTCGGTGCTGGCCTCGGTCGCGCAGACCGAAGCGATGCCCGAGGTCTTCGCTGGCAATGCGGCGGATGATCTTTTTGCCTTTCGCCGCAGGCAGGATGGCAGCTATTCCATCGCGCCAGGCTCACACCATGATTTCTTCCTTGGGCCGGATGCGTTTCGCCATGTGTTCAAATACTTGCCCACGCTGAAAGCCGATTGGCGCAAGACAAGGTTTCGCGCCGCCGCGCCGCGCCATTACCCCGATGGCTGGCGCACGGCGCGGCGCTGGCAGGGCGATGAGGTGTCGCCCTTTGAACATCTGCGTATCTTGGACCCTGCGCCGAATATGGCGACGCTGTCCCGCGTGCAGGACGAGTTTGCCGCAGCGCTGCCGGGGCTGGGGCGGCCGAAGCTGAAAAAGGCTTGGGCGGGTATGATCGACACCATGCCCGATGTGGTGCCGGTGATCGACCGCGGCCCGGTGGAGGGGCTGGTGATTGCCACGGGGCTTTCCGGCCATGGTTTTGGCATTGGGCCGGGGCTGGGGCGGGTGGTGGCCGATCTCGTGCGCGGGCGCGCGACGGGGCATGATCTGTCGCGGTTCCGGCTGTCGCGGTTCCGCGACGGATCAAAGCTTGACGTTGCCCGGGGGCTTTGACACAGGCTCATCGAGCCCGTTGCCGGGCACTCTTCGCAGGCCCCTCCGGACAGGTTCATGACAGCGTTTTGTGGCATCGACTTTGGCACGTCAAACTCCACGGTTTCCTTGGCGGGGGCTGATGGGCCTGCGCGGCTGATCGCGCTGGAGGGGGCGCATATGACGCTGCCCTCGGCGGTGTTTTGGGCCGAAGATGGCCCGGCGCTGTTTGGGCGCGCCGCGATGGCGGCTTATGTCGAGGGCGAGGAAGGTCGCCTGATGCGCGGGCTGAAATCTACCCTCGGGTCGGGGCTGATTGACGAGCGCACGGTGGTGGGGCGTCGGGCGGTGACGTTTCGGGATGTTTTGTCGAGATATATTAGTCATTTGCAGGCCATTCTTGAGGTGACCTCGCCGGGGGTGAGCCGGGTGGTGCTGGGCCGTCCGGTGCATTTTGTCGATGGCGATGCGGCGGCTGACAGGGCGGCGGAAACCGCGCTGGCGGAAATTGCGGTCGCGGTAGGGTTCAAGGAGGTGGCCTTTCAGTTCGAGCCCATCGCGGCGGCCTTGCAGTATGAGGCGGGGGTGCGGGCCGAAGAGATTGTGCTGATCGTCGATATTGGCGGCGGCACCTCGGATGTGTCTTTGGTGCGTGTTTCGCCCGAGCGGGCGCGGGCGGTGGACCGGGCTTCGGATGTTCTTGGCAATGGCGGTATCAGGCTCGGGGGCACGGATTTTGACCGCAGCCTTTCCTTGGCGGAAGTCATGCCGCATCTGGGCCATGGCAGCAGTTTGAATGGCGGCAAGGCTTTGGTGCCGAACCATTATTTCCTTGATCTGGCGACGTGGCACCGGATCAACAGCCTCTATACCCCGAAAAAGGCCGCCGAGGTCAAAGCGCTTTTGGCCGATGCTGACCGGGCCGATCTGGTGGGGCGCTATGCCCATGTGCTGGAGACGCGGGCCGGTCATGCGCTGGCGATGGAGGTGGAGGCGACGAAGATCGCGCTGTCGGCCTCCCCGGCGCATCGGATGCAGTTGAAGCCGATCACCGGCGGGCCGAATCCAATGGCCACGGCGGACCGGCTGGCCGACTGTCTGGCGGCGGGGCTTGCCCGGATTGGTGCGCTGATCACCGAGGTGCTGGCCGAGGGGGGATTGAGCCCGGCGCAGGTGGGGACGGTGTTTTTGACGGGCGGTTCGTCTGATCTGCCCGCGCTGCGGGCGCTGGTGGCGCAGGTTTTGCCCGGGGTGCCGGTGGCGACGGGGGATATGCTGGGGTCGGTCGGGGCGGGCCTTGCGCTGGAGGCGCGGCGGCGTTTCGCCTGAGGCATTGGGCAGATCGCCGGCTGCGGGGGGCTTGCAGTGACCGCGCGATTGGCTCAGGCTGGGCCTTGAGAAGGAGATTTACCATGCCGCCCAAGAACCGCTTTGCCGAGATGCTGCCCGAGTTGACCGCGATCCGCCGCGATTTTCACGAGAACCCCGAGTTGTTGTTCGATGTGCATCGCACGGCGGCCAAGGTGGCGGAGTTCTGCCGCGCGATTGGCTGTGATGAGGTGGTGGAAGGCATTGGCCGCACCGGGGTGGTGGCGGTGATCAAGGGCAAGACAGATACCAAGGGTCGGGTGATTGGCCTGCGCGCCGATATGGATGCGCTGCCAATCCATGAGCAGACGGGGGTGGATTATGCCTCGAAAACCCCTGGCAAGATGCATGCCTGCGGCCATGACGGGCATACGACCATGCTGATGGGCGCGGCCAAATATCTGGCCGAGACGCGGAATTTTGACGGCACGGCGGTGATGATCTTTCAACCCGCCGAAGAGGGCGGCGGCGGTGGGCGCGAGATGTGCGCCGATGGGATGATGGACCGCTGGTGCATCAATGAGGTGTATGGCATGCACAACATGCCGGGCATCCCGGTGGGTCAGTTTGCCATTCGCCCCGGGGCGATCATGGCCTCGGCCGATCAGATCGAGATCACGGTGACCGGCAAGGGCGGCCATGCGGCCAAGCCCCATGAGTGCATTGATACGACCGTGGTGGCGGCCCATATCATTGTGGCCTTGCAGACCATCGCCTCGCGCGGGGTGGACCCGATGAAGCAGGTGGTGGTGTCGGTCTGCACCGTGGCGACCGACAGCACGGCGCATAATGTCATCCCGCAGGTGGTGAAGATGAAGGGCACGGTGCGGACCATGGATTTCGCCGTGCAGGATTATGTGGAACGCCGGGTGAAGGAGATTGCCGAGGGCACGGCGCTGGCCTTGGGGGCCAAGGCCGAGGTGGTTTATCAGCGCGGCTATCCGGTGACGGTGAACACGCCGGAGAACACCGATTTCGCGGCCGAAGTGGCGCTGGCGGTGTCGGGCAAGGTGGATACCGACACAGCACCTTTGATGGGGGCCGAGGATTTCAGCTTTATGCTGCTGGAACGCCCCGGCGCCTATATCTTCCTTGGCAATGGCGATACGGCGATGGTGCATCACCCGGCCTATAACTTTGACGACAATGCGATTCCCTTTGGGTCAAGCTGGTATGCCGGGATGGTTGAGGCGCGTCTTCCGGCCGTTTAAGCGGGCCTTGCGCCGCTATCTTGCCGTTATTTCGCTATCTTGCCGCGAAATATGGCGCAAATCTGGGCGAAATGGCCAATGGGAAATTGACCATTTTCCCTAACTCTGGCACATTTTGGTGGCATGGCGGCCATCCCTACTAGGGGTGGTTTTTCTGCCGAAATCGTGCAGAGGCGTGCCAAGGGAGGCTAGATGCTGCGGTGGACAAGCGGGGTTTTGGCCAGTTTGTTGGTCTGTGCCGGGCCTAGCCTGGCGCAGGATCTGTGGCTGACCCCGGAACTGCCCGAGCTGCGGCTGGCGATCAACGGCCAAGAGGTGGTGATCTCTCGCGAGGGGGCGGGGCTGTCTTGCCCGCCGATGTGTGTGCAGCCGATCCGCATGGCGCCGGGTGTGGTCAGTTTCGGGGCCTTGGAGGTGATCGGGTTTTTGGCCAATGATCTGGCGCGGCGCGAGGGGCTGGTTTTGGATGTGCGCTTGCCGGATGCCTATGGCAGGGGGCATGTGCCGGGGGCGGTGAATGTGCCAGAGCCAACCTTGTCTGGCGAAAACCCGTTGCAGCGCGATATTTTGCTGGCGCTGGGGGTGCGTGAGGCGGAGGGCGCGTTGGAGTTTTCCCGCGCGCCAGTCTTGGTGATTTATGGGCAAGACGCGATGGATGGTCGCGCGATTGAGGCGCTGCGTCATGTGATGTCGGCGGGGTATCCTGCGGAAAAGCTGCGATATTTTCGGGGTGGCTTTCAGGAATGGCAGCTCTTTGGCCTGACCGAAGGCAGCGTGAAAGCGCCGGGCTAGGCGAAAGAGGGCGGTGGTGGTGTGTGGGGGCAGAGGGTGCAGGCCCCCGAAGGCCCGGGCTTTGAGGCACCGGATAAGGCAAAGACGTTAAAGGAATTTGAACATGATCCGTATTGCCATTGGTTACGTTGCGATTGTGGCGCTTTGTGCGGTGTTGATCTTGTTGAACCCGATGGATTTTTGGAACCAAACCGCCCCCGCGGCGCGGTTGGAGGCAGGGCTGCCTGCGGCGCAGGCTGTGGCCCCGGAGGGGGGGCAGGAGGGGTTGCAGGCCAGTTCGGCCGCTGTGCTGGCCGATCTGGCGGCGGCTGGTGGGGCTGCGCCCTTGGAGCCGGCAGCCGGGGGCGCGGTGGCACAGGACCCGCTGGGCGAGATGAGTGCGGCGGTGCTGTCCGCGCTGCGCGGGCCCGAGGCCGAGCCCGCAGCACGGCTTGAAACCTTGGTGGCGCAGGCTTTGGCGGCGGGGCAGACCGATGCGGCGATTGACAAGATCGTCAATGAGGCCGTGGCCGAGGGCAATCTTCAGGCCCCCCCCATGCTGCGCACCGCCGAGGGGCGGGTGGATACGGCAGTGCTTTTGGCCGCGATTTTGGCCGAGGCGCAGGCCAGCGCGATGGGGGATGAATATGGGCAGGGCGATTTGTCGGACCCCAGCGATCCTGTCACGAACGGCACTTTGGCCCTGCAAGTGGCCAGCGAGGATGTGATCTATACGGTGCAGCCGGGCGACAGTTTGGGGGCCTTGGCGCTGCGGTTTTATGGCGATGCAAGCTATTTCAACGCCATTTACCGCGCCAATCGGCAGGTATTGGACGCGCCGGAAAGCCTGCGCACGGGAATGCGGTTGTTGATCCCCGCGCGCTCTGGGCTGTAGTTTTTAGCCGCCCGTATGGCTCATATGGCGGGTCATCTGGCCTGCAACGCTTTGGCGGGAATAGTCGAAATCATGGCCCTTGGGTTTGCGGGCGATGGCGGCGCGGATGGCGGCGTGGAGGGCTGCATCATCGGGGCTGGCGCGCAGGGGCGCGCGCAGGTCGGCCATGTCCTCTTGGCCTAGACACATGTACAATTCGCCCGTGCAGGTGAGCCGCACGCGGTTGCAGCTTTCGCAGAAATTATGCGTCAGGGGGGTGATGAAACCCACCTTCTGCCCGGTTTCATTCAGCCGGACATAGCGGGCCGGGCCGCCGGTGCGTTCGGCAAGGTCGGTGAGGGTAAAGCGGCTTTCCAGCCGGGCGCGCAGGTCTTTCAGGTTCCAATATTGGTCAAGCCGCTGGATGTCGCCCATCTCGCCCATCGGCATGACCTCGATAAAGGTCAGGTCATGGCCCTGATCGGCGCACCAATCGACCAGCGGGAAGAGTTCGTCTTCGTTAAACCCCTTGAGCGCCACGGCGTTGATTTTCACGCGCAGCCCGGCGGCTTGGGCGGCGCGGATGCCGTCCAGCACTTGGGCCAGGCGGCCCCAGCGGGTGATTTCGGCGAATTTCGCAGGGTCCAGCGTGTCAAGCGAGACGTTGATGCGTTTGACGCCACAGTCGGCCAGTTCGGCGGCATATTTCGCAAGCTGGCTGCCGTTGGTGGTGAGGGTGAGTTCTTTCAGCGCGCCCGATTGCAGGTGCCGCGACATGGCGCGGAAGAAGGTCATAATGCCCTTGCGCACAAGGGGTTCGCCGCCGGTGATGCGCAGTTTTTGCACGCCCAAACCCACAAAGGCCGAACAAAGCCGATCCAACTCCTCAAGCGTCAGAAGGTCTGCTTTGGGCAGAAAGGTCATATGTTCGGTCATGCAATAGGTGCAGCGGAAATCGCAGCGGTCGGTGACCGAGACGCGCAGATAGCTGATGGCGCGGGCGAAGGGGTCAATCAGGGGGGCATGGGTCTGTGTCATGGCTATAAGGTAGGCGCAGGCGGCATTCGTCACAAGCCAGAAAGCGGCGGTTGCGTGGGGAAGGGCGGCAGACTATCGTCGGGGGTATGATGAAAAAGATTTTGGTTTTAACGGGTGCGATGGTGGGTCTGGCGTCTTGTGGCGCGGGGGGCGGGTTTGGCGCGAAGCCAAAGACGCCCGAGGTTCAGATCGTCGCCCCGGTCGATCCGACGGTGGTTTTGCCGCCGCCCCCCGGTGCCAATACCGCCGCCAGTTTGGACACCACAACCGCCGAGCAGCGTGCGCAGGCCGTGGCCGCCCCGATTGCCGGGGCGCGGGAATTGGGCAAGACCACGGTGGCCCTTGGCAGCCCGACGGAGCCGGGGTTCTGGCTGCGCTCGGCTTTGGTCGCGGTTGCGGGCAAGGGCAAGGTGGTGACGGCCAGCGGGGCCAGCGTGGCGGTTGAGCTGCGACCCGGCACGGGGGGGGCGTTGCTGTCATTGCCCGCCTATCGCGCCTTGGGGCTGTCCTTGACCGATCTACCCGCCGTGACGGTGTTTGCCGACTGAGCTTTGGGGGAGGCTGTTAGGTGTCCCCGCCTGCTGTTAGTTGCCCCCCACCCCCAGCCCCTCCCCACGGAGGGGGAGGGGAGGCGCATCTTGGACGGGTAGGATCAAAAGCCAAGCGGTCAGCTGCACCGACACCTTGGCAATGGGTGGCGGCCCGAGGGGCATCGTGCCGGGGCGCTTTTGGGGCGCGGGCGGCGTTGGCCTATTTGGGCGGTCTTGCGGAACAGCTTTCCGCCCGCGTGAGGCCAAAGATTTTGCAGGGATCTAGGCCCTGTGGACAATCAGGATTCCCATTTTGGCTGATTTCTGATTCAAGCTTCCAAAGTGGAGGTTTGAATGAACGATCAGCGGTTCGTGGTGACAGATGCCTTTTGGAAGCGGCTTGAAGAGCATCTGCCAGGCAAGGCCAGTAATGCGGGGGTCACGGCGAAGGACAACCGTCTGTTTCTGGAAGCGGTCTTCTGGCGTGTCCGGACGGGGTCGCCTTGGCGTGATCTGCCGTCTGGTTTCGGTAAGTGGAACAGCCAATTTCGACGCTTCCGCAGATGGGCCAAATCGGGTGTTTTCGAGCGTCTTTTCAATGCGATGAGTGGTGACCCCGACCTTGAATATGCCCTCATCGACGGTACCATCGTTCAGGTTCACCAGAAGGCGAGCGGCGCAAAAGGGGGACTCAGGCTCAGGCCATCGGCCGCTCTCGCGGCGGTTTGACGACCAAGATCGTGGCCCTCGTCGATGCGCTTGGCAATCTCATGCGCTTCATGCTGCTGCCGGGTCAGGCCCATGACATGAAGGGTGTAGCACCCTTGATCCGAGGCGTGTCCTTCGGAGCGCTACTGGCAGACAAGGCGTTCGATGCGAATTGGTTGCTTGAAGAACTCGATGTGCGGGGCGCAACTGCAGTCATTCCGCCAAAAGCCAACCGCAAGCAGCAGCGCGACTATGATGCCAACGCCTACAGATGGCGGCACCTGATCGAGAACTACTTTGCGAAAATCAAGGAATTCAGGGGCATCGCGACGCGTTACGACAAGACAGACTGCAGCTATGCCGCCAACTGGAACCTTGCCGCTACCCTCATCGCGTCACGTTGATTGTCCACAGGCCCTAAAACGACATCAGGCCCGGATCGCTCCGGGCCTGATCTTTGGCAATATCCCCGTGTCGCTTAGCGCGAGGCGAGGTCGCGCAGAACGTAGTGCAACACACCGCCGTGTTCGATGTATTCGATCTCGATCGCGGTATCGATGCGGCACTTGATCTGGATGGTTTTCTTCGAGCCATCGCCATAGGTGATGTGACACGGCACGGTCGACAGCGGTTTCAGATCGCCGTCGAGACCTTCGATCGACACCACTTCGTCGCCCTTGAGGCCAAGGGTTTTGCGGGTGTCGCCATTGGTGAACTCGAAGGGGATCACGCCCATGCCGACAAGGTTCGAGCGGTGGATACGCTCAAAGCTTTCGGCGATGACCGCCTTGACGCCCAGCAAAGCCGTGCCCTTGGCCGCCCAGTCGCGCGACGAGCCTGCACCGTATTCGATGCCGCCGAAGATCACCGTCGGGGTGCCTGCATACATATAGCCCATGGCGGCGTCATAGATCGAGGTTTGCTTGCCATCAGGCCCAAGGGTGTAGCCGCCCTCAACTCCATCGAGCATCTCGTTCTTGATGCGGATATTGGCGAAGGTGCCGCGCATCATCACTTCGTGGTTGCCGCGGCGCGAGCCGTAGGAGTTGAACTCGGACACCGGAACTTGGCGCTCGGTCAGGTATTGGCCCGCCGGGTGGTTGGCCTTGAAGCCGCCTGCGGGCGAGATGTGGTCGGTGGTGATCATATCGCCCAGAAGCGCCAGAACGCGCGCACCCGAGATGTTCTTGATCGAGCCTTTGGTCTTTGCCATGCCTTTGAAATAAGGCGGGTTTTGGATGTAGGTCGATTGGGCGGGCCAGTCGTAGGTTTCAGAGTCTGTCACCTTCACGCCTTGCCACTTGGCATCGCCCTTGAAGACATCGGCGTATTTCTTCTGGAAGGCTTCGCGCGTCACGGTGGCGTGGACGAGATCGGCGATTTCCTTGTTGGTGGGCCAGATGTCCTTGAGGTAAACCGGCTTGCCGTCCTTGGAGGTGCCCAAGGGTTCGGTAGTGAGGTCGATGTTCATGTCACCGGCCAGGGCGTAAGCCACGACCAAGGGCGGGGAGGCCAGATAGTTGGCGCGCACATCGGGGGAAATACGGCCTTCGAAGTTGCGGTTGCCCGAGAGGACAGCGGTTGCCACCAGATCCCCCTCGGCGATGGCGGCCGAGATTTCCGGCTGCAAGGGGCCGGAGTTGCCGATGCAGGTGGTGCAGCCATAGCCCACAAGGTTGAAGCCTACGGCATCAAGGTCTTCCTGAAGCCCGGCGGCGTTGAGGTATTCCGAGACGACCTGCGATCCCGGTGCGAGCGAGGTTTTCACCCAAGGCTTGCGGGTCAGGCCAAGGGCGCGGGCTTTGCGGGCGACAAGGCCAGCGCCGATCATCACATAGGGGTTCGAGGTGTTGGTGCAGGAGGTGATCGAGGCGATCACCACCTTGCCCGAGGACATGGTGTAATTCTCGCCCTTCACGGGCACATCCACGCCCATCGGGCGCTTAAACGAGGCTTCCATCTCTTTGGCAAACGACGCCTTGGCATCGGTCAGCGGCAGGAAGTCTTGCGGGCGCTTGGGGCCCGAGATGGCCGGAACGATGGTGCCCATGTCGAGATGCAGGGTCGAGGTGTAGATCGGGTCGTAGCTTTCATCGCGCCACATGCCGTTGGCTTTGGCATAGGCCTCGACCAGAGCAATTCGAGCCTCGTCGCGGCCGGTGTTTTTGAGGTAGCGGATGGTTTCGGCATCAATCGGGAAGAAGCCGCAGGTGGCGCCGTATTCGGGGGCCATATTGGCGATGGTGGCACGGTCGGCCAAGGGCAGGTGATCCAGACCTTCGCCGTAGAATTCGACGAATTTGTTCACCACGCCATGTTTGCGCAGCATCTGAACGACCTTCAGCACAAGGTCGGTCGCGGTGGTGCCTTCGACCATTTGGCCGGTGAGTTTGAAGCCCACAACCTCGGGGATCAGCATGGAGACGGGCTGGCCGAGCATGGCGGCCTCGGCCTCGATCCCGCCGACGCCCCAGCCAAGGACGGCCATGCCGTTGACCATGGTGGTATGGCTGTCGGTGCCGACGAGGGTGTCAGGGTAGGCGACCTCTTGGCCGTTCTGGTCTTTGTCGGTCCAGACGGTTTGGGCGAGGTATTCGAGGTTCACTTGGTGGCAAATCCCGGTGCCGGGCGGCACGACGCGGAAGTTGTTAAAGGCGTTCTGACCCCATTTCAGGAACACATAGCGCTCCATGTTCCGCTCATATTCGCGGTCAACGTTGGCTTGGAAGGCGCGGGGGGTGCCAAACTCGTCGATCATCACCGAGTGGTCGATGACCAGATCAACCGGGGCGAGGGGGTTGATCGCCTGTGCCTTGCCGCCAAGGCCCTTGATCCCGTCGCGCATGGCCGCAAGGTCGACCACGGCGGGAACGCCGGTGAAGTCCTGCATCAAGACGCGGGCCGGGCGATAGGCGATTTCGATCGGGTTCTTGCCGCCCTTTTTGCCCCAGTCGGAAAAGGCCTTGATGTCATCGACCGAAACCGTCTTGCCATCTTCAAAGCGCAGCATGTTTTCCAAGACCACCTTGAGTGCGGCGGGAAGCTTTGAAAACTCGCCCAAGCCGGCCTTTTCGGCGGCGGGGATCGAGTAATAGGCAACGGTTTTGCCGCCTGCGGTCAGGGTCTGGCGGGTTTTGGCGGTGTCTTGTCCGACTGTCACGGTCATGGGGGCCTCCATTGGCTGGACTGGACGGGGTTTTGCCGCAAGGGCGGGCCCCGTGCAAGGGAATCATTCTGGCTTGGGTGGCATTGTATGCAATTGTATGCCGAAATGAAAGCGGCTTTCTTGGCCGCAGCGCAAAGCCATGACGAGGATGTGTTTGGCATATATCATGGCTGGGATGGGGCCAAATCCGTGGGGGGAATGCTTCAAAGGCTCGCAAAACCTTGATTGGCGCGGAGGGCTTTGGTTTTGTAGTAAAAGCGGGTGCTTGTGTGTGACGCAGGCAAGCAAGGAATGGGTCAAGCATGAAGCGAGAGATCATCGGTGCCGCCTGTGGCGTGTGGTTGTGCGGCGCGGGGCTTTCCTTTGCACAGGAGGCCGGATCGTTCTTATCCCCTGTGGTGGTGGAGCTTTACACCTCGCAGGGCTGCTCATCCTGTCCGCCTGCGGATGCGCTTTTGGCGGAATTGGCGGAAAAGCCGGGCGTGATTCCTTTGGCGTTGCATGTGGATTATTGGGATTACATCGGTTGGAAAGATGAATTTGCCCATCCCGGATTTACTCAAAGGCAGAAATCCTATGCCAAGGCGGCTGGCGAGCGGATGGTTTACACCCCGCAGATGATTGTGGACGGGGTGGCGCGGGTCGTGGGCCATGAGCCCGATGAGGTGGCGGCTGCCATTGCCGATGCCTCGGGCGTGGCGGGGCCGGTGTCGTTGCGCGTGCGCCGTGAGGGTGGGCAGATCGTGATTGAGGCCACCGCCAACCCGCCATTGGACGCGCCTGCGATGGTGCAGCTGGTGGGGTATCGCGACGCGGCGCAGGTGGATATTGGCGCGGGTGAAAATGCCGGGCTGGTGGTGGAATATCGCAACATCGTCACCTCGTGGGAGCGGGTGGGCCTGTGGTCGGGGCGGGTGCCTTTGGTGCTGCGCGCCGATGCGCCGCCTGAGGGGTCGGCTGTGGTGATCGTGCAGCGCCAAGGCCCGGCCGAGATTTTGGCCGCGGCGGTGGTGGACTAGCGCAGCGGGCGGGGTCAGGCTGCCGCTTTCCAAGGGGCCGGGGTGAGGTAAACGATACGCTCGCCCAAGCTGACCATCACCTCGCCGTCTTGGATATTGACCTGAAGTTTCATCGAGCGGTTCGCCAGCGTTGCCAGCTCTGTCGTGGCCTGTTCGGAAAAACGCATGATCTGAAGGTTGGCAAAGCGCGTGGTGCTGCCTTTGATCTTGTCCCACCAAATGTCAGCCGTGCGTCCACCATAGGGATAGACGATCACCTTGTCCGCCTTGCTGCAGGATTGGCGCATCACCTTTTCGCTGGGCAGGCCCAAGGCCACCCAGAGGTTCAGCGCGCCGCTAAGGCTTTTTTGCCAGATGTCGGGCTCGTCATCGGTTGAGATGCCCTTGGTCATTTCCAGATGTTCATGGGCATTGAGGGCAAAGGCGATGAGGCGCAGCATCAGCCGTTCATCGGTTTCCGAGGGGTGTTTGGCCACGGTAAGCTTGTGGCTGTCATAATAATGGCGGTCCATGTCGCTGATCGACAGCTCGACTTTGTAGATCGTGGAGTTTTGCGCCATGTTGATCCCCTGAGGTTCCCTGCCGCGTCCCTAGCGGGTCTGGCGGTTTGGGGAAAGCGCATAACGGTGTGGGGGATTGACGCCTTATTTCCAGCGGCGGTGAATCCAGAACCATTGGTCGATGTTGCGCCGCACCACCGCCTCAAGGCTGTCGTTCAGCGCTTGGGTCATTGCCTCGGGCGTGCTGTGGGGGATGGGGGCCTCGACGATGATCTGAAAGGACAGACCATCGGGTTGGCGCACGGCATAGGTCGGGATCACCAGCGCATTGTATTTCAGCGCAAGTTCGGCGGCCGACAGGGCCGTCATCGCGGTTTGGTCGAAAAAGGTCAGGGGCGCGCCGTGGCGCATGGCCTGATCCATCAAAAGCCCCAGCATCCCGCCAGAGCGCAGATGGCGCACCATCTCGGCCAGTCCCTTTTTGCCACGCGGAAACAGGGGGGTGCCGATCTGGCCGATGGCGGCGACGTAGTGATCGTTGAAATAGGGGTTTTTCATGGGGTTATAAAGTGCCCCCACCCGATAGCCGCGCGCGATCAGCGCCGCGCGGCTGGCGTCGTAATTGCCAAAATGCCCCGTCACCAAAATGACCGGCTGGCCAGACTGATGGGCGGCCTCGAGCGCGGCCACGCCGACACCTGTCAGCGGATGGGTGATCGCATGGGCGGTGAATTCGGCACCCGAATAGATTTCAATCAAGGTGCGGCCAACATTGTCGGGCACGGCGCGGATGATGCGGGCCACTTCGGCAGGCGGCAGGTCGGGCAGGATCAGCGCCAGATTGTCCCGGATGCGGGTGCGGTATCCGGCCAAGGGGGCGACGATGTGGCTGACCACCCAGCCCGCCAAGGGCACGCGCCAGCGGTAAGGCAGGCGCAGCATGGCCCAAAAGAGCGCGCGCAAAGCGCGGTCTTGCAGCCAATGAGCGGCGGTGTGGCGTGTGGTGTCAGTCATCTTTGCCTATGCGCTGGCGGCGGGCGTGAAGGGTTTCGCGGTGCCAGACATAAAGCCCCGCCCCCACGATCACAAGCGCGCCAACCATGGTCCAGCCATCGGGCCAATCGTTGAAAAAGAGGACCGACCAGATCGTCGAAAAGATAATCCCGAGATAGGTGAAGGGGGCGACGACCGAGGCCTCGGTTGAGGAAAACGAGCGGATGATGCAAAGCTGCGCGCCTGTGCCAAGGCAGCCGACAAGGAAGAAAAGGCCAAGGTCGGGCAAGGTCGGAGTGACCCAAACGAAGGGCAGAGCGATGCCGCCCAAGATGGCTCCGAACAATGCGCCATACATCAGTGAGGTCCAGAACGGTTCTTTCATGCCGATGTGGCGGGTCAAAAGCGCGTTGCCCGCATAGGCCACGGCATTGGCGAGGGGGAGGAGGGCGGCAAGGGTAAAGACCTCGGCCCCCGGTCGGATGATGATCAGCGCCCCAGTGAGGGCTGCGACAACCCCAAAAAGGCGGCGGGGGCCGAGTTTTTCGCCCAAGAAGAGTGCAGCACCCAGCGTGATGAGGACGGGGCTGGTGTCGGCCAGCGCGGTCGCCTCGGGCAGGCCGATATAGGCGAGCGATACGAAGAAAAAGGCGGTGGCCATGAATTGAAAGGCCGACCGCACGACATGCAGCCAGGGGTGTTGGGTGCGCAGCATGGGCCCCATGCGGGGGCCGAGCAGGATGGCCACAATCAGCGCTTGGCCCGCAAAGCGCGCCCAGATCACCTGCGGTGCGGGGTAGCGGGCGATCAGGCCCTTGGCCACCGCGTCCATGATGGTGAAGAGAAACACCGCGAGGATCATCAACAAGATGCCGTTGCGCGGCGAGGTGGCGGTCATGGGAAAGGGTCCGGGGTATGGGCTTCGGCGCAGCATGGCCGAGATTGCGGGCGGGGGGAAGGGGCAGAGGGGTTCCGCGGTGGCCCCCCACCCCCAGCCCCTCCCCACGGGGGGGAGGGGAGGTGTTTGGGTGGAGGGGCAGGTTTGCCTTATTCGGCGGCGCGCAGGCCGGGGCCGTCGAGGCGGCTGCGCAGTTCGGTTTGCGCGGCCTCAAGTGCTGCGATCTGGGCGGCGAGCGCCTCGGGGGTGGGCGGTTCGGGTTCGGCCTCTTTTTCGCCGATCACGCGCGAGAAGAGGCGGGAGATAAGGCGCGAGAGGTCGTCCATGATGAGATAGAACGAGGGAACCACCACGAGCGACAGCACGGTCGAGACGATAATTCCGCCGATCACGGCGGTGGCCATGGGGGCGCGGAAGGCCCCGCCTTCGCCGACGCCAAGGGCGGATGGCAGCATGCCTGCCGACATGGCGATGGAGGTCATCACGATGGGTTGGGCGCGTTTGTGGCCGGCCTCGATCACGGCGGACATGCGGTCAAGCCCGCGGGCGCGCATCTCGATGATGAAGTCAATGAGGAGGATGGCGTTTTTGGTCACGATGCCCATCAGCATCAAGATGCCGATGAGGACGGGCATGGAAAGCGCCGATCCGGTGAGGATGAGCGCGGCCGCGACCCCGCCGATGGCGAGGGGCAGCGACAGGAGGATGGTGAAGGGTTGGATGACCGAGCGGAAAAGCAGGATCAGCACGGTCAAGACCAGCATCAGCCCCATGATCATGGCATTGCCGAAGGATGACATCAGTTCGGCCTGCACCTCGGCATCGCCGGATTCGCTGATCTTGACGCCTGCTGGCAAGGGGGTGGTGGCGACGATGGCGTTAAAGCGTTCCTTGGCGGTGCCAAGCGCCACGCCCAAAGGCAGCGATGCGCCGATGATCGCCTGACGTTCGCGGTTAAAGCGCTTCACCGTGGCCGGGCCTTCGCCGATGGTCACATCGGCCACGGCAGAAAGCGGCACCAGCGTGCCTGTGGCGGTTTGCACCTTGAGCGCGGCAATGCGGTTTAGATCCTGCCATGAGCTGTCGGCCAGTTGCACGCGCACCGGGATCAGGCGGTTGTCGAGCGAGACTTGCGCCAAGGCGGCGTCAAGATCGCCGATGGTGGCGATGCGCAGGGTTTGCGCGATGGCGGCGGCGGTGACGCCCAAGCGGGCGGCCTCATCGGCGCGGGGGGTGATCTGCACCTCGGGGCGCGGCAGCGCGCCTTCGGCAGAAAGCCCGGTGAGTGTGGGTTCACCGCGCAGCGCGTCCAACAGCGTTTGAACAGCGGTGTTCAGATCGGCGTCATTGCTGGCCAGCACCGAATAGGAAATGTCGCGGTCGCCCCGGTCGTTCAGCTTGGAGGTGCGAATGTCGGGGATGGTGGCGAGCTTTTCAAAGATCTCCACCTCGATCTCGTTCTGGCTGCGGGTGCGGCCGGGGTTTTCCAGCGTCGGCACCACAAGCGACAGGACGGGGATCTGGTTGCCAATCTCGGTCAGGCGGCGCAGGAGCGAATGATCCAGCCGGTCGAGCACCACCGCGACCGAGGCGCGGCGCAGGTCAAGCTCGCCGCGCGGCGAGGTGCCGCCGAGGACGAAGACATCGCGCACTCCTTCGATGTCGATGATCGCCCTGGTGATGGCCTGGGTGGTGCGGTCGGTGTCTTCCAGCGTCGAGCCGGGCGGGAGTTCGACCGAGACGGAGATGCGGCTGACATCTTCTGGCGGCAGGAAGGAGCCCGGCACCTGCAGCATGAAGTAGACCGAGACGATCAGGACGCCGATGGCCGATACGAGGGTGACGAAGTAGCTGGGCAGTTTCCAGCGCGTGAAGGGCAGGCGGATGCCGCCCCGGATCGAGCGGTTCACGAAGGCCAGATAGCGTGTCATCACCGGGCCGTCGCCCTCGCCTTCGTGGTGGCCGGCGTTGGCGTCCTTGGCGGTCATGAGGTAAGCGGCCATCATGGGGGTGATGAGGCGGGCGACCAGAAGCGAGAAGCCCACGGCGATGGCGACCGTCAGGCCGAACTGGCGGAAGTATTGGCCGGGGATGCCGCCCATGAAGGACACCGGCACAAAGACCGCGATGATGGTGAAGGTGGTGGCGATGACGGCAAGGCCAATTTCATCGGCGGCATCTATGGCCGCGCGGTAGGGGGTTTTGCCCATGCGGATGTGGCGGGCGATGTTTTCGATTTCCACGATCGCATCATCCACCAAAATGCCGGTGGCCAGCGTGATGGCGAGGAAGCTGACGAGGTTGAGCGAAAAGCCCAGAAGGTCCATCACCCAGAAGGTGGGCACGGCAGAAAGCGGCAGGGCGACGGCGGTGATGAGGGTGGCGCGCCAGTTGCGCAGGAAGGCAAAGACCACCAGCACCGCAAGGATGGAGCCTTCGATCAGGGTGTGGATCGCGCTTTCGTAATTGCCATAGGTGTAGAACACGGTTTCATCGACAAGGCTGATGCCGACGGTGGGGTTTTCGGCGCGCAGGGTGTCGAGGGTTTCGTTGACCGTTTCGGCCACCGAGACCTCGGAGGCGCCTTTGGCGCGGAACACGGCAAAGGTCACCACCTGATCGCCGTTCAGCCGGGAAAAGGATTTCAGCTCTTGGTAGCCGTCCATCACGGTGCCAAGATCGGCCAGCCGCACATGGCGGCCGCCGGGCAGGGTGATGGGGGTATCGGCCAGTCCCTGGACGGTTTGCGCATCGCCCAATGTGCGGATGGCTTGGCGACCCTCGCCGATTTCGGCCTTGCCGCCGCCGACATTGGTGTTGGTGAGCCTGAGCTGGTTTGAGACGGTGGTGGCGGTGATGCCGAAGCTTTCCAGTTTGACCGGGTCAAGCGCCACGCGCACCTCGCGGTCGGCCCCGCCATAGCGTTCGACTTTGCCGACGCCGGGGCGGCCTTGCAGCACGCGGATGATGGTGTCATCGACGAACCAAGACATTTCCTCGAGCGTCATGTCGGGGGCGGTGACCGCAAAGGTCATGATCGCCTGACCTTCGATGTCGATGCGGGTGACGATGGGGGCTTCGATCGAGCCGGGCAGGTCGCCGCGGATGCGGTCGATGGCGTCTTTGGTGTCTTGCACGGCCTTGTCGGTGGGCACCTCCATGCGAAACTCGATGGCGGTGGTGGAAATGCCGTCGGAAATGGTGGTGGTGACGTTCTTGGCCCCGGTCAGGCCCGCAACGGCATCTTCGATTTTTTTGGTGACTTGGGTTTCCATTTCCGCAGGGGCGGCACCGGGTTGGGCGACGGTGACCGCGACCACGGGGATGTCGATATTCGGAAAGCGGGTGACGGGCAGGCTGTTGAAGGATTGCCAGCCGAGGACCATGAGCATGAAAAACGCCAAAAGCGGCGCGACGGGGTTTTTGATGGACCAGGCGGAGAAGTTCATGGCCGCTTACTCCTGTGCCGCAACCGGGGTGATGCGGTCGCCGTCGCGCACGAAGGCGCCTGCCTTGGCGACGATCTGGTCGCCGGGGGCAAGGCCGGTGAGGATTTCGACAAAGCCCGCGTCACGGATGCCGGTGGTGACGGCCACAAGGCGGGCGGTGTCGCCGGTGACCTTGAGCGCGGTTTGGCCGCCTTGGGCGACGCCAAGCGCGGTGATGGGGGCGGCGGCGGTTTCACGTTCGGCCACCAGCACTTCGGCCATGGCATACATGCCGGGGCGCACGCCTGCGGCGTCGTCGATGGTGATGCGGACGCGGCCCATACGGGTGGTGGTGTCGATGGCGGGTTCCACCAGCCGCACGGTGCCCTTGCGCGGGCCAGTGTCGCCCACCAGATGCAAGGTGACCGGCTGGCCGGGGGCAAGGCGCAAGACATCGCCTTCGGCCACATCGGCGCGCAGTTCCAGCGCATTGTCGCGGATCATGGAAAACATCGGCATGGCGGCGGAGGCGATGGCCCCGACTTGGGCAGAGCGGGCGGTGATTTCGCCGGCGACGGGGGCCTTCACCTCGGTCCGGGCGAGCATCAGTTCGACATTGGCCAATTGCGCCTCGACCAGTGCCAGATTGGCGCGGGCGGCTTCGAGCGATTGGGCAGCCCCGATGGCGGCGGCGTTGGCTTTGTCGGCATTGGCCTGCGAGGAGGTGCCTTGGGCCAAGAGCGATTGGGTTCTGTCGGCCACGCGCTGGGCCTCATCGGCCTGAGCTTGGGCCTGCGGGATCACCGCACGGGCGGCGGCAAGCGAGGCGGTGAGCTGGGCCTTTTGCAAGGTGAGCGACGAGGTGGACAGCCGTGCCAGCACCTGACCTTCGGTCACAAGATCGCCAACATCGGCCAAAAGTGCTTCGATCGGTTGGCCTTCGACGAGGGGGGCGACCTGCACCTGTTCGACCGCGCCGATCAAGCCTGAGGCGATGACGATGTCGCGCAGGTTGCGGGTTTGCACTGTGGCGACCGTGATATGGGGTGCCGGAATCGCGGCCGGGGTGTCGGTGGCCGCTTCGGCCCACAGGGGGGCTGTGGGCAGCGTCAGGAGGGTGGCGAGGCAAAGGGCGGGCAACATACGCATGGATCAGGCTTTCCGGGCGGCAAGGATTTCGGACATGGTCGCGTCAATGGCGCGTTGGATGAGGGCGGTCAGATCCTCGCGGATCGGGTCGGCGGAGGGCGGCAGCATGGTGGCCGTTTTGAACATGGTGATGGCAAAGGCCGCATGGGCGGGAAAACGGGCGGTGATCTCGGCCTCGCTCAGCCCCGTTTCGGCGGCAAAGACGCGGTTCAGATAGGTCGCGATCTGGGTTTCCATGGCGCAGGCGGCTTGGCAGATGTCAGGTTTGCGCAAGGCGGCGGCGGTGATTTCGGCCCAAAGCTGGCCGTCTGCGCGGGTGCGGTGGTCGATCAGCCGCTGTTGCATCAAGGCACGCAGGCTGTCCATCGGGGTGGGCGATTGCAAGACGGTGTGAAAATCGGCCTCCATCTCGGCCAGATCCAGGGCGATCAGCGCCTCGACGATTGCGGATTTTGAGGGGAAATAGCGGTAGAAATTACCGACGCTGATGCCGGCCGTGCGGGCCAGATCCTGCATTGAAGCCCCGTCAAAGCCTTTTTCCGCAAAGGCCACGCGCACGCGCGCCAGAATTTCGGCGGTTCGGCTGTCGGGGCGGCTGTCGGGTTTGGCTTCGGATTTCAGGCTGAGTTGCGCGGCGGGCATGTGATATCTGTGATATGAGAATGAACGTTCATTCATATGTGGTGGAAGGCGCCAATTGGTCAAGCCCGGATGAGAAGAATATGGGTGTTGCGAAAGAAGTAGATCATCGGCGGGCTTCGGCCAGTGCCCGTTGCGCAGTGGGGGGGCTGCGTGTATCAGGCAAAGTAAGAACAGCATGGGTTCAGGAGGGGCAGAATGCGTCGAGTGGTGGTCACAGGGCTGGGGATGGTTACGCCTTTGGCGTGCGGGGTTGAAGAAACCTGGAGCCGTCTGTTGGCCGGGCAATCGGGCGCGGGGCCGATTACGCGGTTTGATCCGGTCAATGTGGTCACGCAATATGCCTGTGAAATCCCGATGGGCGATGGCACTGACGGCACCTTTAACCCCGATGACTGGATGGACCCCAAGGATCGCCGCAAGGTGGATGATTTCATCCTTTACGGCATGGCCGCCGCGACGCAGGCGGTGCGGGATTCGGGCTGGGAGCCGCAGACCGACGAAGAGCGCTGCCGCACGGGTGTGATGATCGGCTCCGGCATCGGGGGGTTGACCTCGATTGCCGAGACGGCGGTTTTGATCAAGGAAAAGGGGCCAAAGCGGGTCTCGCCCTTCTTCATTCCGGGGGCGCTGATCAATCTGGTCTCGGGGCAGGTGTCGATCCGTTTCGGCTTTAAGGGGCCGAACCATGCGGTGGTGACGGCTTGTTCCACGGGCGCCCATGCGATTGGCGATGCGGCGCGGATGATTGCCTTTGGCGATGCCGATGTGATGGTGGCAGGCGGCGCGGAAAGCCCGATCAGCGAGATCGGGATTGCCGGGTTCAACGCCTGCAAGGCGCTGTCCACCAAGCGCGCCGATGATCCGGCCAAGGCCAGCCGCCCCTATGACTCCGACCGCGACGGGTTCGTGATGGGCGAGGGCGCGGGGGTTGTGGTGTTGGAGGAATACGAACACGCCAAGGCGCGCGGGGCGAAGATTTATGCCGAGGTTCTGGGCTATGGCCTGTCGGGCGATGCCTATCACATCACCGCGCCGAGCGAGGATGGCGAGGGCGGGTTCCGCTCGATGACCATGGCGCTGGCGCGGGCCGGGATCACGGCTGACAAGGTGGATTACATCAACGCCCATGGCACCTCGACCATGGCCGACACCATTGAGCTTGGCGCGGTGGAGCGTTTGCTGGGCGATGCGGCGGGCAAGGCGACGATGTCGTCAACCAAATCCTCGATTGGGCATTTGCTGGGGGCTGCGGGCGCGGTTGAGGCGATTTTCTGCGTGCTGGCGATCCGCGACCAGATCGCGCCGCCGACGATCAATCTGGACAATCCGGCGGTCGCGCCGAAGCTGGACCTTGCGCCGAACAAGGCGGTGAAGCGCAAGATTGACGTGGCATTGTCCAACAGTTTTGGCTTTGGCGGCACCAATGCCAGCCTTGTGCTGGGCCGGGTGAGCTGACCCATGTGGCGCGCCATTGCCTCGAATGCGTTGACGTTTTTTATTCTGATCCTGATCGTGGCGGCAGGTCTGTTGGCTTGGGGTCGCCAAGCCTATAACGGGCCGGGGCCATTGGCGCAGGCGGTGTGTTTCAAGGTGGAACGCGGGGCAAGTCTGGCGCAGGTCAGCCGGGCGCTGGCCGCACAGGGCGCGATCAGCGATGCGCGGATTTTCCGTATTGGGGCGGAATATACCGACAAGGCGGGGGCGCTGAAATTTGGCAGCTATCTGATCCAGCCCGGTGCCTCGATGGTGCAGGTGATTGATCAGCTGACAGCGGGTGGCCAGTCGAGCTGTGGGCGCGAGGTGAATTTCCGCATCAGCGTGAATTCGACCGATGTTGTGCTGCGCGAGTTGGACCCGGCCACCAATCGCTATGTCGAGGTGGTGAAGTTTGACCCGGCGGCGGGGGCTGCGCCCCCGGAATACAGCGAAGCGGCGGCGGCCGATGATATTCGTCTGCGCGTGACGGTGGCCGAAGGCGTGACAAGTTGGCAGGTGGTGGAAGGCTTGAAGCGCGCCGAGTTTTTGACCGGCGAGTTGGATCAGGTGCCGCCAGAGGGGTCTTTGGCCCCCGACAGCTATGAGGTGGAGCGCGGGGCGGATCGGGCGGCGCTGATCGGTGAGATGGCGGATCGTCAGCTGCGGATCATGGCCGATCTTTGGGCCGCGCGGGCGCCGGACTTGCCCTATGAGACGCCGGAAGAGGCGATGGTCATGGCCTCGATCGTGGAAAAGGAAACCGCTGTGGCCGAGGAGCGGCATCGGGTGGCCAGCGTCTTTGTCAACCGCTTGCGCCAGGGGATGCGGTTGCAGACCGATCCCACGGTGATTTATGGCATCACCAAGGGGGAGGGCGTTTTGGGGCGGGGCTTGCGGCAAAGCGAGTTGCGGCGTGAAACGCCTTATAACACCTATGTCATTGATGGCCTGCCGCCGGGGCCGATTGCCAATCCGGGCCGGGCGGCGATTGAGGCGGCGCTGAACCCCGATGGGTCGGATTTCCTGTTCTTTGTGGCCGATGGCACGGGCGGCCATGCCTTTGCCCGCACTTTGGACGAGCATAACGCCAATGTTGCCAAATGGCGTGCGATTGAGGCCGAGATGCAGCGGGCGCAAGAGGCCGAGGGTAACTGAGGGTTAACGCGCGATTAAAGTGGCGCGCGTTAAGTGTCTGATAAGACGTTGTTAAATTTGACTCTGCGTCCGCTGTGATGTAGGGTTTCAGACATGCTAGGACAGATGGGCAAGCGGCCGGGGGGCAACCCCCGCGCCGCTTTTTCATTTGGCTCGTGCGGGGGCATGAGAGGGCAGCCAGCGAAGATGACAATCAATTTCTCCTCGGGGGACAAGCCGCCAGTGGACATGCTGGCGATCACCGAAATCTGGCTACGCGAGGCCGCCGAAAACCTTGCTGTCACCGTGCAATCGATCAAGTCCGGCGAGTTTGGGCAGGTCAAGGATGCGGTGGAGTGCATCAAGGGTTTGAAGGTGGCGGTGCATCTGGCCATTGAAGAAGGGAATCGAGTTGAAAAACTCCGTAAGCAAGTTGCCGGGGCCTGCGGGTCTGGCACATTCGACATGGACGCCGCGCGCGATGAAATCGGGCGCAGGTTGGCTCGCCTCCGCGACGCCGGAGGTGATTGAGGCGTTTTTGGAGGGCCTGAGTGACAATGCTTTGTTGGCCTTGCCGTGGCTTTTTGAGTTTTGGGCGCTGCCGCATCAATTGCCGCCTGAAGGCGCGTGGAAAACATGGGTCATCATGGGGGGGCGCGGGGCGGGCAAGACGCGGGCCGGGGCGGAATGGGTGCGCGCCGAGGTGGAAGGCGCGACGCCCCTTGCGCCGGGGCGGGCGCGGCGGGTGGCGTTGGTGGGCGAGACGGTGGATCAGGTGCGCGAGGTCATGGTGATGGGCGAAAGCGGGATCATCGCCTGCTCGCCCCCTGATCGGCGGCCCGAATGGCATGCGACGCGGCGGCAGTTGATCTGGCCCAATGGCGCGGTGGCGCAGGTGTTTTCGGCGCATGATCCGGCAAGCCTGCGCGGGCCGCAGTTCGATGCCGCCTGGGCGGATGAATTGGCCAAGTGGCCGAAGGGGCAGGAGGCTTGGGACCAGTTGCAGTTTGGCCTGCGGCTGGGGGACAATCCCCGGCAGGTGGTGACGACGACCCCGCAGAATGTGGAAGTGTTGAAGGCGATCCTGAAGAACCCCTCAACCGTGACCACCCATGCGCCCACGGAAGCCAACCGCGCCAATCTGGCGGCGAGTTTCCTTGAGGAGGTGCGCACCCGCTATGGCGGCACGCGGCTGGGCCAGCAGGAGCTGGAGGGGCTGTTGCTGGAGGAGGTCGAGGGCAGTCTGTGGTCGGCGGCACAGTTGGATGCGGCGCGGATTGAGGCGGTGCCGGAGTTCAGCCGCATCGTGGTGGCGGTGGACCCGGCGGTGAGCCACGGGGGGGGCAGTGACGAATGTGGCATCGTGGTGGTGGGGGCGGTGACCGAGGGGCCGCCGCAAAACTGGCGCGCGGTGGTGTTGGAGGATGCGACGGTGCGGATGTCCTCGCCCGAGGCTTGGGCGCGGGCAGCTTTGGCCGCGATGGCGCGGCACAAGGCGGATCGGTTGGTGGTGGAGGTCAATCAGGGCGGGGACCTGGTGACAAGCGTCATTCGCAACATTGACGCGCTGGTGCCGATCAAGGCGGTGCATGCGGCCAAGGGCAAGGCCGCGCGGGCGGAGCCGGTGGCGGCCTTGTATGAGCAGGGCCGGGTGGCGCATCTGCGCGGGCTGGCGGCGCTGGAGGACCAGATGTGCCGCATGACGCCGCAGGGCTATTTGGGCAAGGGCAGCCCTGACCGTGTGGATGCACTGGTCTGGGCCTTGACCGAGCTGATCGTGGACCCCTCACAGGGTTATGTCGCCCCGAGGCTGCGCACGCTGGGTTAACGGCCCTTAAGGAATGCGGCTGTAGGGTGGTTTTCAGATCAAGAGACAGCGGCCCTTGTTGGGGCCTTGGGGAACGGCGGGCCTTTTGTGGGGCGCGCGACAAAGGAGCTTTGCGAGATGGTGTTCGATTTCCTGAAGCGCGCGCCGGAGACGGTGGTGGAAAAGAAGGCGTCTGCGACCGGGCGGGTGGTGGCCTTTGGCTCATCCGGCCGGGTGGCGTGGAGCCCGCGCGATGCGGTGAGCCTGGCGCGCAGCGGGTTTCAGGGCAATCCGATTGGCTTTCGCGCGGTCAAGCTGATTGCCGAGGCGGCGGCGGCCTTGCCTTTGGTGTTGCAAGATTGCGAGCGGCGCTATGAGACCCATCCGGTCTTGGACCTGATCCGGCGGCCGAATGGGGTGCAGGGGCGGGCGGAGCTGTTTGAGGCGGTCTATGGCCATCTTCTGCTGTCGGGCAATGCCTATATCGAGGCGGTGCCGGGGGTGGGGGCGCTGCCGGGGGAATTGCATGTGCTGCGCTCGGACCGCATGGCGCTGGTGCCGGGGGCGGATGGCTGGCCGGTGGCCTATGATTACACCGTGTCGGGGCGCACCCACCGCTTTGCCATGAGTGCCGAGGCGCAACCGATTTGCCATATCAAGACCTTTCACCCGCAGGATGACCATTACGGGTTCAGCCCCTTGCAGGCGGCGGCGGTGGCCTTGGATGTTCATACCAGTGCAAGTGCGTGGTCCAAGGCTCTGCTCGACAATGCCGCGCGGCCTTCGGGGGCGATTGTCTACAAGGGCGCGGATGGGCAAAGCCATTTGACCACAGACCAGTATGACCGGCTGTTGAGCGAGATGCAAAGCCATCATCAGGGGGCCAAGAATGCGGGGCGGCCGATGCTTTTGGAAGGCGGGCTGGACTGGAAGCCGATGGGCTTTTCGCCCTCGGACATGGAGTTTCACCAGACCAAACAGGCCGCCGCGCGGGAAATTGCCATCGCATTCGGCGTGCCGCCGATGCTGATGGGGATCCCCGGTGATGCGACCTATGCCAATTATCAAGAGGCGAACCGGGCGTTTTACCGCCTGACCGTGCTGCCCTTGGTGCAGCGGGTGGTGGCAGGCGTGTCGCATTGGCTTTCGGGCTTTACCGGCGAGGCGGTGGAGTTGCGCCCCGATCTGGATCAGATCCCGGCGCTGGCCGTGGAGCGTGACCAGCAATGGACGCGGGTGGGGGCGGCGGATTTCCTGACGGCTGCGGAAAAGCGCGTGATCTTGGGACTGCCCAGATTGGCGGAAGATGAATGAGCGCGCGCAAGCCGGGGGAGAGCGGATCGCGCTTTGTCTATGACAGTTTTGATGCTGCTGCGGCGCGGATCGAGGCGAATGAGCGGGTGGCCGAAGAGCGCTGGGCGGCGCTGGAGTGGCGGCTTGGCCAGATAGATGCGGTGCTGGAGCGGCTGGAAAAGCGCATCTGGCTGGGGGTTTACGGGGTTGCCGCCTTTTTGGCGGCGCAGATGGCCGAGGCGCTGATTCAGGCGGCGACCAGATGAGGAGCGAGAGATGACGATGCTGGATGGTTTGGAGCGCAAGGATATGGCGCTGGCGGCGGGCGGAGATCTGGCCTTGCGGGTGCAGGATGGCGACCGGGTTGAAGGCTATGCGAGCCTTTTTGGCAAGCGCGATCAGGGCGGCGACGTCGTGATGAAGGGCGCCTATGCGGCGAGCCTGAAGCGGCTTGCCGCCGGGGGGCGGGCGGTGAAGATGCTGTGGCAGCATGATCCGGCCCAGCCCATCGGCATTTGGGACGAGGTGCGCGAGGATGACAGGGGCCTGTGGGTCAAGGGGCGTCTGTTGCGCGATGTGGACAAGGGCCGCGAGGCGGCGGCCTTATTGGCGGCGGGGGCGATTGACGGTTTGTCGATCGGCTACCGGACGGTTCGTGCGGAACGCGATGGCAAGGGGCAGCGCCTTTTGCAAGAGCTGGAGCTTTGGGAGGTGTCTTTGGTGACCTTTCCGATGCTTCCCGAGGCGCGGGTGGCGGCCAAGGGCGATGAGCCCGAGGCCGAGACCTGGCGCAAGCTGGCGCAGGCTTTGACCGAGGCGGCAGAGGCCATGTCCGGGCGGCCCTAGGCCCGGTTTTTACGACCAACCAAAGGATGGATGGAATGACCGAGACAAAGGCTCGGGTCGGGGAAGGTGTGCCTTCGGCCACCGAGGCGGCCCAAGCTCCGGCGGCGGAAGTGAAAACCGCGCTGGAGGGTTTTTTGAACGCCTTCAAGGGCTTTCAGAGCGAAGTGAAACAATCGTTGCAACATCAGGAAGAGCGAATGACCATGCTGGATCGCAAACAGATGACCTTTGGCCGCCCTGCACTGGCGACCAGTGCCGAGGTGGAAGTGCCCCATAAGAAGGCCTTTGGCGCCTACTTGCGTTCGGGCGATGATGACGGCCTGCGCGGGCTTGTCTTGGAGGGCAAGGCGATGTCCACCGCGGTGGCGGCCGATGGCGGCTATCTGGTGGACCCGCAGACCGCCGACACCATTCGCTCGATGTTGGTGTCGACCTCGAGCCTGCGGGCGGTGGCCAATGTGGTGCAGGTGGAGGCAACGTCCTTTGACGTGCTGATTGACCGGTCCGAAGTGGGGTCGGGTTGGGCGACCGAGGCGGGGCCGCAGGCGGAAACCGCCACGCCCAGCATCGAACGGATTTCGATTGCGCTGCATGAGTTGTCGGCCATGCCGAAGGCCAGCCAGCGCCTGCTGGATGACAGCGCCTTTGACGTCGAGGGCTGGCTTGCGGGCAAGATCGCCACGCGCTTCATCCGCGCCGAGGCGGGGGCCTTTATCAACGGCGATGGGGTGGACAAGCCGCGCGGCATCCTGCTGCCGCCCAAGGTGGCCAATGCGTCTTGGACTTGGGGCAATCTGGGTTATATCCCGACCGGGGCGGCTGCGGATTTCGCCACCACCAATGCCAGCGATTGCATCGTCAATCTGGTCTATGCGCTGGGTGCGGATTACCGCGCCAATGGCACCTTTATCATGAATTCGAAAACCGCAGGCGCGGTGCGCAAGATGAAGGATGCCGATGGTCGCTTTATGTGGGGCGACAGCCTACAAGCGGGCGAGCCCGCGCGTTTGATGGGCTATCCGGTGCTGATCTGCGAGGATATGCCGGATGTGGCCGCCAACAGCCACCCCATCGCCTTTGGCGATTTCACCGCCGGTTACACGATTGCCGAGCGCCCCGATCTGCGCATCCTGCGCGATCCCTTCTCGGCCAAGCCCAACGTGCTGTTTTACGCCAACAAGCGGGTGGGTGGCGATGTCACCGACTTTGCGGCGATCAAGCTTTTGCGCGTCGCCGTCTCGTAACCCGAGGCTGCGGGTTCGGTCCCCGGTGGGGGCCGAACCTATGGGCGCGCGCCGGGTTTCACCGCGCCGCCTAGCTGCTCCCCTCCGTCCGAGTGGCGTGGGGCGCGCGTCCATAGAGGGGCCCTTTTCAGGGTGTTGGCGAAGGATCTGACGATGATGCTGACAGAGATGACAACGGTGACGGGGTCGGCCTTGCCGGTGCAGGGGTTGAAAGACCATTTGCGGCTGGGCAGCGGGTTTACCGAAGATGGTTTGCAAGATGGGCTGATCGAGACCTATTTGCGCGCCGCGATTGCGGCGGTTGAGGGGCGGATTGGCAAGGTGCTGATTGCCCGGCGGTTCAAGTTGGAGCTGGAGGATTGGCGCAGTTTGGGCGAACAGCCCTTGCCCGTGGCACCGATCACGGCGGTGGTTTCGGTGACGGTGGTCGATGCGGCGGATGTGGCCACGGTGGTAGAGCCTGCGCGCTATCGGCTGGTGGCCGATATGCATCGGCCCAAGCTGGCTGCGGTTGGGGTGTTACTGCCTGTGGTGCCGATGGATGGCCGCGCCGAGGTGGTGTTTGACGCGGGCTTTGGCGCGACATGGGCCGAGGTGCCGGTGGATCTGGCGCAGGCGGTGATGCTTTTGGCGGCCGAGTATTACGAGGCGCGTCAGCCCGGCGATGGCGGGCAGGGCGGGTTGCCCTTTGCGGTGCAGGCGCTGATCGAGCGCTGGCGCACGGTCCGCATCTTGGGGGGCAAGCCATGAGCGGGGGGCGCAAGACCCCGCGGCTGGATCGGCGCATGGTGCTGGAGGCGCCCGAGCGGGTGGCCGATGGCGCGGGTGGGTTTCAGCTGACTTGGGGGACGCGGGGCGTCGTTTGGGCCGCGGTCAGGCCCGGCACGGGCCGTGAGACGGCGGGCGTGGAGGTGCGCGCCGCTCAGGTGCCTTACCGCATCACGGTTCGCGCGGCCCCGGTGGGGTCGAGCATGCGGCCAAGGCCCGAGGATCGGCTGCGCGATGGCACGCGGGTGTTCACGCTGCTGGCGGTGACCGAAGAGGACCCGCGCGGCCAATATCTGACCTGTTTTGCCCGTGAGGAGGACCCGGCATGAGCTATGCGGCGGCGGCTGCCTTGCAGGCGGCGATTTATGGGGCGCTGACGGCGGCACCCGCCTTGGCCGGGGTGAGCATCGTCGATGCGATGCCGCCCGGCACGACGCCCGGCACCTTCATCCTGATCGGCCCCGAGGTGGTGCTGGATCAGTCAGATGGCACGGGGGCAGGGGCGGAGCATCGCTTCACCATCAGCGTGATCAGCGATGCCACGGGGTTTCTGACGGCCAAGACATTGGCGGCGGCGGCCTCGACGGCGGTGCTGGGCGGGGGGGTGAGCCTTGCGACGGGCAGTCTGGTGTCGATCGGGTTTCAGCGCGCGGTGGCGCGGCGGCTGGACGAGGGCACGGCGCGGCGCATCGACATGACGTTCCGCGCCCGGGTGGAGCTTTGAGGGATTTTCACAGCCCAAGGCGTGGCCTTGGGGCGGTTCAGGAGATGAAAGATGGCAGTTCAGAACGGCAAGGACCTGTTGATCAAGGTCGACATGGTGGGCGATGGGCAGTTTGAGACGCTGGCGGGTTTGCGCGCGCAGCGTTTCAGCCTGAACGCCGATCAGGTGGATGTCACCAGCCTGGAAAGCGCGGGGGGCTGGCGGGAACTATTGGCGGGGGCCGGGGTGAAATCGGCCTCGATCTCGGGCTCGGGCGTGTTTCGCGATGCGGCGACCGATGGGCGGGCGCGGCAGATCTTCTTTGATGCCGAGACGCCGGATTTTCAGGTGGTCGTGCCGGATTTCGGCACCATCGAAGGGCCGTTCCAGATCACCAGCATCGAATATGCGGGCAGCCATAATGGCGAGGCGACCTATGAGATCAGCCTCGCCTCGGCCGGTCAGCTGACCTTTGTGGCGCTGTAAGGGGCTAGGCGGATGGCCAACCCCTATGCCGGTGAAGTGGCGATTGTGCTGGATGGGCGGACCCATGTGGCCAAGCTGACCCTTGGCACGCTGGCCGAGTTGGAGGCCACGCTGGAGGTGGGGTCTTTGATGGAGCTGGTCGAGCGGTTCGAGACGCGGGCCTTTACCACGCGCGACGTTCTGGCGCTGGTGGTGGCGGGGTTGCGGGGCGGCGGCTGGCAGGGCTCTGCCGCCGATCTGCGCACCGTCTCGATCGGTGGTGGCCCGGTCGAGGCGGCGCGGGTGGCGGCCGAGCTATTGGCGCGGGCCTTTCAACTGCCGGAGGAGCGATGAGCCGGATCGACTGGCCGGGGCTTATGCGGGCGGGGATGGGCCGGTTGGGCCTGAGGCCGGATCAGTTCTGGGCCCTCAGTCCGGTGGAGTTGCGGATCATGTTGGGCGCAGAGGCGGCGGTGCCGCCTTTGACGCGGGCGCGGCTGGAGGAGCTGGCTGCGGCATATCCCGATCAGGGAAAGGGCAAGGATCATGGCAGAGATTGATGAGCTGCAGGACCAGATCGCCGCGTTGGAGGCCACATTGGCGGGCAGCGCGGGGATGGTGGCGGCCTTTGATGGCGAGCTTGCGCGGATGCGCGACAGTCTGGTGTTCACCGGGCGCGAGGTGAACACGCTGTCGTCGGGCATCGGCGGGGGCTTGCGGCGGGCCTTTGACGGGCTGGTGTTTGACGGGGTGAAGCTGTCGGACGCTTTGCGCGGGGTGGCGCGGACCATGGCGGACACGGTCTATGGCGTGGCGATGAAGCCGGTGCAGAACGCGCTGGGCGGCGCGCTGGCCCAAGGTTTGAACGGGATTTTGGGTGGCATCATGCCCTTTGAAAAGGGCGGGGCCTTTGCCCAAGGCCGGGTGATGCCCTTTGCCAAGGGCGGCGTGGTGGCGCAGGCCACCGCCTTTCCGATGCGGGGTGCCACGGGGCTGATGGGCGAGGCGGGGCCAGAGGCGATCATGCCTTTGGCGCGCGGGGCCGATGGGCGGCTGGGGGTGCAGGCGGCGGGATCGGCCCGGCCGGTGACGGTGGTGATGAACATCACGACGCCTGATGTGCAGGGCTTTCAGCGCAGCCAGACCCAGATTGCCGCCCAAGCCCAGCGGATGCTGGCGCGTGGGCAAAGAAACCGCTGAGGGGGCAGAAGCATGGCATTTCACGACATCCGCTTTCCGGCGAACCTGTCGTTCGGCGCGCTGGGCGGGCCGGAGCGGCGCACCGAGATCGTCACGCTGGCCAATGGCCATGAAGAGCGCAACACGCCTTGGGAACACTCGCGCCGCCGCTATGACGCAGGCATGGGGCTGCGGTCCTTGGACGATCTGGAGACGCTGATCGCGTTTTTCGAGGCGCGGCGTGGGCCTTTGCATGCCTTTCGCTGGAAGGATTGGGCGGATTGGAAATCGTCGGTCCCTTCGGCCGCCACGGGGCCGGTGGATCAGCTTTTGGGCTTGGGCGATGGCACGCGCACGGCGTTCCAGCTTCGCAAACGCTATCTGTCCGGGGCGCAAGATTACTGGCGGCCGATTGTCAAACCCGTTGCGGGCACGGTGACGGTTGCCATTGCGGATGATCCCAAGGTGGAGGGCGTCGAGTTCGCGGTGAATGCCGCGACGGGTGTGGTGACCTTTGCCACGCCCCCCGACATTGGCGCGCAGGTCACGGCGGGGTTTGAATTTGATGTGCCGGTGCGCTTTGACACCGACCGCATCGCGGTGGCGCTGGCCTCGTTCAACGCCGGAGAGGTGCCGGATGTGCCGGTGATCGAGGTGCGGCTATGAGCGGGCGGGAGGCGCTCTATCAGCATCTGGCCAGCGGCATCACCACGGTGTGCCATTGCTGGTTGGTGACGCGCAAGGATGGCGAGACCTATGGCTTTACCGACCATGATCGCGATCTGACGTTTGGGGGGCATTTGTTCAAGGCCGCAAGCGGGTTGTCGGCAGGGGCGTTGCAGCAGACCACGGGCCTGTCAGTGGACAATTCCGAAGCCTTGGGCGCGTTGTCGGATGCATCGGTCACCGAAGAGGATTTGGCGGCTGGGCGTTTTGACGGGGCCGAGGTGCAGGCATGGCTGGTGAATTGGGCCGATGTCAGCGCGCGGGTGACCGAGTTTCGCGGCCATTTCGGTGAGGTGACACGCAAGGCTGGCAGTTTTCGGGTGGAATTGCGCGGCCAAGGCGAGCGGTTGAACCAAACGCAGGGCATGGCCTATCAGGCGGGATGTGGCGCTGTTTTGGGTGACGCGCGCTGCGGGGTCAATCTGGGCTTGGCGGCCTATCGGGCCACGGCAGTGATTGCCGAGATCGACGTTTTGGGACGGCTGCGGATCAATGGTCAGACCAGCTTTGCCGAAGGGTGGTTCGAGCGGGGTCAGATCGAGGTTCTGAGCGGTGCCTCGGCTGGCATGGCGGTGACCATCAAGGCGGATCGGTTGACCGACACCGGCCGTGTTGTCGATCTGTGGCATGGCACGGGGGCGGATTTGGCGGTTGGCGACAGCATCCGGCTGATTGCCGGATGTGACCGGCGCGCCACCACCTGCCGGACAAAGTTTGGCAATTTCCTGAATTTCCGGGGCTTTCCCCATGTGCCGGGGGAGGATTGGCTGACTTCTTACCCTGCCTCGACCACGGTGAATGATGGTGGGAGCTTGCGAGGATGACCCGCAATGACGAGGTTTTGGCGCATGCGCGCGCTTGGCTGGGCACGCCTTACCAGCATCAGGCCAGTTGCAAGGGGGCGGGCAGTGATTGCTTGGGCCTGTTGCGCGGCATTTGGCGCGAGATCCATGGCGAGGAGCCGCGTCTTGTGCCCGCCTATACCCCCGATTGGGACGAGCCTACGGGGCAGGAAGTTTTGCTAAAGGCCGCTTGCGAGATTTTGTGTTCCGTGGCGCGAGGCCAAGAGCAGCCCGGCGATGTGCTGTTGTTTCGCATGCGCCCCGGCGCTGTGGCCAAACATCTGGGCATTTTGGCCCAGACCGGCACAGTGCCTGCGTTCATTCATGCCTATAGCGGGCATGGGGTTGTGACCTCGCCGCTCTCGGCCCCTTGGCTGCGCAAGATTGTCGCCGTTTTCCGTTTTCCCTGAAGGAGCCTGATCCATGGCAACCATTCTTTTGTCGGCCGCCGGTGCGGCCATCGGCGCAGGGTTTGGCGGCACGGTGCTGGGCCTGTCTGGGGCCGTGATTGGCCGCGCGATTGGCGCCACTTTGGGGCAGGTGATTGACCAGCGCCTGATGGGGGCTGGGTCTGATGCGGTTGAGGTCGGCCGGGTCGAGCGCTTCCGCCTGACCGGGGCCAGCGAGGGGGCGGCGGTGACGCGCGCTTGGGGTCGGGTTCGTCTGGGGGGGCAGGTGATCTGGGCCACGCGGTTTCGCGAAACGGTGTCCGAGACGGGTGGCGGCAAGGGAGGGGGCCCCGGCGTTACGCAATACAGCTATTCGGTCAGCCTTGCGATTGCGCTGTGCGAAGGGGAGATCCGCCGGGTGGGTCGGATCTGGGCCGATGGCAATGAGATTGCCACCAACACGCTGGCCATGCGGGTTTACAAAGGCACGGAAACCCAACTGCCCGATCCAAAGATCGCGGCGGTGGAGGGGGCGGGGCATGCGCCGGCCTATCGCGGCATCGCCTATGTAGTGATCGAAGATCTGGAGCTTGGTCGTTTTGGCAACCGGGTGCCGCAGTTCAGCTTTGAGGTGGTTCGCCCAGCCAAAACCACCATCACGCCCGAAGTCGAGGAGTTGGCGGCCAGCATTTCGGGGGTCTGCGTGATCCCCGGCACGGGCGAATATTCGCTCGCCACCACGCCCGTGCATTACCAGATCGGCCCCGGACAAAACCGCTCGGCCAATGTCAACATGCCCACGGATCAGACCGATTTTGCCCTGTCGCTAGAGCAATTGAGCGAAGAAATGCCCGGTGTGGGGGCGGCGTCATTGGTGGTGTCGTGGTTCGGGGATGATCTGCGCTGTGGTCAGTGCACGGTGCGGCCCAAGGTGGAGCAAACCGCGCTGGATGGGGTGGGCATGCCTTGGCGCTCGGGCGGGATCACCCGGGCGATGGCCCAAGAGGTGCCAAAGATCGAAGGGCGCTCCATCTATGGCGGCACCCCATCCGATCAGTCCGTGATCGAGGCGATTGTGGCGATGAAGGCGGCGGGTCAGGATGTGACCTATTACCCCTTTATCCTGATGGATCAGTTGGACACAAACACCCTGATCAACCCATGGACGGGGCAGGTGGGCCAACCAAAGCTGCCATGGCGGGGGCGCATCACCACCTCACTGGCGCCGGGTCTGCCCGGCTCGCCCGATCGCAGCGCCGCGGCCTTGGCCGAGGTGGCAGCCTTTATCGGCACGGCGACGGCGAGTGATTTTACGCTTAACGGCACCACCATCAGCTATTCAGGCACCAATGAGTGGAGCTATCGCCGCTTCATCTTGCACAATGCCATGCTTTGTGCGGCCGCCGGTGGGGTTGAGGCGTTTTGCATCGGGTCTGAAATGCGCGGATTGACGCAGATCCGTGGGGCTGGTGACAGCTTTCCGGCGGTGACGGCGCTGATCGCACTGGCCGCCGAGGTGCGCAGCATTCTGGGGCCAAACTGCAAACTGTCTTATGCTGCCGATTGGTCAGAGTATTTCGGCTATCATGCGGATGGAAATGTCTATTTCCACCTTGATCCCCTCTGGGCGGATGCGAATATCGACTTTATCGGCATCGACAATTACATGCCATTGTCCGACTGGCGCGAGGGCGAGGTTCACGCCGATAGTGCTTGGCAGTCGGTTCATAACCCCGATTATCTATACGCCAATATCGCAGGCGGTGAGGGGTTTGATTGGTATTATGCCACGCCCGAGGATGAGGCCGCGCAAACCCGCACCCCGATCACCGATGGCGCCTATGACGAGCCATGGGTCTATCGCTATAAGGATCTGCGCAACTGGTGGGTGTCGCAACATCACGGACGGATCAACGGGTTGCGTCAGGCGACGCCCACCGCTTGGGTGCCGCAATCCAAACCGTTCCGCTTTGTCGAATATGGCTGCGCGGCCATCGACAAGGGCACCAACCAGCCGAACAAATTCCTTGATCCCAAATCCTCGGAGTCTGCGCTGCCCAAATTTTCCACCGGGCAACGCGATGACCTGCTGCAAATGGCCTATTACACCGCCATGGCGCGGTTTTGGCGGGATCCGGCCAACAACCCCACCTCCTTGGCCTATGGCGGGCCGATGCTGGATTTTGAACGCTCATTGGCTTGGGCATGGGATGCGCGCCCGTTTCCGGCCTTTCCCCTGAACAGCACCCTGTGGAGTGATGGGGCAAATTTCGAAGCCGGGCATTGGTTGAACGGACGCTCTGCCAACCAATCGCTGGCCGCCGTGATCACCGAGGTGTGCGAGGCTGCCGAAGTGGCGGACATCGACACAACCCGGGCCCATGGTGTGGTGCGCGGCTATGGCGTCTCCGATGTCACCACAGGGCGGGCGGTGCTGCAACCTGTGCTGCAAGCCACCTCGGTCGATGCGCTTGAGCGCGAGGGGGGTTTGGCCTTTCAGCGCCGCACAGGTCTCAAGGCGATTGCCCTGACAAGCGATGACTTTGCCCCGGCTGAGACCAACGGCTCGGGCCTTGAGGCCAGCCGGATGGGCGACAGCGAAACCCATGACCACCTGCGCCTGACCTATCTGCAAGCCGAAAGCGATTTTGCCGTGCGCGCGGTGGTCGCAAGCCTGCCTGATGCCGCAAGTCCTGCGGTGGCGCAAACCGAGATGCCCTTGGCGCTTACCGGGGTTGAGGCGGCGGTTTTGGCCGAGCGCTGGCTGATGGAGGCGCGTCTTGCGCGTGACAGCATCCGCTTTGGGCTGCCCCCCTCGCGCCGCGATATTGGCGCAGGATCGGTGGTGGAAATCGCGGGCAAGCGCTATCGGGTGGACCGCTGCGAGCTGACCCAGATGCAAACGCTTGAGGCGGTGCGCATTGATCCCGCGCTTTACCGCGATCCGCGCATCGACCCCGAAGCCACGGGCTGGAAACCCTATGTTCCGCCAACGCCGCCCTATCCGCTGTTTCTGGACCTGCCCTTGTTGACAGGTTCGGAGCGGCCCCATGTGCCCCATCTTGCCGTGGCGGCAACACCTTGGCCGGGGCGGGTTGCGTTGTGGTCTTCGCCCGGCGAGGCGGGCTTTACACTGAACACCACGCTGGAACGTCCGGCTGTGGTTGGCGTTACGGAAACCTCCCTTGCCCGTGGTCCCCTGTCGCGCTGGGCGCGTGGCGCAGCCTTGCGCCTGCGGCTGGGGGCAGGGCAGCTGTCCTCGGCTGATCTGCAAACGGTGCTGGCGGGCAGCAATGCCTTGGCGATTGGCGATGGCAGCCCGGACAATTGGGAGATCCTGCAATTTGCCAATGCGGTTCTGGTGGCACCCGCCACCTATGAGATCAGCACCCTTCTGCGGGGCCAATTGGGCAGCGATGCCGTCATGCCCGATGTCTGGCCTGCGGGCAGCATCGTGGTGCTTTTGGACGCGTCCTTGCGCCAGATCCGCCTGCCGCAATCGGCGCGCGGCCTGACGCGCAACTACCGGGTAGGCGATGCCTCGCGTGGCTATGATGGTGCGGGCGTTGTGGCGCTGTCGGCGGCCTTTCAGGGCATGGGCTTGCGGCCCTATTCGGTGTGCCATTTGAAAAAACGTGGCCAGATCGGCGGCACCATTGATCTGAGCTGGATTCGGCGCACCCGGATTGATGGTGATAGCTGGGCCTCGATCGAGGTGCCCTTGGGCGAGGAAAGCGAAAGCTACCGCCTGCAGGTGTTCAACGGCGCCACTTTGGTGCGCGAGGTGATCACCACATCCCCAAGCTGGACCTATAGCGCAAGCTTGCAAGGCGTCGATGGCGTCACCGCCGCCAGCCGCATCGAGGTGGCGCAAATCTCGGGCAGCTTTGGCGCAGGCCCCGCGCGCGCGGTGACGCTGGGCTAAGGCCATGCGCCGCTGTCTTTTGGATGATCTTATGGCCGGTGCGGGCCGTTTGGCGGCAGAACCCTTGGCTCTTCGCCCCGCGCTTGCCAAACGCCTTATCCACGAAGCCCATGCGGCGCATCATTTCATGCGCCGCCATGGCGTGCCCCATCCCCGCTGGGGCAATGGCAGCTTGATGACCCGGGCGCTGGGCGATGGGCCGCGCACATCGGGTCTTTGCCTGCAATCCTTGGCCATCATGGCCTGGGAAGTGGCCAAGTTCCGGCACGAAAATATGCAGCGCGGGCATGGTCTGTCGCAACGGGGAGAGCTATGTTATGATCTTCCAAATTCGAGGATGGATCATGGCAGAAACCAAAGCAAAACTGATGGCGGTTGATCCGGTCTGGTCGCGAATCTGCGATGAGGCCTCTGAGATGGTCAAGGCCGAGCCGTTGCTGGGCGGGCTGGTCCATTCCAGCCTCTTGCATCACCCGACCTTGGAGCGCGCGCTGGCCTATCGCTTTTCGCTGAAACTTGCGAGCGGCGAGATGAGCGAGCAGATCCTGCGCGAAATAGCCGATGAGGCCTATGCGGCCGATGCCGAGATCGGCCAAGCCGCCCGCGCCGATATCATGGCGATCTTTGACCGCGACCCGGCCTGCCACCGCTATATCCAGCCGATCCTGTTCTTCAAAGGCTTTCAGGCCGTGCAGGCCTATCGCATCGGCCATTGGCTGTGGCAACAAGGCCGCCGCGACATGGCTTATTTCGTCCAGATGCGGGTGTCCGAGGTCTTTGGCGTCGATATCCACCCCGCCGCCCGCATTGGCCGCGGGCTGATGATCGACCACGCCCATTCCATCGTCATCGGCGAAACCGCCGTTGTGGGGGACAATGTCTCGATGCTGCATTCCGTCACGCTGGGCGGCACGGGCAAAGAGGATGGCGACCGCCACCCGAAGATCGGCAATGGCGTCTTGATCGGGGCCGGGGCCAAGGTTCTGGGCAATATCGAGATCGGCTATTGCACCCGCATTGCCGCCGGATCGGTGGTGCTGCAAGACGTGCCGCCCTGCAAGACCGTCGCCGGGGTTCCCGCGCGCATCGTGGGCGAGGCGGGCTGCGATACGCCTTCAGTGACGATGGACCAGCGGTTGAAGGACTGCGACTGCTGACACCCCCCGGGGGCGCTTCGCCCCCCGGACCCCCCGATGATATTTGGGAACAGATGAAGGGGCAGGGGTAAGGCTTTGATCTGACATGAAAAGAGCGGGCCCCGTCGCCCGCTCTTTTTTGATTTTGCGCTTCGATCAGGCCAACATCGTGATCGGGTTTTCCAAGCACTCGACGATCACCTTGAGGAACTCGGCCCCCAAGGCCCCGTCGATCACCCGGTGATCGACCGACAGCGTCATCGACATGACCGTGGCAACGCCAATCGACCCATCCGCCTGAACAACCGGCTTCTTGATCCCCGCGCCCACGGCCAGAATGGACCCATGCGGCGGGTTGATCACGGCGTCGAAATTCTCGATCCCCATCATGCCCAAATTGGAAATCGCAAAAGAGCCGCCCTGATACTCGTGCGGCGCGAGCTTTTTCGTCTTGGCGCGCGCAGCCAGATCCTTCATCTCGGCTGACAAGGCCGACAGCGTCTTTTTCTCGGCATCGCGCAGGACCGGCGTGAAGAGCCCCCCCTCAACCGCCACCGCCACCGCCACATCTGACGGTTTCAGCCGCAGCATCCGGTCGCCTGCCCAGACCGTATTGCAGCCCGGCACCGCCTGCAGGGCAATCGCGCTGGCCTTGATGATGAAATCATTGACCGACAGCTTCACGCCCCGCGATTCCAGCCCCTTGTTCAGCTGCTCACGGAAGGCCATCAGCCCGTCAAGCCGCACCTCGCGGCGCAAATAGAAATGCGGGATGGTCTGCTTTGCCTCGGTCAGACGGGCGGCCACCGTGCGGCGCATGCCGTCCAAAGGCACTTCGGTGAATTCGCGGTCGGCATAGGTCTTGAGCACGGCCTCGGTTGAAGGCCCGGCGGCCAGCGCCACCTTGGCCGGCGCCGCTGCGGCAGGGGCGGCACCCGCTGCCGGGGGCGCGGCAACCGCCGCCGCCGCCGGGCGCGCGCCCTCGACATCGGCCCGCACGATCCGCCCATGGGGGCCCGATCCCGCCACTTGCGTCAGATCCAGCCCCTTTTCCTTGGCAATCCGCCGCGCCAGAGGCGAGGCAAAGACCCGCGCGCCCGACGCCACAGGCACAGCCGCCGCCGGGACCGCCGCAGGAGCCGCAACCGGGGCTGCCGCCACCGCGACAGGGGCTGCCGCCGCAGGCTTTGCCACAGCCGCGCCTGCATCCTCGCCATCCTCCAGCAAAACGGCAATCGCGGTGTTCACCTTGACCCCTGCCGTGCCCTCGGCCACCAGAATCTGGCCGATCCGGCCCTCATCCACCGCCTCGAACTCCATCGTGGCCTTGTCGGTCTCGATCTCGGCAATCACTTGCCCCGATTTCACCACATCGCCCTCTTTCACCAGCCATTTGGCCAGCGTGCCCTCCTCCATCGTCGGAGACAGCGCGGGCATCAAAATTTCTACAGCCATGACGCCCCCCTTACCGGTAGCAAACGGATTTGACAGCTGCGACGACCTCGGCCGTCGTCACCAGCGCCAGTTTCTCAAGGTTCGCCGCATAGGGCATCGGCACATCCTTGCCCGCACAGGTCACCACCGGCGCATCCAGATAATCAAAGGCGCGCTGCATGATTGTGCTGGCCATGTGATCGCCGATGGACCCCACCGGGAAGCCTTCCTCCACCGTCACGCAGCGATTGGTTTTCTGCACGGATGCCAGCACCGTATCGTAATCAATCGGGCGCAGCGTGCGCAGGTCGATCACCTCGGCCGAAATCCCGTCTTTCGCAAGAATATCAGCGGCTTCCAGCGCGTAACGCATCCCGATGCCGAACGAGACGATGGTCACATCCGACCCCTCACGCCAGACCCGCGCCTTGCCAAAGGGAATGGTGAAATCGGGCAGATCGGGCACCTCGAAGGATTGCCCATAGAGAATTTCATTCTCCAAAAACACCACCGGGTTCGGATCGCGAATGGCCATTTTCAACAGCCCCTTCGCGTCCGAGGCCGAGTAAGGCATCACCACCTTCAGCCCTGGAATGGCCGCATACCAAGCCGCGTAATCCTGACTATGCTGCGCCGCCACCCGCGCCGCCGCGCCATTGGCGCCGCGGAACACGATGGGGCAGGGCACCTGTCCGCCGGACATGTAATTCGTCTTGGCGGCCGAGTTGATGATGTGGTCAATCGCCTGCATGGCAAAGTTGAAGGTCATGAACTCGACAATCGGGTTCAACCCGCCCCAAGCCGCACCCACCGCAATGCCGGTGAAACCAATCTCGGTGATCGGCGTATCAATCACGCGCTTCGGCCCGAACTCGTCCAGAAGGCCCTGAGAGATCTTATAGGCGCCCTGATACTCGCCCACTTCCTCGCCCATCAGGAACACATTCGGGTTGGCGCGCATCTCCTCGGCCATCGCCTCACGCAGCGCCTCGCGCACCGTCATGGTTTTCATCGGCGTGCCTTCGGCCCAATCGGGGCTGGCCTTGGACACAACAGCCACAGGGGCCGCCACTTGCGCTGCAACCGCCGCCACAGGTGCCGCAACGGGGGCAGGGGCCGCCGACGAGCCGACGTCGCTCTTCGCGGCGGCGGACGAGGAGGCATCCGAGACGCTCTCGCCCTCTTCCACCATCACCGCAATCGGCGTGTTCACCTTCACATTGGCGGTGCCTTCGGCGACCAAGAGCTTGCCGACGGTGCCTTCATCCACCGCCTCAAATTCCATCGTCGCCTTGTCGGTCTCGATCTCGGCGATGATCTGGCCGGATTTCACCTTGTCGCCTTCCTTCACCAGCCATTTGGCCAGCGTGCCTTCCTCCATCGTCGGGGACAGGGCGGGCATCAATACGTTCGTTGCCATGGTCTTCTCTCCCCTCAGGCGTAAATGTCGGTCCAAAGCTCACTCAGCGCGGGCTCTGGGCTTTCCTTGGCGAACTCGGCCGAGGCGTTGACGATCTCCTTGATTTCCTTGTCAATCGCCTTCAACTCCTCCTCCGAGGATAGCCCCCCTTGGGTTAGCAAATCGCGGACATGCTCGATGCAGTCCTTTTCTTGCTTGATCTTCTCCACCTCCTCGCGGGTCCGATACTTGGCCGGGTCACTCATCGAATGGCCGCGATAGCGATAGGTCATCATTTCCAGAATATAGGGGCCTTTCCCGGCCCGGCAGTGCGCCACGGCCTTCTCGCCCGCCGCCTTCACCGCCAGCACGTCCATGCCGTCCACCTGCTCGCCCTCGATCCCATAGGCCGCACCCCGGCCATAGAAGGTGGTCGACTTGGTCGACCGTTTCATCGAGGTGCCCATGGCATAGCCATTGTTTTCAATGACGAAAATCACCGGCAGCTTCCACAGCTCGGCCATGTTGTAGGTCTCATAGACCTGGCCCTGATTGGCTGCGCCATCGCCGAAATAGGTGAAGGTCACATTGTCATTGCCCTTGTACCAGTCCGACATCGCGAGCCCCGCGCCCAAGGGCACCTGCGCGCCCACAATCCCGTGGCCGCCGTAGAAATGCTTTTCCTTCGAGAACATATGCATGCTCCCGCCCTTGCCCTTGGAGTAGCCCCCCTCGCGCCCCGTCAGTTCTGCCATCACGCCATTGGCGCTCATGCCGCAGGCCAGCATATGGCCGTGGTCGCGATAGCTGGTGATCCGCTTGTCGCCGGGCTTGGTGCAGGCCTCAAGGCCGACGACCACCGCCTCCTGCCCGATATACAGGTGGCAAAACCCGCCGATCAGACCCATGCCGTAAAGCTGCCCGGCCTTTTCCTCGAATCGGCGGATCAACAGCATCTCGCGGTAGTATTTCAGCAGTTCGTCCTTTGACACATTGGACTTTTCCGGCGCTTTCTTGGCCACCACGGCGCATCCTCCCGACACTTGTGGAATGGTTTAATGTTAAACCATTTATACAGCATCGGTGAAGCAAGGCAAAATGAAAAATCCACCGCGCAAGAATGCACGGCGTTTTCTGCCAAATCCTCTTCGGGGAGGTCTGAAATTCCGTCGCATGATCGCCCGCCGCTGGCCCGACGCTTTGTCGGTACGGATGCCAGACGCGAACCAGACGGAAACCCGACGGGGGCCAGACGGGCAAATCGCGCGAAAACTTGGGGTTTTCGCCGCTAGCGGATCACGATCTCATCGGCGCGCATATAGCCCAGCACATCGCGGGCCTGCTGGTCCAAAAGGTCGATGTCCAAAAACTCATCCGACAAGCGCCGGGTCAGATTGGTCATCGCCGCCAAGTCCCGCGCCAGCCGATCCCGCTCCAGCCGAAGCGCCTCGGCCTCGGCATTGATCTGCACGCGACGGAACACCCCATAGTCACCCTGCACGGCGGCAAAGGTGAAATAGCCCCCCAAAGTGAAGGCCAACACCAGATAAAAGATACCGCCCAGCGGAATGCGAGATGGGGTGTTCGTCATGCTCTGCCTCTGCGCCGCCCCTCATTTTCCGGGGGAGGTCACGGGGCAACAATGCCACAGCCGAATCACAAAGGGAATCCCCTAAATTGGCGGATTCCCTATAAAATTGTGAAAGATCACCCGGCGATGGATGCGGCGTGAATGCTGGAAATCGCAGCCCCCAGTGCGGCGTCAAACTCGGCGTCCGATTGCGCCGCACTCAAGCCTTCGGTCAGCGCGCGGCTGAACGAGGCGATGATGCCACGGTTTTGCGCCAAGACCGCATTGGCCTCATCACGCGCGTAACCCCCTGAAAGTGCGACAACTTTCAAAACCTTCGGGTGGTCCACCAGCGGGGCATAGAAATTCGGCACGCTCGGCAGGGTCAGTTTCAGCATCACCTTTTGCCCCTCCGGCAGCGCATCCAGCGCGCGCAGCAGCGCATCGCGCAGCAGGGCCTCGGCCTCAACCTTGTCCGAGATTGAGATCGTCACCTCCGGCTCGATGATCGGCATCAGCCCCTTGGCCAAAACCTGTGCGGCCACGGCGAACTGCTGATCGACAACCGCTTGAATTCCCACAGCATTTGCCGCCGAAATGACCGAGCGTTCCTTGGTGCCAAAAATCCCCGCGGCATTGGCCTTGTCCAACAGCGCATCCAGCGTTGGCATCGGCTTCATGGTCTGGCAGCCGTTCACTTCGGCCTCCAACCCCTTGTCAATCTTCAAGAAAGGCACAACCCCGCGCTTTTGCCACAGGTAGGTTGCGGTCGGAATGCCGTCGATCTCGCGGTCCATGGTTTGTTCAAACAAGATGGCCCCAATCACCTTATCTCCGGTAAAGGCAGGCGATTTGATGATCCGCGACCGCATCGCATGGATCATGTCATACATTTCCGCCTCGCCCGAATAGGCGGTCTCGGGCACGCCATAAAGCCGCAGCGCCTTGGGGGTTGAGCCACCCGATTGGTCCAAGGCCGCGATAAAGCCTTTGCCGTTTTTCACCAATTCCGTCTGCTGCGCCTTGGTCATATCCATACCCATTTCGAAACTCTTGGCCCGGCCATAGCGTTTTGGCCGCGCGCTGGCAAATCTGATAGCGCCAACAGCGGCGCATCGGCTGGAAACAATCTGGCCCCATCTTGCAACAGCTGTGATGGGGCCAAAAAGTTTCTCGCCATTTGGCAGGCTTAGCCGTTCAACGCGGCCACGCCGGGCAGGGTTTTACCCTCCATCCACTCCAGAAAAGCCCCGCCAGCGGTGGAGATAAAGGTAAAGTCCTGTGCGGCCCCCGCCTGATTAAGGGCGGCCACCGTGTCCCCCCCTCCGGCCACCGAAACAAGCTGCCCCGCACGCGTTAAATCAGCGGCGACGCTGGCGGCGGCATTGGTGGCCATGTTGAAGGGTTCAATTTCAAATGCCCCCAAAGGACCGTTCCAAATCAAGGTCTTGCAGGCCGAAAACACCGCCGTCAGCGCCGCCACCGTCTGTGGGCCTGCGTCCAAGATCATCGCATCCGCCGGGCAGGCACCCACGGCCACCGTGTCATTGTCCGCCCCCGCCTTGAACTCGCGCGCCACCACCACATCAACGGGCAGGTGAATGGTGCAGCCCGAGGCGTTGGCCTTGGCCAGGATCTCCCGCGCGGTCTCGGCCATCTCGCGTTCAGCCAGCGATTTGCCCACCTCAACCCCTTGGGCCACAAGGAACGTATTGGCCATGCCCCCGCCGATCACCAGATGATCGACCTTGCCCACAAGGTTGCCCAAAAGGTCCAGCTTGGTCGAAACCTTGGCCCCACCCACCACCGCAACCACCGGGCGCACAGGCGTGCCCAAGGCGGCCTCCAGCGCCTTCAACTCCGCCTCCATCAGACGGCCCGCAGCCTTGGGCATTAGCCGCGCGATCCCTTCGGTCGAGGCATGGGCGCGGTGGGCGGCGGAAAAGGCATCATTTACAAAGACATCGCCCAAAGCCGCCAGCTCGGCAGCCAAGGTGGGATCGTTCTTTTCCTCACCGGCGTGAAAGCGGGTGTTTTCCAGCAAAACCACATCGCCTTGGCCCGCGGCGGCAATGGCCTCGCGGGCAGGGGCCCCGATGCAATCGGCGCCGAACACCACCTTGCGGCCCAGTGATGCCGCCAGCGCCCCCTGCACATGGGCAAGGCTCATCTCGGGCACGACCTTGCCTTTGGGGCGGTCGAAATGGGCCAAAAGCACCACCTTGCCACCGCGCGCGATGATGTCTTCCACCGTGGGGGCGATCTTGTCGATGCGGGTGGTGTCGGTCACCCGGCCCCCCTCCATCGGCACGTTGATATCCACGCGGCACAGCACGGTTTTGCCTGCCAGTGCCACATCGTCCAGCGTTTTCCAGCCCATTTTACCCTCCAAAGCCCAGCCTTGCCTAACAGCCCCTCTTTCCGCGCATCTGACAGCTTCGTCAACCATAAGCCCTTTCCCTTTTGCCCCCACGACATTAGGTTCTGACCAGAAAAAACTGGAGAATGCCCCGAATGGCCGAGATCAAAGACCCCGAAAACACCGTCATCATCACGCTGAAAGACGGCGAAGTGGTGATCGAGCTTTTGAACGACATCGCGCCCAAGCATTGCGAGCGGATGAAGACGCTGGCCCGCGCCAAAGCCTATGACAACGTCTGTTTTCACCGCGTGATTGACGGGTTCATGGCCCAGACCGGCGATGTGGCGAATGGGAATATGGAAAAGGATTTCAACCTGCGCCGGGCAGGCACAGGTGGGTCCGATCACCCCGATCTTCCGGCCGAGTTTTCGGGCATCCCGCATGACCGTGGCACCCTTGGCGCGGCGCGGTCGTCCAACCCGAATTCCGCCAATAGCCAGTTCTTCATCAACTTCAACGACAACCACTTCTTGAACCGGCAATATACCGTTTACGGGCGGGTGATTTCGGGGATGGAGCATGTTGACAAGATCACCCGCGGCGAGCCGCCAGCCTCGCCTGACCGGATGATCACTGTGCGGGTGGCTGCCGATGTTGCGTAAGGCATTGATCCTGGCCGCTTTTGCGGCGTCACCGGCCCTGGCCCAAGAGGTGATTGATGGCCCCGGCCCGAACCTTGTGATCGAGGTGGCGGGTGCGGCCAATGGCACTGTTGTGATCGACATGGCCGATCATGTGGCACCCAAACACGTCGCCCAGATCGTGGAGCTGGCGAAATCCGGCGCCTATGATGGCGTGGTGTTTCACCGCGTGATTGATGGCTTTATGGCGCAAACCGGCGATGTGTCGAACGGCAAGGCGGGCGGTGATCTGTCAATGGCGGGCACGGGCGGGTCAACCCTGCCAGACCTTCCGGCCGAGTTTTCCGATCTGGCCTTTGCGCGTGGTGTTGTCGGCATGGCGCGGGCGGCAGATCCGAATTCGGCCAACAGCCAGTTCTTCATTATGTTCGATCAGGGTGATTTCCTGAACGGCCAATATACGGTTGTGGGCAAGGTGATTTCCGGCATGGAGGTGGTTGACGCCATCCAGCGCGGCGAGCCGCCGCAAACCCCGGATGTGATGACCAAAGTCACGGTTCAGGAGTAAAACAAAGGCCGGGGGAAACCCCGGCCTTTTGGTTCTCGTCGGACGTCTGCTCGAAACGACGAGCGACGAAGTCGACGAGGAGTTAGCCCAGAACCACCAAAGCGTGGCGCTTTTTGCCCGCTGTCAGCTTCAAAGGCTCTGCCAGATCGCCCGCGCCATAGCGCAGACCTGCATCGGTCACCGTCTCATCATTCACCTTGGCCCCGCCTTCGGCGATCAACCGTTTGGCATCCTTGCCCGAAGGGGCCAAGCCCGCCTTGACGAAAAGCTGAACAATCCCAAGCCCTTCGGCCAGATCTTCGGCGCTGACGTGAACGGTGGGCAAATCCTCTCCCACGCCGCCCTTTTCAAACACCTCGCGCGCGGTGGCCTCTGCCGCCGCCGCCGCCTCGGCCCCGTGCAACAGCGTCGTCACCGCATTGGCCAGCACGATCTTCGCCGCGTTGATCTCGGACCCTTGCAAGGCACCCAGACGGTTGCACTCATCCATCGGCAGTTCGGTGTAAAGCTTCAGGAAGCGCCCCACATCGGCATCGGTCGTGTTGCGCCAGAACTGCCAGAACTCATAGGGGCTGAACATATCGCCATTCAGCCAGACCGCGCCCGATTGCGATTTGCCCATTTTCTTGCCGTCGCTGGTGGTCAGCAAAGGCGAGGTCAGGCCGTAAACCTCGTGATCAATCACCCGGCGCGTCAGGTCCACACCGTTCACGATATTGCCCCACTGATCCGACCCGCCCATCTGCAACAGACAGCCATAGCGGCGGTTCAGCTCAAGGAAATCATAGGCTTGCAGGATCATGTAGTTGAATTCAAGGAAGGACAGGCTCTGCTCGCGGTCGAGCCGCGACTTGACGCTTTCAAACGACAGCATCCGGTTGACCGAGAAATGCCGCCCGATCACCCGCAGAAACTCCAGATAGTTCAGATCATCTAGCCATTCGGCATTGTTGACCATGACCGCATCGCTCGCCCCATTGCCAAAGGTCACATAGGGCGAAAAGGCCCGCTTGATCCCGGCGATGTTGTCGTCGATCTGGGCATTGGTCAGCAAAGGCCGCTCATCGGCACGGAAGGACGGGTCGCCCACCTTGGTGGTCCCGCCGCCCATCAGAACAATCGGCTTGCCGCCGGTCTTTTGCAGCCAGCGCAGCATCATGATCTGGATCAGGCTGCCCACATGCAGCGATTTGGCCGTGGCATCAAAGCCGATATAGCCCGGCACGACGCCCTTGACCAAAGCCTCGTCAAGCGCCTGATAATCCGTGCAATCGGCCACAAAGCCGCGCTCGAACATCACACGCAGGAAATCGGATTTCGGATGGTAGGTCATGGCCGTCTCATGCTTTAAGGATGGCAGGGGTATAGCGGGGCAAAAGGGGCAGGGGAAGGCATGAAAGGCGAGACCAAGCGCGGGCCAATCTGGGCCTTGGGGGCCATGTCGGGCACGTCGCTTGATGGGGTGGATGCCGCGATGGTGTTGACCGATGGCCAGACGATCACCGAGTTTGGCCCCCACGCCTATCGCCCAATGTCCGAAGCCGAGCGCGCGGTGATCCGCGCGGCCTTTGGCCGTTGGCCGGGGGATGCGGGAGTGGCAGAGGCCGCCGAAGTGGTGGAAACCGCCCATGCCGAGCTGTTGTCGCGCTTTACCGGGGTCGATGTGGTGGGCTTTCACGGCCAGACGCTGGCCCATGATCCGGCCCATCGCGGCACGCATCAATGCGGTGATGGCGCGGTCTTGGCCGAGGTGCTGGGCGCGCCCGTGGTGTGGGATTTTCGATCAAATGATGTGGCCATGGGCGGGCAGGGCGCGCCTCTGGCACCGTTTTTCCATTTTGCCTGTGCTAAATGGGCCGGGGCAACCGAGCCTTTGGCCTTTCTCAATCTCGGCGGGGTGGGCAATCTGACATGGGTTGACCCAAGCTGCCCCACGCCCGAAACCCCCGGCGCGCTTTTGGCCTTTGACACCGGGCCCGCCAATGCGCCGATCAATGATCTGATGATGGCCCGTCTGGGGCGCGCACAGGATGAGGGGGGGGCCTTGGCTGCCCAGGGGTCAAGTGATGAGGCCGCGGTTTCAGAATTTCTGGATCATCCATATTTCTACAAAATACCGCCAAAATCCTTAGACAGAAACGATTTTTCTTTCACTTTTCGAACATTTGACGAAATGCCCCCCCAAGACGCCGCCGCCACCTTGACCGCCATCGCCGCCGCCTCGGTCGCGCGCGGGGCCGAGCATTTTCCCCGTCCCGTGACGCGCATTTTGGTCACGGGCGGTGGGCGGCACAATGCCACGATGATGCGCGAACTGGCCGCGCGGCTGACTTGCATGGTAGAGCCGGTCGAAGCTGTGGGTCTGAATGGCGATATGCTCGAGGCGCAGGCGTTTGCCTACCTCGCCGTGCGCGTCTTGCGCGGCCTGCCCACGTCTTGCCCCACCACAACCGGGGTGCCGGCGGCGGTGGGCGGCGGTCAGATCAGCCGTCCGTAACGCCGATGAGCGCCGGCACGGCGACGAAGAGGCGTCAGAGCCGCGCGATCCGCTCGGTCAAAAGATCAAAGAACCCATCCGCATCGACGCTGCCGATGAAGAGCGCATTGGCCGGACGGCCCGTCACGCCCCACCAATCGGCCACCGTCATGCCAAGCGTCAATTCCGACCCGGTCTCGATCTCCACATTGATGTGGCGGCCTTTGAACAGGCCGGGGGCCAGCAGATAGGCAATCACCGTCGGATCATGCAAAGGCCCGCCATCGCTGCCGTATTTTTCCATGTCATAGCGCTCAAAGAACTCCAGCCACTCGGCGCAGACGCGACCCACCTCGGTGCCCATAGCGCGGAAGCGTTCAACCCGCGCGCGGGTGGTCAGCACCTTATGGGTCACATCCAAGGGCATCACCACCAAAGGAATCCCGGATTTGAACACGATCTCCGCGGCTTCGGGGTCAACATAAATGTTGAACTCGGCCGCCGGCGTCACATTGCCCACCTCGAAATAGGCCCCGCCCATCAGCACGATCTGCTGCACACGGCCCACGATATCGGGCGCTTTTTCAAAGGCCGCCGCGATGTTGGTCAAGGGCCCAAGCGGGCAGAGCGTGACGGTATGGGCAGGCTCTCGCCGCAGCGTTTCAATAATGAAATCAACGGCATGTTCGGGCTGAAGCACCATGGTCGGATCGGCCAGCTGCGGCCCATTCAGCCCGGTTTGCCCATGCACATACTCCGCCGTCACCAGCTTGCGTTTCATCGGCCGGTCACAGCCTGCGTAAACCCGCGTTTGCGGCTTTCCTGCCAGTTCGCAGATGATCCGGCTGTTCTTTTCGGTGAAATGCAAGGGCACATTGCCCGCCACCGCCGTCACCCCCAGCACCTCCAACTCAGGGCTTGCCAGCGCCAGAAGGATGGCAAAGGCGTCGTCCTGCCCGGGGTCAGTGTCGATGATGATCTTGCGGGTCATAGGCGCGGTCTCCTTAAGGCTCAAGCCGCCTTGCTAGCCCATCCCCATCGGCAGGGTCAAAGAAAAAGGGGGCCGCGACGGCCCCCTTTGCCTGAATACGGTCTTGCCCCGGATCAGCCGTCGAAGTTCACGGTTTCCATGATCTTCACCGCCGCCGGCCGCTGGGCGGCAATCTCGGCCAATGTCTTGGAATCTTGGGTGAATTCGCCCCATGATTTCACCAGATCCGACCGCTCAACGCCAGCCTTTGCCGGGTATTCATGGTTGGTCTCGGCATAGATCTTTTGCGCCGCATCGCCCGACAGCCATTCCATAAACTTCAGCGCATTGTCCTTGTTCGGGGCCGATTTGGTCATGGCGATGCCCGAGATGTTCAGGTGCGTGCCGCCATTGGCAAAGGTCGGAAAGACAATGTTCACCGATTCCGCTGCCGGAACCTGCTCGGGGTCGGCCAACATCTGGCCCATGTAATAGGTGTTGCCGATGGCAATGTCGCATTCGCCCGCTGCAATCGCCTTGACCTGATCGCGGTCGCCGCCATCGGGTTTGCGGGCCAGATTGGCCTTCAGACCCTCGGCCCAGGCGGTGGCGGTGGGCTCGTCATAATGGGCAATCACCGCCCCCAGAAGGGCCACGTTGTAGTCATGCAGCCCCGAGCGAGAACAGATGCGGCCCTTCCATTTCTCGGTGGCCAGATCCTCATAGGTGGTCACTTCGCCCGGCTGCACCCGCTCTTTCGAGGCATAGATGATCCTCGCCCGGGCGGTCAGGCCGAACCACTGGTCTGCCGGATCGCGCAGCGATTCCGGGATGTTGGCTTCCAGCACATCCGATTGCACCGGCTGGATGACGCCGGCATCCACCACCTGCATCAGCCGCGCGATATCCACCGTCAGCACCAGATCGGCGGGCGAGCGGTCGCCCTCGGCCTGCAGACGCTCGGCCATGCCCTTGTCGACAAAGGCGACATTGACCGAAATCCCGGTCTCGGCGGTAAAGGCATCGACCAAGGGCTGCAACAGCTCGGGCTGGCGGTGCGAATAGACGTTCACTTCCTCTGCCATGGCGGGCAGGGCGGTGGAGATAAGGGCAAGAGCAATAAGGGGTGAGCGCATGACTGAGTCCTTTAGTCAGAATTTACCCGCCCCAAATGCCCGACTCTTTCACTCAGGTCAATACCTGACAAAAACAATTGCCTTCAATGTGGCGATAAATATCCCCGCCGGAGGCTCCGCCGCCCGCAACTGGCACTTCGGCCCACTATGCCTTCGCCGCCTTTTCCTCGGCCTTGGCGCGGTTCCACAGCGCATCCATTTCGGCCAGATCGCTCATCGCCGGGGTCTTTCCGGCCTTGGCCAGCCAGCCCTCGATCTTCTCGAACCGCCTTGTGAATTTGGCATTGGCCCCGCGCAGCGCGGCCTCGGGGTCAACGCCCATATGCCGCGCCAGATTGGCCATGACGAACATCAGATCGCCGAATTCCTCGGCCACCTGATCTGGGCCAAGGCTCTCACGCGCCTCAACCAGTTCGGTCATTTCCTCGCGCATCTTGGCCAGAACCTCATCGGTCGAGGGCCAGTCGAACCCCACCCGCGCGGCGCGCTTTTGCAGTTTCACCGCGCGCGTCAACGCAGGCAGGCCCATCGCAACCCCGTCCAGCACCCTCGCCGGGCCCCGTTCGGCCGCCTTGATCTTCTCCCAATCGGCGGTCTGCTGGGCGGCGGATTTGTCGCGGGACTCATCGCCAAACACATGCGGATGGCGCGCCACCATCTTGTCGGCAATGGCGCGCACCACATCGTCAAAGCCGAAAAGCCCGGCATCGCGCGCCATTTGCGCGTGATAGACCACCTGAAACAACAGATCCCCCAACTCACCCGGCAGCTCGTCCCAAGCCTGCCGGTCGATCACATCGGCCACCTCATGCGCCTCTTCCAGCGTATAAGGCGCGATGGTGGCGAAGGTCTGCTCGATATCCCAAGGGCAGCCCGTGGCAGGGTCGCGCAGCCGCCGCATGATCTCTAAAAGCCGCGGCATCCCGCCCGTGGTGTCGTGAACAAGCCGATCTGATGCCGCATCTGCCATTGCCGTTTCCCCGGTTTTGCTTTCTTGTCACAGCCAAGACATCAGGAGACCCCAAATGCCCGTTCTCAACCGTATCGCAGCCTATGCCGAAGAAATGAAGGGCTGGCGGCGTCATTTGCACCGGCATCCAGAGCTGGCGTTCGACTGCCACAACACGGCGGCCTTTATCGTCGAGCGGCTGCACGAGATGGGGGTGGACGAGATTCACACCGGGATTGCCAAGACCGGCATCGTGGCCATCATCAACGGGCAGGGGGCCGGGCCGACCATTGGGCTTCGCGCCGATATGGATGCGCTGCCCATCGAAGAGATCACCGGGGCCGAACATGCCTCGACCATTCCGGGCAAGATGCATGCCTGCGGCCATGATGGCCATGTCGCCATGCTTTTGGGCGCGGCCAAATATCTGGCCGAGACGCGCAAATTCTCGGGCCGTGTCGCGCTCTTGTTCCAGCCCGCCGAGGAAGACGGCGGCGGCGGTCAGGTCATGGTGCAAGAAGGCGTGATGGACCGCTTTGCCATCACTCAGGTTTACGGCATCCACAACGCGCCGAACGTGCCCTTCGGCCAGTTCCTGACCACACCCGATGCACTGATGGCGAGCGTCGATACCGCATTCGTCTATATCACCGGCAAGGGCGGCCATGGCGCGACCCCGCATGAATGTGTTGACCCGGTGGTGGCCGTGGTGGGGATGGTCGGCGCGATCCAGACCATCATTCCGCGCAACGTCTATGCGCTGGATGAGGCGGTGGTGTCGGTCACCCAAATCCATACTGGCACGGCCAGCAATATCATCCCAGAAGAGGCGATGTTCTGCGCCACCATCCGGTCGTTCAAACCCGATGTGCGGGCGCTGTTGAAAAAGCGCTTCTACGAGATCGTCGAGGGCCATGCTGCAGCCTATGGCGTGACCGCGCGGATTGATTACGACTGGGGCTATCCCGCCACCATCAACCGCGCCGAAAACGCCGCCTTCGCCTGCGAGGTCGCCTCCGAGGTGGTGGGCGAGGCGCTGGTGAACGGCAACTCGGTGCGCGAGATGGGGTCCGAGGATTTCTCCTACATGCTCGAGGCGCGGCCGGGGGCCTATCTGTTCCTTGGCACCGGGCCGGGTGCGGGGCTGCATCATGCCGCCTATGACTTCAACGACGAGGCCGCGCCGATTGGGGCAAGCTTCTTTGCCCGGCTGGTGGAGCGCGCGCAACCTTTGGCGTGAGATCTGATTTTCGACGAAAATCAGGGGCGCGTGGGGCAGATGGGGCGGCAGGGAAACCTGCCGCCTTTTTTGATCAAAAAGCTGGATTTTTGGGGCCGGCTTTGCTATCCCGGTTTTATATTGACTGGAGATTCAAAATGAATGCCCCGATGAACCTGCCCAATGAGAACCCCTTTGAATTGGACCGCGCCCATGCTGTGCATCCTTGGGTCAACTTTGGCGCGTTTGAACGCGATGGTTCCATTGTTCTGACCAAAGGGCAGGGCTGCCATGTCTGGGATTCGGCCGGAAACCGCTATTTTGACGCCATTGGTGGCATGTGGTGCACCAATATTGGTCTCGGCCGGGCGGAAATGGCCGAGGCTTTGGCGGATCAGGCGATGCAACTGGCCTATACCAATTACTTTTGCGACGTCACCTCAGACACCGCGGCCCGTTTGGCGGGCAAGCTGGCCAGCCTTGCGCCGGGGGATCTGAACCGGGTCTTCTTCACCACCGGCGGCTCGACGGCGGTGGAAACCGCGGTGCGGACGGTGGCGTTTTACCACCATTGCAAGGGCAACCCGATGAAAACCGGGATTGTGGCGCGGGAAAACTCTTACCACGGCTCCACCTATCTGACCCAGTCGGTCGGCAAGCGAAACGGCGACCGGGTGGAGGAGTTCCGCTATCAGTCCGAGGGCATCTACCACCTCTCCTCGCCCTACCTTTACCGCCGCCCCGCGCATATGACCGAGGCGCAGTTTTGCGATCATCTGATCGCCGAGTTCGAGGCGCTGATCGCCCGTGTTGGACCCGACCGCATCGGCGGCTTCATCGCCGAGCCTATTCAGGCCAGCGGGGGCATCATCGTGCCGCCCGAGGGCTATCTGAAACGCATGTGGGAGGTCTGCCAGCGCCACGACATCCTGTTCATCGCCGATGAGGTGGTGACCTCATTCGGGCGTCTGGGTCACTGGTTCGCCTCATGGGACGAATTCGGCGTCATGCCCGATATGGTGGCCACGGCCAAGGGGCTGACCTCGGGCTATGTGCCCTTGGGGGCGATGATCATGTCCGACCGAATCTGGGATGTTATGGCGGAAGGCGGGCATCGCTGGTTCACCACGGGCTTCACCTATTCCGGCCATCCGGTCTCTTGCGCGGCAGCTTTGAAAAACATCGAGATCATGGAGCGCGAGGATCTTTTGGGCAATGCCGCGCGGGTGGGGGCCTATTTCGAGGCGCGTCTGGCGGGGCTGGCGGACTTGCCCCTTGTGGGCGATGTGCGCGGTCGCAAGCTGATGATGTGCGTGGAATCGGTGGCCGATAAGGCGACGAAGGCCCTGCTGCCGGATGAGGCGAATGAGAGCAAACGCATCTCAAACTATGCCGAGGAGATGGGGCTGATGGTGCGGCCTTTGGGCCATCTGAACGTGATGAGCCCGGCGCTGACGATTACCGAGGGGGAGGTGGATTTCGTGGTGGAGACGCTTGGCAAGGCGATTGCCAAGGTCACCGATGATCTGGTGCGGGAAGGGTATCGGGTGGGGTAAGGTGGGGCCTTTGGGCTCCAAATCTTGATCCGCTTTAGGCCGGAATTAAGGCGCGAATGCGCCGCCGGCCCGCGCCCCATTGCCCGGCAGGCGATTGCCCTTCGCAATCGCCGAGAGGGGACCTCCCCCCGGGAGGGCGCGTTTGCAACGGTTTCCAGCAGAAATTCGGGGGACGAACTTGCACCATAAAGTGCCTAGAACCAGCCTGGGCGCGCCGTCCCGAGGTCGGGCGCGGCCCTTTGGTGGGGTGGGTGATGAGGTCTTGCTTGGCCCACCCCCCTTGACACCCAGCCCCCCCACCTGCCACCCTGAAATTGGCCTTTGCGATCCGCGGCGTCTCCGGGGCCTTGCATAATGACGACGCGATGAATTCTCGAGACATATCATGGCAATGGAAGACGCCAAGGCAGAGGTGGATACTGCCTTTACCCGCAAGGGACAGCGGGGACTCTCTTATGAAAACGCATTCGGCGGGGCGACCAGTTTTCTGCGCCGGACCTATACCAAGGACCTGACCGGGGTGGATCTGGCGATCACCGGCGTGCCCTTTGACCAGGCGGTGACGCACCGCACGGGCACGCGCTTTGGCCCCCGCGCGATCCGCGAGGCGAGTGCGCTTCAGCCCTTTGATCCGCCCTATGGTTGGCCGACCAATCCTTTGGACGAGATGAACATCATCGACTATGGCGATGTGGCCTTTGATTATGCCCATACGCCCAGCTTTCCCGGCTATGTCACGGATCATATTCGGAAAATCCTGACGGCGGGGGTAGGGACGATCACGCTGGGGGGGGATCATTTCATCACGCTGCCGATCCTGCGGGCCTATGCCGAAAAATATGGGCCGATGTCGGTCATCCATTTTGACGCCCATTCCGACCTTTGGGCTGATGATGATATGAGCCGCATCGACCACGGCACTTTTTTCTACAAAGCGGTGAAGTCCGGGGTGATTGATCCCAAGACATCCGTTCAGATCGGCATTCGCACGGTGTGCGATGACTATCTGGGGGTAGAATTCATCGACGCCCGCACGGTGCATGAAAAGGGCTGTGCTTACACGGTGGCGCGGGCCAAGGAGATCGTGTGTAACCGCCCGACCTATGTGACCTTTGACATTGATTGCCTTGATCCCTCGGCGGCACCGGGCACCGGCACGCCGGTTTGGGGCGGTTTGCAGTCATGGCAGGCGGCGGCCTGTCTGCGCGATCTGGCGGGGATCAACATGGTGGGGGGCGATATTGTGGAGGTTTCGCCGCCCTACGACACCACCGGGGCCACGGCGATTGCGGGGGCGCATGTCGCGCATGAGTTGATTTGCCTCTATCACTGGGCCAAGACGCAAAGATGAGCCTGCGCATGGTGCTTGTCGCATCGCTGATTGTGGGGGGGCTGGGGCTGGCGGGTTATATCCGGCTGGCCCCGCATGACGCAGGCCGCTGGCATCTGCCCTTGGGCGACACGCCCGCGCAGGCGGGGCTGGTGTCTGAACCGGGCGGCGTTCGGGCCTTGGTCGCGGCGGAGGATCCGGCGGCGGCATTGGCGCGTTTGGCAGATGTGATTGAGGCGACCTCGCGTGTCACGCGTCTTGCCGGTGATCTTGGATCGGGGCGGATCACTTGGGTGATCCGCTCGGCGTTTTGGGGCTTTCCCGATTATCTGACCGCAGAAATCAGCCCGCAAGGGGTGCGGATCTGGTCGCGGCTGCGATTTGGCCGCTCTGATCTTGGTGTCAACCGCGCCCGGTTGGAGCGCTGGTTGGCCGAGTTCTAGCCTGTTCCGGGTTAGCTGGTGCGCACCAGCCGCAGATCTGCCGTGGTCAGCGTCGTTGCCCCCGTCACATGGGCCAAGGGGTCGCCGTTCACAAGAACAACCGCATAGGCGTTGTTTGGCCCCATGATCACCGACACCGTGAGCGGGATTTCCACGCCGTTGCGATCAAACACCGGGTCATATTGCACCTCGATGGTGTCGGTGGCCGGGTCGTAATCGTCGATGGTGGCGAAATTGGTGGCCTCGCCGTTGGAGGAGGCATCAAGCCTGAAGCGATCCGCCCCGGCCCCGCCGACGCCAAGATCCCCTTTGCCCAAGATCAAAAGATCATCGCCATCGCCGCCATAGAGCCGGTCGATCCCGTCGATGCTGTCAGGCGTGCCTCCGGCCCCGGCGGCGGTAAAGCCCGAGAGCGTATCATCGCCCGCACCGCCATAAAGCAGGTCTGATCCTTCATCGCCAAGCAGGATGTCATTGCCAAGATCGCCGCGCAAAGCATCGTCGCCAAGGCCCCCGTTCAAGGAATCTTGCCCGGCCCCGCCCGCCAGCGTGTCATTGCCCGCATCGCCCGACAAACGGTCTGCGCCATCTTCGCCAAGGAGCGAGTCGTTGCCAGCCCCACCCGAAACACTGTCATCCCCGGCGCCAAAGCGGCCGTAATCATCCCCCGAGGTGCCGCTGGTGCTGTCTGCCGCCGCGCTGCCGGGCAGGATGGTGTCAAAATCCTCGGCCCTGTAACCGGCATCGACGCTGGCATCGGCCTGCAAGGTCACCAAGGCCGGATCAAGATCCGGCACGCCTTCGATCACAGCCACCACATTGCCATTCAACAAAATCTGGCTCGACTGCCCGTCGGGCGTGTTTTGCACCGTAAGAAGCGGCGTCAGGGGCAAGGAGGTGTTCGGATCATAGCTTTGGGCATAGTGCAGCACCAAACTGTCGGTGCCAGCCTGATAATCGGTGATAACAAAGGCATCTGTGCCATCGCGCCAGCGCGCATCCATCTCAAAGATATCGGCCCCGGCCCCACCCGTGGCGCTGTCACCGCGGCCCAAGATCAGCCGATCATCGCCCGCCCCACCAAAAAGCTGATCGCGCCCATCCGGGGCGTTCATCTGGGCCGTGCCGCCGCCTTGGGCGGTAAAGCCCGAAATCAGATCATCGCCAAGGCCGCCCGACAAGATATCCGCCCCGCTGCCGCCTTCCAGCGTGTCATTGCCCGCATCGCCCCCAAGGCTGTCATCGCCAAGATCGCCAAAGATGTTGTCGTCCCCCTCGCCGCCAAAGGCGAGGTCATTGCCATTGCCGCCCGAGACCGTGTCATTGCCCAGACCCGCCTCGATGATGTCATTGCCCGCTCCCATGCTGGCCGCGTCATCGCCCGCGCCGAGATTGGCATAATCGGCCCCTGATGAGCCGGTCAGCTGGTCATCACCGGCCCCCATGAACCAAGCCAGATTGTCGGCATCTGCGGTGACAACATCATCTTCGGCACCGTAACGGTCGGTGCGGCTATAGTTTGCCGGATCATAAAGCCCGTCCTCGTCCTCGGTGCCCGAGGAGGAGCTGTCATCGCCCGTCATCAGGCTGGCCCCAAAGGCGCCGATGAACAACAGCAAATTGGCAAGAGCGGCGACGTCCATTCTGGACCCCCAAAGAAACACAGATCAGTCTGCGTTATCTTGGCTGATTGTGGCCCAAGAAGGGCATAATCCCGGCTGGGACGGGGTGATTGATGCCGACACCAGGGTCTGAGGCTGGACGAGGGCTTGGCGCGCGGCTGCAAGCCCTGTAAGACGAGGGCAGAGCTGCGACTTTAACCCCGATTTGCGACCGCGCCCATGCCCGTTCGCCCGCCAAGGAGAGGCCACAGGTGAGCAATCCTGACAGTTTCATCAATGAGGTGACCGAAGAAGTGCGCCGTGACCAGCTGTTTGCGATGTTTCGCAAATATGGGTGGATCGGCGGGCTTTTGGTGGTCGCGGTGGTGGGTGGTGCTGCCTATAGCGAATGGCAAAAGGCCCAAGAGACCAAGCGCGCCCAAGGCTTTGGCGATGCGATGCTCGAGGCATTTGACCTCGGCGGTGCCGCCGATCGGCGCGCCGCACTTGAGGCGGTGCCGGCGGATGGTGGCCAAATTGCCTTGCGTGCCTTGATGCTGGCCTCGGACCCGGCCGAGGATAAGGCGGCCGCACTGGCGGCACTGGAGGCTTTGATCGCTGATACCACCCAGCCCGAGATTTACCGCGACATGGCCCAGTTGCGCCGCGTTATGGTGGCGGGTGCTGATCTGGCGCTGGCCGACCGCCGCGCGGCGCTTGAGGGGATTTCGGCCCCCGGCCGGGCCTTTCGCGTCTTGGCCGCCGAGCAATTGGCCTATCTGATGATCGAAGAGGGCAAGACCGACGAGGCGATTGCCGCTTTGACCGCTCTGATGCAGGATCAGGAAGCCACCCAAGCCCTGCGGGCGCGGGCGGGTCAGATCATCACCGCCTTGGGTGGCGAGGTGCCGTCGCAGATGCCTGCGGCCAACCTTGATCAGGGGTAAGGTGGGGCACGTTAACAGATTGGGGCGGCAATGACGTTTGGGCAGGTGAGGAGAACGGCGATGGCAGGTGTTTTGCGGCCCGTCCTGGGAATGATGCTTGTGGCGACCGCTTTGGCCGGATGCGAGCGCGAAGTGGTGCTGGAAGGCGAGCGGTTTGATCTGCGCGCGCCGCTGGAAGCCTCGATCCCGGTGGAAGGCCAGCCCGCCCCCAGCGCCGCAAGCCTTGCCCCGCAGAATGAATCGCGTCCCATCGCGCTGCCCGCTGCGGTGGCCAATGCCGATTGGACCCATCGCGGTGGATCGGTGCGTCATGCCGGTGCGCATGGGGCGCTTTCGGCGGCCCCGGTGCGGATGTGGAGCGCCCCGATTGGTGCGGGAAATTCCAAACGCAACAGGCTGACCGCAGCACCAGTGGTGGCCAATGGCCGGGTCTTTGCGATGGATGCCCGCGCGCAAGTGACGGCGCTGTCCACCTCGGGTGCTGTGCTGTGGCAATCTGATCTGCGGGCCGAGTTTGACAAAAACGCCTCGGAACTGTCGGGCGGGGGCCTGGCTGCGCAGGGTGGTCAGATTTTCGTCACCACCGCCTTTGGCGAGATGGTGGCTTTGGATGCCGCCACGGGGGCGGTGCAATGGCGTCAGCGTTTTGATGCGCCGGTGATCGGCGCGCCTGCGGTTGAGGGTGGCACCGTCTATGCCGTGGGTCGTGATGGCACGGCGGTGGCGGTGGATGCGGCCAATGGCAAGCTGCGCTGGACTGTGAGTGGCACGCGCACGGCCACGGGGATGGTGGGCACAGGCTCACCCGCCGTGGGTGATGGGCTGGTGGTTTTCCCCTTTGCCACGGGCCAAGTGGCGGGGATGAACCCCGCCGATGGCGCAGCGGTTTGGGGGGCGGCGGTTGCGGGCCAGCGCCTTGGCCGCGCCTATGCCGCAGGCATGGCCGATCTGACGGGTGACCCGGTGATTTCGGGCGGCGTGGTCTATGTCGGATCGGCTGCGGGGCGCACTTCGGCCTTTGATGCCAAGACAGGCCAGCGTTTGTGGACCGCCAATGAGGGCGCGATGAACCCCGCCCTTGTGGTGGGGGGATCGGTCTTTGTGGTGAATGACGAGGCCAAGCTGGTGCGGTTGGATGCCAGCACCGGGGCGGTGATCTGGGCGATTGAAATGCCCTATTACACCGCCGAAAAGCCCAAACGTTTCAAGGCGATAACGGCGCATTACGGCCCGGTTCTGGCGGGGGGGCGTTTGGCGGTCGTGTCATCGGATGGGGGGATCCGGCTGTTCAACCCGACCGATGGCAGCATGGTGGGAAGTGCGGAAATCCCCGGTGGTGCGGCCTCTCCGGCGGCCTTGGCGGCGGGGATGCTGTTTGTTGTTGGCACCAATGGGCAACTTCACGCTTTCCGTTAAGGGCAAAGCCCTGTAAAGGGGTCGGCTTGAAACTGACGGACGCATCATGAGCTTTACGCTGGCCATCGTAGGCCGCCCCAATGTGGGCAAATCGACCCTTTTCAACCGGCTTGTGGGCCGCAAACTGGCGCTGGTCGATGACCAGCCCGGTGTGACGCGCGATTTGCGCGAGGGGGACGCCAAGCTGCATGACCTGCGGTTCACGGTGATTGACACGGCCGGGCTTGAGGAGGTTACAGACGACAGCCTTCAGGGCCGGATGCGGCGGCTGACCGAGCGCGCGGTGGATATGGCCGATGTCTGTCTGTTCCTGATCGATGGCCGGGTGGGGGTGACCCCTTCGGATGAGGTCTTTGCCGATATTCTGCGCAAGAAATCCGCCCGGGTGATTTTGGGTGTGAACAAGGCCGAGGGTAAGGCGGGTGATGCCGGTGCCTTGGAGGCTTATTCCTTGGGCTTGGGCGAACCTGTGCGCCTGTCGGCCGAGCATGGCGAAGGGATGGACGATCTTTACCACATGCTCAAACCGCTGGAGGGTGAGTTTGCCGAGCGTGAGGCGGAAAACGCCCCCGTGGTGGATGTCGAGTTGAGCGAGGAAGAGGCCGAGCTTGAGGCCGATGAGTTTGCCCATCACCCAACTGCCAAAAAGCCGCTGCAAATTGCGGTGATTGGCCGTCCCAATGCCGGAAAATCCACGCTGATCAACAAGATCCTTGGCTATGACCGGCTCTTGACCGGCCCCGAGGCAGGCATCACACGCGATGCGATTTCGGTGCGCGCCGATTGGCAGGGCACGCCGATCCGGATTTTCGACACGGCAGGCATGCGTAAAAAGGCGCGGATCACCGAAAAGCTGGAAAAGCTGTCGGTGTCCGACGGCATCCGTGCCGTGCGCTTTGCCGAGGTGGTGGTGGTGCTGTTGGACGTCGATATCCCGTTCGAGGTGCAGGATCTGCGCATCGCAGACTTTGCCGAAACCGAGGGCCGCGCGGTTGTGGTGGCGGTCAACAAATGGGATTTGGAAGACGACAAGCAAGAAAAGCTGGCCGAGCTGAAAGAGATGTTCGAACGCCTGCTGCCGCAGCTGCGTGGTGCACCTTTGGTCACCGTGTCGGCCAAGACGGGCAGGGGCCTTGACCGGCTGCATGACGCGATCCGCAAGGCGCATGATGTGTGGAACCGCCGCGTGCCGACGGCGCGGCTGAACTCATGGCTTGGTGCGATGACCGAAGCGCACCCGCCGCCCGCACCGGGGGGCCACCGGATCAAGCTGCGCTATATGACGCAGGTGAAAACCCGCCCGCCGGGATTTGTGGTGAAATGCTCGCGCCCCGATGAATTGCCTGATAGCTATAAACGCTATCTGATCAATGGGTTGCGGGATCATTTTGATATGCCCGGCACGCCTATTCGGCTGTTCTTCCGCAGCCAAGGCGACCAAAACCCGTGGAAGGAACGTAAGTTCCACACGCCCAGCCGCTTGCGCAAGCACAAGGAAAAGAACACCGGGCAGTAGCGCGGCAAAGGCCCCGGATGGCGCCTTTGCCTTAACCGCGGCGAAGGGTGATCACGGTTGAGACCGCAACAAGCGCCGCCCCGGCAATCGCCGTGTAGGCCACAATCGGGGTATCGGCCCAATTGGCCACCACCACCCCGATCGCCGCCCAGACCACCGTTGCCCCATAGACCGGCATCGCGGGGCGGCGGGCAAGAACCGTCAGCGCCACGCCGATCACCACCGCGAGCATCGCAAGGGCCGAGGCGGTGTTGGACAAGACCCCATATCCCGCCAGGATCACCCCGACAGACACGCCACAGGCGGCCGTCAGCCAGCCTGCGTAAATCGCCAAGGGCGCGGCCAGAAGCCAGCGGTCCTGCACCGGATCGGCGCGCAAGTAAGCCAGCAGCGCCAGCGCGCCCATGACCAGAATGACCGCCGTGGCCATGAGGGGCGAAGAGCTCGCAATCGCGAGCCAGACGCTGCCCAGAAGCCCCGAGATCAGCAAGGGCAGGGCTGGGCGCAGAAAGGCCGGATCGCCTTTGCGTTTGAACAGGCCAAAAGCCGCATGGGCCAGAAGCCAGAGGTAGATCAGCCCCCAGATCGAAAAGGCATAGCCCGCAGGCTGGATCGCCGGGCGGTCGATCCGCACCGGGAAGGTGGCGGGGTCATAGCCCGTGAAGGCGGGCGTCAGCGCGGGTGCTGCGACCATGGCGATGATCGCGGCCAAGAGGGCGGGTTGCAGGGCGCGCGCGCCGCTCACTCCAGCACGCCTGAGGCCGAGATGCGGGTCTTGCCGCCCAGATAGGGGTGCAGGACGGCCGGAAGGTCGACCGAGCCATCGGCTTGCTGGCCGTTTTCCAAGACCGCAATCAGGCAGCGCCCGACCGCAAGGCCGGAACCGTTCAGCGTGGCGACAAACTCGGGCTTGCCGCCTGCGGGGCGATAGCGGGCGTTCATCCGGCGGGCCTGGAAGGTGCCGCAGGTCGAAACCGAGGAAATCTCGCGATATTTGTTCTGCCCCGGCAGCCAAGCCTCAAGGTCGTGGGTTTTCTGCGCGCCAAAGCCCATGTCGCCGGTGCACAGCACGATGGTGCGGTAGGGGATGCCGAGTTTCTCAAGGATCGCCTCGGCGCATTTGGTCATGCGCTCATGTTCCTCAAGCGCCTTGTCGGCGGCGCAGATGGTGACCATTTCCACCTTTTCAAACTGGTGCTGGCGGAGCATCCCGGTGGTGTCCTTGCCCGCCGATCCGGCCTCGGAGCGGAAGCACTGGGTATGGGCGGTCATGCGGATGGGCAGGTGATTTTCTTCAAGAATATCGCCCGCGACCATGTTCGTCAGCGTCACTTCCGAGGTGGGGATCAGCCACCAGCCATTGGTGGTCTGATAGCTATCCTCGGCGAATTTCGGCAGCTGGTTGGTGCCATACATGGCGTCTTCCTTGACCAGAACCGGGGTCCAGGTCTCGGTCAGGCCATGGTCATTGATATGGGTGTCCAGCATGAACTGCGCCAGCGCCCGGTGGACGCGGATCACCGCCCCTTGCAGGACGACAAAGCGCGAGCCCGAAAGTTTCGCGGCGGCCTCGAAATTCATGCCGGGCTTGACGCCTGCGATGTCGAAATGCTCGCGCGGGGTGAAGTCGAAATTGCGCGGGTTGCCCCAGCGGCGGATTTCGACGTTGTCCTCCTCGTCTTTGCCCTGCGGCACCTCGTCGAGGGGCAGGTTCGGGATGCGCATCAGCATGTCGCGGAGCGCGGCATCTTCGGCCGCGGCCTCGTCGGTCAGGCGGGCGATTTCAGCCTTCTTCTCGGCCACCAGCGCGCGCAGGCGTTCAAATTCAGCCTCGTCCCCGCGCGCCTTGGCAGCACCCACCTCTTTGGAGGCGGCGTTTTGCGCGGCTTGGGCGGTTTCGGCCGCCAAGATCTTGGCGCGGCGGTCGTTGTCCAGTGCAAGGATTTCTGGCGAGAGTGGGGCCAGACCACGACGGCCAAGGGCCGCATCAAAGGCGGCGGGATTTTCGCGAATGGCGCGGATGTCGTGCATGGTTGGCCTCGTCTGGCAGTGCTTTGGCCGGGTTATGCCCGATCTATGGCCGAGGGGGAAGGGGGGCCGCCCCGGCGATAGCGGTAGGGGGCGAGTGCGACAATCATCGGCGCCACGGTCGCACGGCGCGCCGCGTCCTTGGCCCGGCAAGCATCATAAGCGGCGGCAATCGCCTGATGCGCCAGTGCCTCGGCCATGGCGGCCTTTAACGCTAGCAGGTCTTTGTGCAGGGCCAGATCCTGCATGTCATTGAAATTGAAGATATCCAGATAATCCGGGTCAAAGCGGTCAGGCGCGCAGTTTGGGTCAAGCCCATTGCCGCGCAGGCGTTTGAGCAAATAGCGATCCAGCGCCTTGATCGGGTAATGATTGATCTGGCCAATTTTCCAGCTTTGCCGCCCCTCGGGCACCCTATGTTTGGGGCGGTTGTCTTTGTTGCGGTCAAACTGGAAATGGTGGCGCAAGGGTTTGCCGCCGCCATCGCGAAAGGCGATTTCTTCGCCTGTCGTGAAGATCGGGCGGTGAATGGCAAATTCGGCGATGCGCGGGGTCAGGCGGAACAGGGTCTTTACGCTGCGGCTTTGTGGATTGTCCAAGGTCATGCCATGGGTGAAACTTTCCACCACCAGCCCTTGGGGGGTGATGTCATGGCCCCCGTCGCCAAAATTGCGCCAGTTGAGTGCAATCGCCTCGGCGCCACGCGCCGCGGTGATCAGATCGGCGAGCCGCCGCTGGCCTGAATGGACGACCAAAAACTCATCAGCGTCGAGCCACATCAACCACTCTGCCGATTGCAGCATTGAATCGGCCTTGGCGCGGGCGGCAACGGCATCTTGGGGCGACAGGCCGGGCTTGGGCTGATGGCGGTGATGCGTCAGCCAGCCAAGGGCGGCCATGGCATCTAGCAGGTCATCAGATCCATCGGTGCAGTCATTGGTATAAACGACGATATGGTCGAACCCCACCAGCCGATGATAAAGCGCCCATTCCAAGACATCGGGGCCTTCGTTTTTCATCGCCGAGAGCAGAAAATTGCGCGCCATCATGGGCCTTTTGGTCAAATCAATGACGAATGCATAGCCAAGTCTCTTGCGGATTGCACGGGCTTTGCCCAAGTGAAGGGCGCAGGCGTGGCTGGCTTGCGCCGACGCCGCGCCAAGGATAGGGTGCGCCCCGATCTAAACGCCGTTTTCCATATCGGGCCTGACTGCCCTTGATGAAAGGACTTCTGATGTTCGTGACTGCTGCTTATGCGCAAGATGCTGGGGCCGCTGGTGGCGCCGGTGCTGCCTTGGGGTCTTTCCTGCCCCTGATCTTGATCTTTGCCATCATGTATTTTCTGCTGATCCGTCCGCAGCAAAAGAAGATGAAAGAGCTGAAAGCCATGGTCGAGGCGCTGCGCAAGGGCGATCAGGTGCTGACCCAAGGCGGGATCATCGGCAAGATTCACCGTGTGGGTGATGATGGCGTTCTGGACGTAGAAATTGCGGATGGCGTCAAGGTGAAGGTGCTGAAGCACACCATCCTTCAGGTGATGAACAAAACCGAACCGGCTTCGGCCGCCTGAAGGCACAGATCATGCTGCATACCCCGCTGTGGAGGCGTTTGTTCATTGTTGTGGTTGTCAGTTGGGGCCTGTTGGCTGCGCTGCCAAACGCGTTTTACACTCCGGTGGAGCGTCACAACGATGCCGTAAAGGCGATTGAGGCCGCAGGTGGCATGGCCACCGAGGCGCAGGCGGTGGACCGGGCCTTGTGGCCCGATGCGCTGCCATCGGCGCTGATGAGCCTTGGCCTTGATTTGCGCGGCGGGGCGCATCTGTTGGCGCGGGTGCAGGTGTCTGATGTCTATGCCCAACGCGTTGATGGCCTTTGGCCCGAGGTGCGCGACGCCTTGCGCGAGGTGCGCGATGAGGTTGGGGCGGTGCGGCGCCAGCCCTCGGTGCCGGGGGTTCTGCGGGTGGCGATTTCTAACCCCGATGGCATGGCGGTGGCCTTGGAAAAAGTTCGCGCGCTGGCAACACCGGTGATGACATTGACCGGGGCAGGGGCGTCAGACATTGACGTAACGGCTGAGGGTTTGGAAATTGTCATCCAACTCTCTGAGGCCGAGCGGGTGGCCAGTGACAGCCGCACCGTGCAGCAAAGCCTTGAAATCATTCGCCGCCGGGTGGATGAGGTGGGCACGCGTGAGCCGACCATTCAGCGCCAAGGCGATGACCGGATCTTGATTCAGGTGCCTGGTATTGGTTCGGCGCAGGAATTGAAGGAAATCATCGGCACCACGGCCAAACTGACCTTTCATCAGGTTTTGGGCCGCACCACCGATGCCGGGGCTGAACCGGGCCCCCGCAATCGTCTGGTGGCCGACGCCACGGATGAGGGGGTGTATTACATCATCGCCGAAGAGGCCGTGGTGGGGGGTGAGGAGCTGACCGACGCGCAGCCCTCGTTTGACCAAAACGGCCGTCCGGCGGTGAGTTTCCGCTTTAACCCGGCCGGGGCGCGGGCCTTTGGTGATTACACCGCCGCCCATATCGGCGAGCCCTTTGCGATTGTGCTGGATGATGAGGTGATCTCGGCCCCGACCATTCAAAGCCATATCGCGGGCGGGTCGGGCATTATCACCGGCAATTTCACGGTCGAGGAATCCACCAATCTGGCCGTCTTGCTGCGCGCGGGCGCCTTGCCGGCCAAGATGGTCTTTTTAGAAGAGCGCACCATTGGCCCCGAACTTGGCCAAGACAGCATTGACGCAGGCAAGATGGCCGGGATCGTCGGGCTGATCGCGGTGGCCTTCTATATGGTCGCAAGCTATGGCCTGTTCGGTGTTTTTGCCAATATCGCGCTGGCCGTCAACATGACCCTGCTGATCGCGCTGATGTCAACGATTGGGGCCACGCTGACCTTGCCGGGGATCGCCGGGATCGTGCTGACCACCGGCATCGCGGTGGACAGTAACGTGCTGATTTTCGAACGGATGCGCGAGGAATTGCGCGACGGAAAATCACCGGCTCGCGCGGTGGAACTGGGCTTTGACCGGGCGTTTTCGGCCATTTTGGACAGTAACGTGACAGGGCTTTTGGTGTCGATCATCATGTTCGCCATCGGCTCGGGTGCGGTGCGCGGCTTTGCGGTGACCACGGGCATCGGCATCTTCACCTCGATGTTCACGGCGGTGTTTGTTACCAAGCTGATCGTGTACACCTATATCAACTGGAAACAGCCCAAAGAGCTTGTGGTCTGAGGAGCGATATCATGGCATGGCGTTTGCGGCTGGTTCCCGTCAAGACCAACATTGATTTCTTCAAGCTGCAGTGGATCACCTTTGGTGCCAGCGTGGTGGCCATTGTCGCCTCGTTGCTGGCTGTGGCGATCATGGGGCTGAATTTCGGGGTCGATTTCAAAGGTGGCACCACCATCCGCACCGAAAGCACGCTGGCGGTCGATGTCGGTGTTTACCGTCAGGCTCTGTCGGGCTTGGATCTGGGCGATGTGTCGATCACGCAGGTGTTTGACCCCACCTTCCGCGAAGATCAGCATGTGGCGCAGGTGCGCATTCAGGCCCAAGATGGCGAAGAGGCGATCACCCCTGAAATCATCGCCTCTATCGAAGCCGCGCTGTTGGCGGTGGATCCGGCCATCACCTTTCCTTCGGTGGAATCGGTGGGGCCAAAGGTATCGTCCGAACTGATCTGGGCGGCCTTTATGGCGATTTTGGCCGGGTCTTTGGGGATTTGGGTGTATGTCTGGTTGCGCTTTGAATGGCAGTTTGCCGTCGGCACGGTGGCGGCGCTGGTGCATGATGTGATCGTGACGATTGGGGTGTTTGCGCTGTTTCAGATCAAGTTTGATCTGACCATCGTGGCGGCCTTGCTGACCATTCTTGGCTATTCGGTGAATGACACGGTGGTGATCTTTGACCGCCTGCGCGAAAACTTGGCGAAATACAAAGCCATGCCGCTGCGCGACATGATGAACCTGACGGCAAATGAGACGCTGAGCCGCACCATTATGACCGCCACTACCACGGTGTTGTCTTTGACCTGTTTGATCGTGCTGGGCGGTGATGTGATCCGTGGTTTTGTCTTTGCCATGCTCTTTGGGGTGATCATCGGCACCTATTCCACGCTTTATGTGGCCAAGAATATCGTGCTGATGCTGGGCCTTGACCGCAGCGACAAGCCCAAGTCTGGCAAAGCGGTGGACCATGAATTTGCCAATGTGGATGCCTGAGCCATGCGGTTGATCGAGGTCAGCTATGGCTCGGCTTTGGCGATTGAAGGCTATGGGCCGGGGTTCTTCAGGGTAGGCACCCATGCCTTGCAAGGTGCCACGCTGGTGACGCCTTGGGATGCGGGGGCTTGGGGCGGATTGTCGGACAGCGAAACGCCCTTGGCGCTGGCGGGGCGGATTGATGTTCTGCTGCTTGGCCTTGGCGCAGAGATCACGCCCGTGCCGCGCACCTTTCGCGAGGCATTGGAAGCGGCCGGGATCGGGGTTGAACCCATGTCCTCGCCCGCAGCCTGCCGGACCTACAACGTCTTGTTGGGTGAGGGGCGGCGCATTGCGGCAGCACTGTTGCCGGTTGGGCCATGAGCCTGCTGGCGGTCCATGATCTTGCCGTGGCCCGCGCTGGGGTTCCGGTGTTGCAGGGGGTGAATTTCACCCTGCAGGCGGGGCGCGCGCTGGTGTTGCGTGGGCCAAACGGTATTGGCAAGACCACGCTCTTGCGCAGCATCGCAGGCTTGCAACCGCCCTTGCAGGGCGAGGTTGAGGCCGCGCCCGACAGCGTGACCTATGCCGCCCACGCCGATGGGGTGAAGGCCACGCTGTCGGTGGTCGAGAATCTTACGTTTTGGGCGAAGGTCTTTGGCACGGATCTGGTGGATGAGGCGATCACCCGCATGAACCTGCGCGATCTGGCGGATCGGCGCGCCGCCAACCTTTCGGCCGGGCAAAAGCGCCGTTTGGGCCTTGCGCGGCTTTTGGTCAGCGGGCGGGCGGTTTGGGTGATGGATGAGCCGACGGTGTCGTTGGACACAGCCTCGGTGCAGCTTTTTGGTGCTGTGGTGCGCGATCATCTGGCCGCAGGCGGGGCGGCGCTGATTGCCACTCATATTGATTTGGGGCTTGAGGCGGAGGTCTTGGACCTGACCCCGTTCAAGGCGCGCAAAGCTTCCGAAGGTGGCATCAGATCGGCCTTTGATGAGGCCTTCACATGATTGCCCTTCTGACACGCGATCTGCGGCTGGCCATTCGGGCGGGCGGGGGCTTTGGCCTTGGCCTTGCGTTTTTCCTGTTGGTGGCGGTGATCGTGCCTTTGGGTGTTGGCCCGCAAGCGGCGACCTTGGCCATTATCGCGCCGGGCATTTTGTGGGTTGGGGCGCTGCTGTCGTGTTTGTTGTCCTTGGACCGCATCTTTGCCTTGGATTTTGAGGATGGGTCGCTGGACCTGCTGGCCACCTCGCCCTTGCCGATGGAGGGGGTGGTTGCGGTCAAGGCGCTGGCGCATTGGCTGGTGACGGGTCTGCCCTTGGTGCTGGCGGCCCCTGTTTTGGGGGTGCTGCTGCACCTGCCGGCACCGGGGTATTTGTGGCTGGTTATCAGCCTGACCTTGGGCACGCCGGCCTTGTCGGTGATCGGGGCCTTTGGGGCGGCGCTGACGGTGGGGCTGAAGCGCGGCGGGTTGTTGATGAGCCTGTTGGTCTTGCCGCTTTACATGCCCACGCTGATTTTTGGGGCCGAGGTGGTCAAGCGCGGCGCGGCGGGGATGGAGATTGCCACGCCACTTGCGCTTTTGGCGGGGATCACGGCGGGGTCTTTGGCGCTGTTGCCTTTTGCCGCAGCTGCGGCAATCCGTGTCAATTTGCGCTGAGGCAAAGCTATGTTAGAACCACGCCAGCGAAGCGCCAAGGAATGACAATGTCGATCTGGGAATATGCCAACCCCAAGAAATTCATGCAAACCTCCGGCACCGTGCTGCCTTGGGTGAGCGCCTTGGCGGTGATCAGTCTGGCCATCGGGCTGATCTGGGGGTTCATGTTTACGCCAGATGATTTCAAGCAAGGATCGACCGTCAAGATCATCTTCATTCATGTGCCGACGGCGATGATGGCAATCAATGTCTGGGTGATGATGCTGGCGGCCAGCCTGATCTGGCTGATCCGCCGCCACCATGTTAGCGCGCTGGCGGCCAAGGCCGCAGCACCCGTGGGGCTGGTGTTCACTCTGATTGCGCTGGTGACGGGGGCGTTTTGGGGGCAGCCGATGTGGGGCACCTGGTGGGCCTGGGACCCGCGCTTGACGGCGTTTCTGATCCTGGCGCTGTTTTACATGGGCTATATCGCGCTTTGGGCTGCAGTTGAAAACCCAGACACCGCCGCGGATTTGACGGCTGTGCTGGCGGTCGTCGGATCGGTCTTTGCCTTTATGTCGCGCTATGCGGTCAAGTTTTGGAACCAAGGGCTGCATCAGGACAGCACCATCATGAAGGTTGGGGAAAAAGACCCGCTGCATCCCACCTATTATGTGCCTTTGGTGGTGTGCATCGTCGGTTTTGTCTTGGTCTTCGTGATGCTCTTGCTGATCCGCACCCGCACGGAAATTCGCACCCGGCGTGTGCAGGCGCTGATCGCGCGGGAGAGGGTGGCATGATACCAGATCTTGGGAAATATGCGGCGGCGGTGATTGGGTCTTATGTTGCCACCTTTGTGCTATTGGGCGCTTTGGTGGCGCTGACGCTGTGGCAAGCGCGAAAGGCCAAGCGCGCGCTGGAAGAGGTAGAGCGTCGGCAGGGGACGGGCCATGAATAAGTTTCTGATGGCCTTGCCTGTGTTGATCGCGCTGGGTCTTGGCTCACTTTTCTGGATCGGTATGAAGCGGGACAACCCCAATGACCTGCCCTCGGTCTTTTTGGGCAAGGCGGCCCCGCCGATTGAACAAGAGGCTTTGCCGGGCATCCCGGCCCCGGTGCAGGCCGATCTGGCCCAAGGCCGTGTGGTTTTGGTGAACTTTTGGGCCTCATGGTGCCCGCCGTGTCGGGCAGAGCATCCGACGCTGACCGCGCTGGCGGCCGAAGGTATTCCCTTGATCGGGGTGAATATGATGGATCGTGAGGCGGATGCGCTGGCCTTTTTGGCCGATGACGGCAACCCCTTTGCCAGCATTTCCTTTGATCCAAAGGGGCGCACTCGGTTGGAATGGGGTGTTACGGCACCGCCGGAAACCTTTATCCTGAATGGCAAGGGTGAGGTGGTTTACCGCTTTATCGGTCCCTTGGTGGGCGATGATTACCTGCAACGCTTCCGGCCCGAGTTGGACAAAGCGCTGGCGGCTGAGTGAAATCGCTTCCTCGTCGGGCGCCTTCGGCTTCTCCTCGGGGCGACACGACGAGCGACGAAGTCGACGAGGAGTGCTGTCAGAGGTGTTTTGACGCCTCTTTGCGCGCAAAAGGCTTTAGCGCATCACCATGATCGGCAAGCCAAGCCCGCACGCGTGCGGCATCATGCTTTGACAGATCGCGCAACCAGCCTGCCACCGCATTTTGGATGAACCAATCGGGATCGGCGGTGTATTGGGCCGCCCAGCCCAAAACCCGTTCGCGAATGGCCGCCTCTGCCGCTTTGGGATGGTTTTGCTTGGCATAGGGCAGGGTGATCACCAAAGCAGCGCGGCGCGTCCACATATGGGGGCTTTGTGTCCAGCCCTCGACCGTCTCGATCCGGTCGGGCTGCCAGACGAGCCGCTTTTGGCCGGCAATCATCACATGATCGGCCAAGGCCCAGCCGTCAAAATCTGGCATCCAGCTTTGGATCAGCGCCCATGCGCCTTCATCATCGGGGCGGATGCGGGCCTGGGTCAAAAGCTTGGCCGCTGCAACGCGGGTTTCGTGGATGTCAGCCGCCCAAAGCTGGGCCGCCAGATCCAAGCGGTCCTCAAGGCTGCACTTTGCGCGCCATGTGTCGGCCAGATCGTCGATCTGCGGCACGGCGATGCCGAAAAACGCGCGCGCGGATTTGTGATAGGAGGCAAGATCGGCCGCCTTGGCCGGGTTGGCCAGGGCCTGCAACTCTGCCAGCGCGTCTTGCAAGGTGACGGTCATTCCACCGTCACCGATTTGGCCAGATTGCGCGGCTGGTCGATATCGGTGCCTTTGGCCATGGCGGTGTGATAGGCTAAAAGCTGGGCGGGCAGGGCGTAAAGGATGGGGGCGGTCAATTCGCCCGTTGCGGGCAGGGTCAACTGGGCCACCGTGCCCGCGCGGGCCTCGGCCACGCCGCTGGCATCGGTGATCAAATGCACCTGCCCGTGTCGCGCCATCACCTCTTGCATGTTCGACACGGTTTTTTCGAACAATCGATCATGCGGGGCAAAAACCACCACCGGCAAATTCGGATCAATCAGCGCGATCGGGCCGTGCTTTAGCTCGCCGCTGGCATAGGCTTCGGCATGGATATAGCTGAGCTCTTTCATCTTGAGCGCTGCCTCAAGCGCGGTGGCATACATCACCCCGCGCCCCAAAAATAGAAGAGAGGGGGCGGCGGCAAGACTGGCGGCCATGGACTGGATCTGACCATCCAGCGCAAGGGTCTGGCGCATGAGGTCTGGCACGCCGCGCAAAGCGGTGACTTCGGCGCGGGTCGTCGCCTCGTCCAGAACGCCGCGCGCGCGGGCCGCTTGCAGCGCCAAAAGTGCCAGCACTGTCAATTGGTTGGTATAGGCCTTGGTTGAGGCGACCGACACTTCGATGCCCGCCAAGATCGCCAATGCCAGATCGGAGTCCCGCGCGATAGAGGAGGTGCCGACATTCACCAGCCCCAACACCTGATCGGCCTTGCCCTTCATATAGCGCAGCGCGGCCAGCGTATCGGCGGTTTCGCCCGATTGGCTGACGAAAATCGCCAAGGTGCGGGGCGAGACGGGCGGCTCGCGATAGCGGAACTCGGAGGCCACATCCACCTCGCAGGGCAGCTTGGCGACCTGTTCGAACCAGTATTTCGCGGTCAGGCAGGAATAATAGCCCGTGCCACAGGCCACCATCACCACGCGGTCAAAGCGGGTGAAATCCAGCGCATCTGGAAAGCTCGGCAGGCCCAAGGGGGCATAGCGCGCCAAGGCTTCGGCCATGACCACGGGCTGTTCATGAATTTCCTTGGTCATAAAGTGCTTGTGCCCGGCCTTGTCGATCACAGTGGCCTGCGTTTCGATCTTTTGCACCGGGCGATTGGCCAGACGGCCCTTGTCGTCCAGAATCTCGGCTCCGGCGCGGGTGATAAAGGCGATGTCGCCTTCCTCCAGATAGGTGATCTGGTCGGTCATCGGGGCCAAAGCGATGGCGTCGGATCCGACAAACATCTCGCCCTTGCCGTGACCGATGGCCAGGGGGCTGCCCTTGCGGGCGGCGATCATCAGATCTTGTTCGCCTTCAAAGAGGAACAAGAGCGCAAATGCGCCGTCGAGATCGGCCACCGTGGCACGCACCGCATCGCGGGGCGATTGGCCTTGGGCCAGATAATGGGCGCAGAGCATGGCAACGGTTTCGGTGTCGGTGTCGGTCGAGGGGGTCAGGCCATGGGGGGCCAGACGTTCGCGCAGGGCGCGAAAGTTTTCGATAATCCCATTGTGCACCACGGTGACCGGGCCGCAGGAATGGGGGTGGGCATTGCCCGTGGTGGCCGCGCCATGGGTGGCCCAGCGGGTGTGGCCGATGCCGGATTTGCCAGGCAGGGGGTTGTGCACCAAGAGGTCAGACAGGTTGATGAGCTTGCCCACCTCACGGCGGCGATCAAGCCTGCCTTCGTTCACGGTGGCAATGCCTGCACTGTCATAGCCGCGATATTCCAGCCGTTTCAGCGCCTCGACCAAAAGGGGCGCGACCTCGTGGCTGCCCAGAACCCCAACAATTCCGCACATTTATGATTTTCCTTTCGCGGCCTTGATAGCACGCAGCCGTTCAAAAAGCTTGGTGGCGAGTCCTGCCTTATTCACTTGTTTCGCGCGCCCCAAGGCCACGGCCTCGGCCGGGACATCTTCGGTGATGACAGAGCCGGAGGCGGTGAGCGCATCGTCGCCCACGCTCACGGGGGCGACCAGCATGGTGTCGGATCCGATGAAGGCGCGTTTGCCGATCCGGGTGCGATGTTTCATCACGCCGTCGTAATTGCAGGTCACGGTGCCTGCGCCGATGTTGGTGAATTCGCCGACATCGGCATCACCGATATAGCTGAGGTGGCCGACCTTCACGCCTTCATCCAGAATGGCGTTTTTGATTTCTACGAAATTGCCGACATGGACATCTTCGGCCAGTTCCGCGCCGGGGCGCAGGCGGGCAAAGGGACCAACCTCGGCCCCGCGCGAGACATGGGCGCCTTCGAGATGGCAAAAGCCCTTGATCTCGGCCCCCGATTCAATGGTGACGCCGGGGCCGAACAGGACATTCGGGCCGATAATGGCATCGCGGCCGATATAGGTGTCGAGCGCGAAGAACACGGTGTCCGGCGCGGTCAGGGTGACGCCATTGTCCAGCGCCTCGGCACGGGCGCGTGCCTGAAAGGCCGCCTCGGCGGCGGCAAGTTCGGCCCGGGTGTTGATGCCCATGGTTTCGGCCTCGTCGCAGATCACCACCCCGGCAGATAGGCCGCGCGCGCGGGCGAGTTCGACGATATCGGTCAGATAATATTCCCCGGCCGCATTGGCATTGCCAACTTGGGCCACCAGCGAGAAGAGCGTCTTGGCATCAGCGCAGATAACGCCAGAATTGCAAAGGTTTATGCGGCGTTCTTCGTCTGTGGCATCTTTGAATTCGCGAATGGCCAGCAGCCTATCGCCATCGGTCAAAAGCCGCCCATAGCGGCCGGGATCGGCGGCGTGAAAGCCCAAGACCACCACGGCATGCTGGGCGCGGGCGGCCTGCATCGCCGTGAGCGTTTCGGGGCGGATGAACGGGGTGTCGCCATAAAGCACGATGGCATCGCCCTCGGCATCGGCCAAAAGGGGGGCGGCTTGGGCTACGGCATGGCCGGTGCCAAGCTGGGGGTCTTGCAAGACCGTCTCGACAGTCTCGTCGTAGTCGCGCGCGGCGCGCGCAACCTCCTCGGCACCGTGCCCCGTGACCACCACGATCTTGGCCGGATCAAGGCTGCGCCCTGCGGCCAGCGCGTGATGCAAAAGCGGGGCGGCGGCCACCTTGTGCAAAACCTTGGGCAGATCGGAGTTCATCCGCGTGCCCATACCTGCGGCCAGAATAATCAACGAAACCGGCATGACGCCCCTTTCAATTTCACGTCGCCCGTTTTACCCCGGATTGTCGGGGCTGCAAGCCCGGCCTTGTTCACGGAAGGTTACAATATGCGCTGTGTGGTCTTTGATCTGGACGGCACCTTGGCCGATACCAGCGATGATCTTCTGGCCGCGGCCAATGCCTGTTTCATGGCCGAAGGCCATGGCGCGGTGCTGGACGCGCGGGATCGGCTGATTGCCTTTCACGGTGGGCGCGCGATGCTGCGGGCGGGCTATGAACGGCTGGGGATCGGTTTTACCGAAGAGGACATCTCGCGGCATTATCCACGGCTTTTGGCGGCCTATGCCGAGGGGATCGACACCCATACCCGGCTTTATCCCGGCGCGGAGGCGGCGGTGGAGGCCTTGCGCAGCGCCGGGTTTGCCACTGCGATCTGCACCAACAAGCCCGAGGGGCTGGCGGTAGAGTTGGTGCGGCGGCTGGGGATAGCGCCGCTTTTTGGCGCGTTGATCGGGGCCGATACGCTGTCCACCCGTAAACCCGATGCCGCCCCTTATGTGGCTGCCGTGACGCGGGCGGGGGGGGATGTCGCACGCTCGATGCTGATTGGCGACACCGAGACCGATCGCAAGACCGGGCTGGCGGTTGGTGTGCCGGTGGCTTTGGTCACCTTTGGCCCTGAGGGTCGCGCCATTGAGCGGCTGCGTCCCGAGGCTTTGCTGCACCATTACGATGATCTGCCCGCTTTGGCGGCGCAGATTTTGGCATGAAAAAGGGCCCCAAGGGGCCCGATCCAGTGGGGTGCTGCGCGGCTTAGCCCCAAACGGCAGCGCGGGCGATGCGATCGGCGTCGCCGGGCAGGATGCCAAGGTCCAAGGCTTCGGCGCGGCTCAGGCCGGCGATCTCGGCGCGCAGGCGGCGGAAGGTGGCGTGTTTGGCGGCCATGTCACGCAGCTGGGCAATCAGGGTTTTCATCATTTGTCCTTTTCTCATGCGACCGGGCGACCCCCAATGGCCAACCCCAACTTCGCATGTGCAGCATATGGCGCGCGGCGTTAGCGATAACAACTGGGCTAAATCAGCTTGCCGTTATGCGCCTTGCGCATAGCAAAAGGGCGCCCGAAGGCGCCCTTTGCGGAATCTTCCGATATTACAAGAGTTTACCCATCGCCACAGCAGTATCGGCCATGCGGTTGGAAAAGCCCCATTCATTGTCATACCAGGCCAGAACCGAACAGAAAGTGCCGTCCATCACCTTGGTCTGGTCCATATGGAAGATCGACGAATGCGGGTCATGGTTGAAGTCGCAGGACACGTTCTGCCATTCGGTATAGCCAAGAATGCCCTTCAACGGGCCGTTGGCGGCGGTGCGGATCACCTCGTTGATCTCGTCAGCGTTGGTGGCGCGGCTGGCGATGAACTTGAAATCCACCACCGAGACATTCGGCGTCGGCACCCGCATGGCGTAGCCGTCAAGCTTGCCCGCCAGCTCGGGCAGCACCTTGCCGACGGTGCGCGCCGCCCCCGTAGAGGTGGGGATCATCGACAGCGCGGCGGCGCGGGCGCGGTAGAGGTCTTTGTGCATGGTGTCGAGCGTCGGCTGGTCGCCGGTATAGCTGTGCACCGTCGTCATCATGCCCTTTTCGATGCCGATGGCGTCATTCAGCACCTTGGCCACCGGCGACAGGCAATTGGTGGTGCAAGAGGCGTTCGACACCACGATGTCGGCGGCGGTCAGAATCTGGTGATTGACGCCGTAGACGATGGTTTTATCCGCCCCTTCGCCGGGGGCTGAGATCAGCACCCGTTTGGAGCCGTTTTCCAGATGCGCCGCGCATTTTTCCTTGCTGGTGAAAATGCCGGTGCATTCCATCACCACATCCACATCGGACCAAGGCAGATCGGCGGGATTGCGCAGGGCTGTCACCCGCATGGGCCCGCGGCCGACATCAATCCAATCCTCGCCCGTGGTCACCGTAGCGGGAAAGCGGCCATGCACAGAATCAAAGCGCAAGAGATGGGCGTTGGTTTCCACCGGGCCAAGGTCATTGATGGCCACCACCTGAATGTCGGTGCGCCCCGATTCAATGATGGCCCGCAACACGTTGCGCCCGATGCGCCCGAATCCGTTGATGGCGACTTTGACGGCCATGGCGTTTCCTTTTTTGACAAAGGCGCGACTCATTTGCGCTCGTTAGCGCTAACATCGGGGAAACGCGCAAAAAATCAAGCCTGAAAGCGTGGATCGGCCAAAATCGGCTGCAAGAGGCGTTAGCGCCAGAAAGACACCAGTGCGATCAGGTCAATCATTTTGCGGGCCAGAAACAGCAAGGCCGACCCGCCGTTCAGGGCTAGGTCGGCCAGCACGGCAAGGCCAAGCACCCCTGCCAAAACAAATGCGATGCGGTCGGTCAAAGCCCCTCCGGTTTAGCCCAGAAGCCGCCCCATCGCTGCAGCCACATCGGCCATACGGCAGGAAAAGCCCCATTCGTTATCATACCAAGCCAGCACGCGCACCGTGCGGCCACCGACCACTTTGGTCTGATCCGGGGCGAAAATGCAAGATTGCGGCGTGTGGTTAAAGTCGATCGAGACTTTGGGTTCGGGGTCATAGGCGAGAACGGCACTCATCTTGCCAAGCGAGGCTTCGCGGATGATCTCGTTCACCTCGTCAACCGTCACCGATTTGCCTGCCACAAAGGTCAGGTCCACCGCCGAGACATTGGGGGTGGGCACGCGGATGGCTGAACCGTCGAGTTTGCCCGCGAGTTCGGGCAACACCTCGCCAATCGCCTTGCCGGCCCCGGTTGAGGTGGGGATCATCGCCATGGCTGCGGCGCGGGCGCGGTAAAGGTCTTTGTGGCGGCGGTCCAGCGTGGGCTGGTCGCCGGTGTAGCTGTGGATCGTGGTCATCACGCCCGATTCAATGCCGATGGCATCGTTCAGCACCTTGGCCAAGGGCGCGAGGCAGTTGGTGGTGCAAGAGGCGTTCGACACCACAAGATGTTCAGGCAGCAGGCTGCGGTGATTGACACCGTAAACCACCGTCAGATCGGCGCGCTTGGCCGGGGCAGAGACGAGCACCCGCTTGGCACCGCGCGTCAGGTGGACAGCGGCCTTTTCACGCTCATTGAATTTGCCGGTGCATTCCAGAACGATGTCACAGCCTTCCCAATCCAGCTCTTCGGGATTGTAGGTGGACATCACACGGATCGGGCCGCGGCCCAGATCCATCGTGTTGCCTTCGACCTTTACAGTGCCGGGGAAACGGCCATGGACCGAATCGTATTTCAAAAGATGGGCATTGGTTTCAATCGGCCCGGTGGCGTTCATCGCCACCACCTGCACGTCATTGCGCCCCGATTCCGCAATATGGGCCAGCGTGCAGCGCCCGATACGTCCGAAACCGTTGATGCCGATGGTGATGGTCATGCGCGTGATCCTGTTTGCCAAGAAATGCCCCTGCCGCGCTATACCGCAGCTGAGCCGGTCTCAAAAGAACAAAAACGACGGTTTTTCATGGTGTTAACGCAAACATCTGGCGTTCGCGCTAACAAGTCACAGGCTTTGCTTCTGGCACTGGCCCGGTTAGAGATGGGGCAGTTTGCAGGAGAGTGACGCGATGAGCGGTCTATTGGCGCTGTTGGATGATGTGGCGGCGATTGCCAAGGTGGCAGCGGCCAGCGTGGATGATATCGCGGCGGCGGCCACCAAGGCGGGGGCCAAGGCAGCGGGGGTGGTGATTGATGACGCCGCTGTGACGCCGAAATATGTGCATGGTTTCTCGGCTGATCGCGAGCTGCCAATCATTTGGCGCATCGCGCTGGGGTCGGTGAAAAACAAGCTGTTGGTCCTGCTGCCCGCCCTGATGGCGCTGAATTATCTTTTGCCCGCCGCGATCACGCCCCTTTTGATGCTGGGCGGGGCCTATCTGTGTTTTGAAGGGGCCGAGAAGGTGTTTCACGGCGTGTTCCCCCACAGCGATCATCTGGTGGAGGAGGATTTTGACACCAAGGACCCCGCGCATCTGGAAGAAGAAAAGGTGGCGGGCGCAATCAAGACCGATTTCATCCTGTCCGCCGAGATTATGACCATTGCGCTGGCCACGGTGGAAAGCCCATCGCTGTGGATGCAAGCGGTGACCTTGGCGGTGGTGGGCGTCTTTATCACGGCGGCGGTCTATGGCGCGGTGGCGCTGATCGTGAAGATGGATGACATTGGGCTGCATATGGCGGCCAATCGCAAAACCGCCGCTGCGCGCGCCTTTGGGCGGGGACTGGTGGTGGCGATGCCGAAACTGATGGCGGTTTTGTCCACGGTTGGCACGGCGGCGATGCTTTGGGTGGGGGGCTCTATCGTGCTGCATGGGCTAGAGGTGACGCATCTGTGGCCTTGGCCCTATGAGACGATCCACCACATCGCGGAGGCGGCCGCCCATGCGCTGCCTGCGGCCTCGGGCTTTGTGGCTTGGGCGGTGCAGGCGGGCATTGATGGGGTCTTGGGCCTTGGTCTTGGCCTTTTGCTGATCCCTGTGGCGACCCGGGTGATTGGGCCGCTTTGGGCGGGGTTGTTCGGCGGAAAGAAGCCGGTTCACTGAACAAGACAGGCAAAGCCCAGCTGAGGTTCGAGCGCCTGACCTTTTACATTTTTCTCTTTTGGTTTAGCCCATTTGGCCTGCGAATCCTTCGCGGAAAGACCTAGGAGAAGAAGATGAAAACGTTGATGGGCACCGTTGCGGTGCTGTCGTTGATGGCCGGTGCGGCCATGGCCGATGAGGTAAAGATCGGGGTGCTGTTCGGCTTTACCGGCCCCTTGGAATCGATCACGCCCTCTATGGCGGCGGGGGCGGAACTGGCTATGGCAGAAGTCTCGGCCTCGGGCGCGTTTATGGGCGGATCGACCATCGTTCCAGTGCGCAGCGATTCCACCTGTGTTGATGCCTCGGCGGCCACATCGTCGGCTGAACGTCTGGTGACGGCCGAAGGCGTGGCGGCGATCATCGGCGGCGACTGTTCGGGTGTGACCGGGGCCGTGTTGCAGGCGGTGGCCCGTCCCCAAGGTGTGGGCATGATCTCGCCTTCCTCGACCTCGCCGGCGCTGACCACGGCTGAAGATGACGGTCTGTTCTTCCGCACCGCCCCGTCGGATGCCCGTCAGGGCCAGATTATGTCAGACATCCTGACCGCGCGCGGCGTGACCTCGGTGGCGCTGACCTATACCAACAATGACTATGGCAAGGGCATGGCGGATGCCTTCGCGGCGGCCTTTGCGGCGGCTGGCGGCAGCGTGACGGCGACTGTGCCGCATGAAGATGGCAAGGGCGATTATTCGGCCGAAGTCGCAACCCTGGCCTCGGCAGGCGGCGATGTGCTGGTGGTCGCGGGTTACGTCGATCAGGGCGGCAAGGGCATGATCCAGTCCGCGGTGGATAGCGGCGCTTTCTCGACCTTCTATCTGCCCGACGGCATGTATGGCGAAAGCCTGATCGAGGCGATTGGCGAGGGGCTGAACGGCTCTTACGGTTCGGTCCCGGGCACCGACAGCGATGGCGCGGCCAAGTTTGCCGAGCTGGCCGCTGCGGCGGGCTTTGATGCCTCGTCGTCCTATGCGGGCGAATCCTATGACGCGGCAGCTTTGATGCTGTTGTCGATGGCTGCGGCGAATTCCACCAAGGGTGCCGACTGGACCGCCAAGACCATGGACATCGCCAATGCCCCGGGCGAGCCGATTTTGCCGGGTGAATTGGCCAAGGCGCTGGAGTTGATCGCGGCAGGCACGGATATTGACTATGTGGGCGCCACCTCGGTCGAGCTGATTGGCGGGGGCGAAAGTGCGGGCAACTTCCGCGAGTTCGAGATCAAGGATGGCAAGATCGAAACCGTCGGCTATCGGTAAGCCTTTGAATTGAAAAGAAACGGCCCGGGTGTTTGCCCGGGCCGCTTGTCTGTGAGGCAATTTTCTACAAGAAAATTGTCAAAATTCTTGGCAGAATTTTGGGGTCAAAGCAACGCTTTGACCTTTTCCACCGTGGCCTCGGCGGTGATGCCGAATTCCTTATAGAGCCGGTCATAGGGGGCCGATGCCCCGAAAGACGACATGCCGACGAAATCGGCTTTGGTGTCGCGGCCACGCTCGCCCAAAAGCCAGCGATCCCAGCCCATGCGCACGCCCGCCTCGATCGCCACGCGCACCGGGCCTGCGGGCAGGACCTTGCGGCGGTAGGCTTCGTCTTGCGCCGCAAAAAGCTCCATCGAGGGCATGGACACCACGCGGGTGCCGATGCCCATGGCTTCCAGCATCTCGCGGGCTTTCAGCGCGATTTCCACTTCAGAGCCTGTGGCCATCAGAATCACCTGACGCTTGCCCGTGGCTTCGGCCAGCACATAGGCGCCTTTGGCCGAAAGGTTCTGGTTGGTGTGGATGAGACGCACCGCTGCCAAGTTCTGGCGCGACAGCGCCATGACCGAGGGGGTGGATTTCTGGCTGAGTGCCAGTTCCCAGCATTCGGCCACTTCCACCAAATCGGCGGGGCGGAACACAAGCGTGTTGGGGGTGGCGCGCGAAATGGCCAGATGTTCCACCGGTTGGTGGGTTGGGCCGTCTTCGCCCAGACCGATGGAGTCATGTGTCATGACATAGACCACCGGCAGGCCCATGAGTGCAGAAAGGCGCATTGAGGGGCGGGCATAGTCGGTGAAGGCCATGAAGGTGCCGGAATAGGGCCGCACGCCGCCATGCAGCGCCATGCCGTTCATCGCCGCGGCCATGCCATGTTCGCGGATGCCCCAATACATGTAGCGGCCCGCCGGGGTTTCGGCGTTAAAGACGCCCAGATCAGCGGTTTTTGTGTTGTTTGATCCGGTGAGGTCAGCCGATCCGGCAAAGGTTTCCGGCATGATCGGATTGACCGCCGCCAGCACCTTTTCCGAGGCTGAGCGGGTGGCGAGTTTGGCAGGCGCCTCGACAGCGGCCTTTTTCACCGCCCGAATGGCGGCGGGCAGTTTGGCCGGGGCTTCATCCGAGAAAATCCGGATCAGTTCGGCCTGTTTGGCCGCCGACAGCGCGGCGACGCGGGCCTTCCACTCGGCATGGGCGGCTGCGCCACGGGTGCCCATGGCCTCCCATTCCGCCTTGATCTTGGCCGGTATTTCAAAGGGGCCATGCGGCCAGCCATAGGCGATCTTGGCGGCCTCGAGCTGGGCCTTGTCGGTCAGCGCGCCATGGCCTTTCGAGGTGTCCTGCGCGGCATGGCCAAGCGCGATATGGGTCTTGCAGGCGATCAGGGTCGGGCGGTCGGATTTCTTTGCCGCCGTCATGGCCGCGTCAATCGCCACCGGGTCGTGACCGTCGCAGTCGAGCACATTCCAGCTAGAGGCCGCAAAGCGCGCCTTTTGATCGGTCGCGTCCGAGAGCGACACCTTGCCGTCGATGGTGATGCCGTTGTCATCCCACAACACGATCAGCCGGTTCAGCTTGTGCTTGCCTGCAATACCAATGGCTTCCTGGGAAACACCCTCCATCAGGCAGCCATCGCCTGCGATGACCCAGGTGTAATGGTCCTGCACCTTGGCCCCCCAGCGGGCGCGCAGATGCGCCTCGGCCATGGCAAAGCCCACGGAATTCGCAATCCCCTGGCCCAAGGGGCCGGTGGTGGTTTCCACGCCTGCCACATGGCCATATTCCGGGTGGCCTGCGGTGATGGCACCCCACTGGCGGAAGTTCTTGATCTCGTCGAGCGTCACATCCTCATAGCCCGTCAGATGCAAGAGCGCATAGATCAGCATCGAGCCATGGCCCGCCGACAGGATGAAGCGGTCACGGTCAGGCCAGCGCGGCGCTTTGGGGTCAAACTTCAGGTGCTTTTCGAAAAGCACGGTCGCCACATCGGCCATGCCCATCGGCATGCCGGAATGGCCCGAATTGGCGGCAGCGACGGCATCCAGCGTCAGGGTGCGGATGGCGGCGGCGCGCATCCAGTGGTCGGGGTGGCGGGCGCGAAGCGTGTCAATATCCAAGGCGCAGTCCTCTTGGCTGGTTATGGGCGTTGTCGGGGTGCATAACAGCATGGGCGGCAAGTTCAAGCGCGGCCCGCAAGGCTTTGGTGGGAAAGACAAGACCGGCGCGGGCCCAACCGCTATGATCGGGCTTGACGCTGGCCTTTCGATTCGCAACGCTGGCAGGCAGGGCGGAGATGGTCTAAACCATGACCCCAAAAGACAGAAAGGGCGAAACGTCCCATGCAGGACATTGCAGAGTTAGAGCGCCGGATCACCGCCGCGATGGAGCGGATCACAAAGCGGGTGGATGTTTTGTCCACGTCGGGCGCTGGGGCCGAGGGGCCTGTTGGGGCCTTGGAAGAGGTGGCGCGGCTGAATGAAGCGCTGGACGAAGAGCGCATGGCCAAGGCGCAACTGAACGAAGAGCTGCGCAGGCTGCGTGCCGCCCAAGCCGTCAGCAATGAGGGCGGGGCCGCGGATAGCGCCGCGCTCAGCGATTTGCAGGCCAAGCTGACAGCCCAAAACGATGAGATTGCCACTTTGCGCCGCGTGCTGGCCGAAGCGGGGCGTGAGATTGCCGCTTTGCGGGCCGCGCGCAGCGCCGAGGCCGAGGAATTGGCCCAGATTGTCACAGCACTTGATCCTTTGGTCAGTGCCGCCAGCGCCGAGGTGCCGCATGCCTGATCTGGAAATCACCATTGGGGGGCGTAGCTTTCAGGTGGCCTGCCAGCCCGGAGAAGAGCATTTCCTGCGCGCCGCCGCCGCGATGCTGGACAGCGAAGCGCAACCTCTTGTGGCCCAGATGGGCCGTTTGCCCGAGGCGCGGATGTTGCTGATGTCGGGGTTGATGCTGGCCGACAAGGCTGCCGCGATTGAGGATGAAAACCGCCAGCTTAAGGCCAAATTGGCCGAGATCGAGGCGCGTCCGGTGCCCGAGCGGGAAAAGCTGCAAGTGCCGGTGATCCCGCCGCAGGTGGTGGAGACCTTGGCCGAACTTGCCGCCCGGGCCGAGGCTTTGGCGGACCGGCTGGAGGAAGGTAAAGTCTCTTAACCTTTCGCCTTGGCGGTGGAGGCTGGAAAAACAGCTGGCACAAAACTGGATGATGCCGGGGTGACGGGCGGGCATTGGCGCGAAAAGGGGGAAGGGTGCGGCGTTCTTCCCCTTGCGCTTGACCAGAATATTTGGCCATGAGCGCGGGCAATATGCCCTCAATGTCAGGCCCGATTCCATGCTGCGCTCTTTTATCGTTTGCCTTGTGACCTTCCCCGGTTTGGCCCATGCCCAACTGAACTGGGAGCGCGATGGTGTTCGGGTTCAAACGGTGATTTACGCCTGTCAGGGGGCGTTGGAAGATTTGTCGGTCGCCTATTTCACGGCCGCCGACAACACCAGTTTCGCGGCCACACAAATTGGCGGCGTCGTTTATGCGATGGTGCAGGATGTGGCGGCCTCGGGGGTGCGCTTTGTTGATGTGAACGAAGCGACGGGCTATCGCTTGCATGGCAAGGGCGAGGCGCTGATGCTGTTGAAGCTGGAGCCGGATCATACGGCGGAAGAACAGCTATTGGCTGAGTGCTCGGCCTTGCCGGGATGAAAAAGGGGGCCAGTGCGGCCCCTTTTTGTTGGTTTTCATCTCTAGCGCTGCTCGTCGAGCGCTTTGCGCACTCCTCGTGCGCCTGAAGACGCCTGCGCGCCAAAGAGGGCGCCTTAGCCCTTGTTGGCCTCACGGATGCGGTCGGCGGCCTCTTTGGAATAGCTGATGCCATTTTGGTCAAACAGCGTGTCCAACTCGCCCGAGAGCGCCATTTCGGTGACGATATCGCAGCCGCCAACAAATTCGCCCTTCACATAAAGCTGCGGGATGGTCGGCCAGTCGGAAAAATCCTTGATGCCTTGGCGCACTTCGGCATCGGCCAGCACATTCACATCGGCAAATTCGACGCCCATGTAATTCAACACACCCGCCACGCGAGAGGAGAACCCGCATTGTGGCATGGTCTTGGTGCCTTTCATGTAAAGCACCACATCATTTTTCTGGATCGTGTCGCGGATCTGGTCGGCTGCGGTCATGGTCGCGGTTCCTTGGCTGGGGGCACCGTTTGCGTCGGTGCGAAATTGGGTCAAAGGGCCTGATCGGGCGATGCTTAGTCCGGCGCGCGGGTGGTCAGCGCCAGCGCATGCAGCGCGCCATTCGGGCCGTCCATCTTGCCTTTCAGGCTGGCATAGACGGCGCGTTGCTGCTGCACGCGGTTCATGCCGCGAAAGCTTTCGTCCACCACTTCGGCGGCGAAATGCTGACCATCATCGCCCTGCACGGAAATCTTGGCCTTGGGAAAGGCCGCACGGATAAGGGCTTCGATATCCTTGGCTTCGACGGGCATGGGGCAGGCTCCTTTGGTATCAGGGTGGAATGTAAGCGCGCCACAGGAGAGGGGCAAGGGGCCGAGAGCGGTAATCAGCCGCGTCGGGCCTGCCATTCGTCGCGCAAAATCCCATACAGCAAGAGATCCACCGATCGCCCCAGCGCGGGCCGCCACCAATGTGCGCGCAAAGTGCCTTCCAGACGATAGCCCGCCTGATCGTAAACCTTTGCCGCCCGGGTGTTTTCGCCGCTGGCGTCCAGCCAGACACGGGCGGCGTTCAAGGGGCCAAAGGCGTGGTCTGTCAGCGCTGTGACAAAGGCAAGACCACGCCCACCCCCGGTGCGCGCCAGCGCAAGGCGGCGCAATTCGACCCGGCCCGTAGGATGGCCGATTTCGCAATAGAGCGCAAATCCCGCGGCGGTGCCGTTTTCGTCCCAGATGTAAAGCCGCGCTTCGGGATCGGTCAGATAGGCGGCCAGCGCCGTTTCATCCTCATCGGTGATAAAGGGCGCATAGTCAGGATGGCCCGCAAGACCGCGGATAAAGGCGAAATCAGCCGGGGTGGCGGCGCGCAAGCTCATGGCTGCCACTCACGCGCCAAAAGACCCATCAGCAGGCAATCGGCCCAGTCTGAGGGATGGTCTTTGGTTGCGGGGCGTTGCCAACATTCGCGGATCCGTCCTTCGCATTGAAAGCCAAGGCTTTCATAAAGCCGGATGGCGCGGGCATTGTCGGCGGTGACGTCAAAGCCGATGCGGTGGGCGTTGAGCGGGCCAAAGACATGGGCCAAAACCGCACGCAGCAGTGGCTTGCCCTGACCCGACGCGCAACTGATGGCTGACAGCCCATAGACGCGCGGCACCCAGGTCATCAGGGTGGCAAAGCCAAGGGTTTGGCCGTTCACGTGCCACAAAAAGGCGTGGCCCGCCTCGATGGCCTCCGCAATCTCGCCGTCATCCGGCGGCTCGATCCAGCGCGCGTTTTGTGGCGCGCGCCAGAGCGCATCAATCAAGGGCAGGTCCGAGGGGCGGGCCTGCCGCAGCATCAGCCGACCGCTTCGGCAAAGGCGCTGCGGTAAAGCGCGGAGAGATCGGCCAAGGGGGCGCTGTCGGTGCCAAGGGTCACCGATGTGCCGCCGAACTGGCCCACCTGCGTCAAGGGCACGCCCGCGGCGCGGGCTGCGGCTTGCAAGCCGGGCAGGGCGGCGGGGGAAACGGCGACCAGATAGCGCGCCTGATCCTCGCCAAAGAGCGTGCCGATGTCGGCGCTGTCAAGGCTGAGGCCCAGACCCGCAGCTTCGGCCATTTCAAAGGCCGCCAGCGCAAGGCCACCATCGCCAAGGTCGGTGCAGGCGCGGAAGGATTTCCGATTGGCGCGGATGAAATCGCCGTTGCGCTTTTCGGCGTCCAGATCGACATGGGGCGCATCGCCGGCCTCGATGCCAAAGGCCTCGGCCAAAAGCGCCGATTGGCCGAGATGGCCATGTGTCGCGCCGATCACCACGGCAAGATCGTCCGCAGAGGGGCGACCGTGGATCAGATCGTCAAGGCTGGCAAGGATACCGACCGCGCCAATGGTGGGGGTGGGCAAAATGGCGGAACCGTCGGTTTCGTTATACAAGGACACGTTGCCCGAGACGATGGGCATATCAAGGGCAGCCACAGCCGCGCCGATGCCTTTGATCGCACCGACAAATTGGCCCATGATTTCGGGCTTTTCGGGGTTGCCGAAGTTCAGGTTGTCGGTCGTGGCAAGGGGGGTGGCCCCCACGGCGGTGAGATTGCGATAGGCTTCGGCCACCGCTTGCTTGCCGCCCTCAAACGGGTTGGCTTTCACATAGCGCGGGGTCACATCAGAGGTGAAGGCCAGCGCTTTGCCCGTGCCATGCACCCGCACGACACCTGCGCCAAGCCCCGGGGCGACGACGGTGTCGGCGCCAACCTGGCTGTCATATTGCTCATAGACCCAAGCCTTATGGGCATAGCTGGGCGAGCCGATCAGCGCGCGCAGAGCGGAAATTGGCGCAATTTCCGGCACCGCGCCCAAGGGCGCGGCGGCGGGCGTTTCCACCCAAGGGCGGTCATATTCGGGGGCCGAGGAGGACAGTTTCGACAAGGGCAGATCGGCTTTCACCTCATTGCCATGAAGGATCAGGAAGCGATCTTCGGGAATGGTTTCGCCGACGATGGCGAAATCGAGATCCCATTTTACGAAGATCGCGCGGGCGACATCCTCAAGTTCCGGTTTCAGAACCATCAGCATCCGCTCTTGGGATTCCGACAGCATCATCTCATAGGCGGTCATGCCGGTTTCGCGCTGCGGCACGTCATCCAGTTGCAGCTTGATGCCCAAGCCACCCTTGTCGCCCATTTCGACGGCCGAACAGGTCAGACCCGCAGCACCCATGTCTTGAATGGAAATCACGGCACCCGAGGCCATCAGCTCAAGGCAGGCCTCAAGCAGGCGCTTTTCGGTGAAAGGGTCGCCGACCTGCACGGTGGGGCGCTTTTCCTCGATGGTGTCATCGAATTCGGCTGAGGCCATGGTCGCCCCGCCGACGCCATCGCGGCCTGTTTTGGCGCCAAGGTAGACCACAGGCATGCCAACGCCCGAAGCGACCGAGTAGAAGATCTTGTCGGCATCGGCGAGGCCTGCGGCAAAGGCGTTGACCAGACAGTTGCCGTTATAGGATTTGTGGAAGCGCACTTCGCCGCCGACTGTGGGCACGCCAAAGGCATTGCCATAGCTGCCGACGCCTTCCACCACGCCCTTGACCAGATGCGCGGTTTTCGGATGCGAGGGCAGGCCGAACGAGAGCGAGTTCATCGCCGCAATGGGCCGTGCGCCCATGGTGAAGACATCGCGCAAAATGCCGCCGACGCCCGTGGCAGCCCCCTGATGCGGTTCGATATAGGAGGGGTGGTTGTGGCTTTCCATCTTGAAGATGACCGCCTGACCGTCGCCAATATCCACAACGCCCGCGTTTTCGCCGGGGCCGCAAATGACCTGCGGGCCGGTGGTGGGCAGGGTGCGCAGCCATTTCTTGGAGGATTTATAGCTGCAATGCTCGTTCCACATCGCCGAAAAGATGCCAAGTTCGGTGAAGGACGGCATCCGGCCAAGGATGCCCAAAAGCCGCTCCCATTCATCCGGTTTGATGCCATGCTTGGCGACGATTTCCGGGGTGATTTCGGGTTCGGACATGTCAGTCTCCCTAAGGCGCGCAGCGGTGGCGGCAACGGTGTGGCAGCGTTTGCTGCCGTTTAGGGCAAGGGGCAGGAAAGGAAAAGCGCTTGCGGCAACTCAGCGCGAAAAAAAGCCGGGCTTTTGCATCGCGGCGCGGGCAAAAAAAAAGGCCGAGCTTTCGCTCGGCCAAGTCCAACAGGGAGGTGAAGCGCCAAGAGTTGCCTCGATTGCCGCCTCGGGGAGACATCTATGCCTAGGAAACGGGCGGTTCAAGAACCATCATGCTGCAATCGCAGCATTGCCGTTATGCGGTTTGTGCATGGCTGTGTCGGGCTTGCACCATCAGATGCCGCATTTCTGCGCTATGCCTCTGACAACGCATAAAATAACGCCGAAAGCCGTTTTAGACCTGCTGGCGCTTGCGGTAGTTAAAGATCTCTTCCGTCACGAATTCGCGGAAGGCCGCGACGCGCTTGGAATGGCGCAGCTCTTCGGGATAGGCCAGAAATACCGGCACTTCGCTGCTTTCGGTTTCAGGCAGAACCCGCACCAGATGCGGGAAGTCTTCGGTGATGTAATCGGGCAGAACGCCGATGCCGAGGTGGTTCAGCACGCCTTGCAAAACGCCAAAGTAGTTGTTGACCGTAAAGGTCGAAGGGATGTCATGGCTCATCAGCTCGGCCACCAGCATGGCCCCGGCGGAAACTTGGGCGGTGCCGGCGTGTTGGCAGATCAGCCGGTGCTGGTTGAAATCATCCATCGTGGTGGGCGTGCCGTGTTCGGCCAGATATTCCGGCGTCGCGTAAAGCCGCATCTTGATGTTCATCAGCCGCTTGCGGATCAGATCGGCCTGGCTGGGTTCCTTCATGCGGATGGCGACATCGGCCTCACGCATGGGAAGATCCAGCACACGCTCTTCGAGCATGAGGTCGATCTTCAGGCTGGGATATTGTTTGAAAAGGGTGGGCAAGCGCGGGGCCAGCCAGAGCGTGCCAAAGCCGGTGGTGGTGGTGACGCGCAATTCGCCAAACACCTCATCCTCGCTGTCGCGGATGCGGGCTGAGGTGGCGTCAAGCCGTTTGACCATGGCTTGGGTGGCGTCGAACAGGAGTTCCCCCTGTTCCGTCAGGATCAGGCCGCGGGCATGGCGGTGAAAGAGCGTAACATTCAGCGACTCTTCCAGAGCGCGGATCTGGCGGCTGACGGCAGATTGCGACAGATGCAGCACCTCACCGGCATGGGTCAGGCTGCCTTTTTCGGCCACCGAGTGGAAAATTCGCAGCTTATCCCAGTCCATCATGCATCCTTGCTTCTTGAACACTCGTTATCACAACCCTGCGGATGTAGGTATTCGAAGTTGCGGTTAAATGACCGCAGTTGGAAAAATTCGCCCGTCCTGTCGTTTTTTGCGCGCTGTTTGACCAGTTGGATGGTTTTTCGCGCGGCGCTATGTTGGCACGGCAAAAGGCGGTGACGGCAAAGGTTTGCACCGCGCTGACAGGGATGGCGGATCGCGGGGGCACTTTCCGATCTTTCCACCGTTCGGCAAGGCTCTTATGATCTGGCGGAAAGCTTGGCAGAACATAGGGCCGGAAACGGCAGGGGGCGTGCATGGCCGTTGGCATCTTTGATTCGGGTCTGGGGGGGCTGACGGTTCTGGATGCGGTGGCGCGGCGGTTGCCAGATGTGCCTTTTGTCTATCTGGGCGACAATGCCCATGCGCCTTATGGGGTGCGCACGCATGAGGATATCTTCAACCTGACCTGTGCGGCCACCGAACGGCTCTGGGCCGAGGGCTGCGATTTGGTCATTTTGGCCTGTAACACCGCCAGTGCGGCGGCCTTAAAGCGGATGCAGGAAACCTGGGTTCCGGCCGACAAGCGGGTGCTGGGGGTGTTTGTGCCGCTGATCGAGGCGCTGACCGAACGGCAATGGGGTGACAACTCGCCCCCGCGCGAGGTGGATGTGAAACATGTGGCGCTGTTTGCCACGCCCGCCACCGTGGCCAGCCGCGCCTTTCAGCGCGAATTGGCCTTTCGCGCGATTGGCGTCGATGTCGAGGCGCAGCCTTGTGCGGGGGTGGTTGATGCGATTGAGCTTGGCGATGAGATTTTGGCCGAGGCTTTGGTGCGCAGCCATGTCGAAAGCCTGAAACGCCGGATGCCCCATCCGCAGGCCGCGATTTTGGGCTGCACCCATTACCCCTTGATGCAAAAGGCGTTTCAAGAGGCCTTGGGTCCAGAGGTTAAGGTCTATTCGCAGGCCAATCTGGTGGCTGAAAGCCTTGCCGATTACCTGACGCGGCGGCCTGAAATGCTGGGCTCGGGCAAGGAGCCAAAGTTTCTGACCACGGGCGATCCGGTAAATGTCTCGTCCAAAGCGACGCAATTCCTGCGCCGCCAAGTGCGCTTTGAGGCGGCATGAGCGCCGACAGGGTCGCGAAGATCACCGCTGATTATGTGGTCTATGATGTGTTCACCGCCACCGCCTTTGGCGGCAATCAACTGGCGGTCTTTCCCGATGCCCGCGTTTTGCCCAAGGCGAAATTGCAGGCCATCACGCGCGAGTTCAACTTTTCGGAAGTGACCTTTGTCTATCCGCCCGAAAATCCCGCCCATACGGCAAGGGTGCGGATTTTCACGCCTACGCGTGAGGTGCCCTTTGCGGGCCACCCCACCATTGGCACCGCGATTGCGCTGCGTGACCTTGGGCGCGGGATAGAGTTGATTTTGGAACTGGGGGTAGGCCCGATCCCTTGTCATGTGGGGCCTTCGGGCGCGTCCTTTACCACACCTGTGCCCTTGGAGATCATCGCGCGGCCTGATGTGGCCTTGGTGGCCGAGGCACTTGGCCTGCCCGCCACTGCGATCTGCACCGATCATCATGGGCCGGTGCAGGCGTCTTTGGGGCTGGCCTTTGTCTTGGTGGAACTGTCCGACCGCGCCGCCTTGGCCGCGGCACAGCCCGTGCTGGAGGCCTGTCGCAAGGGTGCAGCTTTGCACCCGGCGGGGCTGGATTTCGCGATCTTTTGTTATGTCCGCGACGGTGAAGCGGTTGAGGCGCGGATGTTCGCGCCCTTGGATAATATGCCCGAGGATCCGGCCACGGGCAGCGCCTCGGCCACCTTGGGGGCGTTTTTGGCGCAACTGCCGGGTGGACCGCAGCGCTTGGCGATTTCCCAAGGCGTGGATATGGGCCGGCCTTCGCAGATTGGGGTCACGGTGGGGCCTGACGGGGTGACGGTGACGGGCCAAGCGGTCCAGACCATGGCGGGGCGCTTGTTTGTCTGAAAGGGCGGCGATGCAGAGTTGGGATGAGTGGAAAGCCACGCGCAAAGCCGCCCTGTTGGCCGAGGATGGCTGGCTGAACCTGACTGATCGGGTCGAGATTGGGGCGGGGCCGCAGACTGTTGGGCGGGCACCGGGCAATGATCTGGTCCTGTCGGTTGGCCCAGATCATTTGGGGGTTTTGACGCTGGCCGATGGGCAGGCACAATTTGCCACGCCCGATAGGCGGGTGCAGGTCTTTGCCCCGGCACCGGGTGGGTTCGCGCAATTGCGCGTGCCGCCATTGCTGTTGGAAATTCATCCGGTTGATGGGGTGGCGGCCTTGCGGGTGCGCGATCTGACGGCGCCGCGCGGGGTGGATTTGCACTATTTCCCCCCCAATCCCGCTTGGGTGATCCGTGCGCGGTGGTCTGCCCTTGGCACGCCTGAAACCACCACCATCGGGCAGCGGGGTGGGGCCGACATGCAAGTGAACCTGACCCATCTGGCGCGTTTTTCCCTTGATGGGCAGGAAATTGAACTGGCCCCAACCCATTGGAAGGCGGGGCAGCCGATGTTTGTCTTTCGCGATGCCACCTCGGGGCGCGAAACCTATGGGGCGGCGCGGTTCTTGATGGGCGAGGAGATGACGGAAACCGAGATCACGCTGGATTTCAACCGCGCCTTCACCCCGCCTTGTGCCTTTACGCCCTTTGCCATTTGTCCCTTGCCTCCGCGGCAAAATATTCTGCCCTTTGCGGTGCGCGCGGGTGAAATCTGGCCTTGAGCCTTGCCTTTTGGGTCAGTGTCGTCGCAGGCAATCAACCCAGAGTTTTCAGAACTTCGCCTCAGTTTCGTCCAGTTTTCAGGCGAAACCAGCGGTCGAACCCGGCGCTTTTCAGGGCGTGGTTAGGGATTGGGTTTGAAGTGATCCAAGGTTAGCGAGTGAACGATGGCGCAAAGCACCAGTACGACCGATGTAGCCATGATCAATCTGGTCATGCTGGCGGCAGATGGCAGCGGTGGGGTCTGGCAAGACCCGGTGCAATTGATCCCCCATGGCATGCATGGCGACCCCGAGGGGTTTGTGGCGCGCATTCGCGAGGGTCTGCCCTTGGTCAACAATCTGCGCATCCTGTTCAACGAACACAGCTTTAACGCAGATGGCTCGATGCATCCCGATATGGAGCGGTTCTTGCGTGCCGCCGTCGCGCAGGGCTTTGATCTGACGATGACCTATGGCGAGGGTGACGCCCAGAACATCGGCATCGGCGAGGGGCGTTGGCCTGATCTGACCAATGCCCAAGCTTTTGCTGCGCTGACGGAAAATCTGGCCGATGTGCAGGGCGCATGGGGTCAGATGCTGGATTGGATGGCTGCCAATCCGACAGTGGCCGCCGGTGTCTGGGGCTGGGAGTTGATGAACGAAAGCGCGGCCTACCGTCATTCGGTGCGCAACAACGGCACGGCTGACGGGTTGTCACAGGCGGATTTCGTGCGCCTTTATGCCGATCACGCCATTGCGCTGGCGCAACAAATTGATGCGCGCGCCGAGGGCAATATCTTGGTCGGGGGCTGGGGCTTTAACGGCGATTTCCTGACGCTGGCCAATACGCAGATCAACGGTCAAACGGCGCTGGACTATCTGCGCGCGGGTGTGGGTGACGATCTGGTCTGGTCGGCGCATCTTTATCCCGGCTGGATGGGCACGAACACCGTCAACAGCCCCGCCGCCTTGATCGCGCGGCTTGAGCAGATCTATACCCCCATCGCGCGGGATCGGGTGATCATCACCGAGATCAACGCCGACGGTCAGGTGAACAACCCCGCGCAAGCCCAAGGCGTGGATGACTTTTTAGCTGCCGCCTATGAATGGTTTGTGGCGCGCGGCATGGGCTTTGGCTGGTATCCGGGTGTGCAAACCGGTGCCTCGCATCTGTTGTATCTAGAAACCAACGGATCAGAAACCTACCGCAATCAGCATTCGCTGGCCCATGCGATGAATGCCTTTTCACTCGGGCGATCCCCAGCAGAAGAGGCCGCGGGCGAGGTGGTGACGGCTTCGCTTGTCACGGCGCGGCTGCGGAACCAAAACTACGAAATTGCCGCTGGTGAGGCACAGTTTGATGCCGTCACCAAGGCGGGGTTTGCCTTTGGCTTTGGCGGCAATGACAGCCTGCTCGGCACCAGTGGCAGCAATGATTTTCTCTATGGCGGTCAGGGCGATGACCTGATCGAAGGCTTCGGCGCAGATGATTTCCTTTATGGCCAAGACGGCCATGACCGGCTGTTGGGCGGTGGCGGGAAAAATCAGCTCTTCGGTGGGCGCGGCAATGATGTGCTCGATGGCGGGTCGGGCAATGATTACATGGTCGGCGGGCAAGGCAATGACGTGTTCATCGTCACCTCGGTGGGGGATGTGGTTGTCGAACATGAAGCGCAGGGCCGTGATCTGGTGCAAACCAGTTTGGCGCGGTTTAACTTGGGCGCCCATGTCGAGGATCTTACCTATACGGGAACGGCGGGTTTTGTTGGAACTGGCACCGCATCGGCCAATCGCCTGCGTGGCGGCGAGGGTGGCGATGTGCTGTGGGGCATGGCGGGGGCTGATACGCTGATTGGGGCTGGCGGGAATGACCGGCTGATCGGCGGTCGGGGGGCCGATCTTCTTTATGGCGGAGCGGGCCGTGATACGGCCTCTTATCAGGCGGCAACAAGCGGTGTGCGTGCCGATCTGACTGGGGTGATCACGGGCACAAAGGCCGGCGAAGCCTCGGGTGATCGGTTTTTCTCGATTGAGAACCTGACAGGATCGAACCATCGGGATTGGCTGGCGGGCAATGCTCAGGCCAATGTGCTGCGCGGGCAGGGGGGCCAAGACACGCTGATTGGCCGGGCGGGCAATGACACGCTCTTTGGCGGCGCGGGCGCGGACCGCTTTGTATTTCAGCGCAACTTTGACACTGACCGGGTTAGAGATTTCCAAGACAATGTCGATACGCTGGTCTTTGGCGGGTTTTCGGGCGTGACCCGTGCGACTGATGCGCTGGCCTTTGCGCGGCAATCGGGCGCGCATGTGCTTTTCGACTTTGGCGCAGGCGACCGTTTGATCGTGGAAAACACCAGTTTGGCTGCCCTGCGCGACGATATCTCGATCTTGTAAGGGGTGCATTTGCCCCCTTGCATGGCTGCGCGCTTGGTCGCAAAGAAAGGCCAAAGCAGCAATAGGGGGATCGGATGACCCATCGCATCGCAATCTTGGGCGCGTCAGGCTATACGGGGGCCGAATTGGTGCGCCTTATTGCCACGCATCCAAGCATGAAGATCGTTGCGCTTTCGGCCGATCGTAAGGCGGGCATGACGATGGATCAGGTCTTTCCGTTTCTGCGCCATCTGGATCTGCCGAGCTTGGTCAAAATCGACGAGATCGACTTTTCGCAGGTGGATCTGTGCTTTTGCGCGCTGCCTCATGCGACCAGTCAGGCGGTGATTTCCAAACTGCCGAGGGATCTGAAGATCGTGGATCTGTCGGCAGATTTCCGGCTGCGCGACCCGGCGGAATATGAAAAGTGGTATGGCAACCCGCATGCCGCGGTCGATTTGCAGGCCGAGGCGGTCTATGGCCTGACCGAGTTTTACCGTGATGACATCGCCAAGGGTCGGTTGGTGGCAGGCACCGGCTGCAACGCGGCCACGGGGCAATATGCGCTGCGTCCTTTGATTGCGGCCGGGGTGATCGACCTTGACGATATCCTGATCGACCTGAAGGCCGGGGTGTCGGGTGCGGGGCGGTCTTTGAAGGAAAATCTTTTGCATGCCGAGTTGTCGGGCGGCACCCATGCCTATTCGGCCGGGGGCAAACATCGCCACTTGGGCGAATTTGACCAAGAGTTTTCGGCGCTTGCCGGGCGTCCGGTGCATGTGCGGTTCACGCCGCATCTCTTGCCAATGAACCGTGGCATCCTGGCCTCGGTCTATGTGAAGGGCGATGCGCGGGTGGTGCATGACACTTTGAGCGCCGCCTATGCCAATGAACCGTTCTTGCGTGTGCTGCCCTTTGGCGCGCTTCCCTCGACGCGCGACATCGCCGGATCGAACTTTTGCCATCTGGGCGTGGTGGGCGACCGGGTTGCCGGGCGTGCGCTGGTGGTGGCGGTTTTGGACAACCTGACCAAAGGCTCGTCGGGTCAGGCGTTGCAAAACGCCAATCTGATGCTGGGCATCGAGGAAACCACCGGGCTGATGCTGGCGCCTGTGTTCCCCTGACAGCGTGCAACTGCCCGCCATGGCGTGACCTTGCGACGCAGGAATTGATTGAGGTCAAGGCAGGCCCCATATGGATGGGGCATGTCACGCAGATGAACGGCAGGAGAGATTGAGATGGACGCCACCGCCAAGCCCGGCTTTCGCGGCATGAAGGGCCTGAAAAAGCAGCGCCGCATTCAGGTGATCGTCTTGGCCTTCGTGGCGCTGGCCATCTCGACCGCGCTGATTGGCTATGCGATGCGCGATGGGATCAATTTCTTCCGTTCGCCCACCCAAGTGGTTGAAGAGCCCCCTGCGCCGGGCGAAGTCTTTCGGATTGGCGGCTTGGTTGAGGTGGGCAGCATCACCCGTGGTCAAAGCGAGACTGTGTCGTTCCGGGTGACCGATTCGAACGAAACCGTGCCTGTTACCTTTACCGGCATCCTGCCCGACCTTTTCGCGGAAGGCCAAGGCATGGTTGGCACTGGCGAGATGCAAAACGGCGTCTTTGTGGCCAGCGAAATTCTGGCAAAGCATGACGAAACCTATATGCCGCAAGAGGTGATCGACAGCCTCAAGGCGCAGGGTATTTACAAAGAGCCCGCCACCAACTGACCCTGTCAGTTCGGCGTTAAAGCTTGGGCCTTGAGCTGTGCCGAGGCCAAGGCGGTTGGTTGTGGTTTGATCTGACCGCCCCTTTCAAACCCCGTTTGTCATGGGCGCTTGCGGGTGAAGCTTCGCGGGATTGCCCTTCAATGCTTTCGCCTACAGCAGCACCGCGCGCCCCGATGACCCGTCCTTAACCCGATTTGGCAATCCTGACCCAGCCGGTCCGGGGTGACCTGCGGCAAGTGTCGGGGGTGGTGATGAAGACGGTGCGGGATTTGGCGCGTGAGATCGTGGCGCGCGAGGGTGGGTTTGTGGATGACCCGGATGATCCGGGCGGGGCCACGAACCATGGGGTGACGATCCACACATTGCGGCGTTTGGGCGTTGATGTCACAGGCGATGGCCGCGTCGATGTGGCCGATGTGCGCCGCCTGACCCGGTCGCGCGCGGTTGAGATCTATGTCGATCACTACTTTCGCCGTCCCGGCCTTGGCGCTTTGCCAGAGCCGTTGCAGCCTTCTTTGTTTGACATGTATGTCAATGCCGGGGCCAATGCGGTGAAAATCTTGCAGCGGCTGTGCAGCCAGATGGGCCACCCTTGTGTGGATGATGGCGTGGTTGGGCCGCAGACCATTCGGGCCGCGCAATTGGCCTTTGAGGCGGCACCGATGCATATGGTGGACGCCTATGGCATTGCCCGGCGCAATTATTACTACGCTTTGGCCGATGCCCGGCCCGCAAGCCGCAAATTTGCCCGTCGCCGCGATGGCGGCAAAGGCGGCTGGATCACACGCGCGGAAGAGTTCATCTCGCCGCGCTATCATCTGACAGAGGCCGAGCATCGCGCGCGGGTGGCCAAATGGGGGTGATCTCGCAGATTTTTGGCGGGCCTGCCGCCATATCCTCGCTGGGTCAGGCGGCCAAAGGTGTTGCCGAGGTGCTGACGCCTTCGGCCACACGGCGCATGGAATTGTCGGCCGAGGCGCAAATGGCGGCCCTGTCGCAGCTTCGTGACGAATATCAGATGCCCGCTTTGGGGTGGTTTGACCGGATGGTGAACGGGCTGAACCGTTTGCCGCGCCCGTTTCTGGCCTTTGGCACCATTGGCCTCTTCGTCTATGCGATGGCAGATCCACAGGGGTTTGCGGCGCGCATGGTGGGGTTGAATGCGGTGCCCGAGCCTTTGTGGTGGCTGTTGGGGGCGGTGGTTGCCTTTTACTTTGGCGCGCGCGAGACGCATTACTTTCGCTCGCGGCCCGGCGTGTTCGGCCTGCCCTCGGGGGCGGTGCAGGTGACGGCCCCTGTGCAAGACGAGCCAAACGCCGCCTTGCAAGATTGGCAGGCGGCAGGGCGCTAGGGCGGTCCTTTGCCAAGCCATTTGCCCAAAGCGGCTTTGTCTGGCAATTGTCACATCCCGGCGCTAGCACTTGCCAAACCGCTTGTTGCAGGATGTGACCCATGCCCAGCCCGATTGCGCGCCTGATTGCTGGAGTTCCGATGCCGCTTGTCATCATCGGTCCCGATCTTTTGGTGACCGAGGCCAATGGTCCGGCGATTGCGATGTTGGCGACAACCAGCGAAGGCGTGCTGGGGCGGCATCATGGCTTGTTGTTTCGCGCCCCTGATCTTTTGGCCGCGATCTCAGCGGCGCTGAACCAAGGGCAGGGGGCGGTTGTGCGTTTGGTCACGCCAAAACCCGGCCATGATCAGGTGCATGAGGTTACCGTGACGCCTTTGGCCGAGGGCGCGCTTTTGGCCTTTGCGGATCTGACCGAGGCGGAAGAGATGGACCGCATGCGCCGCGATTTCGTGGCCAATGTCAGCCATGAGTTGCGCACGCCCCTCACCGCGATTTCTGGCTTTGTCGAAACCTTGCAGGGAGCGGCCAAAGACGACCCCGCCGCGCGGGATCGGTTTTTGACCATCATGGCCACGGAGATCGAGCGGATGAACCGCTTGGTGCGGGATTTGTTGCATCTGAGCCGGGTCGAGGCAGAAGAACGTATTCGCCCTGAAAGCCGCGTCGATCTGGCCGCCATTGCGCGCAGTGTCACAGACAGTTTGCAACCCCTTGCACGGGCAGGAGAGGTGCGTTTGGCGCTATTGGGGGCCGAGCGCGAGGTAATGTTGCGAGCCGATGCCGATCAGATGGTGCAAGTGCTGACCAATCTGGCCGAAAACGCCATCAAATACGGCAGCCCACCGGGATCGACGGTCACCCTGTCTTTGGCGCAAGAGGCAGGACCGCGCGGCCCGGTGCTGCGGCTGAAGGTCTCCGATCAAGGTGCGGGCATTGATGCCCGCCACATCCCGCGCCTGACAGAGCGATTCTATCGCGTCGACAATCACCGCAGCCGGGCCAAGGGGGGGACGGGGCTGGGGCTGGCCATTGTGAAACACATTGTCCAGCGCCACCGTGGGCGCCTGGTGATTGAAAGCGAAATCGGAAACGGTAGCGAATTCAGTATCTTGTTGCCAATGACCTGAGGGTTTTGGTCAACCTGGCAGCAGGTTCGCCCGCCATGGCATTTGTCTCGCGCGCCGGGCATTGTCATGGAACTGTTACACATCTGTCGCAAAAGCCTTGTGAAAGCGCCCTAGAGATCGGGCCAGACGAACGGGCATCCGGCCCTTCGCATCTCTGATGGAGTGACAGATGTCTTTCACCAAACTGCCGACCCTGAAGCTTGCCGCTTCGACCCTGGCCATTCTGGCTGCCTCGACCGTGACCGCCTCGGCGCGTGATCAGGTGCAGGTTACCGGATCCTCGACCGTGCTGCCCTATGCCACCATCGTGGCCGAAGCCTTTGGCGAAAACTTTGACTTCCCCTCGCCGGTTGTGGAAGGCGGCGGTTCGGGTGCTGGTCGCAAGAAGCTGTGCGAAGGTGTGGGTGAAAACACCGTGGATATTGCCAACTCCTCCTCGCGCATCAAACAGTCGGACATTGATCTGTGCGCCCAAAATGGCGTGGCCGAAATCATGGAAGTGCGCTTTGGGTATGACGGCATCGTGTTTGCCTCTGACGTGAATGGCCCGGAATTTGCGCTGACCCCGTCGGATATTTACAACGCCATCGGGCAGACCGTGGTGAAAGACGGCGCTTTGGTCGCCAATCCGCATGCGCAATGGGCGGAATTCAATGCAGACCTTCCCGCGCAAGACATTCTGGTTCTGTCGCCCGGCACCAAGCACGGCACCCGCGAAGTGTTTGACGAGAAGGTGATCATTCAAGGCTGTGAAGACACCGGCACCATGGCGGCATTTGTGGCCAGCGGCATGGACGAAGACGCGGCGGGCGAAGCCTGCATGAAGATCCGCACCGATGGGCGCAATGTCGATATCGATGGCGATTATACCGAAACGCTGGCCCGTCTGGACGCCAATAAGAACGCGATTGGGGTGTTCGGTCTTTCCTTCTACCAAAACAACACCGACAAGCTGCGCGTGGCGACCATGGGCGGTGTGGTGCCTTCGGCTGAAACCGTGGCTTCGGGTGATTACCCGGTATCGCGCCCGCTGTTCTTCTACGTCAAGAAGGCGCATCTGGGTGTGATCCCGGGCCTGCAGGAATATGTCGAGTTCTTTGTGTCCGATGACATGGCTGGCCCTGATGGCCCCTTGGCAGCCTATGGTCTGGTGTCCGATCCGGCCTTGGCCGAGACGCAGGCGATGGTTGCTGCCCAAACCCCGATGGGCCCGTTGGAATAAGCTGATCTTCAGGCGGGGCCGCATTGGCCCCGCCTGTTCCCTTTCATTTGCAGATAAGGCCCTGATATGTCTGTCGCGATGCTGTTTGCGGTGATTGGCGTGCTTGCGCTGGCCGCCTTTGTCTTGTCGCGCCAAAGGGCGCTGGCCTCGGCCAAGGGCAATGCGCGGGCTTTGCATTCGCTGCCCAATTACTATGGCTGGAACGGGGCGATCTGGGTCTTGTTGCCGGCCTTGGCCGGTCTTGTGCTGTGGTTGATCGTGCAGCCGATGGTGGTGGAAAACCGCATATCGGCTGATCTGCCCATGGAACTGGTCGCTGACGATACGGCGCGCGCGCTGACCATGGCGGATGTGCGCCGGGTTGCGGGGGGACTTGATCGGGCGGTGGCTGTGGGGGCGATGACCGAGGCCAACACGCAGCTTTTGTCAACCGGGGACAGCGACGTGCGCGCGCGGCTGGCCGAGGTGGGTGTGGCGCTTGGCAGCACAGTGTCGCCCGAGGTTTTGTCCGCAGCCCAAGATTATCGCGCCATGACAGCTTGGGGTGCTGCGGCGCGCAGTGTGGTGATTTTGGCGCTGTCTTTGGTGGGTCTGTTTTGGGGCGTGACGCGCGCCCACAAAGATTTTCGCGCACGCAACTCAGTGGAGCGGGTGATCTTGGGCCTGTTGGTCGCCGCCTCGTCGATTGCGGTGTTGACCACGGCGGGGATCATCTGGTCGATGGCGTCTGAAACCTATGATTTCTTTACCAAATACCCCATCCAAGATTTCTTTTTCTCGCTGACTTGGTCGCCAAATTTCCGCGGCAATTCTGATCTTGGGGTGATCCCCTTGCTGTGGGGCACGCTTTACATCAGTGCGGTGTCCTTGCTGGTGGCGGTGCCGATCGGGCTTTTCACGGCAATTTATCTGGCTGAATACGCCTCAAAGCCGGTGCGCAACTGGGTCAAGCCGCTGATCGAGATCATCGCGGGCATCCCCACCGTTGTCTTTGGGATCTTTGCGCTGATCACCGTGGGGCCTGCGCTGCGCGACTGGTTCGCCGAGCCTTTGGGCTTGGGCAATTCCGGATCCTCGGTGATGACGGCGGGGATTGTGATTGGCATTTTGAACGTGCCGTTCATCTCGTCCTTGTCCGATGACATCATCAATGCCGTGCCGCAATCGCTGCGTGATGGCAGTTATGGCTTGGGTGCCACGCGGTCGGAAACCGTGCGCCAAGTGATTTTGCCGGCCGCCTTGCCCGGTATCATGGGCGCGGTGCTGATGGCCGCCAGCCGCGCGATTGGCGAGACGATGATCGTGGTCATGGGGGCGGGGGCTGCGGCCAAACTGTCGCTCAACCCCTTTGACGCGATGACCACTATGACCGTCAAAATCGTGGGCCAATTGACCGGCGACACCGATTTTGCCTCGCCCGAGACGCTGGTGGCCTTTGCCCTTGGGATGACCCTTTTCGTCATCACGCTGGGGCTGAACATCTTTGCGCTCTACATCGTGCGGAAATACAAGGAGCAATACGAATGACCGATCTTGCCGCCTTGGATGCCGCACCGAACCCTGCCGCAAAGCCGGAGCGTTCGATCTATGTCACCAGCCCCGACATGAAGCGCCGCAATGCGGCTGAGGCGCGGTTTCGTGCCTATGGTCTGGTGGCGATTGTGCTGTCGCTGACCATGCTGGCGATCATGCTCTTCACCATTTTCCGCGATGGCACCTCGGCCTTTTTCCAAGCCAAGCTGTCGTTTCCAGTAGAGCTTTCGGAACAGGTGCTGGACCCCAAAGGCAACCGTGACCCGGCAGAGCTGCGCAAGGTCACGACCATTGGCTATTCCAAGGTTTTGGTGGCTGCCCTGATGGCCGAGTTGGAGCGCAAAGGCGTTGATCTGGCCGACCTGACCGACAAGCAAGTGGCCGAGCTGATTTCCAAAGACGCGCCCGGCGGTCTGCGCGCCATGGTTCTGGCGGATCCCTCCCTGATTGGCACCACGATTGATGCCACCGTTCTGACCGGAGGCCGGATTGACGGCTATCTCAAGGGTCGGGTGACGATGGAAAGCGCGAAGCTTGACAGCAACATCATGCCCGAACAGTTGGAACTGGCCGATCGGCTGCGCGATGTGGGGACCTTATCAACCGGTTGGAACTGGGGCTTTTTCACCAATCCTGACGCCTCTGACCAACGCCCCGAAGCGGCAGGTCTGGGCGTGGCCTTGATCGGTTCTGCATACCTTATGTTTCTTGTGGCCCTGATGTGCCTGCCTGTGGGCATCGCGGCCTCGATCTATCTTGAGGAATTCGCTCCGAAAAACCGTTGGACAGATGCGATTGAGGTGAACATCTCGAACCTCGCCGCTGTGCCCTCGATTGTGTTCGGGATTTTGGGTCTGGCGATCTTTATCAACTTTGCGGGCTTTCCGCAGTCCTCGTCGTTGGTTGGTGCCTTGGTCATCAGCCTGATGACGCTGCCGACGATCATCATCGCCACGCGCGCCTCGATCCGCGCGGTGCCGCCCTCGATCCGCGATGCGGCGCTGGGGGTGGGGGCGTCAAAGATGCAGACGGTGTTTCACCATGTGCTGCCCTTGGCGATGCCCGGCATTCTGACTGGAACGATCTTGGGCCTTGCCTCGGCCTTGGGGGAAACCGCGCCCTTGCTGTTGATCGGCATGGTGGCCTTTGTTGACAACTATCCCGGCGCGCCGATTGACGGGGTGCTGGACCCTGCCACAGCGCTGCCAGTGCAGGTTTATTCTTGGGCCAGCCGGTCTGACCCTGCCTTTATTGAACGGTCAAACGGTGCGATCATCGTGCTGTTGGCCTTCCTTGTGGTGATGAACGTGGCCGCTATCTTGCTGCGCCGTCGCTTTGAACGCCGCTGGTAACGCTGCAAAGACCTCGGGGATACCCCATGAAAGATATGCGAATGGAGAGCCGTGTGGACAGCACAGTGAACAAGATCGAGGCCCGCAAGGTGCAGGTCCATTACGGGGCGACCCATGCGATAAAAGATGTCGATGTCGATATCGCCGACAAATCGGTAACCGCCTTCATCGGCCCGTCGGGCTGTGGCAAATCGACCTTTCTGCGCTGTTTGAACCGGATGAATGACACCATCTCGGTCTGCCGGGTCGAGGGGCAGATCTTGCTGGAAGGCGAAGATATCTATGACCGCCGGGTGGATCCGGTGCAACTGCGCGCCAAGGTGGGCATGGTGTTTCAAAAGCCCAACCCTTTCCCGAAATCCATCTATGACAATGTGGCCTATGGCCCGCGCATCCATGGTCTTGCCGCCGCCAAGGCCGATCTCGATCAGATCGTCGAAGAATGCTTGCGCAAAGCGGCCCTGTGGAATGAGGTCAAAGACCGGCTGAGCGCACCGGGCACCGGGCTTTCGGGGGGCCAGCAGCAGCGGTTGTGCATTGCGCGCGCCATCGCCACCGGCCCCGAGGTGTTGTTGATGGATGAACCCTGCTCGGCGCTTGACCCCATCGCCACGGCGCAGGTGGAAGAGCTGATCGACGAGCTGCGCCACCAGTTTTCGGTGGTGATTGTGACCCATTCCATGCAGCAAGCCGCCCGCGTATCGCAGCGCACCGCATTTTTCCACCTTGGGAATCTGGTGGAATTTGGCGAGACGGGCCAGATTTTCACCAATCCAAAGGATCCGCGCACCGAATCCTATATCACCGGCCGCATCGGCTAAGGGGACCAAGATGACAAACGAACACATCCTGCGCGCCTTTGACCGCGATCTTGAGGCGGTGCAGGCGATGATCATGCGTATGGGCGGGCTGGTGGAAACCGCGCTGGCCGATGCGGCCCGCGCCGTGGACAGCCGCGATGAGGCGCTGGCCGATCAGGTGCGCGCCAATGATGCGGCCATCGACGCGCTGGAAGAACAGATCAACGCTGAATGCGCCCGTTTGATCGCCTTGCGCGCGCCGATGGGCAATGATCTGCGGATGGTTTTGTCGGTGATGAAAATTGCCTCGAACCTTGAACGCTGTGGCGATTACGCCAAGAACCTTGCCAAGCGGTCAAAGGTGCTGGCGGGGCTGCAACCTTTGTCGGGGGTGACGGGCTCGCTCAAGCGGATGGCCAAGGCGGTGAGCCTGCTTTTGAAAGATGCGCTGGATGCCTTTATCGCCCGCGACGCAGGTCTGGCGGCTGATGTGCGGATGCGCGACCATGAGATTGACCAGATGTATAGCGCGCTCTTTCGGGAATTGCTGACGCATATGCTGGAAGACAGCCGCACCATCACCAGCGCGATGCAATTGCACTTTATCGCCAAGAACATCGAACGGGTGGGCGACCATGCCACCACGATTGCCGAACAGGTGATCTACATGACCACCGGCAGCCTGCCCGGTGATCCGCGCCCCAAGGTTGATGCCGTGGCAGGGCTTGGGGGGCAGGTCTGATGGCAGCGCCAAAGCCCGTTGTCCTTTTGGTCGAGGATGAGCCGGCGCAGCGCGAGATTCTGCGCTATAATCTTGAGGCCGAAGGGTTTGATGTGGTCATTGCCTGCGATGGCGAAGAAGCGATGGAGCGGGTGGCCGAAGGATTGCCGGATCTGATTTTGCTTGATTGGATGATGCCGCATGTCTCTGGCCTAGAGGTCTGTCGCCGCATCCGCGCAAGATCTGAGACGAAGGGCATCCCGATCCTGATGTTGTCGGCGCGCTCGGAAGAGGTGGACAAGGTGCGCGGCTTGGAGACCGGGGCGGATGACTATGTCATCAAGCCCTATTCCGTGGCCGAACTCATGGCGCGGCTGCGCGCCCATCTGCGCCGCGTGCGCCCGTCGGTGGCGGGTGAGGTGCTGGAGTGGCAAGATATCGTGCTAGATCCTGAAACCCATCGTGTCACACGAAATGGCGCGCAGTTGAAACTTGGCCCAACCGAGTTTCGCCTGTTGTCTTGCCTAATGGAGCGCCCCGGTCGGGTGTTCAGCCGTGAACAGCTTTTGGACCGGGTTTGGGGCCGCGATATCTATGTCGACAGCCGCACCGTCGATGTTCATGTCGGCCGGCTACGCAAGGCGCTTATGGCAACAGGGGGCGATGATCCGCTGCGCACTGTGCGCGGGGCGGGGTATTCGCTGGGCTAAGGTGGGGGGGCGCCCGAGTTTTCGTCGAAAACTCGTGATCCCGGCGGTTGGGCGATTTTTCGTCGAAAAATCAGGCGCGCGCCTGACGGATCAGCGCGGTTGTATAGATCGCAAGCGCGGTCCAGATCAGCACAAAGGCCACAAGGCGGGCGCTGTCAAAGGGTTCTCCAAACCAAAAGACAGCCGTGAGAAAGATCATCGTCGGGGCGATGTATTGCAAGATGCCGATGGTGGAGAGTTTCAACAGCTTGGCGCCATTGGCATAGATCATCAGCGGCACCGCCGTGACCAGCCCACAGCCCATGAGCAAAAGGACATCTGTCGCGCCGGAGGTGAGAAACATTGCCTCACCGCGCGCGCCCGTCCAGATCGCGTAGCCTAGGGCAAAAGGCAGAAGCAAAATTACCTCAAGCGCAAAGCCCTGATTTGGGCCGATGGGCAGCATCTTTTTGAAATAGGCGTAAAAGCCCCAGGTCAGCGTCAGGCTCAGCGCCACAACGGGCACCCGGCCAACCTGCAAGGTCAGATAGCCCACCGCGCAGGCCGCCAGCGCAATCGCAAGTTTTTGGGCAAGGTTCAGCCGCTCCTTGATCAAGACGGCCCCAAGGAACACCGAAAACAGCGGGTTGATATAATAGCCCAAGGCCGCCTCAAGGGCGTGGCCAGTCTGGATTGACCACACATAAATGCCCCAGTTCATCGAAATCAGTGTTGCCGTTACGGCGGCCATCCCCAACATGCGGGGCGTGCGCAGGGCGGTTTTCAGATCAGACGTGCGCCCCAAGAGCGCAAGGATCACCAGCGCAATCGGCACCGACCAGATCACCCGATGCGCAAGAACTTCCAGCGTCGGGATATGGGCCAGCGCCTTCATGTAAAGCGGCAAGAACCCCCACAGGAGATAGGCCGTCAGCGCAAAGGCAAAGCCGCGAGGGGTGTCGATGTTTGGACGCGCGTTCATGCGCCCTGCCTAGCGCAAGGCCAGCGCCGGGGCCAATGCAATCTTGTGACCCCAGCAATAATTACTCGTTATGGCTTGCGCCGCATGAGATAGGCGCGGTTGAAGGCAAGATAGCCGGGGGCGGTCACCTTCAGATGCGCTTTCAGCGCCTGATGCAGGTCGGGCAGGCGGTGGAATGGAACGTTCGGATAGACATGGTGTTCGGTGTGATAGGGCATGTTCCACGCCAGAAACCGCACCAGCGCGGTGGTAAAGGTGGTGCGGGTGTTTTCCAGCATATTGGCCACGGTGGGGCAGTCGCCATGTTCGGCCAAAAGATAAAGCCGCAAGACGGGCTGACCCAGAAGCACCGGCAAGAGCCAGACCCAAAAAAGCAGGGGCGAGAGCGCAAGGCTTGCCGCGACCAGCCCATAGCCAAGGATCATCCCGCGCGCCTCGGCGCGGATGCGCGGCAGGGCGGGTGCGGGCATGTAGGGCGCCGCACCCCGGCCTCGTGCGAGGTTGACGGTGATCTTCGCCATCGCCGCCCAATAGGGCAGGCCCGAAACATGCCAAACCCATTCGCGCCGCGTCATGGGCTTGGTGCCCTCGAGTTCCGGGTCACGGTCGGGAATATTGGTCCAGCGGTGATGGGCAAGGTGAAAGTAACGGAACCATTCAAAGGGCAGAAGCAGGAGAAATCCGCAGGCCCGGCCCACCCAGTCGTTCAGAGCGGGCGTGGCAAAGGGGGTGCGGTGGGTGCATTCATGTTCCAGCGTGAAAAGGAAGATCAGCGCAATGCCCTGCGGTAAAAGGAGGAGCGGCCAGCCCGGCACCCCCGCCGCAATCAGCCCCCCAAGCCCCAGGATCAGCCCCAGATGCCCGGCCAGATGCCAAAGACCTTTGGCATCCGACAGGGTAGTGAGGCGGGCTTTCTCGGCGGCGGTCAGGCTTGCCACAAAGCTTTTGTGATCCATCGCGGGCTCAGTCCTTCTGCCCATCATGGGGGGGCAGATCAAATGCGGGTGGGGCAAGTTCGAAGCCTTCAAACCGAAAACCCGGTGAGACGGTGCAGCTGACAAGGCTCCAATCGCCAAGGCTGCGTGCGGCCTGCCAATGGCCCTTGGGCACCAGCGCCTGCGCCGCATCGCCGCCCAGAATATCGGTGCCAAGGCGGATGTCATGGGACTTTGTCTCGCCCATGGACAGGATCAGCGGTGCCCCGGCGTTGAAGATCCAGATCTCATCTGCATCGACGCGGTGCCAATGGCTGCGCTCGCCCCTTTTGAGCAGAAACAGGATCGCGGTGCCGCTTGCGCGCCCATCTGTACGTCCGTGCAAAGCGGGGCCGACCCAGGTCTGGCGATACCAGCCGCCTTCGGGATGCGGTTGAAGGCCAAGCTCGGCGATGATGTGATCGGCCTCGGTCATGCCGCTCTCCATGTTCCGGGGGCAAGCCCCTCCAACGTCCAGTCGCCGACCCGCCAGCGGATGAGCCGCAGGCAGGGCAGGCCCACGGCGGCGCACATGCGCCGTACCTGACGGTTGCGCCCCTCGCGCAGGGTGAGTTCGATCCAGCCGTCGGGCACAGTCTGGCGCACGCGAATTGGCGGGGTGCGCGGCCAAAGCCACGCAGGCGGCGGCACGGCGCGGGCGCGGGCGGGCAGGGTGGGGCCATCCTTCAGCACCAGCCCTTGCCGCAGGGCCTGCAAGGCGGTTTCGGTGACCACGCCCTCCACTTGCGCGAAATAGGTCTTGTCCATCTTGTGCCTTGGGTCGCTGATCCGCGCCTGCAAGCGGCCATCATCGGTTAGGATCACCAGCCCCTCGCTGTCGCGGTCAAGCCGCCCGGCGGGGTAAACCCCCTTGACCGCCACCACATCCGCAAGCGTGGCGCGCCCCTCTCCATCGGTGAATTGGCACAGCATGTCATAGGGTTTGTTAAGGCAGATCAGCATTTGGTCTGTTTAGCATAGACCTTGCCGCCCGCGCCATGGCTGTGCAACTCTGGCTGCCATGAAAAAGATCATCGTGATAGGTGCGGGGCTAATCGGGGCCTCAATTGCGTGGGAGTTGTCCCGCCGGGGCCGAGAGGTGACGGTGATCGACGCAGGGCTTCCGGCCGGGCTGGCCTCGGGCCGCAGCTTTGGCTGGATCAACGCGAGTTTCGCGCTGAACGAAGCGCATTTTGCGCTGCGGGTGGTGGGAATGGCGGCGCATCAGCGGTTGGCTGCGCGGGTGCCGGGGCTGCACCGCACATGTGGTTGCCTGTGGTGGGAGGAAAGCGGCGCTGCCTTTGACGCCACGGCGACACGGCTTGCGGCGGCGGGCTATCCCCTGGAGCGGCTGGACCGCGCGGGGGGGCGGGCGCGGGCGCCTGCCCTCAAAACCCCGCCAGATGAGGCGCTTTTCTTTCCCACCGAAGGCTGGGTCGATCCAGCCGCGCTGACCCATGCGCTTCTCGCCGCCTCTGGAGCGCGGGTTCTGTCGGGGGTGACGGCGCAGCTTTGGGTGCAGGCGGGGCGCGTGAGCGGGGTAGAAACCCCGCTTGGCCGCATCGCCGCCGATCAGGTGGTGATTGCAGCGGGCGTGGCTGCGCCGGGGTTGCTTGCGCCTTTGGGGATGACGCTGCCGATGCTGCACCGGCCGGGGTTGATGATCCGCACCGCGCCGGTGGGGCTGCGGCTTGCCCATATCTTGGCGGCGCCGGAGCAGGAAATCCGGCAGGACGATCAGGGCCGTCTTTTGGCCCCGGCGGCGGCCTTTCACCAGTCGGACGACGGGGGTGACCTTTCGGACCCGCTGGGACAGGCGCAGGCGACACTTGGCCGGATCGGGGCGATGCTGGGGCTGACGGGCCTCAGGCCCGAGGCGGTGTGTCAGGCCGAGCGCCCGGTTCCGGGCGACGGGCTGCCGGTGGTGGGCCCGGTGGCCGAGGGGCTCTGGCTGGCCGTCCTGCATTCCGGCGTGACGCTCTCGGCCATCGTGGCCGAGGGCTTGGCCGGTGAGATGACAGGGCAGGGTGTTTTGGCCGAGCTTGCCCCCTTTCGGGCCGAGCGTCTGATCCGCCCGATGTGAAACGCGCGCCGGTTTCCCGCCGCGCCCATAGGTTTCAAACGGATTTTCGACGAAAATCCGAAATCCCTGATTTTCGACGAAAATCAGGCCTTCAGGATCGACCGCCCGGCATATTCCGCCGTCTCGCCCAAGATTTCCTCGATGCGGATCAACTGGTTATATTTGGCCAGCCGGTCCGAGCGCGACAGCGAGCCGGTCTTGATCTGCCCGCAGTTGGTGGCCACCGCCAGATCGGCAATCGTGGCATCCTCGGTCTCGCCCGAGCGGTGGGACATCACGTTGGTATAGCGCGCGCGATGGGCCATATCGACGGCCTGCAAGGTCTCGGTCAGGGTGCCAATCTGGTTGACCTTGACCAGCATCGAGTTTGCGACACCCTTGGAAATACCCTCGGCCAAACGGCGGGGATTGGTGACGAAAAGATCGTCGCCCACCAGTTGCACCTTGCCGCCAAGGGTATCGGTCAGAAGCTTCCAGCCCTCCCAATCGTCCTCGGAACAGCCGTCCTCGATCGAGATGATCGGGTAATCCTTCGCCAGCCCGGCAAGGAAGTCGACGTTCTGCGCGATGGTCAGCGATTTGCCTTCGCCCTTCATCTCATACTTGCCGCCCTTGAAATATTCAGTCGCGGCACAATCCAGCGCAAGGAACATGTCCTGCCCGGCCTTGTAGCCCGCCTTTTCAATGGATTGCAGAATGAAATCAAGCGCCTCTCTGGCGGACTTCAAGTTCGGTGCGAAGCCGCCCTCATCGCCGATCCCGGTGTTGTGGCCGGCCTTCTGCAGCTCTTTCTTCAGCGTGTGGAACACTTCTGCCCCCATGCGGATGGCGTCGCGGATATTGTCCGCGCCCACCGGCATGATCATGAATTCCTGAATGTCGATGGGGTTGTCGGCATGTTCGCCGCCGTTGATGATGTTCATCATCGGCACCGGCAAGACGCGGGCCGAGGTGCCGCCGACATAGCGGAACAAAGGCTGGCCGGTGAATTCGGCCGCCGCCTTGGCGACCGCTAGGGACACACCCAGAATGGCGTTAGCCCCAAGGCGCGACTTGTTCGGCGTGCCGTCCATTTCAATCATGGTGCGGTCGATGCCGACCTGTTCGGTGGCGTCATAGCCGACGAGTTCCTCGGCAATCTCGCCGTTCACCGCCGCCACGGCCTCCAAGACCCCCTTGCCCATGAAGCGGCCCTTGTCGCCATCGCGCTTTTCATTGGCCTCATGCGCGCCGGTCGAGGCGCCCGACGGCACGGCAGCCCGGCCCATCGCGCCGCTTTCAAGATAGACGTCAACCTCAACCGTCGGGTTGCCCCGGCTGTCCAGAATCTCGCGGGCGTGAATGTCGATGATCGTGCTCATGGGGCGCTCCCTGGGGCTGTAAAGCTTTTGCGCCTCTTACACCCTCAGGGGCGACATGGAAAGTCTCTGCGGCGCGGCGAAATGGGGCTTATAGCTGTGACAGGCGGGCGCGCCTGCGCTCGCGGGTAAAGGTATAAAGCCCCGATCCGATGATCAGCGCCGCCCCGATCAACACAGCCAGGCCGGGCCGTTCGCCCAAGAACAGCATGGCCAAGATCAGCGCAAAGACCAGACGCGTATAGCGGAAGGGGGCAATCACGGCAGCCTCGCCCATGCGGGTGGCGGCGGTGACGGCGTAATAGCCAAAAAGCCCCGAAACCAGTGCCATCACCAGATCAAATCCGCGCGTAGGGTCAATCCTGCCCGGACCCTCGCCGCCCAAAACCATCAGGATCAGCCCGGCGGGCACCAAGGCAAGATAGGCCCATGTGACCAGCTGGAACGTGCCAATATCATTGGGCATCGCGCGGGTCGACAGGTCGCGCGCGGCCAGCAAGATGACGCACAGCACTGTCAAAATGCCCGCGGCCTGAAAGCCGTCATGCCAAGGTTGCAGCACGATCAGCACCCCCAAGAATCCCACCGAGATGGCCGTCCAGCGCCGCCAGCCCACGGGCTCGCGCAGAAATAGCGCCGCCCCCATCGTCACCACAAGCGGCGAGGCCTGCAAAAGCGCCGAGTTGATCGACAAGGGGATCAATGCCAGTGCCGTGATGTAAAGCATCGTCGCCCCGGCCTCGGACAGGGCGCGCAAGAGGGGCGCGCCTTGCAAGGCGCGGCGCGTCAGGATCGCTTGTCGCTTTGCCGCCGCCATGAGCCAAAACACCATGGCCCCGCCGGCCCCCATCATGGCAATCACCTGACCGGGCGGCAGCGCCATGGCGGCGCGTTTCAAAAACAGGTCTTCGACCGCAAAGGCCGCCATCGACCCCACCATCAACAAGGTGGCCGTGGCATTGTCGGTCTGTCTCACAGCGCGTCACTTTTCTTCAAGGGCACAGCCAAAAGCTCCAACCGATGCCCGATCAGCCGATAGCCCAACCGCGCGGCGATTTTTTCTTGCAAGGCTTCGATCTCGGGATCGACGAATTCGATCACCTCGCCCGACACCACGTCGATCAGATGGTCATGGTGGTCGCGTTCCGCGTCTTCATAGCGCGCCCGGCCATCGCCAAATTCCAGCTTGTCCAAAATCCCCGCCTCTTCCAGCAGTTTGACCGTGCGATACACCGTGGCCAACGAGATTTTTGTGTCGATGGCCGAGGCGCGGGCGTAGATTTCCTCGACATCGGGGTGATCTTCGGCCTCGCCGATCACGCGCGCCAAGACCCGGCGCTGGTCGGTCATGCGCAGGCCTTTGGCCTCGCAGCGGGCAATAATGTCGCGCATTGGTGCTGTCCTTTTGGCTGGACATGTTGGCTGGACATGGGCTTTTGCGCTTGGGCTTTACGCGATACGGCCGCGCAGGGCCAGACGCATTTGCGCGGGTTTTTGGGCGCAGACCGGCGCATGTGGTTGCAGGGGGCGGGTGAAATGCCTAGCTTGACCGGCATGGACAGCGCCTTTTTCATTACCGCCTTTGCCACGATGTTTGTGGTGATTGACCCGCCGGGGCTGGTGCCTTTGTTCATTGCGCTGACCCAAGGGATGGACGCGCCGCGCCGCCGGGCCATGGCGGGGCGGGCCTGTTTGATTGCGGCGGCATTGCTTTTGTTGTTCGGGGTTGCGGGTGAGGCGATCTTGACCTTCATCGGCATTTCGATGCCCGCGTTTCGCATTGCGGGCGGGATTTTGTTGTTCCTGACCGCGCTCGACATGCTGTTTGAACGGCGCACCCAGCGGCGTGAGGGGCAGCACCCTGACCCTGACCATGACCCATCGGTATTCCCGCTGGCCACGCCGTTGATTGCCGGGCCGGGGGCCATTGCGACGATGATCCTGTTGATCGGGCAGGGGGGTGGCGATTGGGCAGCCACGGGGGCGGTGATCGCATTGATGGGGGCGATGATGCTGGTGACCTATGCTTTCTTGCTGGCCGCCCCGCCGCTGGAGCGGATGCTGGGTCGCACTGGCACCATCGTGATCACGCGGCTTTTGGGGATGTTGCTGGCTGCCTTGTCGGTGCAATTCGTGATCGACGGTGTCCGCGGCACGGGCTTGATCTAAGGAGGCTGCGATGGATGGCGACGATTATGGGCGGCTGATCTATCTGAGCCTTCTTTTGGTGGCGGTGGCGGGCTGGGGGTTTTCGGAATATCGGGGCCGCATGGGGCAGGGGCTGCGCGCCTTTCTGGCTTGGGGGTTGATCGTGCTTGGCCTGATGGCGGGCTATGGGCTGTGGCAAGACATTCGCCATGACGTCATGCCCATGCAGCGCGCTAGCGCTTCGGCCATTGAAATCCCGCGGGCGATGGATGGGCATTATTACATTACCCTCACCGTAGCTGGCCAACCCTTGACCTTCATGGCCGACACCGGAGCGACAGGGGTGGTCCTGTCCAAGTCCGATGCGGCGCGGCTGGGCATTGATCTGGCCGATCTGGTCTTTGCTGGGCAAAGCCAGACGGCCAATGGCATCGTGCGCACCGCGCGGGTGCGGTTGGATGATGTCAGCCTTGGCCCGTTTCACGACGCCAGCATCGGCGCCTTTGTGAATGAGGGCGATATGGATGGGTCCCTGTTGGGCATGGAATATCTGGGCCGTTATTCCATCGAGATTTCAGGCGACCGAATGATCCTGCGGCGCTAGCCCTTGGGCGCGGGGATGACACCGATGGCCGCCAACGCGGCATCAAGGCTGCGTGTGGCATGGGCCTCGGCCCCAAAATCCGCCAAAGCGCGGGCTTTCAGCGCATCAAACCGCACCCGCAGCGCGCGCTTTTCAGCGCCTTGGCAATCGTTCCATGGCCGCCCTTGCAGCCCCATCACCAACACATAATAGCCAATGAAATGCGGCGGCGTGCCCGCCTCCATCAGGCGCAGATAGGCAGCATCCGCCCCCATCGCGCGAATTTCATCGGCGGAATGGATTCCAGCCCGCGCAAAGGCCGCCTCGGTTGCCGGGCCAAGGTTGAGGATGGAGGAAACCGGATCTGGCATCTGCTTTGGCTGTGTCAGGATATGAAAAGGGCCAGCGCTTGGCTGGCCCGAGGTCTGTCAGATAGACGCCCAATCGCGAAAGATCGGCTGGCTGCCGCCTTGCTGCTGTTGGGCCGGGGTGCCGCCCGACTGGCCCTGCTGTTGGGCCGGTGTAGAGGCGCCGCCTTGTTGGGCGCTGGGGGTGTTCGACATGTGACTGCTCCGCTCACATAGGTTTTGACGCATCCCGGCGTTCTGCCGATGATTGACCCTGCGCGCCGATCGCGGCCCCTGTGGGCCGGAAAGACGACAAGAATGCGACCATTTAACGCGAGTTTTCGCCATCGGCAACGAGAAGTTTTCAGCCCCCCGCGCGCCTTGCAGAGCCGCATTAAGTCAGCCTGGGTCAGTCCAGTGCTTTGGCAGGAAAACCGATGGCGTCCAAGGCGGCCAAGGCGGCGGCAGCGGGACCGGCCACTTTGACCTGACGGGTGGTCAGATCCACCTCAATCGGGGCCATGCCGGGCAGGAGGGCAAGTGCCGCCTCGACCGAGGCTTTGCAATGGCCGCAAGACATGTCGGGAACGGATAGCAGGGTCATTTTGGCCTCCTTTGGCTATGGGATGATATGGCGCGGGTTGGGGCGCGGGTGCAAGAGGGGACGGCGCAGGCTGTGTAGTCAGGGCGAGCGCCTCTTGACCTTTGGGCGCTTCAGCGCGCCATATAGCGCAATGACCCAGACCATCCGATTTGAGCTTGAGGGCATGACCTGCGCCTCTTGCGTCGCCCGGGCCGAGCGTGTCTTGACCGCCCAGACCGGGGTTACCCGCGCCGCTGTCAACCTTGGCACCGAAACCGCCGAGGTGGTGTTTGACGCCCCCGCCACGCCCGAAACCATGGCCGCAGCACTGGCCCATGCCGGATATCCCGTGCGGCAGCGTCAGGTGGTACTGGCGGTTGAGGGCATGACCTGCGCGGCCTGCACAGGCCGGGTGGAGCGGGTGTTGCGCGCCCAAGCGGGCGTGGCCGGGGCAACCGCCAATCTGGTGACGCGCGCTGCGACCGTCACGCTTTGGGGGCAGGTGGATGCAAGCGTCCTGGCCGCCGCAGTGTCGCGCGCGGGCTTTCAGGCCGCGCCCATGGCTGAAACCGGTGCCAAGGATCCCAAGGCCGAAGAAGCAGCACTTTGGCGCGATACGGTCCTTGCCGGGGTGCTGACGCTGCCGGTGTTTGTGGCTGAAATGGGCGGGCATCTGGTGCCCGGTTTTCACCATTGGCTTCATGGGTTTGTGGCCACACAAAGCCTGTGGTTGATGCAGTTTGTGCTGGTGACGCTGGTGCTGGTCTGGCCCGGCGCGCGGTTTTTCCGCAAAGGTCTGCCCGCGCTCTGGCGCGGTGCGCCCGATATGAACAGCCTTGTCGCCTTGGGTGCAGGGGCGGCTTGGGCCTATTCGGTGCTGGTCACCTTTGCCCCGGCCTTGATCCCGGCTGAAAGCCGCGCGGTGTATTATGAGGCGGCGGCGGTGATCGTGACGCTGATCCTTTTTGGCCGCAGCCTTGAGGCGCGGGCCCGGGGCCGTGCAGGGGCGGCGATTGCCCGGCTGGTCGCCTTACAGTCGCGCATGGCGCTGCGGCTTGGCCCTATGCCCGAAGAGGTGCCGATCGCCGCGCTTTTGGTCGGGGATCGGGTGCAACTGCGCCCCGGTGAGCGGATCGCGGTGGATGGTGTGGTGCTGGAGGGCCAGTCGGCAGTGGACGAATCCATGCTGACCGGAGAGCCGCTGCCTGTGCCCAAGGCCCCCGGCGACGCGCTGACAGGCGGCACGGTAAACGGCACAGGCGGGCTGGTGATGGAGGTGCGCGCGGTTGGCGCATCGACCGTTCTTGCGCGCATCATCGCCATGGTGGCCGAGGCGCAGGGCGGCAAGCTGCCGGTGCAGGCACTGGTGGACCGCATCACGCTGTGGTTCGTGCCGGTGGTCATGGCACTGGCGGTCTTGGCCTTTTTGGTCTGGCTGGCCGTGGGGCCGGGCTTGGCCGAGGCCATGGTGGCCGGGGTTTCGGTGCTGATCATCGCTTGCCCCTGCGCCATGGGATTGGCGACCCCGGTGTCGATTCTGGTTGGCACCGGGCGGGCGGCGGAAATGGGCATCTTGTTTCGCAAGGGTGAGGCTTTGCAGCGGCTGGAAGCCGTTCGGTCTGTGGCCTTTGACAAGACCGGCACGCTGACTATGGGGCATCCTGTGGTGCAAAAGGTGCAGGCGTTGCCGGGGGTGGTGGCGTCAGACCTTCTGGCGCTGGCCGCGGCGGTCGAGCAAGGCTCAGAGCACCCTTTGGCCAAGGCTGTTTTGGATGAGGCCGCCCGCTTGGGCCTGCCTGTGCCCACGTCGCTAGGTTTTCAGGCCCATCCCGGCATGGGGGCCGAGGCGGTTGTGGACGGGGTGCGGGTGCAGGTGGGCTCTGCCCGGCTCTTTGCGCCCTTGGATGATGATCTTGCACGGATGTGCAGTGAGGCTCAGGCGACGGGCAAGGGCGTTTTGCTGGTGGGCCGCAGTGGTCGGGCCGAGGCGGCGATTGTTGTGGCCGATCCTGTCAAGCCCACCGCCGCCCAAACGGTGGACCGCCTGCACGGCATGGGGCTGACACCGGTGATGATCACCGGCGACGCGCGTGCGACCGCAGAGGCAATTGCCGCGCAAATCGGGATTAAGTCTGTGCATAGTGAGATTATGCCTGCACAAAAGGCCGAGGTGATCCGCAGCCTTGGGGCCGGGTCGGTATTTGTTGGGGATGGCCTGAATGATGCGCCGGCCTTGGCGATTGCCGATGTGGGTGTAGCGATGGGCACGGGTACGGATGTGGCGATTGAGGCGGGGGACGTTGTGTTGATGCGCGGCGATCCGATGGGCGTGGTGCAGGCGATCAGCCTGTCGCGCGCGGTCATGCGCAATATTCGGCAGAACCTGTTCTGGGCCTTTGGTTATAATGCTGTGCTGGTGCCCGTGGCGGCGGGGGTTTTGGTGCCTTTTGGCGGGCCACAACTGTCGCCCATGCTGGGGGCAGGGGCGATGGCGCTGTCATCGGTCTTTGTCTTGGGCAATGCGTTGCGGCTGCGGCGCTGGCGGGGATGAAGCGCCGCCTCCTCGTCGCGGTGCCCGCGCTCGTCGGCATGCGCCCGAAGAGCGCGCGGCACGCGCGACGATGAGGGTCAGGCGACTTTCAGCAGGGTTTTCAGCGCCGTATTGTCCTCAACCAGATCGGCCAGCGTCGATTGATCTAGCCGCGCGTAAAACGCATCCAACGCCTCTTGCAGCACGCATTTCAACCGACAGGCCCCCGCCAAGGGGCAGGTGGCCTGCCGCTCTTCGGTGCATTCGGTAAAGGGCAGAACCGCCTCAAAGGTGCGAAACACCTCGCCCACGCCAATCTCTGCGGGCGCGCGCGCCAGCATCAAACCACCGGCGCGGCCGCGTTGAGTTTTGATATAGCCTTTGCGCGCCAAGAGATGGATCACCTGCGCCAAATGGTTTTCCGAGGCGCCGCAAGACTCCGCCACCTCATGCTTGCGCACAATGCGGCCGGGGTTCACGGCGCAAAACATCAAGGTTCGCATGGCCAGATTGGTTCTTGTTGTCAGTCTCATTGGCTGTGCTCCGCATCCATGTGTTGGCCAAAGTCTAGCCCAGCCGGTCGAAGCTGTATTTGATGCAGATCATAAGAACCTTTGCCTGTTGTTCCCCGCAGCGCTTGGCACTTTGGCCAGCTTGACAGACCCCGGCGCGGCGCTTCACACAAGAGGAGGGCGCGCGCCGATTTTTCGCTCCCTTCATTCATTGATTTGAGGCCCTTTATGACCCTGCGTCACATTCCGACCCAGCCCATTGCGGGCCAAAAGCCCGGCACCAGCGGATTGCGGAAGAAAACCAAGCTGTTCATGGGGCCGAGCTATCTGGAAAACTTCATCCAATCGGTGTTTGATGTGGTGGGTTGCGCGGGCAAGACCTTTGTTTTGGGCGGTGATGGGCGCTATTTCAATGATCGCGCGGCGCAGGTCATCTTGGCGATGGCGGCCGCCAATGGCGCGGCGCGGGTCATCGTGGGTCGTGATGCGATTTTGTCAACTCCAGCCGCCAGCCATTTGATAAGACTTCATAAAACAGATGGCGGGATCGTCATGTCAGCCAGCCATAACCCCGGTGGGCCCGAGGAAGACTTTGGCGTGAAGTTCAATATGGCGAATGGTGGCCCTGCCACTGAGGCGGTGAGCGAGGCGATTTATGCGCGCAGCACCGAGATCACCGAATATCGAACCATCGCCGCCCCCGATGTCGATCTGACCACCATTGGCCGCCGTCAGCTTGGCGGCATGACGGTGGATGTGGTCGATCCGGTCAGCGATTATGCCGCCTTGATGGAAAGTCTGTTCGATTTCCCTGCCATTCGGGCCATGTTTGCAGGCGGGTTTCGGATGCGGATGGACAGTATGTGTGCTGTGACCGGCCCCTATGCTGTTGAAATTTTGGAGCATCGGCTTGGGGCGCCGAAGGGCACCTGTTTGAACGCAACGCCTTTGCCGGATTTCGGCGGGCTGCATCCGGACCCAAACCCGGTTTGGGCGCACAGTTTGATGGAGGAAATGATGGGGCCTGATGCCCCTGATTTTGGCGCGGCATCCGATGGGGATGGCGATAGAAACATGGTGGTCGGGCGGGGGATTTATGTTTCGCCTTCGGACAGTTTGGCGGTGCTGGCCGCGAATGCCCGGCTTGCGCCGGCTTACCGGGCCGGGTTGCGGGGGGTGGCGCGGTCAATGCCGACCAGCGCGGCTGTGGACCGGGTGGCCGCAGCCGAGGGTATGGCGCAGTTTGAAACGCCAACGGGTTGGAAGTTTTTTGGCAATTTGATGGACGCCGGGAAGGTCAGCCTATGCGGCGAGGAATCCTTTGGCACGGGGTCGGATCATGTGCGCGAAAAGGATGGGCTTTGGGCAATCTTGCTGTGGTTGAACATTTTGGCCGTCCGACGCCAATCAGTGGCGGAGGTGCTTTGTGAACATTTTCAGCGCTTTGGTCGGAATTACTATAGCCGCCATGATTATGAGGCCATCCCAACAGAGGTTGCGGATGCCATGTTTGCCAAGCTGCGTGCGGCCTTGCCGGGGTTGACGGGGCGCATATTTGGCACATTGGTGGTGCGTGAGGCGGATGATTTCACCTATACCGACCCGGTTGATGGCTCTGTCTCAGAGCGGCAGGGTGTGCGTGTCTTGTTTGACGATGGCAGTCGCGCCGTTTTTCGTTTGTCGGGCACAGGCACGTCGGATGCCACGCTGCGGCTTTACCTTGAACGTTATGTGCCGGGGCCCGAGGGGTTGGACCATGATCCGCAAGCTGCCTTAGCCCCGGTTATCGCCGCGGCAGAGGCCATTGCGGGGATCATGGCCATGACGGGCCGGTCAGGGCCGGATGTGGTGACCTAGGCGCATTCGTCATTTGCGACATTTTTCCTGTCGTGAAATGCCAAGCGTCGGGGCGCGCTTTGGTCAAACTTGACACATGTGTCGAGGGAGGGATCGGTATGAATGAAACGCGGGCAAGATCGGGGCGGCAGGCGCGGCAGGCCGAGCGGGCGAACAAGGGCAGCGGTGTAGGCCGGCCCTATATTTCGCGCAATATCCCAACCTATGATGTGATGTCGGAAGAAAACTTGCTGCGCATCGAGGCCGCTGCCGACCGTGTGCTGGCCGAGACGGGGATCGAGTTTCGCGATGACCCGCAGGTGCTGGAGATGTGGCGCAAGGCGGGGGCCAAGGTTGACGGTCTGTTGGTCAAGTTTGAACCGGGGATGCTGCGCGAGATCCTCGCCTCGGCCCCAGCCGAATTTACCCAGCACGCGCGAAATCCCGCCAATTCGATCCGCATCGGCGGCAAGAACGTGGTGTTTTCACCGGCTTACGGCAGCCCTTTCGTTATGGATCTGGATCGCGGGCGGCGCTTTGGCACGCTGGAGGATTTCCAGAATTTCATCAAGCTGGCGCAGTCGAGCCCGAATTTCCACCATTCGGGTGGCACGATTTGTGAACCGACCGATATTCCGGTGAACAAACGGCATCTGGATATGGTAATGGCCCATATCGAATATTCCGACCGGCCTTTTATGGGATCGGTGACGGCCGAGGAGCGGTCGGAAGACAGCATCGAGATGTGCCGCATCCTTTTTGGCCGCGATTTTGTGGATCAGAACTGCGTGATCTTGGGCAATGTGAACGTGAACTCGCCCTTGGTCTGGGATGGCACCATGACCAAATCGCTGCGTGCCTATGCGCGGGCCAATCAGGCGGCGGTGATCGTGCCCTTCATTCTTGGGGGCGCGATGGGGCCGGTGACAAGTGCCGGCGGAATTGTGCAGTCTTTGGCCGAGACCATGGCGGGCTGCGCCTTGACCCAGCTGGAACGCAAGGGCGCGCCGGTGATCTTTGGCAATTTCCTGTCCTCAATGTCCTTGCGCTCGGGCAGCCCGACCTTTGGCACGCCGGAACCGGCGATTGGCAGCATGGTGATCGGGCAACTCGCACGGCGGCTGAACTTGCCCCTGCGCTGTTCGGGCAATTTTACCACCTCGAAACTGCCCGATGCGCAGGCGATGATGGAAGGCACCATGTCGATGCTGGCCGCCATTCATTGCGGGGCGAATTTCATCCTGCATTCGGCCGGTTTCCTCGATGGGCTTTTGAGCATGTCTTATGAGAAATTCATGCTGGATGCCGATCTGTGCGGGGCGCTGCATTCCTATCTCGATGGCATCAAGATCGACGATGACCAATTGGCCGTGGATGCCTTTGCCGAGGTGGGGCCGGGCAATCATTTCTTTGGCTGCTCGCACACCATGGCGCATTATGAAACGGCGTTTTGGGACAGTGAGCTGTCCGACAACGAGCCGTTTGAAAAATGGGAGGCCGCAGGGTCGGTTGATGCGGCCACGCGGGCAAATGCGCTTTGGAAAAAGCGCTTGGCCGAATATCAGGCACCGGCTTTGGACGAGGGCATTCGCGACGGCCTGCGTGATTATGTGGGCGCCAAAAAGGCCGACATGCAGGATGCGTGGTATTAAAAGCCGGGGCGCGTCTGACCGCAGGCGCGTCCTTAGCTTTTCAGGCCCGTTTCGCGCAAAAGGCCAAGGCGTTTGGCCTCATAATAATAGCCCTTTGCATACCACTTCATCGCCTTATCTTGGTTACCGCCGGACACAAGCCATGCCCCGCGCAGATATTTAGCGCCGAATTCAAGGTTGGTGTCTGGGTCCAACAGCCCTTCGGGCGTGCCGCGATAGCCCATGGTGCGGGCGGTTTGCGGCAAAATCTGCATCAGCCCGTAATAGGGCCCATTGCGCGCCGCCGGATTATAGCCGCTCTCGCGCTGGATCTGGCGATGCAACAGGCTTTCGGGAATCTCATATGTCGCCGCCCATTTGCGGATCAGCGCGCGCAGTTCCGGGGTCTCGCCGGGGTGCAGATTTGCCTTTGCGGTCGGGGCCTCGGGGCGGCGACCGCAGGCGGCAAGCGCGGCAAATGAGATCAAAAGGGCAGCGCGGCGGGTCAGCATGGGGGCCTCGGCGGTTGGGTGGGGTGGTGATAGCGGGCTGTGGCGCATGCGAAAAGGGTCTTTTGCGGCGATGGGCGGAAATGCGACTTTGGCCGTGCTTTCAAATTATGCCCTTGATGATAGGCTGACCCGACAGATGCGAGGGAATGCCATGACCCAGCCAGACACCCCCCTCAATGCCCCTGCGATCCGGGCGTTGATTGTCGATGACCATCCGCTGTTTTGCGATGCCTTGTCGATGACGCTGAAGGTGGTGGCAGGTTTGCAAGTTGTGGAAACCGCAGGCTCTTTGGAAGAGGCCACGGCGCGACTTGACCGGGGGCCGCGGCCTGATCTGGTGCTGTTGGATCTGAACCTGCCTGATGTCGATGGCTTGGATGGGTTGGTGCGCCTGCGCCTTGTGGTGCCGGATGTGCCGGTTCTTGTGGTGTCGTCCTTGGCTGATCCGCGCATCATGCGTGCGGCCTTGCGGGCTGGGGCGGCGGGATTTGTGCCAAAGCACGCCCACCGCGACACCTATCGCGCGGCGCTTGAGGCTGTGCGGCAGGGACGCGGCTTTTTGCCAGACGGCGTCGAGGCCGAAGGGGGCAGCAGCGCCAGCGAAGAGGCGATTGCCCGGCTTGGCCTTTTGACCCGCCAGCAGGCGCGCATTTTGCAACTCATTTGCGAAGGCAAGTTGAACAAGCAAATCGCCTATGAGCTGAACATCGCCGAAACCACCGTCAAGGCCCATGTCACGGCCATCATGCGCAAGCTGGGGGTTTTAAGCCGCACGCAAGCGGTGCTTTTGGCCAAAGAGGCGCGGTTTTCGGCCATGGTTCCCGAAGGCTAAGGCACTTGCATGGGGGGGCGTGATCGCCCAACCTGAGGAGAGGCTTGGGAGGGCCAAGGGTGCAGGACGAGGCGCGGATCACTGCCATATTGCCACGCGCTTCGGTGCCTGCGCGCGGGGCCGGGTCTGCTCAGGCTTTGGCGCGTGCTTTGGGGCGGGGGCCCTTTGCGGCGGTGGTGCTCTTTGTGTCACCCGAGGCAGATCTGGCCGATCTTGCCGCGGGGTTGCCCGGCGCTTTTGGCGCGGTGCCGGTGGTGGGCTGCACCACTGCAGGCGAGATCACGGCCACAGGCTATGCCGAGGGCGAGATTGTCGCGGTTGGGCTGCCCAAAGATATGTTCATGGCCAGCTCGTTCTTGGTGCCCGATCTTGGCAGGATCGACGCGCAGGCATTGATTGGCCATTTGATCCGCGATCGTCAGGCCATGGCGCGGGCGCGTCCGGCTTGGGAGGGCGAGTTTGCCTTTCTGATGGTCGATGGGCTTTCGGTGCGTGAGGATGAGCTGGCCTCTACCCTTGCGCGGGGTTTGGGGCCGGTTCCGTTGTTTGGCGGCTCGGCAGGCGATGGCACGCGGTTTGGGGCGACCTTCGTGCTGCATGAGGGGCAGTTTTTGCAAAATGCCGCCGTGGTCACGCTGGTGCGCACGGCGGCACGGGTCAAGGTATTCAGCCTTGATCATCTGCGCCCGACAACTGCCCGCATGGTGGTGACCGAGGCAAACCCAGCGGAACGCCGGGTGCGCGGCATCAATGCCGAACCTGCGGCGCGCGAATACGCCCGTATCTTGGGCAAAGACCCCGCGCAACTGACCACCTTTACCTTTGCCGCCCATCCGGTGGTGGTGCGCATCGGCGGCACCCATCATGTGCGCGCCATTCAGCAGGTGGATGGCAATGGCGATCTGATCTTCTTTTCCGCCATTGACGAAGGGGTGGTGCTGACCTTGGCCGAACCTCAGGACATGGCGACACATCTTTCCCGCGCCTTGGCCGATCTGCGGGGGCAGGGGCCTGCACCGGCAATATTGGCCTGCGATTGCATCCTGCGGCGGATGGAGGCGATGGAAAAGCAGATGACGGGTGAGATTTCATCCGTCTTGCGCGCCCATGAGGTGGTGGGCTTTTCGACCTATGGCGAGCAGGTCAATTCCATGCATGTCAACCAAACCATGACCGGCGTGGCGATCTATCCGCCTGAGGAGGGCATGTGACCGACACGCTGCTCAATCCCGCCGATCCACCCGCCCGCCAGATCGAAAAGCTTTTGGTGATCGCCAGCGTGTTGATGCGCCGGGTGGAACAGATCTCTGACGATGGCGGTGCGGCCTATGCGCAGTTTCAGCGCGCGGCCCTGTTGGAAGATCAGGTCAGCATGCGCACGCGCGAATTGGAACGCGCGCTGGATTTGCTGAATGCCTCGAACGCGGCCCTTGAGGGCGCGCACCGCGAAACCGAACGGGCGCGCCAAAACCTCGCCGATGCGATCGAAACGGTGCAAGAGGGCTTTGCCCTTTTTGGCCCTGATGATGTGCTGGTCATGTGCAACAGCCGCTTTTGCGTGCATCTGACCGATGTGCGCCCGCACCTGACACCGGGCCTGACCTTTGCAGCCTATGTCGATTTGGTCAGCCAATCGGCAGATCTGGAGCTGCCGGGCGGTGAGACAGCGGAAAGCTGGGCCGTGCAGCGCCGCCGTCAGCATATGGACCAGCACGTGATTTTCAACGTGCGCATGCGCTGGGATACTTGGGTGCAGGTGTCAGAGCATCGCACGGCTGATGGCGGCACGGTGGTGTTGCAGACCGATGTGACCGATCTGATCCGGTTGGAGCGCCAAGAATTGGGCCGCCTACTCGACGATCAGGAACGGCTGGTGCGCGCCACCTTGGACCATATCAACCAAGGTGTGGCGATCTTTGATGCGGGCCAGCGGCTGGTGGGGTGGAATGCGCGGCTTGGGGTTTTGCTGGCGCTGCCGATGGTGCGGATGCGGGTCGGGGCCGAGTTTGGCGCGCTGTTTGACGGCTTGGCGCGGCAGTTCCGCTTTGGCGGGGGGATGACCGCCGAACGGCTGGCCGCTTGGGTCGATGGTCGGGCCGGGCGCCCGCCGGTGACCTTTGAGCTGCGCCGTGATCCTAGGTTGATCTTGGATGTCTTTGCGCAAGAGATGCCCGATAAGGGATTTTTGTTCAGCTTTACTGATGTCACCACCGAACGCCGCGCGGTCGAAGATATGGCGCGCGCCAAAGAAACGCTTGAGGCGCGGGTGATCGAACGCACCTTGGACCTTGAGGATGCCCTGGCACAAGCCGAACGCGCCAATGCCTCGCGCTCGCGCTTTGTGGCGGCGGCCAGCCATGATCTGTTGCAGCCCCTGTCAGCGGCCAAGCTGTTTCTGTCGTCGGTGCCTGAAACCGATTTGCCGGCGCAGGTCACCGAGGCGATCGCGAAAGCGCAAAACGCGCTGGTGTCGGTCGAGGGGATTTTGGCCGCGCTTTTGGATATCTCGCGGCTGGAAAGCGGCAAAGCGGCGCTGACGGTTGGACCCATCGCCATCGGGCGGCTTTTGGCGCAACTGGCCGATGAATTCGCGCCCCTTGCGGCGGCCAAGGGGCTGCGGCTGACCGTGCGGCCTTGTGAGGCGGTCGTGCTTTCAGACGCCGGCTATTTGCGGCGCATCCTGCAAAACCTGATCGGCAATGCCATTCGCTATACCGAACGGGGCCGGGTTGTGGTGGCGGCCCGCACGCGCGGGGCGATGCTGCGGCTGGAGGTTTGGGATACCGGCCCCGGCATTCCCGAGGCGGAACAGGAGAATATTTTCAAAGAATTTCATCGCATTGCCGCCCGCGCCTCTGCCTCAGAGGGGTTGGGCTTGGGCCTAGCCATCGTGGATCGGGCGGCAGCCCTTTTGGGCCATCCCTTAGGCCTGTCCTCGCGCCCTGGGCGCGGCACGGTCTTTATGCTGCAAGTGCCGCTGACCGATCCCGATGCCTTGGCCGATCTGTCATCGCGCATTGCCTTGCCCAGTGGTCAGATCGAAGGCCGCATCGTGCTTTTGGTGGAAAACGACGCCGAATTGCGCCGGGCCATGGTGCTGTTCTTGGAAAAATGGGGGGTCGCGGTGATCGAGGCGGCCGGTGGCGAAGAGGCGCTGGATCTGATCGAGGACTTGGGCATTTTGCCCGATGCGCTGATCGTGGATCAGCATTTGGGCGCAGGCATGAATGGTCTGGCCACTTTGGCAGCCTTCCGCGCGCGCGCCCCTGATCTGCCCGCCCGCCTGATCTCAGCAGATCGGGGCGAGGGGTTGGGGCAGGCCGCGGCGGCGGCGGATGTGGGGCTTTTGCTCAAACCCGTGCAGCCCGAGGCGCTTTATGCCTTTTTGGCCAGCGCCACGACAAAGCACGCGTCGGTGAAAGACCCTACGACCAAGGGACCATAGCGCAGGCCGCCCAAGGCAGCTTAGGCTGGGGACCGAGTGAGGAGTGATCTGATGCAACTGTCCGATGTGAAAACCATCAAGGCCAGCCCCGAAACCGTTTGGGCGGCAATTTTGAACCCCGAGGTTCTGAGGCAATGCGTGCCGGGATGCCAAAGCATGGCCGGTTCGGTGGAAGAAGGCTTTGAGGCCACCGTTAAGCAAAAAATTGGTCCGGTCAGCGCCACCTTTACCGGGGTTGTCACGCTGTCGGATATTGATCCGGGCCGCGCCGTCACCATCTCGGGGGAGGGCAAGGGCGGGGCTGCGGGCTATGCCAAGGGCGGGGCCAAGGTCACGCTTGCTCCAGTGCCCGAGGGGACCGAGCTTTCCTACACCGTCGAGGCGGCAGTGGGCGGCAAGATTGCCCAGCTTGGCAGCCGGTTGATCGACGGCTTTGCCAAGAAGATGGCGGATGAGTTCTTCACCCGCTTTCAAGACGCGCTCGAGGCCCCAGAGGAGGGCGCCGATGAGGGCGAGGCCCTGGCCGAAGCCAACGAAGAGGCCCCGAAGAAGGGCTGGTTCAAGCGCATGATCGGCGCCTGATCCGATAACGATACCGACAACAAGACTTACCCAAGACTGTCCAAGGGAGGAAATCCATGACGAAAGTCAGTATGACCGTGAACGGCAAACCCGTTTCGGGCGAGGTCGAAGGCCGCACGCTGTTGTCGGCCTTCTTGCGTGAAGGGCTAGGGCTGACCGGCACCCATGTCGGCTGCGATACCAGCCAATGCGGTGCCTGTGTGGTGCATGTCGATGGCAAGCCGGTGAAATCCTGCACGGTCTTTGCGCTGGATGTGGCGGGGGCGCAGGTGAAAACCATTGAAGGCATGGCCAATCCAGACGGCTCTTTGGGCGTTTTGCAACAGGCGTTTCAGGATCATCACGGGCTGCAATGCGGGTTCTGCACGCCGGGCATGGTGATGTCTTCGGCCGCGCTGCTGGCTGAAAATCCCAAGCCCACCGAGGCCGAGGTGCGCCATTACCTTGAGGGCAATATTTGCCGCTGCACTGGGTATCACAACATCGTCAAAGCTGTGCTGTCGGCCTCGGGCCAGACGGTTGCGGCGGAATAAGGGGGGTCACATGCCAAAGGATCATGGAATTGGCGCATCGTCAAAGCGCCGCGAAGATATTCGGTTTCTGACGGGCAAGGGTGTTTACACCGATGACATGGCGCTGCACGGCCAGACCTTTGCGGTCTTTGTCCGCTCTACCGTCGCCCATGGCCGGATCAAGTCGATCAACACCAAGGCTGCAGCTGCGATGCCGGGTGTCTTGGCGATTTTCACCGGTGAGGATTTCAAGGATGTCGGCGGTAACCCGGCGGGCTGGCTGATCAACAGCCGCGATGGAACCCCGATGCGCGAGCCAAAGCGCCCGGTTCTCGCCCATGGCAAGGTGCGCCATGTGGGTGACGCCTATGCCGCCGTAGTGGCCGAGACCTATCAGCAGGCCAAGGACGCAGCCCAACAACTGGCCGATGACACGGATATTGAAGAGCTGCCCGCCATCATCGACATGGCCAAGGCTTTGGCCGATCCGTCCAACCGCGTGCATGACGAGATCCCCGACAACCAGTGCTATGACTGGGGCTGGATCGAAGACAACCGCGCCGCTGTGGATGCCGCCTTCAAATCCGCCCCCCATGTCACCACGCTGGAACTTGTGAACAACCGTCTGGTGCCGAATGCCATGGAACCGCGCGCCTCGATCGGCGAGTATTTCCCCGGCACGGGCGATTACAAGCTGACGACGACCAGCCAGAACCCGCACCTCACGCGGCTTTTGGTGGCGGCCTTTGTTCTGGGGATTCCGGAAAACAAGCTGACCGTGGTTGCCCCCGATGTGGGCGGCGGCTTTGGCTCGAAGATCTATCACTATGGCGAAGAGGCCTTGGTTCTGGCCGCTTCCAAAAAACTTGGCCGCCCGGTGCGCTGGACGGCGGAACGGTCGGAAAGCTTCCTGTCGGATGCCCATGGCCGCGACCATGTGACCAAGATCGAACTCGCCTGTGACAAGGAGGGCAATTTCCTCGCCTTCCGCACCGAGACCATGGCCAATGTCGGCGCGTATCTGTCGAACTTTGCCACCGTGACGCCGACCTTCCTGCACGGCACGCTGATGGCCGGCCCCTACAAGGTGCCGCATGTCTATGTGAACGTGAAAACCGTGTTTACCAACACCGCCCCGGTTGACGCCTATCGCGGCGCAGGCCGGCCCGAGGCGACCTATTCGCTGGAACGCGTGATCGACAAGATGTGCCGCGAGCTGGGTCTTGACCCCTTCGAGGTGCGTCGCAAGAACTTTATCACCACCGACATGTTCCCCTACACCACGCCCGTGGCGCTGGTCTATGACACCGGCAACTACCACGCGACGCTGGACAAGGCGATGGCCATGGCCGATGTGGCGGGCTTTGCCAAGCGCCGGGCCGAAAGCGCCAAGCGCGGCAAGCTGCGCGGCATGGGCCTGTCGACTTGGATCGAGGCTTGCGGCATTGCGCCGAGCCATCTGGTCGGCATCCTTGGCAGTCGCGTCGGCCTTTATGACGCGGCCACCGTGCGGGTGAATGCGACCGGCAATATCAGCGTGATGGTCGGCGCGCACAGCCATGGGCAGGGCCATGAGACGGTCTTTGCCCAGATCGTGGCCGATAAGCTTGGCATCCCGGAGGCTTCGGTGGAAATCGTCCATGGCGATACCTCGAAGATCCCCTTTGGCATGGGCTCTTACGGCTCGCGCTCTTTGGCGGTGTGCGGGGTGGCCATGACCAAGGCGGTGGATAAAATCATCGCCAAGGGCAAGAAGATTGCCGCCCATATGCTGGAAGCAGCCGAAGGTGACATCACCTTTGAGGATGGCAAGTTCAGCGTGGCGGGAACCGACAAGGCCAAGACCTTTGGCGAGATCGCCTTCAGCGCTTACGTTCCGCACAACTACCCCTTGGAGACGCTGGAACCGGGGCTGGAGGAAACCGCCTTTTATGACCCGGCCAACTTCACCTATCCCGCAGGCGCCTATATCTGCGAGGTCGAGGTGGATGAGGGCACCGGCAAGGTGGATGTGGTCGCCTTCCACTGTGCCGATGACTTTGGCAATGTGATGAACCCGATGATTGTTGAGGGTCAGGTTCATGGCGGCGTGGGCCAAGGCATCGGGCAAGCGCTTTTGGAAAGCACGACCTATGATGAGAACGGCCAGCTTCTGACCGGGTCTTACATGGATTACGCCATGCCGCGCGCCGATGATGTGCCGTTCTACAACGTCGACTATTCTTGCCAGACCGCCTGCACCCATAACCCCCTTGGGGTGAAAGGCTGCGGCGAGGCGGGCGCCATCGGCTCGCCCCCGGCGGTGGTCAATGCGGTGCTCGATGCGCTGAACTCGGGCGGCTACAAGGTGGCCCATATCGATATGCCCGTCTCACCCGGTCGGGTGTGGCAGGCGATGAACGGCTGACGGGGAGGGACATAAGATGCACAACTTTGACTTCGTGAAACCCTCCTCGATTGCCGAGGCGGCGAAACTTCTGGGCCAAGATGGGGCGCAGCCCTTGTCGGGCGGGCAAACCCTGATGCCGACGATGAAGCAGCGCCTTGCCGCGCCTGCGGTTCTGGTCAGCCTGACCGGGATTGCCGAGATGCAGGGCGTCTGCATGGGCGATGGGGGCCTTCATATCGGGGCGGCCACGGCTCATGTGGTGGTGGCGCGCGAGGCGGCCAAGCACTATCCGGCGCTGGCGGCCCTTGCGGGCGGCATCGGCGACCCGGCGGTGCGCTCTCGGGGCACCATCGGCGGCTCGATCGCCAACAACGACCCCTCGGCCTGCTATCCGGCGGCCGTGCTGGGCTCGGGCGCGACGGTGGTCACCAACAAGCGCAAGATCGCGGCGGATGACTATTTCCAAGGCATGTTCACGACCGCACTGGACGAGGGAGAGTTCGTCACCGGCGTGACCTTCCCGATCCCGGAAAAGGCCGCCTATGTGAAGTTCAACCAGCCCGCCAGCCGCTTTGCCCTGACCGGGGTCTTTGTGGCAAAGTTCAAAGATGGCGTGCGCGTGGCTGTCACTGGCGCTTCGAACAACGGCGTCTTCCGTTGGGCCGAGGGCGAGGCGGCGCTGTCGAAGAGCTTTACCGCCGATGCGGTCAAGGGCCTGTCGGTGGATGATAGCGACATGATCAGCGATCTGCACGGAACGGCCGCCTACCGCGCCAATCTGGTGCGGGTGCTGACGGGCCGCGCGGTAACTGCCGCAGGCTGAGTGTGACCCAAGAAACACCAAAGGCCCCGCTTTGCGGGGCCTTTGTCATGCCGTCGTTACCCAATCAGGCCAAACTGCCGCATATCTGGGGCTTGCCTTGTCACGAACCCTAGATATAGTCTTTCTACGGTCAGTTACGGGAAAACCTCGGGAATGGACGGCGACTTCAGAACACAGTTTGTGCGCGATCCAGCGGCGCTGAAGCATTTTCCGGCGCTGGTGTTGAATGCCGATTACCGACCGCTGAGTTACTACCCCTTGTCGCTGTGGCCTTGGCAAGAGGCGATCAAAGCGGCGGTTCTGGACCGTGTGCAGATCGTGGCCGAATATGACCATGTGGTGCGCAGCCAAAGGCAAGAGTTCCGCATACCCTCGGTCGTGGTGCTGAAAGATTACGTCAAACCCCAAAAGCGCGTGGCCTTCACGCGCTTTAATCTTTTCTTGCGGGACGAATTTTGTTGCCAATATTGCGGCTCCAAGGGGGATTTGACCTTTGATCATGTGGTGCCGCGCGCCCATGGCGGGGTCACAAGTTGGGAAAACGTCGTGGCGGCGTGTAGTCCGTGCAATCTGCGCAAAGGATCAAAGTCTTTGCGCCATTCGGGCCTTTCGCTCTCGCGGGTTCCGCGCCAGCCGACGGCGGCGGAAATGCTGGCCCATGGCCGCCGCTTCCCGCCGAACCATCTGCATGAAAGCTGGATGGATTATCTTTACTGGGATGCTGAACTCGACGCATAACGGACCGCTCCTCGGGCGTCTTCGACTTCTCGTCGTGGTCCTCCCGACGAGCGACGCAGTCGACGAGGAGGGATGGGGATGGTTCCGATTGAAATGGCCGCGATGCATTTGGGCATCGCCTTGGCTTGTGGTGCCGTAATCGGCTCGGAACGACAGGTGCGTCAGCGCATGGCGGGGCTGCGCACCAATGCGCTGGTGGCGCTTGGCGCGGCCGGCTTCGTGATCTTCTCGCAATTGGTGCCGAATGAGGTTTCGCCCACACGCGTGGCCGCGCAGGTGGTATCAGGCATCGGCTTTCTCGGCGCGGGCATCATCTTTCGCGATGGCTTCAATGTGCATGGGTTGAATACGGCGGCCACCTTGTGGTGTTCCGCCGCCGTGGGGGTGATTGCAGGAATTGGGGCTTGGGACTATGCGCTGGTGCTGACCGGGCTTGTGGTTTTTGTGAACCTTGGCCTGCGCCCCTTGGTCAAGTTTTTGAAAAAACACACCAAAGCAGGCGTGCCCATCGCCCGCGCCTTTCGGGTGGATCTGACGTGCGCCCCTGCGGATGAGGCGGCCATGCGTGCATTGATCCTGCGCCATTTGCCGCTTCATGGGCTGCATTTGTCCGAGCTTACGGCGGCAACCGGTGAGGAGGGGGTCACCTTGGGGGCCGTGGTGCAGGGCGAGGGCGTGACCGACAGCGCCATGGAGCAGGCGATTGCGCGGCTTGGTGCCGAGTCAGGGATCCGACGCCTGCGCTGGCTGGCGATCGAGGAGGCTTGAGCCTTGGCAAAGCAATGCTAGACTTTCGGGATCGACGGGGGTATAAAGCCGCCGTTAGCGCTAACATAACCGAAGCAATTCCGACAGGATGTCGTCATGGCCCCGCGTGTCATTCCCGTTGATCCATTTGATCTGGTGATTTTTGGCGGCACCGGCGATCTTGCCCGCCGCAAGATTCTCCCGGGCCTGTATCGTCGCTTTGAAGGCGGCCAGATGACCGATCAGGGCCGCATCATCGGCGCTGCCCGCGCCGATCTGACCGATGAGGGCTTTCGTGCCTTTGTGCGCGAGGCGGTTGAGGAATTCATCCCACCCGCCCGGCGCGATGAGGCGCGTCTGTCCGAGTTTCTGACCCATGTGCATTATGTGCCAATCGACGCCAAGGGCGATGCGGGATGGCCCGAGTTGAAGGCGCGCATGCGCACAGGCGTGGTTCAGGCTTTTTACTTCTCGGTGTCGCCCAGCCTGTTTGGCGATTTGGCGGAACGGCTGCATTCCCATGGCATCGCCGACAGCCAATCGCGGATTGTGGTCGAAAAGCCCTTTGGTCGTGACCTGACCACCGCACGGGCGCTGAATGCGGTTTTGGCCCGTCATTTCACCGAACAGCAGATCTACCGCATCGACCATTATCTGGGCAAGGAGACGGTTCAGAACCTGATGGCGGTGCGCTTTGCCAATATCTTGTTCGAGCCGCTGTGGAAGGCCGAATACATCGACCATGTGCAGATCACCGTGGCCGAAACCGTCGATGTGGCGGGGCGCGGGGCCTATTATGACACCTCGGGCGCGATGCGAGACATGGTGCAAAACCACCTGATGCAGCTTTTGTGCCTGATCGCGATGGAGCCGCCCTATCACTTTGATCCCGATGCTGTGCGCGATGAAAAGTTGAAGGTCATCCGCGCGCTGGACCCGGTGAAACCCGAGGACATCGTGCGCGGGCAATACCGGGCCACAAAGGGTGGCGATGGCTATGTCGATCACGCCGAAAACACTGGCAGCCGGACCGAAAGCTATGTTGCGCTTAAGGTGCATATTTCGAACTGGCGCTGGAAGGGGACGCCCTTTTACCTTCGGACCGGCAAAAAGCTGCGGGCGCGTTCCAGTGAGATTGCCATCACCTTCCGCGAGCCGCCCCATTCGATCTTTGACGACGAACGCGGCTGGCGGGAAAACGTGCTGGTGATCCGACTTCAGCCCAATGAGGGTATGAACCTTATGGTGATGATCAAAGAGCCGGGGCCGGGCGGTATGCGTCTGATGCAGGTGCCCTTGGACATGAGTTTTGCCGAAACCGTGGGTGCCGATCTGAACGATGTGCCCGACGCCTATGAGCGGCTGATTATGGACGTGATCCGGGGCAACCAGACCTTGTTCATGCGCGGTGACGAGGTTGAGGCTGCCTGGGCCTGGGCGGACCCGATCATTCAGGGCTGGGAGACGCGCGGCGACCGACCGCAGCCCTATGATGCAGGCTCTTCGGGCCCAGAAGATGCGTTGATGCTGATGCATCGTGACGGGCGGCGTTGGCGGGATATCCGCGAATGAGGCTGATCGAATATCCCGATCGTGCACAGCTTTATCAGGGGCTGGCGCGGGCTGTGGCCGAGGGTTTGGCGGCTGAATTGGCCGCGAAGGGGCGCGCCTCGTTGTCGGTGCCCGGCGGCACCACACCCGGGCCGGTCTTTGATCTTTTGGCGCAGATGCCGCTGGATTGGGCGCATGTTGCGGTCGTGTTGAATGATGAGCGTTGGGTAGGCGAGGACAGCCCGCGCTCGAATACGGCACTTTTGCGCGCGCGTTTGTTTCAGGGGCGGGCCGCTGTGGCCCAGCTTGTGCCGCTTTACGCCCCGGCACCCAAGCCCGAGGACCGGCTGGCCGAGCTTGGGGCCGGGCTTGCACCGCATTTGCCGATTTCGGTGCTTTTGCTGGGCATGGGGGCTGATATGCATACGGCCAGCCTGTTTCCCGGTGCCGATCTCTTGGTCCTTGCGCTGGCAGAGGATGCACCACCCTTGATGGCGCTGCGTGCCGAGGCGGCGGGGGAGCCGCGCATCACCCTCACCGCGCCCGTTTTGCGCGCGGCAAAGACCATTCATCTTCTGATCACCGGCGCCGAAAAGCGCGAAGCGCTGCTCAGGGCCTTGGATTTGCCCGCTGATCAGGCACCGATCCAATGTGTTTTGGAAACCGCAACCGTCCACTGGGCAGAGTAAACCATGACCCTTCCTTGGCAGGCCTTGGCCGACCACCACGCTGCAACGGCGCATAGCCGCATTCTTGACCTCTTTGCCAATGATCCCACCCGAGCCGAGCGTTTTTCGGTGCAGGCGGATGGCATGCTGTTTGATTATTCGAAAACCGGTCTGGATGACACGGCGCGTGCGCTTTTGGTGCAGCTTGCCACCGAGGCCGGGGTTGCCGAGCGGCGCGCCGCAATGTTTGGCGGCGAAAAAATCAACGTCACCGAGGGGCGGGCTGTGTTGCATGTGGCGCTTCGCGCGGATGATGCTGCGGTTATCAAGGTAGATGGGGTGGATGTCATGCCGCCATTGCGCGCCACGCGTGCGCGGATGGCGGAATTTGCCGAAGATGTCCGCGCAGGGCGCTTTACGGGGCAGGGCGGGCGGATCACCGATGTGGTAAACATCGGCATCGGCGGCTCTGATCTTGGTCCGGCCATGGCGGTGCTGGCGCTGGCGCCTTATCACGATGGGCCAAGGGTTCATTTTGTTTCAAATGTGGACGGGGCGCATATTGCCGATACGCTCAAGGGGCTGAACCCTGAAACCACGCTGGTGATCGTGGCGTCAAAGACCTTTACCACCATTGAAACCATGACCAATGCCGATACGGCCAAAGCATGGATGGCGGCCAAAGTCCGCGATCCGGGCGCACAATTCGCCGCCGTCTCGACGGCTGCAGAGAAAACCGCGGGTTATGGGATCGCGCCGAGCCGGGTGTTTGGGTTCGAAGACTGGGTTGGCGGGCGTTACTCCATGTGGGGCCCAATTGGCCTTGCCCTGATGATCGCGATTGGCGCGCGGGGCTTTGATGCCTTTCTGTCTGGCGCGCGCGCGATGGACAGCCATTTTCTGACAGCCCCCTTCGCTCAGAACATGCCGGTTATGCTGGCGCTTGTTGGCATCTGGCACAACCAGATCTGCGGACATGCAACACGCGCGGTCCTGCCCTATGATCAGCGCCTTTCACGACTGCCAGCCTATCTTCAGCAGTTGGAAATGGAAAGCAACGGCAAGCGCGTCGATCTTGAGGGCCGCGATCTGCCAACCCATTCCGGCCCCGTGGTGTGGGGAGAACCAGGCACCAATGGCCAGCACGCTTTTTACCAGCTGATCCATCAAGGCACCCGCGTGGTCCCGTGCGAGTTTCTTGTGGCCCGCAAAGGCCATGAGCCCGATCTGGCGCATCAGCATCTGTTGTTGGTGTCAAATTGCCTTGCCCAATCCGAGGCGCTGATGCGGGGCCGTTCGCTGGATGAGGCCCGCGCGCTGATGGCCCAAAAGGGGCTGACGGGGGCGGAATTGGAATGTCAGGCCCGTCACCGCGTTTTTCCCGGCAATCGGCCATCAACGACGCTGGCCTATCCTGAGCTTAATCCCTTTACGCTGGGCCAGATCATCGCGCTTTACGAGCATCGCGTTTTTGTTGAAGGCGCGATCCTTGGCCTTAACCCCTATGATCAATGGGGGGTCGAACTGGGCAAGGAATTGGCGCTGGCGCTGCAACCTGTGCTGGAAGGGCGGGCCGGGCTGGACGGTAAGGATGGGTCCACTGCGCAGTTGATCGGCTTTTTGCGGATGTGAGAAAAGGGGGCCAATGGCCCCCTTTTCGTTACGATTTTTCGACGAAAAATCGGTTACTTCAGGGCCGCGGTGACGATCACCTCAACCTTATAGTCGGGCGTGGCAAGTTTGGCTTCGCCGGTGGCGCGAGCCGGGGTATGGCCTGCGGGCACCCAAGCGTCCCAGACCTTGTTCATCTCGGCAAAGGTCGAAATATCGGCCAGCCAAATCTGCGCCGACAGGATGCGGGTCTTGTCGGTGCCAGCCTCTGCCAGAATGCGATCTACCTCGGCCAGACAGGTTTTGGTCTGTGCCTCGACGCTGTCGCCGGGGTTGCCGACCTGACCGGCCAGCCAAACGATGCCATTGTAGCACACGGCTTCCGACATGCGCGCACCGACGCCAATCCGTTTGATCTCATTCGACATGGGGTTCGCTCCGTTGATTTGGGCTGTGAAAGACGCGGATTGCTAGCCCGGACCGGTGGAAAAGAAAAGCCAATTGCGCGGCCCTCTGCATCGCGTGGCATTTGGGCAAGGTCTTGCCGATCCGCAACAGCTTGGGTTTCGGCGGTGGGCTTGGCGTGGCAAGAGGGCGCGGTAAGAAACCAAGATTAGGGTGTTCGATGCTGTCTTTCGCGCGCAGGCTTTCGGTGTTGGGGTGTCTGGCTTTGATCCCGGCCCATGCAGCACTTGCCGAAGATCAGGGCATCACGCCTGTCGCACAGCCGGCCTCTGACGTTGCAAAGCCCAAGCTTTTGGGCTTTTTGGCCCCAAAAGACCCCAGCCAGATCGCCGAACGCGCCGAGCGCCGAGCTGCTGCACGGGCCGAGCGTGCGGCACGCCGCGCGTTGATGCAGCAGGCAACCTCTGCTGGACAAGCGCAATCTGCCTCGGCCAGTGACGCCGCACGCGATGAGGTCAAGGCTGCCGTTGCCCAAGCCATTGCCAACAAACCTAAAGGACGCATCTGGTGCGTGCCCTTTGCCCGCGCGGTGACCGGTGTTGAGATAAGGGGCAATGCCAAAACATGGTGGGATCAGGCCAAAGGCCGCTATGCGCGCGCGCAAGAGCCTCGGATTGGAGCTGTGATGGCCTTCGCCGCCAGCCGCGCCATGCCAAAAGGCCATGTTGCCGTGGTCTCTAAGGTCTTGTCAGATCGAGAGATTTTGGTCGATCAAGCCAATTGGGAACGGAACCAGATCACCTTTGATACGCTGGTGGTCGATGTGTCCGAAAAGGGCGATTGGAGCCGGGTTAAAGTGGCCAGCGCCTCGGGTGTCTTGGGGCGAGTAAATCCGGTGAATGGGTTTATTTACAACTGATCGTTTGTGTCGCGGCGTGTCTTTTTATTGACCTTCTTTAAAACGATTTTGTGAGTATCGCCTTTTTACGGTTGCAGTTTTCCGATCAAATCTAAATGAGCAGGAAGCTTCCCGGTTCTGATCGGGAGAATAGAATCCTTTTAAAAACGTTCATTACGCCAGCCGCATCGACCCTGTGGAGTGTCTATGAACGTTCGATCCATCTTTGCTGTGCCGGTGGCCTTGGCGTTCGTCTTGGCGGACACCAGCCGTTTGGTTGCCGAGGATTTTTGGGCCGACACGTATTTTTTAAACTTCCAGTTCGGTTCCACCCGCTCTTCGACCGCTCGTGCTTTGGGCGATGGCAGCTATGAACTGGCCGATGGAGCAGCGGTTCGACTGGCCGATTGGTATACGCCAAGATACAAAGAGGTCACCGCGCTATTTCTAACCCAAGTGCAGTCGGATTTAGGACTCATCTGGGGCATTGGCAGTGGTGAGAGGGCGCCGAAATATCGAATTGCGCCCTCGTTTCACTTGGGCTTTGCCCATCAGCGCGAAATCAGCGCAAAGGGGTTTCTTTCCGTTTCGATTGTTGTGCCGTTTGGCGGCAGGCTGCGGGAAAAAACTTGTTTGGCGGATTATGGCGATATTGGCGGGCTTCAAGAGGTGAATTGCCGACTGGCGGCAAGTGAATTGCCGCCGCAGCAAACTTTGGATTTCCTCGTCAATATGCCCGGTTACGAAGATGCCAAGGTAAATATTGGCATCTCATGGCGCTTTTAATCAGTTGATGGATTGCGGGGCCAACGCACGCGCCAGGCTTGCCTCGCCGCGTCCATGTATGGTGACATTATAGCCGCGAATAGTATCTGTGCGGGCGGTGTTTAGAAGTTGATTGGTAATCTGCGTGGCGGTGGCGTTCGTAAACTTGCTGCCCAGAACGGCCGCATAGCTTGAAATTTGCGGCGCCGCAAAGGATGTCCCTTCCAAACCCGTGCCGCCTCTGGCTAGGGTGTCGCCCGTGACGCCGACTACCAAAAATTGCGACTGCACGCGCGTGTCTGTGCCCGCAATGTTGGAATAGCTTGCTATAGACGCCGGTGCACTCACACTGCCATGGCTGCTTAAAGCGCCTGCAAAAATGGCAGTCGGTTTTCCAATGAAATCGCGGTTGAGATAGTCATAGCTGCCGTTCGACGGGGCACCAACGGCCACCCCTTCATTGCCAGCAGATTTTACAACTACCGCAGCGCCACCAGCATAGGAGATAATGGACGCTTCGCGCGCCCCCCAATTAATGGTTGCATCTGGACCCAAGTTATCTGGGATGCTGTAGCTGAGATTGATCACGTTCAACTTGCCCGACGCCAAGGGAACCGCCACATCAAAGGCATAGTCACGCCTGTCAATATCTGCCGCCGGGGCCAACATCTCTACATGCTGTGCCACCCATGCGCCGTGGGTTTGCTCATTGACCTCCAAACCAAGATTTCCTCGCAATGTCTGATCGCTTGTAAAATCATCCACCACGATAACCTGTGTGCCTTGGCCATAAAACCCAGCGCGCCATGCTTCCTTGATGTCGGTATTCATCCAAGCGAAATAGGCCGTGGGAACTGAAATCGGGTTGGAAACGGTAAAATCTTCTTCGCCTCCACCGCAGGCTGCGAGGGCGAGCGTCGACAGTGCCAAGACGAATTAAAGCTGAAAAGACATCTCGTTTCCTTACCTCAAGCGACCTCATTCGATAGCCCTTTATATATTCGCGACGCCATCGAAGTTAAATAAATTATTAGAACTTTGCAGGGGTTAGTTCAGTTGCAGCGTTCATGGTTCTGTATCGTGAACGCCTGAATCCCCATAAGCTTTCGGAATGAGGAACCTGCTGACGCGGTGCCTATGTATCGGCCTGACCTGCGATTGCTGAGATATTTTTTATGGGCTGATTAGCCTTTCTTCTGCGCCGATTTACTTTCACTTTGTTCTGTAATAATTAAATGTGGCATAAATATTGTAATAATTATATGAAAGCTATTTCGTGGGCCGGATGGTAACAGACTCTTGGTAGCTGACTGCTGCCAAAGTGATGAATTTCAAGAGAAGAATGCAGCCAATTGTACTGATGGCTTCATCACTTCTCCCATGAAGAAAGATCTTCGAATGCCAAAATTCGCAGCGGTCTCTAAGGCGGTGCTTGCTGTCTTGTGCTGCGCTATTTTGATTCTGATTTCATTTCTTGCCCTTAAAGCCAATTCCCTGAGCGATGCCGTGGCACAGGTCCTGACGGCCGATAAAGATCAGGCAGTTTGGGTTGCCAGCCAGATTCAATATCAAACAATCGATTTTGAGCTTACCTTGCGCGAAGCGGAGTTCAGGTTGCCGATCGTGATTGATCAGGAGCTGTCGACGAAATTTGCCGTTCTTTATTCACGCCTTGGCCAAGTTCTTGAAAGGCCGCTTATTGATATTCTTACAAGGGAGAAGCGCAGATATATTGCAGATCAGATCATCGATTTGCGCATGGATATGGCGAGTGTCTTTGACGCTGATGGTCAGCTGTCGAAGGACGATGTTCAATCAATCATTGCTTCATTGCAAAAAACGCATGAGCTTTGGAACGAAGGTCTGCAATTGGCGCTGCAAGATACCGTGGATACCAAGACGATGCTTCGGCAAACATCGGCGGAAACCATTGAATCGGCCCGCAATTATCTTTTGGGTTCGTTGATTGTCCTGATCTTGACCTCAAGCGCGGCGCTGGCATCGGTCTTTTGGAAGGCACGCGCCAATAAATTCCAAAAGCTCGCGATGACGGATACGCTGACTGGGTGCCTGTCACGCTTTGGGATGGAGGAGGCTTTTCGATCCGACACTGTGCGCCGGAGTGACATAGAAACGGCGGTTGTGGTTGATTTGAATAAGCTGAAGTTTCTGAACGATACTTATGGCCACGCTACGGGTGACCTCGCAATTCAGCAGGCTGCCGTTGCACTTCAAGGGGCCATTCGGGAAACAGACTATTTGGCGCGGGTTGGGGGGGACGAGTTTTGGTTGCTTCTTATGACGAACGCGGCCACGGCGGTGAAAATCTTGATGCGTGCTCAGCAGAATTTCAGCAATCAGCCTTTGATTATTGGCGACAAAGAGATTCCGCTGTCATTCTCGTATGGCATTGCTTTTTGCGCAGATCATCCGTCCGTGCTGCACGCCTTTGAGGCGGCTGATGCAGAGATGTATAGGGAAAAACAAGAAAAGGTATTGGAGCGTGATTTTGCGGTGATCTAACCGTATCAGCACCGTGCCCAAGGGAACACGTCAGTGATTGCCCGCTGGAGCGTTGCCTAGTGTCTTAATGACGCGAGGTCATAGAAAGCAGATCGTGCCGAACGCATAAACGCTTCAGATATTGAGAGAAATTGGAGCGGGTGAAGGGAATCGAACCCTCGTATTCAGCTTGGGAAGCTGCTGCTCTACCATTGAGCTACACCCGCGACAGGGGTGAAGTAAGCCAGCCGCGCGTTCGGGTCAAGGGGGCTGGTGACCAAATGAAATGGCGCGGGAAGCGTGTTCCCCGCGCCAAAACATCTGTCGGAAGCGATATCAGGATGCGGGCAACAGCACCGCGTCAACCACATGCACCACGCCGTTCTTGCCTGCCAGATCGGCCGCGATCACGGTGGCCATGCCGCCTGCTTCGTCCTTGATCTTGACCATATCGCCGTCCAAGCTGGCCTCAAGCTTGCAGCCGCCAAGGGTTTCGATGGTGGCGGTGCCGCTGCCATCTGCGATCATCTTGGCCACGTCAGCCGCCATCGCCTGCGCGCCGACGACATGGCAGGTCAGGATTTTGGTCAGCTGATCCTTGGCTTCGGGGGCCAGCAGACCTTCGACGGTGCCAGCCGGAAGTTTGGCAAAGGCGTCATTGGTGGGGGCAAAAACGGTGAAAGGGCCTGCGCCATTCAACGTGTCCACAAGGCCAGCGGCCTGAACAGCAGCAACCAAGGTCGTGTGATCTGCCGAGCCAACGGCGATGTCGACGATCGAATGCCCGTCGGCCAGCGCAACGGTCGAGGTGGCAAGCAAGGCCAAAGCAGCAAGACGAAGTTTCATAAGAGGCTCCCTAGCACGCATCGGGCCAATCCCGATGTCATGCAGAGGATACGGAGGGCAATCGCAAGTGGTTCATCCGGCTCGCGGATGCGTGATATGTCGTGAACGCACTGTGCTGCGCGCCACCTCTTCAGGCGGCGCGCTGTTGCCTCGGCGCCCGATTAGGCCCGCCGCCGGCGCCGCCCGCCATCGCCAGCCCCACCACCAGATCCTGAGGTGTTAAAACTGACATCGGGCAAGGTCACGATCCGGCCAAGTTCGGGGAAGGTATCGACCGAATTCGGAATGGCACTGGCATTGACGAAATGCTCTTGGAAGCGCGGCTCGATGGCGGTTTCGACCTTGTGGATCTCATGCACCGTGGCCTCAATCGCGTTGCGCGCGCCAACATTGCACAGCGCAATCCGCGCGCCAGTGCCAGCGGCATTGCCGGCTGAAACAACTTTGTCCAAGGGCACATCGGGGATCATGCCAAGAACCATGGCGTGCTTGGGGCTGATATGCGCCCCGAAGGCCCCCGCCAAGGTGACCTTGTCCACCTTTTCGACACCCATCTCATCCATCAACAACCGTGCACCGGCATAAAGGGCTGCTTTGGCCAGTTGGATGGCGCGAATGTCACCTTGGGTGACCGAGATTTTCGGTCCGCCTGTGGCGCTGCCATCATGCAGCACATAGGCGTGGGTGCGTCCCTCGGCCTCGCAGCGCGGGTTACCAACCTGATCAGGGCCGCCGATCAAACCGCCTTGATCCACGATCCCGGCCATACGCATCTCCGCCACGGCCTCGATGATGCCAGAGCCGCAAATCCCGGTGATACCTGTGGTGGCGGTTGCCGCTTCAAACCCTGCATCCGTGGACCAAAGATCCGATCCGATCACCTTGAACCGCGGCTCTTTGGTGACGGGATCGATCTCGACCCGTTCAATCGCGCCGGGGGCCGCGCGCTGACCCGAGGAGATTTGCGCGCCTTCAAAGGCGGGGCCGGTGGGGCTGGAACAGGCCAGAACGCGCGTTTTATTGCCCAAAAGGATCTCGGCATTGGTGCCCACATCCACGATCAGCACCATCTCGTCGGATTTGCCCGGCTCTTCTGACAGGGCAACCGCGGCAGCATCTGCGCCTACATGGCCCGCGATACAGGGCAACACATAGACACGGGCGGCCTCGTTGATATTTGACAGATCCAACTCGCGCGCATCCAAAGACAGGCTGCCGGAATTGGCCAAGGCAAAGGGCGCTTGGCCCAACTCCACCGGATCAATGCCCAAAAGCAGATGGTGCATCACGGGGTTGCAGACAAAGACCACCTCATAGATCGCCCGGGCGTCAATCTTTGCTTCTTCTGCAATCGAAGCGGCCAGCGCATTGATCGCCTCGCGCACGGCGCGGGTCATCTCGATATCGCCGCCGGGGTTCATCATGGCATAGCTGACGCGGCTCATCAGATCCTCGCCAAAGCGGATTTGCGGGTTCATCAGGCCGGATGAGGCCAAGACCGACCCATCGCGCAGATCGCACAGATGCGCCGCCACCGTGGTGGACCCCAGATCAATCGCCAACCCGTAAAGCCCGCCTTCGTAAAAGCCGGGATGCACGTCCATGATGCGCGGGCTTTGGTCGTGGTTGCCCTTGTTCAAAACAACCGTGGCCTTCCACTCCCCCTTGCGCAGCGCCGTCTGAAGGCGGCGCAAAACGCCCAAACCCGCCTCGGGCGCCTCAACGCCCCATTGGGCGGCCAAAGCCTCTTTCAACCGCTCAAAATCGCCCGAGGGGTTGTGCATGTCGGGCTCTGTCACCTCGACAAACAAGGCGCGGGTTGCGGGGTCCATCACGATATCGCGCTGGGTGGCGGATTTGCGGATCACCTGCTTGTGGACCTGCGATTCCGGCGGCACATCGATGACCACATCGCCCATCACCTTGGCCTGACAGCCCAAACGGCGGCCGGGCAACATGCCGCGCTTCGATTTATAGCGTTCTTCGACCGCGTTCCACGGGCTGACCGCGTCTTCTTCGACGGTGACGCCATGTTTGGGAAATTCACCATAGCCGGGTGTGATCTGGCACTTGGAACAAATGCCGCGCCCCCCGCAGACCGAATCAAGGTCGACGCCCAATTGGCGAGCGGCCTGCAAGATCGGGGTGCCAAGAGCAAAACGCCCCCGCTTGCCCGAGGGCGTGAATATGACCAAAGCATCGTCTGACATCGAAAACCTCCTGTGCGCCCTTCTGTTCTAGCTGCAGGCAAAGCAGGGGCAAGGCCGGAAAGCGTCGCCTTTGTGCCAAGTTGCGGCGCAAATTCCTCCTCGTCGGCGCCGCCGCTCGTCGGGGGGCGCATTGTGCTTCCTCTTGGTCCAAATACTCCCCGCGGAGCGTTCGACATTGGCCTTGGGAGCCTCCGGCGGGGATATTTGAGAACAGATGAAATCAGGGTTGGGAAAAGCGGTAGGTGATCTCGTCAAAGCTGTTTGCGGCGAAGGTATAGAACCAGCGCAGGGTTTCGGTGGCGTCTGGAATGCCATGTTCGGCATTGCCGGGGATGAAGAGGGCGACACCGGGCGACAGCTCATGCGGCTGGCCGTCGATTACCACGGTGCCGCGCCCTTCAAGGCCAAAATAGACCTCGGCATGGGCGTGGCGATGGGCGGCGAAATGTTCGCCTTTGTGGATGATCGCCACGCCGCAGGTCAGGCTGTCGCTGTCGGTTTCGCCGCGAGAGAAGAGGCTTTGCCAATGCAGCGTGCCTTTCGCCGGATCGTCCCAGGTTTGCAAGGGCAGGGCGGCGGTGTCGAGGCGCAGGGGGGTGGTCATGTGTTCAGCCAGTTCAGGATAGCCGCGCGGTCCCCATCAAGTGCGGGGGCGGGCGGGCGGGTGGTTAATTCGGGTAGGGTCGAAAGCTTGATCGGATTGCCCGGTGCGGTGAAATGGTTCCCCTTGGCGTCTGCTGCCATCGGGATCACCATCGCGCGGGCAAGAAGCTGCGGATCGCGCAGCACCTCGGCCATATCCTGCACGCGGGCGGTGGGAAGCCCTGCGCTTTCCAGCCGGGCCATCCAATAGGCGGCGGGATGTTCCAGCGTCACCGCCTCGATCAGCCGTTTCAACAGTGCGTGGTTGTCGCAGCGTGCCGCATTGGTGGCAAAGCGGGGATCTTCGGATTTGATGGGGAGATCCAGAGTTTTGCACAGATGTGCAAACATCGCATCATTGCCCGCCGCGATCACGAAAAACCCATCCGCGGCGCGATAGGTGGAAAAAGGTGTGATAGTGGGATGGCGCGCGCCACTGCGGCCCGGGGCGATGCCGGTGGTGGCGGTCAGCGCAAGCGCATGTTCCTGAATGGCAAGCTGCGCATCCAGCATCGCCACATCGACAAAGGCCCCTTGCCCAGTTTTTTCCCTATCATAGAGTGCAGCCAACACGCCTTGGGTCAGATACATGCCCGCCACGATGTCGCCAATGCTCGCACCCACCCGCACCGGGGGGCCGCCCTCTTCACCGGTGATGCTCATGACACCGCCACGGGCTTGGACCACCATATCATAGGCGGGTTTGTTCGCATCTGGCCCGGTGTGGCCAAAGCCCGAGACGGCACCATAAATCAGGCGCGGGTATTTGGCGTGCAGCTTGTCCCAGCCATAGCCCAGCCGCACCATCACGCCGGGACGGAAGTTTTCCAAGATCACATCGGCGCGCGCCAAGAGCCTGTCAAAAATCCTCCGGTCACTGGGCGATTTCAGATCCAGCGCGATGGACTGTTTGCCGGTGTTAAGTGCTGCGAAATAGGCACTTTGCCCGTTTTGGAACGGCGGAAAGGCGCGGGTGTCGTCGCCGGTCCCGGGTTTTTCCACCTTGATGACCCGCGCGCCCAGATCGAGCAGCGTGTGGCTGCAAAACGGGCCTGCGAGCACATGGGTCAGATCAAGGATCGTGACGCCTGAAAGGGGCCCGTGAGGGGTTGCGGCTGTCGCTTGGGGCATTGGGTCACTCCATGCGGAATTGCTTGGCGAGCTTTAGACCTTGTCCCTGATAATTTGATGAAATTCCAGCGCCATAGAGGGTTTCGGGCCGCGCGCTCATCCGCTCATAGACCAGACGGCCGACGACCTGTCCATGTTCCAGCACGAAAGGGGCCTCATGGCAGCGCACCTCGAGAACCCCGCGCGAGCCAGAGCCGCCTGCCGCCGCATGGCCAAAGCCGGGGTCGAAGAAGCCTGCGTAATGCACGCGGAACTCGCCGACCATCGCCAGATAGGGTGCCATTTCGGCGGCGTAATCGGGCGGGATCGTCACCGCCTCGCGGCTGACGAGGATGTAAAAGGCGCCGGGATCAAGGATGATGCGGGCGTCTGAGGCGCGCACTTCTTCCCAAAAGTCGCGCGCGGGGTAATGGCCGATGCGGTCAAGGTCGATCACCCCGGTGTGGGGCTTGGCGCGGTAGCCCAGAAGATCGCCCTTGGCTGGTTTCAGATCGACCGAAAAGCCAAGGCCCTCGGAAATCACCGCCTCGCCCGATACCAGCGGATCAGCGGCATGGAGCGCGCGCAGCTCTGCATCTGACAGCACCGACTGGCCCTGCCGGAAGCGAATCTGGTTCAACCTTTGGCCCGCCCGCACCAGCACGGAAAACGAGCGTGGGCAGACCTCGGCATAAAGGGGGCCGGTGTAACCTTCGGGAATCCGGTCAAATTCGGTGCCGCCATCGGTGATGGTGCGGGTTAGAAGATCAAGCCGCCCGGTCGAGGACTTGGCATTTGCCACCGCCGTGATGCCTTGGGGCAGGGCAAGCGATTCCATCAAAGGCACGACATAAACGCAGCCCTTTTCCAGCACCGCGCCATGGGTCAGGTCAACCCGGTGCATCTCAAACTCGGCCAGACGGTCTGCGACCCTTGCGCCATTGCCTGCAAGGAAAGAGGCACGCACGCGGTAGGCCACGGTGCCAAGGCGCAGATCAAGGCTGGCGGGTTGGATTTGATCGGGCACAATCGCCGGGTTGCCGCGCAGGGCACCGTTTGCGATCAGAGCGCGCAGGGCTTGGTCGGGCAGAACGCCGGCTGTGGTCATGGTTTTGCCCCCTTTTCAAAACGAAACCGCCCGCGCTGCCAGATGGCAGGCGGGCGGCTTTGTATTGGTCGGGCCGGAGAGATTCGAACTCTCGACCTCCCGCCCCCCAGACGGACGCGCTAACCAGGCTGCGCTACGGCCCGACGAATAGGGGCTTTCATAACGATATTCCGGCGGCTCGCAAGCGGGAAAGCGCATTCTTTTGCGATCAAAACGGGTTGGGTGGCGGCGGGGCTGCCATGCGCGCGGCAAGATCGGCCAGCCGGTCGCGCAAGGCTTGGGCCTCGGCGGTGGCAAGGCTGCCCTTGGGCAAGCGCAGCAAGCGGGGCAAGAGGCCCTTTTCAGCGGCCTTTGGCGTTGCGGTTGCCAAAGCGGGTGTCGGTTCGGCAGAGGCAGGTGCCAGAGCGGCGAACAGCGGAAGGGCGTCGACGGGGTCTTGCGGGCCAGTGGGGTGAGGGGGCAGAGCAGGGGCCTCGGAATGGGAAGGAACGTCGTCGGGTGCATCTGCCGCGGGGGCGGCGGCTGGGGCCTCTTCGGCGGTCGCAGGTTCTGGTTCGGTGGTGGTCATCGGGTCGTCAGGGTCCGTGTCAGCGCTGGCCAAAGCCGCCTCATCTACGGCGGCGGCATCAACCGCTTTGCGCGCACGCAGCGCCGATTCCAGTGCGACAACCTGCGCCGTTTCAATCTCTTGCGTGGTGGCTGATGGCGGGGTTTCGGGCGCGAAATTTGCGGCCAAAGCGGCCTCGAGTGCGGCCTCGGCGCTGTCGGCCTCATCTGGCACGTCCTGCCCTGACAGGCCCGCCACATGGCGAACCCCTTGTTCGCGCAGCATTTTCTGCACGCCGCGAATGGTCATGCCTTCATCGTGCAACAGATGCTTGATCCCGGTCAGCAAGGCCAAATCGGCCGGGCGGTAATAACGCCGACCGCCCGCCCGTTTCACGGGCCGGATCTGGGGAAAGCGGGTTTCCCAAAACCGCAACACATGCGCAGGGGTCTCGAGAAGCTCGGCCACCTCACTGATGGTGCGGAAGGCGTCAGGCGACTTGTCCATCCGCCACCCCTTTCGTTACTTTTTCTTGCCCGCTGCCACGCGATCTTTCATCAGATGCGAAGGACGGAAAGTCAAAACCCGACGGGGCGAGATCGGAACCTCGTCACCCGTTTTCGGGTTACGGCCAACGCGGGCCGTCTTGTCGCGCACAGAAAATGTGCCGAAGGATGAAATCTTTACCGCCTCGCCCGATGCCAAGGCATCCGACATATGGGCCAGCACCGATTCCACCAGATTGGCCGATTCGTTACGGCTGAGGCCAACTTCGCGGAACACAGCCTCGGACAGGTCCATCCGCGTCAAGGTCTTTTCACTCATCATATCCCCCCCGGGTTATTCAGGGCAGATTGAGCGGGTTGGATTTGCGAGTCAATATCAAAGGCTTGGCGCGGGCAATTCATACAAAACTGTGGCAGGCCGGTGCGGTGCTACCAGCGCAACACGACAGCGCCCCAAGCCAAACCGCCGCCAATCGCCTCGGTTACAACAAGATCGCCCTCGCGCAATTGGCCGCGCGCCTTGCCAACCGACAGCGCCAAGGGGATCGACGCGGCCGAGGTATTTCCGTGGTCTTGCACCGTGACAATCACCTTATCCATCGGCAGTTGCATCTTCTTGGCGGTGCCTTCGATGATGCGGATATTGGCCTGATGCGGCACGATCCAATCAACATCGCCTGCGCTCAACCCTGCCTTATCCAGTGCGCGATGGGCTGTATCTGCAAGCTTTTCAATGGCATGGCGGAAAACTTCCTTGCCTTCCATCCGCAGCTTGCCCGTGACCCCGGTCGAGGTGCCGCCATCGACATGCAAGATGTCTTTGAAGCGACCATCGCTGTTCAGATCCGTCGACAAGATGCCGCGATCGGCTGTGGTGCCGTTGCCCTCTTGGGCCTCCAGCACCAAGGCACCGGCACCATCGCCAAACAAAACGCAGGTGCCGCGGTCGGTCCAATCCATCAGCCGCGAAAAGACCTCCGCCCCGATGACGAGCACGCGCTTGGCCTGTCCTGACACGATCAGCGCATTCGCATTGGTCAGCGCAAAGGCAAACCCTGCGCATACCGCCTGCACATCAAAGGCAAAGCCGCGCGTCATGCCAAGCCCGGCCTGAATCATGGTGGCACAAGAAGGGAAGGTGAAATCGGCGGTCGAGGTGGCCACGATGATCGCGTCGATGTCCTCAGCCACAAGGCCCGCATCGGCCAGCGCAGCGTTTGCGGCACGCGTGCCGAGATCGGCGGTTGTCTGGCCAGGCGCTGCAAAATGCCGCCGCTCAATGCCTGAGCGCGACCTGATCCATTCATCCGAGGTTTCAACCAAAGCTTCGAATTCGGAATTGGGAACCACGCGTTCAGGCAAATAATGCCCGACGCCCCTGACCACGGCGCGTATTGTCATTCGCTGTGCTTTGCCTCCGCACCAATTCCGGCGGCATCCTGCCCCGCAAGACCGGTCGATGCAACCCGTGCCGCAATGCGATTGGCAAGATCCGCACGCGAGAGTTGATGCGCCAGACGCAGCGCCGCAGCCACCCCCGTGGCATCGGCCGAGCCATGAGATTTCACCACCGTGCCGTTTAGCCCCAAAAACACGCCCCCATTGGCGCGGCGCGGATCGGCCTGGGCCTGAAGACGGCGCAGCGCATTCATCGCCAAAAGCGCGCCCAATTTGGCAAAAATGGTCGAGGTCAGCGCCTCACGCAGGAAGGTTGACACCAGCTTTGCCGTGCCTTCGCCGGTTTTCAGCGCGACGTTGCCGGTAAAGCCATCGGTCACAATCACATCAACCCGGTCTGACGGGATATCCGATCCTTCGACAAAGCCGATAAAATCAAACCCGCCTGCGCTGGCGGCGGCAGCAATCTGGCCATAGGCCTCATGCAACTCGGCCCGGCCCTTGTGCTCTTCGGTGCCGACATTCAACAGCCCCACGCGAGGGCGGGTCAGGTTCAGGCTGTTGCGTGCATAAGAGGCACCCATGGCAGCAAATTGCAGCAAATCCGCCGCCTCAGCCTTTATATCGGCACCGACGTCTAGCATCACGTTAAAGCCGGAAGGGTTGCGCGATGGCCATGAACAGGCAATGGCAGGACGGTTCACGCCGGGCAATTTGCGCAGTCGAAGCATCGACACCGCCATAAGCGCGCCGGTATTGCCACAAGACACCGCCACCGTCGCCTCGCCGTTCTTGACGGAATCAATGGCCGAAAACATCGACGTGCCTTGCCCGTGCCGCATGACATGGCTGGGCTTGTCATCCATTGTGACCACGCGCTCAGCATGGCGCAAATCGACACGTCCCGCCAAGGTCGGCGCGCGCGCCAACAGAGGCGCCAGTGCCGCCTCGTCGCCGTGAAGGATGAAGAACGCGTCCGGCAATTCGGCCGCAGAAATGACCAGACCGGCGACAACAGCCGCCGGACCGCGATCAGATCCCATCGCATCAACGGAAATAACCGTTTTGGAAGGCTTCAAGCGCCCTGCAACCGTATCAGCCGGAATGATATTTCCGTTCGTCATAGGTTAGGCGCGACAAAGAAGCGGCTTACGCCGCGTCCTCGTCCACTTCGCCAACGCGCGTTGCAACGACTTCGCGGGCATCATAGTGGCCACAAGCCGGGCACACATGGTGCGGGCGCTTCAGCTCACCGCAGTTCGAGCATTCCTGCGGGTTGCCAGCAACCAGCGCGTCATGCGAACGGCGCATGTTACGGCGCGATTTGGTGGTGCGGTTCTGCGGGACAGCCATGTCTCGACCTCGAATTAGGGGGGACAGGCCCCGGATTTTCCTTTGATTCCAGATGCATCGGCCAGACAAGTGGGCCCGGCCAGAAGACCCCGAATGAGCGGCGGAACATAGTCAGATTCCGTCCGGGCGCAAGCCCCTTTCTTCGCTTCAGTTAGGAGGCGTCGGAATCGGAGTTTTTCAGCTTTTCCGCCAGCGCTGCCAGCCCGGCAAAAGGTTTCAAAACCTCGTCCGACAAAGGTGTCACGCCGGGCGGGGCAAAGACGGCCGTGCCAAGCGCGGCATCTGGGGCGCGGGGGTAAAGCGGCAAGGCCAGCGCCAAAGCCTCGGCGGCGATGGCAGCCACATCGATCACCTCAGGCAAAGGGTCGGTCTCGTCGTCCAACATCTCGATCTCTTCGGCCTCGGGCAGGATCGGGTCGGCGACATAGCGGCGATGCACGGCTTCAACCAGTTTGCAGGGCACCGGGGCCATGGTCACCGAACAGGGCTGCACCGCAGAGGCGGTCAGCTCGGCCTCAAGGTCAAAATCATGCCGACTGACGGGGCGAATTTCGCCTTTCAGCGTCAGGCTGGGCAATTCGATCAGCCCCAGCGCTGCGGCAATCGCCGCGCGTTCCTGACCATTGGGGCGAAAGTCAAAGCGGGTGGGCTTTCGTGTGGCCAGCGTTTGGGTGCGAAAGGGCATGCTGGGCATCATCGCCTCAAGATCGGCAGAGGGAGTGTCAGCGGAAGGGCGGGGCGTATCGGTCATCGGTTGTCCTCTCTGGCGGGACTGGTCTGGCAAGGCGGTGGCCCTTGGTTGGCTGTGCGAACCCAAAGCCGTGGTGTTTGCATTCTTGAACCGGGCTTCTTCCCACTGTAAGCCTTGGCCAAAGGGCGAATGCCGGCCCCTAGCTTTCGATAGTGCCGCAAGACGGCGCTTGCAAGGCCAAGGCGGGCATATGGCCGGGTTGTCATTGGGGGCGGGCATGTCGAATTTGTTGATGGCTTGGGTGTCCGACCGGATCTTGCGGCGGCTGGATGGTGCGGTCAGGGGGCTGCGGTTGCTGGCGGTGTCGGGGATTGTCGTGGCCCTTGCCTCGTGCAGCCCGACCTTTCGCAACCACGGATATATCCCCTCGGAAGAGGAGTTGGCGCTGATCGAAGTGGGCGTTGACACCCGCGACACGGTTGCAGCCACCTTGGGCCGCCCTTCGGGGCAGGGTCTGTTGAACGATGTGGGCTGGTTCTATGTGCAAAGCCGCTGGAAACACTCGGGCGCCTTGGCCCCGAAAGAGATTGACCGGCAGGTGGTGTCCATCACCTTTACCGAGGCGGGCAAGGTCGAAAACATTGAACGTTTTGGGTTGGAGAATGGTCAGGTCGTGGCCATTTCGCGCCGCGTGACCGACAGCAATATCAAAGGCGTGGGCTTCTTGCGCCAGCTTTTGGGCAATATCGGACGGCTGCGGGCCGATCAATTCGTGGACTAGGGCTTGAGGTGAGCCATCCGTCTTTGAAAAGGCCGCCCCAGTTGGGGGCGGCCTTTTGCGTTACTCCTCGGGTTCGAACCGAACGGCGACCCCGTTGATGCAATAGCGCAGACCCGTTGGCGGCGGGCCATCGGGAAAGACATGGCCCAGATGCGCATCGCAGCCCGCGCAGGTCACCTCGGTGCGGACCATGAAATGGCTGCGATCCCCATGCTCTTCGATCATGTCATTGGGCAGGGCCGCATTGAAACTGGGCCAGCCGCAGCCCGATTCGAATTTGGTCGAGGCATCAAACAGCGGCGCATCGCAGCACACACAGCGATAGGTGCCGGGGCCTTTGGGGAAACCGGGATGGCTGAAGGGCCGCTCTGTCGCCGCACGGCGGGTGACCTGAAAGGCCAACTCGCCCAATTCGGCCAGCCATTCGGCATCGGTCTTGATCAGCTTGTCCATCTTTCTCTCCTGCCTGTGCCGCCGCCCACCCAGCTTGCGCAGGCGGCGATCCTGTCGCAAACCTAGCGCCGAGCCGTGGTATTTCCAACCAGACGGATCACAAAGCGCGGGAACGGGGGGGAAGCGGTGCGGCTGGAGGCGGGGGGATTGCGGGCCAGATTGGCCGAAGACGACGCTGATGTGGCGCGGGCGCAAGAGCTGCGGCATCTGTGCTTTTTGGCCGAGCGAGGTCTGTGTCGGCCCGGCGGCCGTGAGACCGACCGCTTTGATGATCTGTGTCAACATGTGCTGATCGAAGGCGCGGAGGGCGCGCTTTTGGGCGGCTTTCGTGTTCTGATCTTGCCTGCAGCAGGGATCAAAGACAGCTATTCGGCCCAGTTTTATGACCTTTCCGCCTTGGCCAAAACGCCGGGGACGGTGTTGGAACTTGGGCGCTTTTGTATCCACCCCAAGGTGGATGGTCCCGATGTGCTGCGCCTTGCGCTTGCAGCCATCACGCGGCTGGTCGATGACAATGGCGTGGGCGTGATGTTTGGGTGCAGCTCATTTCCGGGGCAAGATCCGGCGCTGCATGGGCCGGCTCTGGCCTATCTGCGCCAGCGCCATCTTGCGCCAAAGGGGCTTGCGCCCATGAAAAAGGCAGGCGCTGTGCCCTTGCCCGATCAACCGCTTGGCAATTCGGCTCAGGCGCTGGCCGGGCTGCCCCCGCTGTTGCGCAGCTATCTTGGCTTGGGCGGCTGGGTCAGTGATCATGCGGTGATCGATGCCGATCTGGATACGCTGCATGTGTTTACCGCGGTGGAGGTGGCGCGCATTCCCGCGCCCCGCGCCAAAGCTTTGCGCGCGCTGACCGGCTTGCAGCAAAATTCTTGAAAAGAATTTTGGCAAATTTCTTTGCAAAGAAATTTGGGTCGGTTGACGCGGGGCGCGCGCCCGCATAGCTCACGCCTCATGGCACGCGCACCCCTTCTTCAGCTTTCCGGCATCTCGCTGACCTTCGGCGGCAATCCGGTCTTCGACAATCTTGATCTTGTGGTTCAACCCGGCGACCGTGTGGCGCTGGTTGGGCGCAATGGGTCGGGCAAATCCACGCTGATGAAGGTGATGGCCGGGTTGGTTGAACCTGACCAGGGGCTGCGCGTGGTGCCGCCCGGCATCACCGTGGGATATATGGAACAAGACCCAGATCTGTCGGGCTATGCCACTTTGGGCGATTATGCTGCCAGCGGCTTGCCAGAGGGCGAGGCTTACAAAGTGTCGGTTGTGGCTGAGGGGCTAAAGTTCAACCCCGACACGCCCGTTTCCACCGCCTCGGGCGGCGAGAAGCGGCGCGCGGCCTTGGCCAAGCTGATGGCCGAAGCACCCGAATTGATGCTTTTGGACGAACCCACCAACCATCTGGACATCCAAGCCATCGAATGGCTTGAGGCCGAGTTGAAGGCGACGCGCTGTGCCTATGTGCTGATTTCGCACGATCGCGCGTTTTTGCGTGCGCTCACCAAAGCCACCCATTGGATTGACCGGGGCGAGGTGCGGCGGCGCGAATCCGGCTTTGACGGGTTTGAAGAATGGCGCGAAACCGTCTGGGCAGAAGAGGATGAAGCGCGCCACAAGCTGGATCGCAAGATCAAGCAAGAGGCGAAATGGGCGGTCGAGGGTATCTCGGCCCGCCGCAAGCGCAATATGGGCCGCGTGCGTGCCCTGGCCGATTTGCGTGCCGAACGTTCAGCCCAGATCCGCCGCCAAGGCACCGCGGCGATGGAGTTTGAGGGCGGCGTTGTCAGCGGCAAGAAGGTGATCGAGGCGGTGGGGATTTCCAAATCCTACGGCGACAAGACCCTGATCAAGGATTTCGATTTGCGCATCCTGCGCGGCGACCGGGTGGCTTTTGTCGGCCCCAATGGCGTGGGCAAGACCACGCTTTTGAAAATGCTGGTGGGCCAGCTGAAGCCTGACACCGGCAGCGTCAAGCTGGGCACCAATCTGGATATCGCCGTTTTCGATCAGACCCGTGCGCAGCTGGACCCCGAGGCCAGCCTTTGGGAAAACCTGACGGGGGACCCGTTGATGAGCGTCTCGGGGGCCTCGGATCAGGTGATGGTGCGGGGAAATCCGAAACATGTGGTCGCCTATCTTAAGGATTTTCTTTTTGACGAACGCCAAGCTCGCGCGCCGGTTAAGGCGCTGTCTGGGGGGGAAAAGGCGCGGCTTTTGCTGGCCAAGCTGATGGCGCGCTCATCCAACCTGTTGATCCTCGACGAACCGACCAATGATCTGGACGTAGAAACGCTGGACCTCTTGCAAGACATCTTGGGCGAGTATGACGGCACGGTCCTGTTGGTCAGCCACGACCGCGATTTCATTGACCGGGTGGCCACCGCCACCGTGGCGCTGGAGGGGAGGGGCCGGGCCACCGTTTATCCCGGTGGCTGGTCGGATTATGCCGCCCAGCGTGGGGCCGATGCGGTGGAAATGCCCAAGAAATCGGGCTCATCTCATGTGAATTTGCGGGATGATGTGAAAAAGATCAGCGAAGGGCTGACCTTTACCGAGAAAAAGCGGCTTGAGGCTTTGCCGGGCATCATGGAGCGGCTTGAGGCCGAGATTAACAAGCTGACAGATTTCCTGTCAGATGCCGAGATGTTCACGCGGGAACCTGTGAAATTCCGCAAAGCCACCGAGGCGATTGCCGAACGCCAAAAGGCGCTGCAAGAGGCCGAAGAGGAATGGCTGGCCTTGGCCGAGCGTGACGCCTAAGCGGCGTCACATCAATTCAGCCACCACCTCCGGCACCATCATCACATCCTCCCGCGTGCAATCGAATTGGCCGACCTGGACGCGGATGACATAGGCCCCCTTGTGCCGCGTTTGTGTCAGATAAATGCGGCCATCATCATTGATGCGGGTCAAAAGCGCCTCGGTTGCGGCGTCATTGTTCAGCGCAAAGGTGAACAGTGACAGGCGGGGTTCTGTGGTGATGGTCACACCGGGCAGGGCGCGCAGCGCCGCGCAAGCCTCATGCGCCCAAGCCACATGGTTGCGGATGCGGGCGCGCAAGCCCTCCAACCCATAGGCGCGCAAGGTGAACCACAGTTTCAACGCGCGGAAGCGGCGCCCCAAGGGCACCGTCCATTCGTTGAAGTTCACGATGTCTTCCTTGCCCGCCGTCTCCAGATAGCTGGGGCGCAGGCCAAGGGTTTTGACCTGTGGGGTCGGATCGCGCAGGAACTGCACGGCGCAGTCAAACTGCGCGCCCAGCCATTTGTGCGGGTTGAACACGATGCTGTCGGCCGCCTCAATCCCGGCCCACAGGGTGCGAAACTCTGGCGCGATCATCGCAGACCCCGCCCATGCGGCATCGACATGCACGGGCAGTCCGGCGGCATGGGCCACGGCGATACATTCTTCGATGCGGTCAAAGGCCCCCACGCTGGTGCCCCCAGCGCAGAGGATGACACCGGCTGGCACCAATCCTGCGGCACGGTCGGCGGCAATCGCGCCGGCCAAAGCACCCGGTTTCATGGAAAGGCTGGTGTCGGTCGGGATCTTGACCAGATTGTCCTGCCCAATGCCTGCCACCCGCACCGCCTTGTCGACCGAGGAATGCGTCTCGGCGCTGGCATAGAGGCGCAAGGTTGGTTGGCCCGACAGGCCCTTGATATTGCCCTGAAACTCCAGCGCCTTTTCCCGCATCGTCAGCACCGCCGACAGGGTGGCAGTTGTGGCGCTGTCGTGGATCGTGCCGGTAAAGGCATCGGGCAGGCCAAGCGATTGGCGCAGCCACCCAATCATCACCTGTTCAATCTCTGTCACCGCCGGAGAGGTCTGCCAGATCATCCCTTGGGCGGCGATGGCATTGGCCAATTGTTCGGCCAGCATCGAGGCGGGCGAGGCATTGGCCGGGAAATAGGCGAAAAACCGCGGGTGCTGCCAATGGGTGATGCCGGGCGGCACGATGCGCTCAAAATCGGCAAAGATGGCGTCCATCGGCTCGGCCATCTCGGGCGGGGCGGTCGGCAACTGGCCCGCAATGGCCCCCGGCACCAAGGGCGCGCGCACCGGACGCCCCCGCAATCCGGCGTGATAATCGCTCGCCCAATCGGCGGCGCGTTTCGACCAATGGTTCAGATCATTATGATTCATCGAAGGCTCCCTCGCGGCGCGCACCCAAGCGGAAAAGGCTTGGCGGGGCAAGGGATTTACGCTAACTCAAGCGGCATGAGACATCGGCACATCACGGGCATCTGCTGCATTACCTGCTGACATAGGTCACGCGGGCCCGTCTCCATTCCCCAAAAGGATCAGATGACAGACCCGCAAGGCGCGGTGCTTTTTGACGGGAAAAGAACATGGTCACGATCCGGCTGCACAATTCAAAGACGCGAAAGAAGGAAGACTTCGCGCCCTTGGACCCGAAAAATGTGCGGATGTATGTCTGCGGCCCCACGGTCTATGACCGGGCGCATTTGGGCAACGGGCGCCCTGTAGTGGTGTTTGACACGCTCTATCGGCTGCTCCGCCATGTTTACGGGGCGGATCACGTCACCTATGTGCGCAATTTCACTGATGTGGATGACAAGATCAACGCCACGGCAGCGGCGCGCAAGGCGGCGGGGGATCCGCGCTCGATGGAGGCGCTGATTGCCGAGCGCACGGAAGAAACCATCGGCTGGTATCACGCCGATATGGATGCGCTGGGGGCGCTGCGGCCGAATTTTGAACCCCGCGCGACCGAATATATTGGCCCGATGGTCGCGATGATCGAAGGGCTGATCGCGGGCGGCCATGCCTATGCCAAGGACGGGCATGTGTTGTTCCGTGTACGTTCGTACAAAGACTATGGCGCGCTCTCGGGCCGCTCGGTTGACGACATGATCGCAGGCGCGCGGGTGGAAGTGGCCCCCTTTAAAGAAGATCCGATGGATTTCGTGCTGTGGAAGCCGTCATCCGAGGAAGAGCCGGGCTGGACCAGCCCTTGGGGCCGGGGGCGTCCGGGCTGGCATATCGAATGCTCGGCCATGAGCTATGAGCTGTTGGGGCCGTCGTTTGACATTCACGGCGGGGGTTTGGATCTGCAATTCCCGCACCATGAAAACGAAATTGCGCAGTCTTGCTGCGCCCATCCGGATGCGTCGTTTGCGCAGGTTTGGATGCACAATGAGATGTTGCAGGTTGAGGGCAAGAAGATGTCCAAGAGCCTTGGCAACTTCTTTACCGTTCGGGATTTGCTGGATCAGGGCGTGCCGGGCGAGGTAATCCGGTTTGTCTATCTCAGCACGCACTATCGCAGCCCAATGGATTGGACGGCGGAGAAGGCGGCTCAGGCAAAAGAAACTCTTTGGGATTTCATCTCGGTCACTCGAGGAGTCGAAGCCGTTGAGCCAGATACGAAGGTAGTTGAGGCACTGGCAGACGATCTTAATACGGCTGGCGCGATTGCTAGGCTGCATGAACTTCGAAAAGCGGAAAAATGGGCCGAACTGCTCGCAAGTGCGCGTTTGATGGGCTTGCTTGATTTCAATCCGACCGCTGGAGCTCTTGGTTGGGGCCTGTCCGATGAAGCGCTTAAGACAGCGACTGATATAGCCAGACGTTGGGCGGCGCTTCGGTCAGATCGCCGGTTTTCAGAGGCAGATGAACTAAAGGCAAATGCTTTGGCAGCAGGAGTTGAGCTTCGCGTCACCAAGCAAGCGATCGGACAAGGCGCGGCAGGTCACGTCATGTCGAACTTTAACCTAGCACGTGCGACGGAGTTGCTCAAATGACCCGCGAGCGCCTTTATCTTTTCGACACCACGCTGCGCGATGGTCAGCAAACCCAAGGCGTGCAGTTTTCGGCGCAGGAAAAGGTGCAGATCGCGCAGGCGCTTGACACGCTGGGCATCGACTATATCGAAGGCGGCTGGCCCGGCGCGAACCCCACCGACAGCGAGTTTTTCGCCACCGCCCCGAAAACCCGCGCCACGATGACCGCCTTTGGCATGACCAAACGGGTGGGGCGGTCGGCCGAGAATGACGACGTGCTGGCCGCTGTTCTGGATGCCCGCACGCCCGCAGTCTGCCTTGTGGGCAAGACCCATGATTTCCATGTGAAAACCGCGCTGGGTTGCACCTTGGAGGAAAACCTTGAGGCGATTGGGGCGAGCGTTGCCCATTGCGTCGCCAAGGGGCGTGAGGCGCTGTTTGACGCCGAGCATTTCTTTGACGGCTACAAGGCCAACCCTGATTACGCGCTGGCGGCCTTGCGCGCGGCCCATGAGGCTGGGGCGCGCTGGCTGGTGTTGTGTGATACCAATGGCGGCACGCTGCCCTCGGAAGTGGGGCGGATCGTGGCCGAGGTGATCGCGGCCGGTATCCCCGGCGACCGCTTAGGCATCCATTGCCATGACGACACCGGCAATGCGGTGGCCAATTCGCTGGCGGCGGTCGAGGCGGGGTGTCGGCAGATTCAAGGCACGCTGAACGGTCTTGGCGAGCGTTGCGGCAATGCCAATCTGGTGACGCTAATCCCGACGCTGCTGCTGAAGCAGCCTTACAAATCCCGTTTAGAAACAGGTGTTTCGGATGCAAGCCTCACCCAACTTCTGAAGATCAGCCGCAGCCTTGACGATATCTTGAACCGCGTCCCGCTGCGCTCGGCCCCCTATGTCGGCGCCTCGGCCTTTGCCCATAAGGCGGGGCTTCATGCCAGTGCCATCCTGAAAGACCCCAGCACCTATGAGCATATCCCGCCCGAGGCGGTGGGCAATGCGCGGGTGATCCCGATGTCCAATCAGGCGGGACAGTCAAACCTGCGCGCGCGGCTCGCCTCAGCCGGGATCGAGGTGGAGGCCAAGGATACCCGTCTGGGCCGCATCCTTGAGATCATCAAGGAGCGCGAGGATCAGGGCTATGCCTATGACGGCGCGCAGGCGAGTTTTGAAATCCTTGCGCGCCGCGAGCTTGGCCTTTTGCCGCAGTTCTTCGAGGTGAAGCGTTACCGCGTCACGGTTGAGCGGCGGAAGAACAAATATGACCGCATGGTCAGCCTCTCTGAGGCCGTGGTGGTGGTCAAGATCGGCGAGCGCAAGGCGATGTCGGTCAGCGACAGCATGGATGAGACGGGGCAGGATCATGGCCCGGTCAACGCGCTGGCCAAGGCGTTGGCCAAGGACCTTGGGCCCTATCAGGCCTGCATCGACGACATGAAACTGGTGGATTTCAAGGTGCGCATCACCAATGGCGGCACCGAGGCGGTGACGCGGGTCATCATCGACAGCGAGGACGGGCAGGGCCGGCGCTGGCAGACCGTGGGCGTCAGCGCCAATATCGTTGACGCGAGTTTTGAGGCGCTTTTGGATGCCATCAACTGGAAGCTGGTGCGCGACATGGGGGCAGGGGTGTGAGCGTCGAGGCCTGCGCCGAGATCGTTCAGCGCGGTGACCCCGAGCGTTTTGCCGCCGTGATGGCGGCACCTGTGGCCGCGCGTGCGCGGCTGTTCCCGCTTTACGCCTTTAATCTTGAAGTTGCCCGCGCGCCTTGGGTCTCGAAAGAGCCGATGATCGGCGAGATGCGGCTGCAATGGTGGCGCGATGTGGTGGCCGAGCCTGCGCCCCGCGCGCATGAGGTGGCCGGGCCGTTTCACGCGCTGATCCGCGAGGCCGATCTGCCGTTGCCAGTGATCGACCGGCTGATCGAGGCGCGTGTGCGCGATGTGTACAAAGAGCCCTTCGCCGATGCTGCGGCCTTTTCAGACTATCTTGATGACACCGCAGGCGGGTTGATGTGGCTCGCGGCCAAGGCCTGTGGTGGCCAGAATGAGGCCGCGGCGCGCGCCTTGGGGTGGGCCATGGGGCTGGCCAATTATCTGCGCGCCGTGCCCGAGTTGGAGGCGCGGGGCTTGCACCCCTTGCCCGATGGTCGGGCCGAGGCGGTGCGCGCCTTGGCGGATGAGGGGCTGCGGCGACTTGCAATTGCGAAGGGCGGGGTTCCGACGGCCGCAGCTTTGGCGGCCTGGCAGGCGCGGGGGCTTTTGGCGCAGGTGGTGCGCGATCCGGGCCTTGTGGCCAAGGGCGCGATGGATCTTTCGGAGTTTGCCCGCAGGGGGGGGCTTTTGTGGGCGGCGCTGACGGGACGGGTCTGACTGCGGCATCCCCAGCCCTTCCCCAAGATGGGGGAGGGGAGGCGGCAGGATGATCAGCCGTCTGCCTTCCTTTAGCGGGTTTCTTTCGGCCGCATCCACAGCCAGATCAGCGCGCCCCCGGCCAGCACTAGGAACGGCAGCATGGCCAAGTTCACAAGCTGCCAGCCGGTTTCCACCGATCCGCCCGAGCAGTTCATCAGCCCGCCCGAAGAAAAGGACGCCATCGTCACCCCGCCAAAGACGATGAAATCGTTCAACCCCTGCAGGCGCCCGCGCTCTTCGGGGCGTTGGGCATTGGCGAGCATGGTCGTCGCACCGATGAAGCCAAAGTTCCAGCCGATGCCAAGAAGGATCAGCGCGACGAAGAAATTCTCAAGCTCGACCCCGGCCATCGCGACCGCGCCCGAGGCGGCAAGGATCACAAGGCCCACGGCGATCACCCGCTCGACCCCAAAGCGCGCGATGATATGGCCGGTCACAAAGGACGGCGCATACATGGCAAGCACATGCGCCGTGACCACATCGGCCGCATCGCCGGTGTCAAAACCGCAGCCGACCACGGCGAGCGGCGAGGAGGTCATCACAAGGTTCATCAGCGCATAGGACACCGTGGCGCAGATCATCGCCACGGCGATGACGGGCGTGCGGATCAACTCGGCACGGCTGCGCCCGATGGGGCTGCCTTCGGCTCTGGCGCGCGGTTTCGGGATACGCAGGCCAATGAACAGGAACATCCCCAGAAGGTTCAGCGCAATCACCGCCAGATAGGTGCCAAGGAAGGGCACCACCATCGACTGCGCGGTGACCTTCACCAGCTGCGGGCCGACGACGGCGGACAAAAGCCCCCCCGCCATGACCCAGGAAATCGCCTTGGGCCGGAAGGCATCCGAGGCGGTATCGGCGGCGGCAAAGCGGTAAAAGCCCTGCGCGCTCATGTAGATGCCGGTCAGAAGCGAGCCGAGGAGGAACAGCGGAAAGGACGAGGTCATCAGCCCCACCGCGCCGATGGCGGCGCCAAGCGCCCCGCCAAGGGCACCTGCGACAAAGCCCGCCGTGCGGCCGTATTTCGCCATGAAGCTGGAAATCGGCGTGGCGGTCAGCATCGAGCCGATGACGATAAAGCTGATCGGCAGCGTCGCCCAGCAGGCATTGGGCGCAAGGCTTTGGCCTGCAAGCCCGCCGATGGTGAAGATCATGGGCATCTGCGCGCCAAGGATGGCTTGGGCCGCCACCAGCACCAAGACGTTGCGTTTGGCGAGGCTGTCGTTGATTTCATGCGTCATGGGGGGCCTGCGAAGTTCTTTGGCTTAGGGCTAAGCTTCGGCGCAGGGCAGGGCAAGGGCAAATGTGCCGCCTTGCCCTTGGCCCAAGGTGGGGTCGCACCGTGACCTAGCCGGGGATTGGCCTTGCCTTTTTCCATGACCTTGCCATCCTGCCCGCATGATCGAACGTATCATCACAACGGATGGCTGCGTGGCCGAGGGGGCCGAATATCTGGCCCGTGCCGAGCCGCGATTTGCCCATGCCTTGGCCCTGACAGGGCCTTTGCCGCTGCGCCGGCAGGCGGATGGCTTCACCGCGCTTTTGGATGCGATCATTGGCCAGCAAGTCTCGGTTGCCTCGGCCGATGCGATTTGGCGGCGGATGGAGGCGGCGGGGTTGACCGATCGGGCGGCCCTGGCCTCAGCCAGTGACGAGGCCTGCCGCGCGGTGGGCATGTCGCGCCAAAAGGCGCGCTATGGCCGGGCTTTGGCGCAGTCGCAGATTGATTTTGACGGGCTGCGCCACTTGCCGGATGCGCAGGTGGTTCAGGTTTTAACCGAAGTGCCCGGCATCGGCATCTGGACCGCCGAGATCTACGCCATGTTCGCCTTGGGTCGGGCCGATGTCTTTGCCCCCGGTGATTTGGCGCTGCAAGAGGCCGCGCGTTTGCTCTTTGATCTGCCCGAACGCCCGCGCGAGCGCGCTTTGCGTGCCATGGCCGAGGCTTGGAGCCCGTGGCGGTCGGTTGCGGCGCGATTGCTTTGGGCCTACTACCGGGTGGCAAAATCGAAAGAAGGCATCAGATGACGCGGGAATTGACGTTCAAACGGGTTGCCCCGGCGAGTGGCACGGCCAAATCGCTGGTGGTCTTTGTGCATGGCTATGGTGCGGATGGCGCAGATCTTTTGGGGCTGGCTGATCCCTTGGCCCCGCATTTGCCAGATACGGTTTTTGTCTCGGTGGATGCGCCCAGCCCCTGCACGGGCAATCCTTTTGGCCGGCAATGGTTTCCGATCCCAAGGTTCGATGGGTCAAGCGAGGTAGAGGCAGCGGTTGAGATGAACCGCGCGGCGGATGATCTGAACAGTTTTATCGATCAACGCCTTGCCGCCGAAGGGCTGAGCGAGGCAGCTTTTGGGCTTTTGGGCTTTTCTCAAGGCGCGATGATGAGCCTGCATGTCGCCCCACGTCGCGCCAAGGCCATGGCGGGGGTTGTGGCGATTTCGGGCAAATTGATGCGGCCGCAGGTTCTGGCAGAGGAGGCCAAGGTCAAGCCGCCTGTGATGCTGATTCATGGTGATCGCGATGATGTTGTGCCGTTTGGGGAAATGCAGGTGGCCGGCAACGCGCTGGTGGCGGCAGGTTTTGAAACCTTTGGCCATGTCATGCAAGGCACTGGCCATGGTATTGCGCCAGATGGTCTGGGCGTGGCGATGCAGTTTTTGAAAGAACGTCTGCCGCAGTAAGCCGCGGCATAAGTCGCGACCAAAATTCTTTGCAGAATTTTGCAAGATTTTAAGAAAATCTTGCGCGCGCTTAGCCGCGCGCGCCGCCCGCCAGATAGGCCGCGCAGCCTGTCAGGGCGGCATAGTCATCTTCGACAATGCTCACGGCAAAGTTTTCCATAAAGGGCCCAAAACGGCCCTTGTCCTGAAAATGCTGGGTCAGATTCATCTGATCAAAATAGGGCTGCATGGCGCGCGCCATGCCACCGATCAGATAAATGCCGCCAAAGGGCAGGTGGATCAGTGCCAGATTGCCAAGTTCTTGGCCCAGAATGTGAATATACAATTGGGCCGCGCGAAGCGCCACCTTCTGGCCTGCCGCGACATCGGCCATGATCTCGGCCCCACGTTTTGCCGCCGTGCCCTGCTCCTCTAGCCCGGCTTCATGGGCGACAAAGGCATAGACACGTTCCAACCCACGACCTGCCAAGACATCCTCGACCCCGGCAAAGCCATGAGCATGAGGGCCGATATGGGCGATGAACTGGGCCAAGCGGTAATCTTCCTCGCTGCGCACCGGCAAAGAGATATGGCCGCATTCACTTGCCGCCACCACGCGGCCCCAAGGTGTCTCGTGCACAGGTGCTGCATTCATGCCGGTGCCAAGCCCTACGACCAGCATGGCCGCGCCGGGCTTGGTTGGGCCTGCGATCACAGGGCGCAGATGCTGCGGGGCGATGCGGCCAAGGGCATGGCCTTGGGCCTGAAGGTCGTTCAAAATTGCGGTGCGATCGCTGCCCGTGGCGGCTGTCAGATCGGGGGCGGTGATCGTCCAGTCAAGATTGGTCATGCTGGCAACCCCGTCACGCACGGGGCCAGCCGCTGCCACGCAGACACCCGAAACGGAGGGTGTTTGCGTTTGCTCCAGATAGCGGCGCAAGACAGAACCCAGATCGGAAAATTCGGCATTGGCATAACGGCGAATGCTGTCGGTGCGAACCCGTTCACCATCGGCCAGCGCCACGCGGGTATTGGTGCCACCGATATCGGCAACCAAACTAGGGGCAGAGGTCAAGGGCTGGGTCATGGGCGAATACCTGTTGGCGTAACGCCCGTGGTTCTACCTGCTTTGCACGGAATAACAAGGCGGAAGGCGGGGGGCAGGGATGTGAATGCGGGGCAAGATTGCCAATCACGAAAGCCGATCAGGAAAGGCGGGTGGGCCGATCAGCCCCGGCAAAAGCCGTGCCAGCATCTCGGTGCCGGGGGTCTCGGGGCTGATAGTCAGTTTGGCCAGCACAATCGCCTCGGCCCCTGCGTCGGTTAGGGGCCGCGTCACCAAGGCGCGCCCGTCTTGTGACAGCCGCGCGGCGGGGTTGGTATAGGACAGACCTACGCCCAAACCATTGGCCGCAAGGCTGCGCATCAGGTCCAAACTGGCCGCCCGATGTGCAATTCGGGGCATCAGACCTGCCTTGGCAAAAAGCGCGCGCATATGGCTGATCGACAGGCCCTGATCGGTTAGGATCAAGGGCTGATCGGCCAGATCGTTCAGGCTGAGGGCGCTGTGCGCCGCCAGCGGGTGTTCGGCGGCCAGCACCGCATGGGGGGGAATGCGCGCCAAGGTCTGGCGCGCGATATCCGCCTCCAGCCCCAGATCCCATGTCAGCGCCAGATCGGCACGCCCCATGCGCAAGGCTGTGGTCAGCTCTTCAAACTCCAAAAGGCTGGGAACCACATTCAACAACGGCGCGTCCTTGGCCACCGCCGCCAACAAGGGCCCAAGACAGGAGGCCGCAAGATCCTTGAACACCGCCAGACGCAGGGTTTGCCCGGAAAGCCGCGTGGGATCAGCCAGCGTTGCAATCACCTGCACCGCCTCTTCCGCCTTGGCCAACCACCGCTGGCCAAAGCTTGTTGGTACCAAACGGCCACCGGGGCGACGCAAGAACAGCGGCTGGCCCAGATGGCCCTCCAACTGCGCCAGCGCCACGGACAGCGCGGGCTGGCTGACATGCAAGGCTGAGGCTGCCGCACTCATGCCGCCATGACTGCCCACGGCCACAGCATATTCGATTTGGCGCAGGGTCAGCGATAGCATGGGTTTATGTCCATGATTGAAAGGTATGATTTGCGCCAATGATAGGTCCGCGCCATAGCTTTGGCAAATGGCTCAAGGAGGGCAGGTCATGGCCACAACCGTCACCGATCAGATGGTCGAGGATTTTCAGCGCGAGGGGGTCGTGCTTGTCAAAGGGCTTTGGAAAGACTGGGTGGAACCTTTGCGCGCGGGTATCCAGCGCAATATGGACGAGCCGGGCCCCTATGCGGCCGAAAACCTCAAACCCGGTGAAGCGGGGCGGTTTTTCGACGATTATTGCAACTGGACGCGCATTCCCGAATTCGAAGAGGTCATCAAAGGCTCGGATGTGGCGCAGGTGGCCGCGCGTTTGATGGGATCGACCCGGGTGCAGATGTTCCACGATCATGTTTTGGTCAAAGAACCCGGCACCTCCAAGCCCACGCCTTGGCACCAAGATGGCCCCTATTACTTTGTGCAGGGCCGTCAGACCATTTCCTTCTGGTCGCCCCTTGATCCGGTCAATGAGGCCTCTTTGCGCTGTGTCGCAGGCAGCCATCTCTGGGAAAAAGAAGTGTTACCAACCCGCTGGCTGGCCGAGACGAATTTTTATCCCGACAGCGATAAATACATGCCGGTGCCCGATCCCGATGCCGAAGGGATGACCGTGCGCGAATGGCAGATGGAACCGGGCGACGCGGTGGCGTTCAACTACGGCACGCTGCACGGCGCGCGGGGCAATACCACCAATGTCCGCCGCCGGGCCTTCTCCTTGCGCCTTCTGGGCGACGATGCGCGCTATGTCACCCGACCGGGCCGCACCTCGCCGCCGTTTCCAGGCCATGACATGGTCGAGGGGCAGGTTCTGCGGCAAGATTGGTTCCCCTTCCTGATCTAAGGTCGTCTTGTCCCGCCTGCGGCAGCGCAACCGCTTGCCGTTTGGCCGGGTTTGGGGTCATCTGTCCGGCGAAGGAGCCTTCCGCATGACTGATGCCCCCAAGCCAGACACCCCCAAGATTTCTGGGAAAGACCGCCGTCCGCCAATGTTCCCGGCCCCCGAATTCCCCCCGCGTCAGCCGAAACTTTTCGCGCGCACGCCTCCGGCGATCTTCCCGTCGATTCTTGGACTTTTGGGTCTTGGACTGGCCGCGCGCAGCGGGGTTGGGGCGCTGGGGCTTCAGCCTTCGGTGCTCGGGGGACTGGTCGAGGCGGCACTTGGAGCGCTTCTGATCCTGTGGGCCTTTGCGCTTTTGGCGATAAAGGTGAAATTGGCCCGCCGGCCCTCGGTGCTGATAGATGATCTCAAGGCGCTGCCCGGGCGCTCCGGCATGGCGGCCTGCACGATGTCGGGCATGGCTGCGGCTTCGGTGCTGGTGCCTTATGCTCCAGAACTCGCCTTTTGGCTTGGGGTGGCAGCACTTTTGGCCCATGCGAGTCTGGCCGGAGTTTTGATCGCGACACTCGCCCGGCTTGCTCCCGAGGCGCGCAACGTCAGCCCGGTTTTTCATCTGGCTTTTGTGGGTTTCATCGTGGGCGCCGTGCCTTTGGCGCAGCTCGGCTATCAGACAGCGGCCATGGGGATTTTCTGGGCCACCCTGCCGATTGCAGTGGTGATCTGGGCGATCTCTCTGCGCCAATTGCTGCAAGGCAGCCCGCCTGCGCCGTTGCGCCCGTTTTTGGCGATTCATCTGGCCCCGGCCGCGCTGTTGTCGCTTGTGGCCGGGCTGATCGGCCAACCGGTCTTGGCGCTGATCTTTGCCGGGGTCGGGGCGGTCATTTTCCTCGCGCTCTTGGCTGCGGCGCGCTGGATCGTGGCGTCAGGATTTTCGCCGCTTTGGGGGGCATTCACCTTTCCGCTCGCCGCCTTTGCCAATGCGCTCATCTCTCTTGGTGACACTTGGGAATTCCCGGGGTTGGCGGTGCTGGTCCTCGCGCTTGGCGTCATCCCTCCAATTGCCTGGAACGTGCTGAAACTCTGGCCCGGCAATCGCCTTTCGGCCAAGACCAACGCTGCCGAAGCCTGAGCCTAAGCCTATGCATTTTTGCAGGCGGCTGCCGCTTCCTCTTGGCCCAAATACTCCCGCCGGAGGCATCCGACAGATGCCCCCGGCGCGCCATGTCAGACCCTGCGCCTAGATTAACTGCGCCCAAGCCCGCGCGATGACCAGACCATGGGCATCGGCCTCTGCCCCATGCGCGACGGCGTGGGCGGCAAAGTTTTCCACCCAGCCGGGGCGGGCCTCTTCAAAGGCTGGGGCGAATTCACGCGCCCAATCGGCGGCCACCGCGCGATGGGCCTCAAAGTGAAACTGCATGGCATAGCCCGCGCGGCCATAGCGAAAGCATTGCGATGCCACATTGCGCGATTGTACAAGATGGGCTGCGCCTTCGGGCAGGGTAAATGTGTCGGAATGCCATTGCAGAATGGGAAATCGCTGAGGCAAATGGCCCAAAACCGGGTCGGCACGACCCGCTTCCGTCAGTTCCACCTCGCACCAGCCATATTCGCCGGCCGTTCCAATGTGGTTTGCCGCCCCCAAACCACGGGCAAAAACTTGCGAGCCAAGGCAGATGCCCAAGGTCGCGATGCCCATCTCGGCGCTGTCTTTCATCAACCGCGCCAGTCGCGGCAAATAGGGGTGGCTGTCGTCGGCCAAAGCGTTTTGCTCGCCGCCAAAGGCCACCAGCGCATCATAGCTTCCCAAATCCGGCAGCGCCCCATCGCGCCAGGGCTTCCACAGATCAACCCGCGCGCCCAGCTCGTGCAGCGCCACGCCCACTTGCCCGTGGTGCGTGACGGCGGTGTTTTCGATGATCGCAACGCGCATCCTTGGCCTCCTCAGATCTGGCGGCATCAATGCATGGCGGTTTATCTGCCGCAAGGGGGGCAAATCGCCCTTGCACTTCATCGAAACCCGTGAAAAGGGGAGCCGTCAAACGAACACTCCCCAGCCCAACCGATGGAGGCCCCTTTGGAGATTCGCGAGGCACTTACCTTTGACGACGTGCTGTTGGTCCCGGCTGCATCCAATGTGCTGCCCTCGGATGCCGATACCTCGACCTATGTCACCCAATCCATCCGTATGAACATACCACTTCTGTCCAGCGCGATGGACACTGTGACCGAGGCGCGGATGGCGATTGCCATGGCGCAGGCGGGCGGGATTGGCGTTATTCACCGCAATCTTGATATCCTGGCCCAAGCGCGCGAGGTCAGCCGCGTCAAACGCTTTGAATCGGGCGTGGTCTATGCCCCCATCACCCTAACCCCCGATCAGACCTTGGCCGATGCCAAAGTTTTGATGGAACGCTATCACATCACCGGCTTTCCCGTCGTCGATCATCAGGGCCGGGTGGTCGGCATCGTCACCAATCGTGACATGCGCTTTGCCACCGATGACCGCACCCCGGTGTCGGTGATGATGTCCTCTGACAATCTGGCGCTGTTGCGCGAACCGGTGGACCGCGAGGCGGCGATCAGCCTGATGAAATCGCGCCGGATCGAAAAGCTTTTGGTGACCGATGCCGAGGGCAAGTTGACCGGGCTTTTGACGCTGAAAGACACTGAAAAATCGGTGCTGAACCCGCAGGCTTGCAAAGATGAGATGGGGCGTCTGCGGGTGGCTGCGGCCTCGACCGTTGGGGATGCGGGCTTTGAACGCTCGATGGCCTTGATCGAGGCGGGCGTGGATATGGTGGTCATCGACACCGCCCATGGCCATTCCGAAGGCGTGGCCAAGGCTGTTGAGCGGATCAAGGCCGCCCATAGCGGTGTGCAGGTCGTGGCGGGCAATGTCGCCACCGCCGAGGCGACGCGCGCGCTGATCGGTGCGGGGGCAGATGCGGTGAAGGTCGGCATCGGTCCGGGCAGCATTTGCACCACCCGCATCGTCGCAGGCGTGGGGGTGCCGCAATTGACCGCGATCATGGATGCGGCCCGTGCGGCGGGGGATGTGCCGATCATCGCCGATGGCGGCATCAAGTTTTCGGGCGATTTTGCCAAGGCGATTGCGGCGGGTGCCTCATGCGCCATGGTCGGCAGCGCCATCGCCGGCACCGAAGAAAGCCCCGGCGAGTTGATCTTGTATCAAGGCCGCAGCTTTAAGGCCTATCGCGGCATGGGCAGCCTTGGGGCCATGGCGCGCGGCTCGGCTGATCGCTATTTCCAAAAAGATGCGGCCAGCGACAAACTGGTGCCCGAGGGTATTGAAGGGCAGGTGCCCTATAAAGGCACCGTCTCGGCGGTGCTGCATCAGATGGTGGGCGGTTTGCGCGCTGCGATGGGCTATACCGGCAACCGCACCGTGGCCGAGATGCGCAAGAATTGCGGCTTCGTGCGCATTACCGGCGCGGGGCTTAAAGAAAGCCACGTCCATGATGTGCAGATCACCCGCGAAAGCCCGAACTATCGGATCGGGTAATGCATTCATTCGGGGCCGCCTATCTGGGCTGGCCCCGAATGGCCGATGTCCAAAGCGCAATTTGCGGGGCCGCGCCGGTTAGGGCGCAAAGCCAAAGGCGCCGAGAAAGACGAACACCGCCGCCTTGAAAAGCCCCCACAACAAGGTGGCGAAGACCACGATATTCACCACCACCATCACCGCGCCTGCAATGACCCAAAGCCCATCTTCTTCCAAAAGCCCAAGGGCAAAGAAGATAATGGCCAAAGAGGGCAGCATATTGCCAAAGGGGATCGGCAAAACCACCATACAGGCCATGAAGAGCATCAAGATGCCCACCAGCTTTTCCGCCCGCGGGCCCGTCAGCTGTCCAAGGCGCGGATGCAACAGCCCTTCGCTGCGCAAAAGCCAAGGCTTTGCTTGATCCAACACCGAGGCCAAAGACTCTCTTGGAAAGCTGCGCTTTGCAATAAAGGCAGGCAGCCATGGCTTTTGGCCCAAGGTCAGTTGCAGCGACAGATACACCAAAGGTATCCCCGTCAAGGCCGAGGTGCCGGGAATGGCGGGCAGGGTGTTTGGCAGCGCAAACAGCACCAAAAGCGCTGCATGGGCGCGGTCTTGCATCCGCTCAATCAACTCTGCCACCGTCAAGCGCGGTTGATCGCCTTCGGCCAGCCGGGGCAAGATTTGCGAGAGGCGTTCTGTGTCGTGCTGCATCATGCGCCAGATGTGGGGCAGCGCGCTGGAAATTGCCAGACCCTGCGCAGAAGATTGCCGCGTTGCGAGATCGGGGCAGGACGGCTAGGAAGGGCGGGAAACGGGGGGCAGAATGGCATTGGCAGTCATCACAGGCGCAGGGGCAGCGGGGGGCATCGGTATGGCCTGCGCGCGGGCTTTGGGCCTTGCAGGCTTTGATCTGGCGATCACCGCCACCACCGGCCGGATCGAAGCGCGCCGCGCCGAGCTGATGGCCGAAGGGTTCTCTGTTCTGGCCTTCCAAGGCGATCTGACCGACCCCGCCACCGTGGCGCGGCTTTATGACACAACCGGACCTGCGGCGGTTTTGGTGAACAATGCCGGGATGGGGTCGGTTCTGGCCCCGGCTGAGCAGATCGCCTTTGTCGATATGTCGGCGGACCAATGGCGCAGGCAAATGGATGTCACGCTGACCACGGCGGTTTTGGTCACCCGGGCCTATCTGCCCGCCATGTTGCGCGCGCAATCGGGCCGCGTGGTGATGATGGCCTCGGTCACGGGGCCTATGGTGTCAAACCCCGGTGAGGCCGCCTATTCTGCGGCCAAGGCGGCGATGGTGGGGCTGACCCATGCGCTGGCGCTTGAGGTGGCCGCACAAGGTGTCACGGTCAATGCCGTGGCCCCCGGTTGGATCGCGACCGAGGCGGCCACCCCAGAAGAGCTGCGCGCCGCCTTGGCCACGCCCCCCGGTCGGGCAGGCTGCCCCGAGGAAGTGGCGGCCTGTGTCGCCTTTCTGGCCTCCTCTGGCGCCTCTTATGTGAACGGGGCGACGCTGGTGGTCGATGGCGGCAATATCTTGCAAGAGCGCAAGGCATGACCCCCGCCGCCCGCCTGTCCGCCGCCATGACCGTTCTCGACCGGATTTTGGCCGGAGAACCTGCCGAGCAGGCGCTTACAAACTGGGGCCGGGCCAACCGCTTTGCGGGATCAGGCGATAGGCACGCGCTACGTGATCTCGTTTATGATGCCTTGCGCTGCAAACGTTCTTATGCGGCGCTTGGGGGGGGGATGACGGGCCGGGGCCTGATCCTTGGCGGCCAGCGTGCTGCGGGTGCTGATCTCGATGCGCTGTTCACCGGACTTGGCCACGCACCCGCCGTGGTGTCGGAGGATGAAACGGGACATCAGCCCCAAGGGGCGGAGGCATTGGATATTCCAGACTGGCTATATCCTCATTTTTCCAATGCCTTGGGGGATGAATGTGATGCAACGCTTTTGGCAATGCGCCAGCGTGCGCCGGTTTTCTTGCGGGTCAACCGTGCCAGAATAACGCCTGCGCAGGCGATGGCTGCATTGGCCGAGGCGGGAATTGGAACCCGGCCCTATCCCGGCGTTGAAAACGCCTTGGAGGTTATTGAAAACGCCAGAAAAATACAGAATTCCAACCTTTATGCAGAAGGCTTGGTCGAATTGCAGGACGCCTCGTCCCAAGCGGTGATCGAGGCTTTGCCGCTCAAAGATGGGTTGCGGGTTTTGGACATGTGCGCAGGCGGGGGTGGCAAGACCCTTGCCATGGCCGCCCGCGCACGCTTGCAGCTTTTCGCCTATGATGCCGATCAAGGCCGAATGCGTGATCTGCCGCTGCGTGCAAAACGTGCAGGGGTGCAGGTCGATATTTTACAAAACCCAGAAAAAACAGCGCTATATGATTTGATCTTAACAGATGTTCCTTGTTCTGGCTCTGGCAGTTGGCGGCGCGATCCTATGGGAAAATGGGCCCTGACCCCCGCCCGTTTGGCCCAGATTGTTAAGGTGCAAACCAGCATCTTGTCGCGTGCCGCAGCCATGCTTGGCCCGCAAGGCGTGCTGGCCTACGCGACCTGTTCGGTTTTCCGTGAAGAAAATGAAGACCAAATTTCTGCGTTTTTGACGCAATTTCCACAGTTTAGCTGCCGTCTTCAACGCAGGTTCTCGCCCTTGCATGGCGGGGATGGATTTTTCCTCGCGCTTTTGGAACGGGGTGACTAAAGGGGGTTCGCGCAACCTTTGGGTGAAATTTAATGACTTTTTCCCGCGTATAGGCGATAAAATCACGCCGAAGGCCAAGGCGTTTAAGCCTTGATTAACCATTGGCAGCCCAAACTCAGCCGTCTTTTGGTGTTCTTAGGGGAGAATGGGTTTTGACAGGCAGACCGTTGACCGATCTGGCCGAGGTGTTTGGTCGTCGCGGCTATGGCCCGAATGGGGTCGTGCTTTTGACGGTGCTTTCTGTTCTTTCCCTTGTTATCGCTGGTTTTTCTGATGATCATTGGGTGCGGATCGGGGCGGCAACAGTTGGGTTGACCTTTGTCATCTTGGTAATTTTCGCGCGCGGTTTGGCTGGGCTGAAATCCTTTGAACAGCGGCGGTTGGATCGTCAACTTGTTCAAATGACGGGCCATGACGCGACCCCAAGCTTTACCACGGATATGGAAGGTCAGATCCGGTTTCAAAATCAGGCGGCGCGTGAGCGATTCGGTGGCGTTCAAGGGGCCACGCTGGTCGCCGTTCTGGGGGAGGCGTTTGCTTCGCCTTCGGCCGTTTTGTATCGGTTGCAAACACGCGCCAGCCATGCCGGTGCGGCGCGTGAGGATGTGGTCAGCCGTCGCGGCCACACGCGGCTTTCTGTGCACCGCTTGGCGCAAGATCGTTTTTTGTGGCGGTTGGAAGAATTTGCCGATCGCAGCGCCTTTGGGCGGGGGGCTGAAACCCTGAGCCTGCCGATGCTGACGGCAAATAAGGCCGGGGTTGTGCTGTTTTCTAATGAGGCCATGCGCCGGCTTTTGGGGGGGCGGCCGAAACGGCTGGACCGGGTCTTTAACAGCCACACCCTGCGCTCAGGCGAAGAGGTGGAGGTGAACGGCGTCGATGGTCCCTTGCGCGCCATTCTGGCCGAGGTTGAAGGGGGCGCAGAACGCCGAGAGATTTTCCTTCTGCCTTTGCCCGCGGCTGACCCGGCAGCGCATGTTCAGGCCGATTTTGAACTTGTGCCGGTGCCTTTGATGAAGTTTTCCCCTGATGGCGCCTTGCGCGCGGCCAATGCGGCTGCACGCGATCAGTTGCATCTGGCACCTGACAGCACGCTCTCGTTTCATGATCTGTTTGATGGTCTGGGCCGGCCGGTGGGGGATTGGCTGGCTGATGTGGTGGCCGAACGCAAACCCGGCGGGGCCGAGGTTTTGACCGCGCGGCATTTGGGCCCAGAGGCCTTTGTGCAGGTGACGTTGCGCCGGATCGTCGAGGCGGGGCGTCCGGGTGTGGTGGCAATTTTGCAAGACGCCACCGCGCTCAAAACTCTCGAGGCGCAGTTTGTCCAAAGTCAAAAAATGCAGGCGATTGGCCAGCTTGCCGGTGGTATTGCCCATGATTTCAACAATTTGTTGACCGCGATTTCTGGCCATTGTGATCTTTTGTTGCTGCGCCACACGGCCGAGGATCCGGCCTATGCCGATCTCATCCAAATTCACCAAAACGCCAACCGCGCGGCGGCACTGGTGGGCCAGCTTTTGGCCTATTCCCGCAAACAGACGCTGAAACCCGAACGTCTGGATCTGGGCGACGTTCTGTCAGAGCTGACCCATCTGCTGAACCGTCTGGTGGGGGAACGGGTCTCTTTGCGTTTGACCCATGGCAACGATTTGCAGCACATCCGGGCCGATCGGCGCAAGTTGGAGCAGGTCATCATGAACCTTGTGGTCAATGCGCGCGATGCCATGCCCGAGGGTGGCACGATCAACATCGAAACCGAGGCTTTAAGCTTGCGCGAGGAGATGCGCCGCGATCGTGCCGCAGTGCCCGCCGGGGATTATGCGCTGATCCGTGTCAGCGATACCGGCTGTGGCATTGCGCCAGACCGATTGCAAAAAATCTTTGAACCCTTTTACACCACCAAGAAAACTGGCGAGGGCACGGGCCTTGGTCTGTCCACCGCCTATGGCATCGTCAAACAGTCAGGCGGTTTCATATTCGTGGATTCCACTGAAGGTGAGGGCACCATCTTTCAACTGTATTTCCCCATTCACAAAGCATTGGACGGCGAAGAGATGTCGCCAAAACCTGCGCCAAAAGCAAATCAGATTATGCGCCCGGGCGAGGGGGTGGTTTTGTTGGTCGAAGATGAAGCCCCCGTCCGTGCCTTTGCCAGCCGCGCGCTTAGGATGCGGGGATATACCGTGCTAGAGGCCGATAGCGCCGAAGAAGCGCTGCGCACGCTGCAAGACCCCAAGCTTGAGGTTGATGTTTTTGTCACCGATGTGGTGATGCCGGGCATGGATGGCCCATCTTGGGTCAAGCTGGCGCTGGAAGAACGGCCGCATGTCAAGGTGATCTTCGTGTCCGGCTACGCCGAAGATGCCTTGGCCGAAATGCAATCACGGATTCCGAATTCGGTTTTCTTGCCCAAACCGTTTTCCCTTTCAGATCTTGCCGCAACGGTTCAGGGGCAAATGCTGCACTAAGCCCGACATCCGGGGGCTGCGCTTTACAATCTGATGTTTCAGGTGCGCGACAAACCTTCGTAAAGCGCGAAATCCTCGGCGCAGACCTGGCGCAGCAGGGCTTCGGTCTGCGACGAAAGGCTGGTGTTGGCAGCGGGCGAGACGTTCAGACGCGGCAGGATGATTTCGCATCCTAGCCGATCTTCCAGATAATCGACGAAGTCATCCAGCGCTTCATAGCGGAAAATTCGGTTTACCCGCGCAGGGCCGCGCCCTCCCAAAAACGCCGCTTGTGATCCGACATCTGCAAAGCCAGCCTTTAGACCCGTCGCGCAATAGGCTTGGACAAAGTCATCAAAACTTAGGCCACGAGTTGAACGTTCGGGTTCTGCATCATCCCGCTGACCATCGCGATACCAGCTGCCCAGCCAATCGCGCGGCTCGCGCATCAAGGCGGCAACTTCAAACTCGGCCCCGGCGGCCTCGGCAAGATAGGGTTTCCAATGCGCCGCGAATCGCGACGCATCGGTGTGTTTCAGGGCCCTTGGGCGCTGAATCACAACGGCCGCCAAAGAGCCCAGTGCCGATTCAATTGCGGTGGATGCGGTCTTGGGTGTGGCCAAAATGGCCAGTTTTTCCTGCCAGAACACCATCATAACGCTGACAACCCTGCTTTTGTTGCAAATTTTCTGAGACAGGTCATAGCCCGCCCAAAGCGACTGGCGCTAACTATTCCTTAATCATGATCGTGAAAAGCTGGGGGTGAAGATTTTGATTGAAATGTTCTTGTTTTGTATTCATACGTTGGAAACAAACGGCGAACATGCGGGCAATTGCCGCCGACGTGCGGTCATGTGATAAGGAGTGTGGCAATGGTGGCGGTGGCAAACCTCCTCGAATTGAACGGGAAGCAGGGCATGGACAAGGCAAAGGCGCTGGAAAGCGCGCTGGCACAGATTGAGCGGCAGTTTGGCAAAGGCTCGATCATGAAGCTGGGGCAAGACAACGCGGTGATGGATATCGAGGCGACCTCGACAGGCTCGCTTGGGCTGGACATTGCCTTGGGGATCGGCGGTTTGCCGCAGGGGCGGATCATTGAAATCTACGGGCCGGAAAGCTCGGGCAAGACCACGCTGACGCTGCATGTCGTGGCCGAAAGTCAAAAGAAGGGCGGCGTCTGTGCCTTTGTCGATGCCGAACATGCGCTCGATCCGCAATATGCCAAAAAGCTGGGCGTCAATCTGGATGAGCTGCTGATCAGCCAGCCCGACACCGGCGAACAGGCGCTGGAAATTGTCGACACCTTGGTGCGTTCAGGCGCGGTAAACCTGATTGTGGTCGACTCTGTCGCAGCCTTGGTCCCAAAATCCGAGATTGAGGGCGATATGGGCGATATGCAGATGGGCAGCCAGGCCCGTCTGATGAGCCAGGCAATGCGCAAGCTGACCGCCAGCATCGGGCGCAGCAATTGCATGGTGATTTTCATCAACCAAATCCGCATGAAGATTGGCGTGATGTTTGGTAGCCCCGAGACCACCACGGGCGGTAATGCGTTGAAATTCTACGCCTCTGTCCGCTTGGACATTCGCCGCACCGGCGCGATCAAAGATCGCGATGAGGTGGTGGGCAATTCGACGCGCGTCAAGGTGGTGAAGAACAAGGTCTCGCCACCCTTCCGCGAGGTGGAGTTTGACATCATGTATGGCGAGGGCATCTCTAAGGTTGGCGAGCTGGTGGATATTGGCGTCAAAGCCGGGGTCGTTGAAAAGTCGGGCAGCTGGTATTCCTACAAGGATGAGCGCATTGGGCAGGGGCGTGAAAACGCCAAAACCTTCCTTAAGCAAAACCCCGGCATCGCCGCCGAGATTGAGGACAAGATCCGCGCCGCCAATGGGCTGGATTTCACCATGGCCGACAAGGATGATGTCCTGGACGATTGATCCTGATCCGGCAGATCAAATCAAAGGCCAGAGCATCTGCTCTGGCCTTTGTGTTTGTTGCGGAATTATGCCCGTGGACAGGGCGGGCAGGCGGGGCTAAACGGGTGCGAAACCGCATCCCGAAGGGGTTCCCATGGCGTCCTTGAACGACATCCGCTCGACATTCACTGATTTTTTCGTCCGCAATGGCCACCGGCATGTGGACAGCAGCCCCCTTGTGCCGCGCAATGACCCGACCTTGATGTTCACCAACTCGGGCATGGTGCAGTTCAAGAACTGCTTTACCGGTGTGGAAACCCGCGACTACAAGCGCGCAACCACCGCGCAGAAATGTGTGCGGGCAGGCGGCAAGCACAATGATTTGGACAATGTCGGCTATACCGCGCGGCACCATACCTTCTTTGAAATGCTTGGGAATTTTTCCTTTGGTGATTATTTCAAGGATCAGGCGATTGCTTTTGCTTGGGAATTGCTGACCAAGGATTTTGGTCTGGCCAAGGACAAGCTGACCGTCACCGTTTACCATACTGACGATGAGGCCGCCCAAATCTGGAAAAAGGTCGCAGGCCTGCCGGATGAACGGATCATCCGCATTGCCACCGATGACAACTTCTGGCGTATGGGCCCGACCGGCCCTTGCGGCCCCTGCACCGAGATTTTCTACGATCACGGCCCCAGCATCTGGGGTGGCCCGCCCGGCAGCGCCGATGAGGATGGCGACCGTTTCATCGAAATTTGGAACAACGTCTTCATGCAGAACGAACAGTTCGCTGATGGGCGTTTGGTGCCCTTGGAGATGCAGTCGATCGACACCGGCATGGGGCTGGAGCGGATTGGCGCGCTTTTGCAGGGCAAGCATGACAATTACGACACCGACCTGATGCGCAGCCTGATCGAGGCCAGCGCGCATGCCACGAACTCTGACCCTGATGGCAAAGGCAAAACCAGCCACCGGGTGATTGCCGACCACCTGCGCTCGGTCTCGTTCCTGATTGCCGATGGTGTGACGCCGTCAAACGAAGGTCGCGGCTATGTGCTGCGCCGGATCATGCGCCGGGCCATGCGCCATGCCCATATGCTCGGGGCGCAAGATCCGGTGATGTTCCGTCTGGTGCCGGCCTTGGTGCGTCAGATGGGGGCGGCTTACCCCGAACTGACCCGCGCGCAAAGCCTGATCGAAGAGACGCTGAAGCTGGAAGAGACCCGGTTCAAGACCACGCTCGACCGTGGGTTGCGTCTGTTGAATGATGAGTTGGACCGTCTGCCCGACGGCGCCGATCTGCCTGGGCAGGTGGCGTTCAAGCTTTATGACACCTACGGCTTCCCCTTGGACCTGACGCAAGACGTTTTGCGCGAGAAGGCCCGTGCTGTGGATGTCCAAGGCTTTGATGCCGCGATGGAAGAGCAAAAGGCCAAGGCCCGCGCGGCGTGGTCGGGTGCCGGTGGCACGGCGGATGCCGCGATCTGGTTCGGTCTGGCCGAAACCCATGGGCCGACGGAATTCCTCGGCTATGAGTTTGAAACTGCCGAAGGCCAGATCAACGCGCTGGTGCGCGATGGGGCTGAAATTGGGGCTGCCGAGGTTGGTACATCTGTGCAAATCGTGGTGAACCAGTCGCCCTTCTACGCCGAAAGCGGCGGGCAAGTGGGCGATCAGGGGCTGATCCGCACCCAAACCGGCATGGCTGAGGTGACCGACACCCGCAAGACCGCCGGAGTGTTCATTCATGTGGCAACCGTCACCGAAGGCACCATCCTGCGCGGCCAACCCGCCAAGCTGGAGGTGAGCCATTCCCGCCGTGCGCAAATCCGCGCCAACCATTCGGCAACGCACCTCTTGCATGAGGCGCTGCGTCGCGCGCTGGGTGATCATGTCGCCCAAAAGGGTAGCTTGAACGCGCCGGATCGTCTGCGTTTCGATTTCAGCCATGCCACGGCGATGACGCCAGCCGAGTTGCAGCAGGTTGAGGCGGAAGTGAACGCCTTTATCCGGCAAAACTCTTCGGTTGAGACGCGCATCATGACGCCCGACGATGCCCGCGCCTTGGGCGCGCAGGCGCTTTTCGGTGAGAAATACGGCGAAGAAGTGCGTGTTGTGTCGATGGGCGTGTTGGAAGGGTCGGCCAAGGGGGCTGACGGCAACACCTATTCGTTGGAACTGTGTGGCGGCACCCATGTGGCGCGCACGGGGGATATTGGGGCTTTTGTGGCTTTGGGCGAAAGCGCCTCATCCGCCGGTGTGCGCCGGTTTGAGGCACTGACGGGGCAGGCGGCGATTGACTATCTTAAGGCGCAAGAGACCAAGTTGATGGAGGCGGCGGCGGTCTTGAAAGCGGCCCCTGCCGAGTTGGCGGACCGTCTGCGCGCGATGATGGACGAGCGCAAGGCGTTGCAAAACGAAGTGGCGAGCTTGCGCCGGGAGTTGGCGATGGGCGGCACTTCGGGTGGGCCTGAGGTCAAAGAGATCAACGGCATCAAGCTGATCGCTCAGGTCATGTCCGGGGTTTCGGGCAAGGATCTGCCCGCGATCATCGACGAGATGAAGGCGCGCATTGGCTCGGGTGCGGTGGTGCTGATTGCTGACACCGGGGCCAAGCCTGCGGTTGCGGCGGGGGTAACGGCGGATATGACCGACCGGATTTCAGCCGTGACGCTGGCCAAAGCGGCGGTTGAGGCGCTGGGGGGCAAGGGCGGCGGTGGCCGCCCGGATATGGCGCAAGGGGGCGGTGCAGATATTGCGCTGGCCGATGCGGCGCTGAAGGCGGTCGAAGCCGCGTTGGAGGCCTGACATGCCGACAGCCCTGTGGATTGCCCATGTCGAGGTGACCGACGCCGAGGCTTATGGCAAGTATGCCGCCCTTGCAGGCCCGGCAATTGCCGCGCATGGCGGCTATTTTCTGGCCCGCGCCGGTCGCTATGTGCAGCTTGAAGGCAAGGACCGCCCGCGCAATGTGGTGGCGCGCTTTCCGTCCTTGGAAAAGGCGGTGGAGTGTTATCACTCTGACGCCTATCAGACGGCCTTGTCCCATGCCCGTGGCGCATCGGTGCGTGATCTGATGGTGGTGGAAGAGGCCGAATGAGAAAATTGCGCGGAAAATTCCCCGCGCAATTTGCCTTTTTCGTGGTAATCTTCAAAAAAACACCATGAGGCAGGCAATGTTACCAAGATATGGGCGGCGCTGATGTGTCGCTGGGCCGCTTACGCAGGGGCGCCGATTTTCCTTGAGGAGATCATCAGCCGCCCCGGTCATTCGTTAATCCACCAAAGCCATTGCGCCACGCAGTGCCATTCCGCCATCAACGCAGATGGTTTTGGCGTGGCCTGGTATGCCGACCGGCCCGAGCCTGGGCTTTACCGCGATGTGATGCCCGCCTGGTCTGATCCGAACCTGCGCAGCCTGACCGCGCAGGTCAAATCGGGCCTGTTTCTGGCCCATGTGCGCGCCTCGACCGGCACCGCCACCAGCCGCAACAACTGCCACCCCTTCGTGCATGGGCAGTGGAGTTTCATGCATAACGGGCAGGTGGGCGGCTATGACCAATTCCGCCGTGACGCCGATATGATGATCCCCGACAGTCTTTATTGCGCGCGCAAAGGGGCCACGGATTCTGAGGCGATCTTTCTGGTGGCCTTGGCCGAAGGGCTGGATGGCGACCCGCGCGGCGCGCTGGAACGCGCTTCGGCGCGGTTTATCGGCCTTGCACGGGCCAAAGGGGCCTTGCCCTATCTGCGGATGACAGCGGCCTTGTCGGATGGCCACCGTCTTTACGCGTTGCGCTATGCCACCGATGAAAACGCGCCTTCGCTGTATTACCGTTGGTCAGCAACGCGCGGCGGCATGGCCGTGGTCTCCGAACCGCTTGAGGCGGAAGAGGGCGGTTGGAACGAAGTTCCAAGCGCGAGCTTTTGCACCTTTGAGGGGGCGAATGTGAAGGTCGAAAGCTTTATGCCGTGCCGATTGGCCGAGGCCGCCTAACAATCTGATTTCAACCCTAACGTATCGGATGAAAAAACCGCCCCAAGGGGCGGTTTTCTATTCATAAATCACTCTTTGCTGCGATTGCGTTTGCGCTCATTCGGATCAAGATAGCGCTTTCGCATCCGCACCGATTTCGGCGTCACTTCGACCAGCTCATCATCGTCGATATAGGCGATGCACTGTTCCAACGACATCTTGACCGGCGTGGTCAAGCGCACCGCTTCATCAGTGCCCGAGGCGCGCACGTTGGTCAATTGCTTGCCCTTGAGCGCGTTGATCTCAAGATCATTGTCGCGGTTATGCTCGCCAAGGATCATGCCGGTGTAGATCGGCTCTTGCACGCCAATAAAGAAATGGCCGCGATCTTCCAGCTTCCACATCGCATAGGCCACCGAAACGCCGGTTTCGATAGAGATCAGCACGCCCTGACGACGCCCTTCGATGGGGCCACGATGCGGCGCCCAATCGTGGAACACGCGGTTCAGAACGCCCGTGCCGCGGGTATCGGTCATAAACTGACCGTGATAGCCGATCAGCCCGCGCGAGGGGACATGCGCGATGATGCGGGTTTTGCCCGCACCGGCGGGTTTCATCTCAACCAACTCGCCCTTGCGCGGGCCGGTCAGTTTTTCGATCACCGGGCCGGTGTATTCGTCATCAACGTCGATGGTGACTTCTTCGATCGGCTCATGCTTGACGCCGTCGATGTCACGAAACAGCACGCGCGGGCGGCTGATCGACAGCTCAAACCCTTCACGACGCATGTTTTCGATCAAAACGCCCATCTGCAATTCGCCGCGACCGGCCACTTCGAAGGCGTCGCCAGATTCGGTGTCTGACACCTTGATGGCCACGTTGATCTCGGCCTCTTTCATCAGGCGCTCGCGAATGACGCGGCTTTGCACCTTTGAGCCTTCTTTGCCGGCAAACGGTGAATCGTTGATGCCGAAGGTCACCGAGATGGTCGGCGGATCAATGGGTTGTGCGGGCAGGGGGGTGTCGATTTCCAAAGCGCACAAGGTGTCGGCCACGGTGGCCTTGGACATGCCGGCCAAGGTCACGATGTCGCCCGCCTCTGCCACATCAATCGGGGTCTGCGTCAGACCCCGGAACGCCAGCACCTTCGAGACGCGGAATTGTTCAATCCGTTCGCCGTCACGGGTGATCGCCTTGATGGTTTCGCCCGCGCGCAGGGTGCCCGCCTCAACCCGGCCGGTCAGAATGCGGCCGATGAAGGGGTCGGCTGACAGGGTGGTGGCCAGCATCTGGAAGGGCTCATTGCGGCGCGAAATCTGCGCCGGGGCCGGAACATGGCGCATCACAAGATCGAAAAGCGCGCTCAGATCCTTGCGTGGGCCATCCAATTCGGCATCGGCCCAGCCAGAGCGGCCCGAAGCGTAAAGATGCGGGAAATCAAGCTGTTCGTCCGTGGCGCCAAGGTTGGCAAACAGATCGAAAACCTCGTTCAGCGCGCGAGCCGGTTCGGCGTCGGGCTTGTCGACCTTGTTCAGCACCACAATCGGACGCAGGCCCAAGGCCAGCGCCTTGGAGGTCACGAATTTTGTCTGCGGCATCGGGCCTTCGGCGGCGTCCACCAAGAGCACAACCCCGTCCACCATCGACAAGATGCGCTCCACCTCACCGCCAAAATCGGCGTGGCCGGGGGTGTCAACGATGTTGATGCGCGCGCCCTTCCATTCCAGCGAGGTGCATTTGGCCAAAATCGTGATGCCACGCTCGCGTTCGATATCGTTGCTGTCCATCGCGCGTTCGGAAACGGCTTGATTGTCGCGGAAGGAACCGGACTGTTTCAGCAGTTCGTCCACAAGGGTGGTTTTGCCATGGTCGACGTGCGCGATGATGGCGATGTTGCGAAGCTCCATCGGGAGGGGTCTCTTTCTTTTTCAGCTTTGGCGCGGGCCATACAGGAGGTGGGCCAGAAACGCCAGAGGAACCTTGCCAAGCTGTTCGATCAAGTCGCCGTCAGGCGCTTAAGGCACGGCCAAGCAGGCTTGCGGCCATAATTCCCAACCAAACCGCGCCGCCCCGGTTCACCATCGGTGCATAACGGCCCGAGATTCTGGCGCCGACCCACATCCAACCCACAGACACGATAAGGACCAGCCCGGCAAAGATGCACAGCCCAAGTGTCAGATCTGATGATTGCGGGATCAGGACCAAACCGAAAACCAGCGCCTTGGGGTTCAAAAGCGTTGTGATGGCAACCTGAGCGGGGGTCACGCTGCGCGCGTCTTTGGTCACACCAAGCCCGGCCTGCCGCCACAAACGCAGCGCAAGTGTCGCCACCCAAAAGGCCGCGAAAAGCGTTAAGACAAGGCGCAGCATCGGTGCGGCCTCGAGCCAACGGTGCCCCCAGATCGACAGCGGGATAACGCTTGTCAGATAGGCGGCCAGTTCCACCAAGGGCAGCACAAAGGCGACGCGCTTTCCTTGCGCCCCGGCCAGTGCCATGAGCGTGTTGGTCGGTCCGGGTGTGGCCAGCAGGACCAAAAGGGCAAAGGTCAGTTCGATCAAAGACATGCAGTCCAACTGGCAGGGATGGCCTGCGATGTCTGTGACATGGATCAAGCGGCAATGAAAAGGGCGCGGGGGGGGCTATTGCCTCCGCGCCCTTCGGTCGCAGGTCTTTACGCTGCCGGTCCGCGCGAATTACTCCGCGCGCGTCACGCCCGCTTTGTAGACCGCACCGGCAACGAGCCCCCCCGCCAAGGGGGCAAGGATGAAGACCCAAAGCTGCGCCAAGGACGCACCGCCCGAAAAGAGCGCCGGACCAATCGACCGTGCGGGGTTGACCGAAACCCCGGTCACATTGATGCCCACAAGGTGAATGGCCGCCAGCGTCAGACCAATGGCCAAACCGGCAAAGCCCGCCGCCGCACCTGTGCCGGTTGCCCCCAGAATCACGGTGACAAAGACAAAGGTCATCACAAACTCAAAGACTAGGGCGGCGGTCAGCGAATATTCCCCCAGATAGCCCGGGCCATAACCATTGGCCCCAAGCCCGCCAGTCCACCCAGCGCTGCCTGAGGCGATCAGATAGAGCACCGCCGCACCCAAGATCGCGCCCAGAATCTGCGCCCCGGAATATTGCACCGCATCGCCCACCGACATGCGGCCAGCGGCGACCATTCCAAAAGAGACCGCCGGGTTCAGATGCGCGCCAGACATGGCCCCCAGCCCATAGGCGGCGGCCACAATGGCCAGACCAAAGGCAAGTGAAATGCCGGTAAAGCCAATCGCATTACCGCCGATCACCGCGGCACCACAACCAAACAGAACCAAAATGAATGTGCCCAAAGCCTCTGCAATCAGTTTCTTTGACATAGTTCCTCCAAAATTTCTTTGCCCCAAAATATGCGTTTTAAAATGGTCTCGGCCTTGCTTGTGGCGAATGGCGCCATGACCGCCGCGCAGGGCTAGGCCCGTTGCCATTGGGGTGTGGGAAGGTTACACACAAGCATGACGTTTAGTCAGGGGGAAAATACCTTGCGCGATCTCAAGCTGCCCGATCAACGCCACCCGGAAAAGGCCCATCGCCCCGATCAGGAGCAGCCGAAAAAACCCTCGTGGATCCGCGTCAAGGCCCCGACGTCCGAGGGCTATAAGCAAACGCGCGAGATTTTGAAATCGAAAAAGCTGGTGACGGTCTGCGAAGAGGCCGGCTGCCCGAATGTGGGCGAATGCTGGAGCCAAGGCCACGCCACCATGATGATCATGGGCGAGATTTGCACCCGTGGCTGCACCTTTTGCAACGTGGCCACGGGCAAGCCGCAGGCGTTGGATGCCTTTGAGCCGGGCAAGGTGGCCCATGCGGTCAGTGAGCTTGGTTTGAAACATGTGGTCATCACATCGGTTGATCGCGATGATCTGGAAGATGGCGGGGCCGAACATTTCGCCCAGACCATCCGCGCCATTCGCCACCGGTCTCCTGACACAACGATTGAAATCCTGACGCCGGATTTTCTGAAATGCCCGCCCTCTGCCTTGGAAAAAGTGGTCGAGGCACGGCCGGATGTGTTCAATCACAATCTGGAAACCGTGCCGGGCCTTTATCTCGAAGTGCGGCCCGGTGCGCGGTATTTTCACTCGCTGCGGCTTTTGCAAAAGGTCAAAGAGTTGGATCCCGCGATGTTCACCAAATCGGGGATTATGGTTGGGTTGGGAGAGGACCGTCAGGGTGTGTTGCAAGTCATGGATGACATGCGCGCGGCGGATGTCGATTTTCTGACGATCGGGCAATATCTGCAACCCACACCCAAGCACCACCGGGTGGACCGGTTTGTGACGCCAGACGAGTTCAAAAGCTATGAGGAAGCCGCTTATGGCAAAGGCTTTTTGATGGTCTCTGCGACGCCGCTGACGCGCTCAAGCTATCATGCAGGCGACGATTTTGCCCGGCTGCAATCTGCGCGCAACGAGAAATTGGGGCGCGCGTAACGATTTTTCGTCGAAAAATCGCGGTGCCGATTTTCGACGAAAATCGGATGTCACAGAAGAATGCGCAGCGGATCGCGGTTGCAGATCACGATGAACTGGCTGCGGCTTGCGATCAGGCGAAAGCCGCGGCGTCGCACTTCGTCGATAAAGCGATCTCGGCCAATTTCATGGTCAACCCAAGCGATCGAACGGCGCACAACGCCGCCATTGGCGGATTTTGCGGCAAAAATTTGCGACAGCCATGTGTCGGGTGTCATGGGGGTGGAGGCAAAATGTTTCATACCCCCAAACTGGCAAAAGCTGGTTAAACGGTGGTTAACAACACCTGATTCATTCTGCCGCCGGCAGGGCTTTCAAATAGGCAACCGCAGCCCTGACATCTGAGGCCGGCAGTTTCGCCATATTGTCCACGACATGCGCCATATGGCCGCCAACGCTGTCATATTCCGGGGTAAAGCCCGTGGTTAGATAGGCGAAAAGTTCAGCCTCGCTCCAGGTCAGTTTTGCGGGCGTTATATTCGGCACCCGACCCTGCCCATCGGGCGAAGGGGCCCCGGCCATCCAGCGGCTGCGGTCCAAGCCGCCAAAGGCATTGCGCGGTGTATGGCATTCGGCACAATGGGCCAGTGCCTCAACCAGATAACGGCCTCGCGCGATCTCGGGCGTTTCGGCGGCGGTCATCTGCCAACCATCCGTCATATAGAGCAGTTTCCACCCCCCAATCAGCCGCCGGAATGAGAAGGGAAACCCAACCTCATGCGGCGCAGATGGGGTGGTCGAGGGCGGCAGGCTTTGCAGATAGGCCCAAAGATCCACCACATCTTGGCCTGTCATCTTGGCATAGGCCGTATAGGGCAGGACGGGAAAATAATGCTGGCCTTGCGGGGTGATCCCGTCGCGCAGGGCGTGCGAAAAATCTTCGAGCGTCCAGCTGCCAAGGCCATGGCTTGGGTCGGGCGAGATGTTGGGCGCAATAAAGGTGCCGAACTCTGAGGCAAAGCGCATGCCGCCCGACATGACCAATTGCGCCTCCTCACGTGCCCCCGGTGCCATATGGCAAGAGCCACAGCCCGCCGCGGCAAAGACCACCGCACCGCGTGTCGCATCCGCTTGCAAGCCCGCCAGATCGGCCTGATCGCTGGGGCGGGTCTGGGTGAGCAGCAAGAAGGCCGCAAAGCCCAATAAGGCGGTGCCTATGGCAATCAAAAGGGCGCGGCGGAACATCAATTATCCTGTGTGAACGGCGGGCTTTTGCCCTTTCGGCGCGATCATACAGCAGCCGATGGCTGTGTTAAGCTGTTCTTTCAGTCATGGCGGTTGTGGGGGAGACGCCCCAACACGGGCCTTGCAGCGCGCGGCGTCAAGGACGCAGCTTGCCATTCACGTTCAATGCCTCGGGCCAGCCCCACATCAGCTCGGCCCCCCAAATCGCAAAGCATAAGGCGACGACGATCAGCACCAGCTTGACCCGTTTGGGCGAGGGCGGGTGGCGCGCCCATTTCGCCATGCGCAACAGCCAAGTCAGGTTCATCGGCCACTATCCTTCGTCGGTAAAACGAACCTTGCCAATAAAGGGTAAGTTGCGATTGCGCTGCGCAAAATCAATGCCATAGCCCACGACGAATTCGTCGGGGATTTCAAATCCTGTCCATGTTGCCTTGATATCCACCTCACGACGCGAGGGTTTGTCCAACAGCGCGCAAACCTCAAGCCGGCGTGGCTCGCGGCTGAGAAGCAGGCGTTTGACATGGCTCAGGGTAAAGCCCGTGTCGACGATATCTTCGACCACCAGCACATCTTGGCCCGCAATCTCGCCGCGCAGGTCTTTCAGGATGCGCACCTCGCGGCTGGAATGCATGGCATCGCCGTAAGACGAGGCTTCAAGAAAATCGACCTGCACAGGCAGATCAATTTCACGCACCAGATCGGCGATAAAGACAAATGACCCGCGCAAGAGGCCAACGACCACCAGCTTGTCGCAATCTTTGTAATAGGCCGTAATTTCGGCGGCCAAAGCCTCGACACGGGCGGCAATCGCCTTGGCCGAGATCATTTGGTCGATCACATAGGGACGGTGCGGCATGGGGCCCTCTTGATTTTGCCCCCCTTCCTAGCCCAAAAGCCGGGGACAAGTCACCACCCCGCCCGCAGGCACCCGCAAAGAAGACCTGAAATGCCCCATCACAGCGAAACAAAGGTTCTGCCCTATACCGCCGCTCAGATGTTTGATCTGGTGGCCGATGTGGCGCGCTATCCTGAATTTTTGCCTTGGACTGCGGCGGCGCGTATCCGGTCAACCCGGCCCGTGGAGGGGGGGCAGGAGATGCTGGCGGATCTGGTGATCAGCTTCAAAGTCTTTCGTGAACGCTTTGGCAGCCGGGTGACTTTGCTGCGCGACGATAATCGGATCTTGACGGAATATATCGACGGGCCGTTCAAGCATCTGAAATCGGTCTGGAATTTCCATGATCGGGCGGATGGCGGCTGTGATGTGGCCTTTGAGGTGGATTTCGAGTTCAAAAATGCCATTTTGGCCGGAATTATCGGCATCGTTTTCAATGAGGCGATGGGCCGGGTGGTGCGCGCCTTTGAGGCGCGGGCGGCAGCGCTTTACGGCTGAACCGCGCGCCACAAAAGCCCCAGCGCATGATCGCGCGCGGCAAGACGGACGCGGTCACGGCCCAAAGCGCCAAACTCGACCGTTTCGGTGAAAAGCGCTCGGCCATCCTGCGCAATCCCAAAGCACACCCGACCTTCCGGCTTATGCGCCGATCCTCCGGGGCCTGCGATCCCGGTGATTGACACCGCCAAAGAGGCATCGGCATGGGCCAGCGCCCCGCGCGCCATCTCAAGTGCCACGGCTTCTGAAACCGCACCATATTGGTCCAGCGTGTCCGGGCTGACCCCCAGCATCTCGACCTTGGCGGCGTTGGAATAGGTGACAAAGCCGCGGTCAAACACATCAGACGAGCCGGGAATGTCGGTCAAGGCTGCGGCCACCATTCCGCCCGTGCAGCTTTCGGCCGTGGTCAGGCGCCAGCCCCAGACCCGGGCGGTTTGCAAAAGATCGGCGATGTTCAGCCCTGTAGCCATGGTTGAAGGACCCCGTGGTATAGCCCGGCCATGATAACCGAAACGATCCCGGCGAACAGCCCCGCCCAAAGATCATCGATCATCACACCCGCCGCATCACCACGCCGATCGGCCCGGCCCACAAGCCAAGGTTTCCAGATGTCAAACAGCCGAAACAGGACAAAGGGCATCACCCATCCGGGCCACGCGCCAAAGAGCAGCCCCTCAACCCCATGCCACCAAAGCGGCAGGAGGGTAAAGCACAGCGCCAACCACTGGCCTGCCACCTCGTCGATGACGATTTCAGAGGGGTCTTGATCCTGGCTGCCCGCAATGGCGCGGGGAATGGCCCAAAACCCAAGGATCGTGGCCAAAACTGCGCCCAAAGGCACCAAAAGGACCCAACCCAACTCATAGGCCAGAACCGCAAGAGCCACAGCCGCCAAGGATCCCCAAGTGCCGGGGGCAGGGCGCAGATGCCCCACGCCGCCAAAGGTGACGATGGCACCGATCAGGCCCGGCGCGCTCATGCCTTGACCAAAGTGGCCGTGGCGATTGAGGCGATCCCTTCTTCGCGTCCGGTAAAGCCCAATTGCTCGGATGTGGTGGCTTTGACCGACACGCGGTCCAGATCAACGCCCATGATCTTCGCCAAAGCTGCGCGCATGGCTTGCGCATGGGGGCCGATCTTGGGGCGTTCGCAGATCAGCGTGACATCGCAATTGGCAATGGCAAAGCCCTGAGAGCGGGCCAGTTCGGCGGCATGGCGCAGGAAAATATGGCTTTCAGCCCCTTTCCATTGCGAGTCAGAGGGTGGGAAGTGCCGTCCAATATCCCCCATCGCCAGCGCGCCATAAATCGCGTCGGTCAGCGCGTGCATCCCGACATCGGCATCGGAATGGCCCAAAAGCCCCTTGTGATGCGGGATCTTGACCCCGCAAAGCCAAACATGATCGCCGTCACAAAACGCATGCACGTCAAAGCCATTTCCAAGCCGCACATCCATGGCCCGTCCTTTCAAGATTGCCCCCGCGCGGGAAAAATCACCGGGGAATGTCAGTTTCAAATTGTTCTCGTCACCCTCGACGATGGTGACATCAAGGCCCGCGGCCCGCGCCACTTCAACATCATCGGCCGCCCCGCCCGGATGGGCGCGGTGGGCGGCAAGGATCGCCTCGTAATGAAAGCCTTGTGGGGTTTGGGCGCGGTAAAGCCCTGAGCGGTCGCGCGTGCCGCTGACAAGACCATTGGCACCTGTCCAAAGCGCATCCGTGACCACCAGCGCCGGGGCGGCGGCGGGTGCTCTGTCTAAGGCCGCGCGCACCCGCGCAATCAAGGCCGGGCTGACCAAGGGGCGCGCGCCATCATGGATCAGAACATGGGCCACCCCGCGCCCTTCAAGCGCCAAAAGCGCATTCATCACGGATGCGTCGCGCGTGGCCCCGCCCTCAACGATCAGCGCATCGCCCGCAATCGCCTCGGCGCGTGCGCGGTCATCGGGGTGAATGACCAAAACCCGTGGCATCGCGGCAAAGGCGGCCAAGGTACGGGCCAAGACAGGCTGGCCATGCAGCAGCTGCCATTGCTTTGGCAGATCGCCGCCTGCACGCGTGCCGCGGCCTGCGGCCACGATGATGGCAACGGTCTGAAAGCTGGGATCGGGCATCTTGCTCATGCCATTCTGTTAGGCCATGGCGGGGCGCATGACAATCTGGCCCGGAAAATCGCCTAAACTGCACAAAATTTGTGCAAAGGTTAGATTTTCGGCATAAACACAGCGGTCTTTGCTAGGCCGCGCTCGCGCTGCGGCGCAAACTGACCCAAGAGGAAGCCAAATGCCCCATGACCTGCTGACCTTTACGCCCCCTGTGATTCTGGCCCCGATGGCCGGGATCACCGATTTGCCGTTTCGGCAGATCGTGGCGCGCTTTGGGGCGGGGTTGGTGGTGTCTGAGATGGTGGCCTCGGAAGACATGATGCGGGCACGTCCCTTAGCGCGGGCGCGGGCGGAATTGGGGGTTGGGGACGCCACGACCTCGGTGCAACTTGCCGGGCGCGATCCGCATTGGATGACCGAGGCGGCCCGCTATCTTGAGGCGCAGGGCGCGCGGGTGATTGACATCAACATGGGCTGCCCGGCCAAACGTGTGACGGCCTCGGGCGGCAATGGGGCTTGTGGGTCGGCTTTGATGAAAGAGCCAGACCTTGCGCTGCGGTTGATCGAGGCGGTGGTGGGCGCGGTGTCGGTGCCGGTCACTTTGAAAACCCGGCTTGGCTGGGATGAGACTATGCTGAACGCGCCGCAAATCGCGAAAGCAGCCGAAGGCGCAGGGGTGGCGATGATCACCATCCATGGCCGCACGCGTGCGCAGTTTTACAAAGGCAGCGCGGATTGGGCGGCGATTGCGGCGGTCAAGGCTGCGGTGTCGATCCCGGTGATTGCCAATGGCGATATTGTGGATGCCGCCAGTGCGGCCACCGCCTTGCGGCTGTCGGGCGCTGATGGTGTGATGGTTGGGCGCGGCGCGCAGGGCGCGCCGTGGGTTTTGGGGCAAATCGCCCATGCGCTGTATGGCGCGCCTGCGCCGGTCGAACCTGTGGGGGATGCGCTCGCCGATCTCGTGGCCGAACATTACGAGGCGATGCTGTCGTTTTACGGCAAGGATCTGGGCCGCAAAGTCGCACGCAAACATCTCGGCTGGTATGCCGAGCGGGCGCAGGCCCCCAAGGCTGAGATGCTCACCGCCGATGACCCGGCCCATGTGCTGCGCCTGATTGCGCGGGCCTTTTCCACAGAGGCGAAACAAGCCGCATGAGCGCCTATCGCCCGCCATACCCGGTTCCGGGCGTTATCTGGGCCAGCCTTCCCGTGCCGGCACTTTTGATCGACCGCGCGGGCATGATTGCCGAGGTGAACCCTGCGGGCGAGATTTTTCTGAACGCCTCGCTCAAGACCCTGAAAAGCCAGCCCGTTCTGGATCGTTTGGCGATTGATGCCGATATGGACAGCGCAATGGACCGCGCGCGGGGCAATCACGCGGCGCTTTTCATCAATGATGTGGATGTGACCACGGGCGAACGCCCGCCGGTGCAATGCAACATCCAGCTTGCGCCCATGCATGACAATGCCGATTACCTCTTGATGCTGATCTCACCGCGCGATTTGGCGGATCGGATGGGCCGGGCCATGCAGGTGAAATCGGCGGCCAAATCGGCCATCGGCATGGCTGAAATGCTGGCGCATGAAATCAAGAACCCCTTAGCCGGGATTTCGGGCGCGGCCCAGTTGATCTCGATGAACGCCAGCCCCGAAGACCGCGAGCTGACCGATCTGATCGTGGCCGAAACCCGCCGCATCGTAAAACTTCTGGAGCAGGTTGAGCAGTTTGGCAATCTGCGGCCCCCAGATCGCCGCCCGGTCAATCTGCACGACGCACTGGATCGGGCGCGGCGTTCGGCCATGATCGGCTTTGCGAGCCACATGACGATTGTCGAGGATTATGACCCCTCCTTGCCGTCGACCTTTGCCGACAGCGATCAACTGATGCAGGTCTTTCTTAACCTCATCAAGAACGCAGCCGAGGCGGCGCAGGGGCCGGGCACCATTCGGCTGCATACCTTTTATGACCAATCTTTGCGGGTGCGGCGCAAGGACGGCAGTTTTGCCCGCCTTCCCCTGACGGTTGAGGTGCAAGATGACGGCCCCGGCATCCCGCCGGATATTGCCGCTGATATCTTCGAACCTTTCGTGTCGGGGCGTGAGAATGGCACTGGGCTTGGTCTTGCCCTGATCTCCAAGATCATTTCCGACCACGACGGCTGGATCTCGGTCGAAAGCGCGCCGGGGCGCACGGTGTTTCGTGTGTCCTTGCCCATCGTTCCGAAAGACCTGTCACGATCCGACACCGCTTTTGCCAAAAAGGGCTAATACATGGATGGCACTGTTCTTGTCGCTGATGATGACCGCACCATTCGCACCGTTCTGACGCAGGCGCTGACGCGGGCGGGCTGCAAGGTGCATGCCACCTCCAGCCTGATGACGCTGATGCGCTGGATCGAAGAGGGCAAGGGGGATCTGGTCATCTCTGACGTCATCATGCCCGACGGCAATGGGCTTCAGGCGCTGCCACAGATCGCACGGCTGCGCCCCGGTCTGCCCGTCATCGTGATTTCGGCGCAGAATACCATTATGACGGCCATTCAAGCCGCCGAGGCCGAGGCCTTTGACTATCTGCCAAAGCCCTTTGATTTGCCCGATCTGATGAAACGTTCAGCGCGGGCCTTAGAGCAAAAGCGGCTGGCCCCGAAAGTGGTTGCGCCAAAGCCCGTGGCCGAAGAATTGCCGCTGGTGGGCCGCACGCCCGCCATGCAGGCGCTCTATCGGTTGGTGGCGCGGGTGATGAATGCCGATTTGGCGGTGCTGATTACCGGCGAATCTGGCACAGGCAAGTCGCTGATTGCCCGTGCGATCCATGACTTTTCCGACCGCCGCGCCCAGCCCTTTGTGGTAGCCCAAGCCGCCGATCTGGCCGGGGTTGAGGGGATTTCAACCTTGCTTGGCCGCGCCAAGGGGGGCTCTTTGGTGCTGGATGAGGTGGCCGATTTCGATGCCGATGCACAGTCGCGCTTGGTGCGGATGCTGGATGTGATGGGCGAGCAAGGACCGCGGATCATGTCCACCTCGCAAGCCGATCTGCTGGCCCGGCTGGAGGCAGGCAGCTTCCGCAAGGATCTTTTCTATCGGCTGTCGGGCGTCACGCTGGCTGTGCCAGCGCTGCGCGAGCGGGTCGATGACATTCCTCTTTTGGCCGAACATATTTTGGCGCGGGGCGAGCGCGAGATGGGCGGCGGACGCCGCGCCTTGTCACAAGATGCCAAGGCATTTGTGCGCGCCCATCGCTGGCCGGGCAATGTGCGCCAGCTGGAAAACACCCTTCGGCGGCTGATGGTGACCTCATCCGAGCCCGAAATCTCGCGCAACGAGATTGAGGCGGCCTTGGGTCAGGTTCAGGCCAGCTCTGTTCCCGGCGGGGTGATGGAGGGCGAAAAGCTCTCGCAATCGGTGGCGCGCCATCTGAAGCGTTACTTCGATCTGCACGGCGGACACCTGCCGCCGCCGGGGGTTTATGACCGTGTGTTGCGCGAAATGGAGATCCCTTTGATCGAAATCGCGTTGGATGCCACGGCGGGCAATCAAGCAAAATGTGCCGATCTTTTGGGGATCAACCGCAATACCTTGCGCAAAAAGATCACAGACCTCGATATCCGCGTGACACGGCGGCGCAAGTTGATGTAAATCAGCCACAGAAGGCGTTGCCTGAATGCCAATGGCAGGGGGCACGTTGGGGCAGGGGGACAATCGTCGTCCGCCGCCCTTTTTCGGGGGTTCTGGTTTCGTGGCGTCAAGTTCCTATCGCAGCGCAACATGGGTCAAACTGGCACGTCTGCGCCGGGCCCGGGCGATGCAGGGTGCGTTCAGCTTTGGGCTGGTGTTTCTGGGCCCTTTGCTGGCGGTGGTGACCTTTCTGGCCATGGGGCCATATGACCTTGGCGCCAGTTCCAATGCCCTGCGGCTGATCCTATTGGTCGATCTGGTCTATGTGCTGTTGGTGGCCGCATTGATCCTAAGCCGGGTCATCCGGATGATTGCGGACCGGCGCAGCCAATCGGCCGGATCGCGTCTGCATTTGCGCCTGACCGGGGTATTCGCCTTTGTGGCGCTGGTGCCGACCATTCTGGTGGCGGTCTTTGCGGTCTTGAACCTGAACATCGGGCTTGAGGGGTGGTTTTCCGAACGGGTGCGCAATGTGGTCGGCTCGTCTTTGTCGGCCGCCGAGGCCTATGAAAAAGAGCATCGTGACGGGCTGATCGAGGATGCGCAGGGCTTTGCCGGGATTTTGAACGTCACCCGTCAATCGCAGTTTTTCATGGATGATGGCCAGATCCGCCAAGTGCTTAGCCAAGGCCAGCAGGCCATTCAGCGCGGCCTTCGTGAGGTCTATCTGATCGACGGGGCGGGCACGCTGAAAACCCGGGGTGAGCGGAGCTATCTGTTTGATTTCGAAGCCCCCTCTGCCGATGATTTGGCCCGCGCCTCGGCGGGTGAGACGGTGGTGATCGAAGATTGGCTGAACAACGAATTCCGCGCCCTTGTTCGGCTTGAAGCCTTCCCAGACCGTTATCTTTACGTCAGCCGTGAGGTGGATGGCCAGCTTTTGTCCTTGCTGGATGATACCAAGCAAACCGTGTCGCTTTATCAACAATTGGAATCCGAACGCGGGCGGGTCTTGTTGAATTTCGGCCTTTTGTATCTGGGCTTTGCGCTGATCCTTGTCTTGGCAGCGATCTGGCTTGGCCTGTGGTTTGCCGAAAAGCTCAGCCGTCCGGTGGGGCGGCTGGCCAGTGCCGCCACCCGTGTGGGCGAGGGTGATCTGGATGTGCAGGTGATCGAGGAAGAGGGCGATGATGAAATCGCCACCTTGGGCCGGGTGTTCAACCAGATGACCCAGCAGCTTAAGGTGCAGCGCGATGAGCTGATGGACAGCCATCGCCAAACCGAACGCCGTCGCCGGTTGTTTGATTCTGTGTTGTCCAATGTCACTGCCGGGGTGATCGGCCTGAACGCTGAGGGCAGCGTTGATTTCGTGAACCGTGCGGCCGAACGGCTATTGGATGTGGGCTCTGGCACGCATGAGGTGCCCTTGGGCCTTGCGGTGCCCGAGTTCGCCCCCTTGTTGGAACGCCTGCGTGATACGGGGGCGGCAGCGGTGCAAGAAGAGGTGCGGCTGACACGCGCGGGCAAGTTGGAAAGCCTCTTGGTGCGCGTCTCGCGCCGCACCACCGAAGGCGGGCGGCTTGAAGGTTATGTCGTGGCCTTTGATGATGTGACCGAACTTGTCAGCGCCCAGCGCATGGCGGCATGGGGCGATGTGGCGCGCCGTATTGCCCATGAAATCAAGAACCCGCTGACCCCCATTCAGCTTTCGGCCGAACGCATCAAGCGCAAGTTCCGCGCGCAGGTGCAAGAACCCGAAGATTTGGAACAATACACCGATGTGATCGTGCGCCAGACCAATGACCTGCGCCGCATCGTGGATGAGTTTTCAAAATTCGCCCGTATGCCCGAACCTGACCGCCGCGAAGGCGATCTGGTGGCCTTGGTGCGCGCGGCGGTGATGCTGCAAGAAAATGGCCAGCCCGGCGTGCGCTTTGTCTCCGATCTGCCAAAAGATCCGGCTGTGCTGGAATTTGACGGCACGATGATTGGTCAGGCTTTGACCAATCTTATCAAGAATGCCGGCGAGGCGACCGAGGGGCTGATCGAACGCGGCGCGCCGCAAGGGTATATCCCCGAAATTCACGTCGAGATGACCGTGGATGACGCCCGCGCCGAGATCCGCATCAGCGACAATGGCACGGGCCTTCCCCCCGATCGAACCCGGCTGTTCGAACCCTATGTCACCACCCGCGAAAAGGGCACCGGGCTTGGCCTGCCCATTGTGAAAAAAATCATCGAAGAACACGGCGGCACGCTTTCGTTGCAAGACGCACCGCCCTTTGACGGCAACGCCCATGCAGGCGCGATGGCAGTGATCGAACTGCCGCGCGCACCCCGCCAAAAGCGGCCGGGCAAACAGACCGCCCCCGGTGGGCAAGGAGGATAAATGACCAGTATTTTGATTACCGATGACGAAAAAGACATCCGCGAGCTGATCGGCGATATTCTGAAGGATGAGGGTTATTCCGTGCGGCTGGCCTCGAATTCGGATGAGTGCATGGCCGAAATCAATGCCGAACCCCCGGCACTGATGATTTTGGACATCTGGCTGAAAGACAGCCGGATGGATGGCATCGACATTCTAAAAACCGTCAAGCGCGACAATCCCGATATTCCGATTGTCATCATCTCGGGCCATGGCAACATTGAAATCGCGGTCGCCGCGATCAAGCAGGGCGCCTATGACTTCATCGAAAAGCCCTTCAATATTGATCAGTTAATGGTTGTGGTCAGCCGCGCGATGGAAACCTCGCGCCTGCGCCGGGAAAACGCCGATCTGCGCCGCCGTGATGTCACCTCGACCGAGATGCTGGGCTCAAGTGCTGCCTTCAAGGCGTTGAAATCGCATCTGGAAAAGGTGACGAAATCCAACGGTCGGGTCATGCTGACGGGGCCCGCCGGGTCGGGCAAGGAAATGGCCGCGCGCTATATCCACCAAAACTCCAACCGGGCGGGGGCGGCCTTTGTCTCGGTGTCTTCCGCCACGATCGAGCCCGACCGCATGGAAGAGGTGCTCTTTGGCCGCGAAACCGCCGATCGGGGGGTGGAAAAGGGGCTTTTGGAGCAGGCCCATGGCGGCGTGGTCTATTTTGACGAGGTGGCAGACATGCCCCTTGGAACCCAGTCCAAGATTTTGCGCGTGCTGACCGAACAGCAATTCACCCGCGCGGGCGGCACAGACAGGGTGCGCGTCGATTTGCGGGTGATCTCCTCGACCACCAAGGATCTGCGCCGCGAAATTGGGGCAGGTCGCTTTCGCCAAGAGCTTTTCGATCGGCTGAATGTGGTGCCAATTGCCGTCCCCAGCCTGGAAGACCGGCGCGAGGATATCCCTGAACTCACGCGCCATTTTATTGAGCTTTTCCATCGGTCTCAGGGCCTGCCGCTTCGCGATCTGACGCCCGAGGCCGAGGCGCTTTTGCAAACCATGCAATGGCCGGGCAATGTGCGCCAATTGCGCAATGTCATTGAACGTGTGCTCATCCTTGGTGATGGCACCGGCCCGATTGAGACCCGCGAATTGCCGGGCCAAGAACCCAGCCCCGATGCCTCGGGGCGCATGGTCTTGGGCGGGGCGATGGCCACGCTGCCCCTGCGTGAGGCGCGCGAGGTGTTTGAGCGCGAATATCTCATCACCCAGATCAACCGCTTTGGCGGCAATATCAGCCGCACCGCAGGATTTGTCGGCATGGAGCGAAGTGCGCTGCACCGCAAGTTGAAATCCCTCGGTGTGGTTGGCGGGCACAAGAACGGCGGCGGCGAGGAGGATGATGAAACCTAAGCCCTTCATCTGTTTCCAAATATCCCCGCCGGAGGCGCAGCTTTCCACCCGCGATCCCGGCGCAGGAGAGGGCCTGGTCTCGGTGCAAACCTTGACCCCCGGCCCAACCCGTGCCAAGCCATCACCAGCCCAAGCAGAGGTGTTCCATGAAAGTCATCATATGCGGCGCGGGGCAGGTGGGATGGCAAATTGCGCGCCACCTGTCGGGTGAAAAGAATGACGTCACAGTGGTGGACAGCAACGCTGATCTGGTGCGCCGTGCGTCAGAAACCTTGGATGTTCAGGGGGTTGCGGGTTTTGCCAGCTACCCCGATGTGCTCGAAAAAGCCGGCGCGCGCGATGCCGACATGATCATCGCCGCCACCCATTCCGACGAGGTGAACATGGTCACCTGTCAGGTGGCCCATTCGATCTTTTCGGTCCCGCGCAAGATTGCCCGCCTGCGCAGCCAGTCCTATCTTGATGCCATCTATTCCGATCTCTACCGTCGCGATCATCTGCCCATCGACGTGGTGATCAGCCCCGAACGTGAGGTGGCCGAAGCCGCTTTGCAGCGATTGGCGGCGCCTGCGGCCTATGACACGGAAAGCTTTATGGCCGGGCGCGCGCAGCTTTTGGGCATCGCACTGACCGAAGATTGCCCGGTCTTGATGACCCCCTTGCGCCAATTGAACGAGCTTTTTTCAACCCTGCGCGCCATTGTGGTGGGGGTGCGGCGGGCTGAGGGCAAGCTTTTTGCCCCCTCTCCGATGGATATCTTGATGGCGGGGGATCGGATCTACGTCTTCACCCATATCGAAGATGTGAACCGCACGCTGGAAGTCTTTGGAAAGCGGACCAAAAAGCAAGAGCGCGTGATCATCATCGGTGGGGGTAACGTGGGCCTTGCCGTGGCCCGCGCGCTCGAGGCGCGGACCGACCGGATCCGCGCCAAGATTATCGAGATGAGCCGCCCGCGTGCCGAACATGCGGCTGATAACCTGACACGAACCATCGTCTTGAACGGCGATGGTATGGATATGGATCTCTTGTCCGAAGCCGCGATTGACAGGGCCGATGCCGTGCTGGCGGTGACCGATGATGACAAGACCAACCTTCTGGTCGCCGTGCGGGCCAAGCAGGCCGGATGCCCTATGGCGATTGCCCTTGTGAATGACCCAACATTGGCCCCCCTGATGGGGCCTTTGGACATTGACGCCTATATCAACCCCCGCGCCACCACCGTATCGTCGATCCTGCGGCACATTCGTCATGGTAAGGTGCGGGCGATCTATTCGATTGGCGATGCCGAGGCCGAGATGATCGAGGCGCAGGTTCTGCCCACCTCACCCTTGGCAGGCAAACTGGTGCGCGAGGTGGATTTTCCCGAAGGCGTTTTGGTTGGCGCCGTGATGAAGGGCGATCGGGTGATGAAACCCACCGGCGATCTGCGGATCGAGGCGGGCGATGTGATTGCCCTCTTTACCATGGCGGGCGACCGGCCCGAGGTCGAGCGCCTGTTGCAGGTCTCGGTCGATTTCTTTTGACGGGGCGCGGTCGATGATGCGCCGCATTCTGGACCTGCCGCTTTTGGTTTTGATGCTGGGTCTGGCAGGAATTGCAATGTTTGTGCCCGCCGCCCATGCCTTTGTGCTGCGCGACCATGAACTTGCGCGCAGTTTTGTCTATATGGCGCTCTTGGTCTTGATCTTTTCGGGCATGTTGGGCTTGGCGCGGGCCAATGTGCAGCCGCGCAATGTGGCGCGCAATCACCTGATTTCTCTGGCTTTGGCCTATGTGATCTTGCCCCCCGTCTTGGCCTTGCCCCTGATCCAGCGTGCGGCCGGCGGGGCCGAGTTCGGCCCGGCGATGTTTGAGATGCTGTCTGCCTTTACCACCACGGGCGCACCCGTTTTGGAGGGGCCATTGCAACCCTCGGTGCATTTGTGGCGCGCGCTGGTGGGTTGGCTGGGCGGGCTATTTGCACTGATCATGGTGTTTTCGGTGCTGTCGCCCCTGAACCTCGGTGGGGTGGAGGTGGCGACGGGCCGTATTCCAGGACGTGCCAGCCCTGCCATGCAGCAGATCACCCGCGTGGCCGACCCATCCGAACGCATGGCGCGCTATGCGGGCAGCATTTTCCCGATCTATTCGGGGCTGACGCTTGGCCTTTGGCTGATGTTGGTCATGACGGGGGAAAACAGCTTTGTGGCGCTCTGTCACGCGATGGGGGTGCTCTCGACCTCGGGTATCAGCCCATTGTCAGGGGGAATGGCGGCCGGGCAAGGCGGTCGGCTGGCCGAGATGGCCGTGGCCCTGTTTTTGATTTTCGCCCTAAGCCGCAAGCCCTTGCTGCGTTTCTTGGGGCAGGGCGGCGGGCAGGGCGGCAGCGCAGATTTGCGGCGCGACCCCGAGCTGATCTTGGCACTGGGCGTGGTGGGGCTATGTGGGATGGTCTTGTTCGGGGCCGGTCTTTTCGCCGCGCTGACCGACGATCAGACCCATGGCTTTTATCAAGCCATCCACGCGCTTTGGGGGCTTTTGTTCACCTGCCTGTCGTTTCTGACAACCTCGGGCTATGTTTCGGCCGATTGGGCAGAGTGGCAGCTGTGGTCTGGCCTCAGTTCGCCCGATTTGCTGCTTTGGGCCTTGGCGATTATCGGCGGAGGTGTGGCCACCACCGCCGGCGGGGTCAAATTGCTGCGGGTCTATGCGCTGTTGCGCTTTGCCGAACAAGAGTTGGACCGGGTGATCCACCCCTCAGCCGTGGCGCGCAGCCGGGCAAGCGAGGGAACCTCCCGCAGTGCCATGATGCAAGGCGCGTCAATGGCATGGGTGTTTTTCATGATCTTTGCCCTGTCTATCGCCGCCTTTGTCGCCGCGTTGACCGTTTTGGGCGTCAGTTTTGACGAAAGCCTTGTCCTGTCCCTGTCAGCCTTGACCACCACCGGCCCAATCGTCGAACAGTCTGGCGGCATCGCGGCAAGCTATGGCGGACAAAGCGGATTGGTGCAGGGTGTTTTGGCCTTGGCGATGGTCGTGGGGCGGTTGGAAGCCTTGGCGATTCTGGCGATTTTGCTGCCTGAGAACCTTCGCCGATAAGCCCAGCATGCGCCAGCATGGCGAGAATCATGCAAAATAGCGAATTCAAATGGCTTAAATGTCCGTTTTTGCACTGGAAACTGTTGGCGCATCGCGCAATAATTGTGCGTCCGTCCAGCAAAGATGGCGGATGCGGGTAGAGCGACGGATAACAAGGACAAAAAGCCAATGGCCGCCGATAAACAAAATTTGCAGGATGCGTTTCTAAATCAGGTTCGTAAATCCAAGGTTCCGGTCACGATTTTCCTGATCAATGGTGTGAAACTGCAGGGCGTGATCACCTGGTTTGACAACTTCTGCGTGCTTTTGCGCCGCGATGGGCAGTCGCAGCTGGTGTATAAACACGCCATTTCGACAATCATGCCCGGCGGGCCGCTGAACCTGTACGAGGGTGAAGACTGATCCCTGATCGTCCCGAGGATGAATTTGACGATGACCTGCTGCCTGATGGCAGTGGGATTGATGCCTATGAGACGGCGGGGCCCGCAACGCGCGCCTATGTGCTGCATCCGGATCTGAAAACCTCGCGCGCGCGTCGTCTGGCCGAACATGGTCTTGCCGAGGCCGTCAGCCTTGCCGCCGCGCTGCCCAATCTTGAGGTCTTGGGTGCCGAGGTGATCCGTCTGCCAAAGCTGCACCCCGGTATGTTGTTTGGCTCTGGCAAGGTCGAGGATCTGGCGCAGCGTCTGAAAGAGTTGCGCATTGATCTGGTCTTGGTGGATGGCCCCGTCACCCCGGTGCAGCAGCGCAATTTGGAAAAGGAATGGGGCGTCAAGCTTTTGGACCGCACCGGCCTGATCCTTGAGATTTTTGCCGATCGCGCGCGCACCCGCGAAGGTGTGTTGCAGGTGGAACTGGCCGCTCTCAGCTATCAACGCACAAGGTTGGTCAGGGCTTGGACCCACCTTGAACGCCAGCGCGGTGGTTTTGGGTTTGTGGGCGGTCCGGGGGAAACCCAGATCGAGGCCGACCGGCGCGCGATTGATGATCAGGTGATCCGGCTGAAGCGTCAGCTTGATAAGGTCGTGAAAACCCGCGAATTGCACCGCGCCTCACGGCGCAAGGTGCCGTTTCCACTGGTGGCGCTGGTGGGCTATACCAACGCGGGAAAATCCACGCTTTTCAATCGGATGACCGGGGCCGAGGTTTTGGCCAAGGACATGCTTTTCGCCACGCTTGACCCCACGATGCGGGGCGTGATTTTGCCGGATGAAAAGACGGGGCCCTCGCCCAAAGAGGGGTCAGGGCGCAAGGTGATTGTGTCCGATACCGTGGGCTTCATCTCGGATCTGCCGACGCAATTGGTCGCGGCCTTTCGCGCCACTTTGGAGGAGGTGCTAGAGGCCGATCTTATCTTGCATGTGCGGGACATCAGTCACCCCGAAACCGCCGAACAGGCCGCCGATGTCACCGATATTCTGACCAGTCTCAAGGTCAATCCCAAGGTGCCGATGTTCGAGGTGTGGAACAAGCTTGATCTTGTCGACCCCAGTCAGCACGAGGCGCTGTTGCAGCAGGCCCAAAACCGCGCGGGGGTATTTCCTGTCTCGGCACTGACCGGTGAGGGGATTGATCGCCTGCTCTTGGCCATGAGCGCCGTCTTTGGCGAAGAAAAGACACCGGAACATTTGCATCTGCCCTTTTCTGCGGGAAAAGCGCGGGCTTGGCTGCATACCGAGGGTGTGATTGAGGCCGAAGCGATGGTCGAAGACGGCTGGCAGATTGACGTCCTTTGGACAGCGCGCCAGCAAAAACGGTATCGCGAGCTTTAGGGTCGGCGTCCGACAAGGGTTTCTGTCAAGACGCCGACCCTCAACCTATGGGTCGGGGCTTTTTCATGGCGCTCCCGTTTCGCGCAGATCACTCAGCCGCAAGAGGCATCAACCGAGTGATGCCCACAGCGGCGGCGCGGGCGAGGTCCGGATCAAGGCTCATCGGAATGTATTCGCCACGCCGCCACAGCTCGGACAGATCATCATAGAACCGCGACATCGGATGCCCCGATTGCCCAGTTGACAGGATGAACACCGAACTGTCGGGATCGGCAAAGTCATAAACCCCGCGATAGGCCCCGGCGTGAACGTTCAAAAACGGCTCGGGCCCGGTGCCCTTGGTGCGGCCGCGCATCAAGGTGGTGTCGCCACCGCTTGTGGATTGGCGGATGTTGACAAAGTGGCGCAGCCCCGGCACCTCGCCCAACACCGGATGATCATGGGTTGCCTGATGTGCATCCCCCCAGCGCCAGCTTTCAATATTGGGGCCCCAGCGTTCCACCAGCGTCAACAGCGCGTCATCCAGCGCAATGCGGGCAATATCGGTGCAGGTTTCCACCGCCGCCGACTGGATCACATCGCACCAGACCGAAGCGCCTGCGATATTCTTATAGACCCGCTCGATAAAGACCGGCTCAGGATGGGTAAAGGCATCGGCCAAGGGGCCAATCTCGTCGCGTATCAGCCGATCTTGCAGGCTGCGCAGCCATGCCTCGGCGATCAGGGGTTCTGGCAGATGCTCGTTCATCTCGCCGTTCCATTCGGCCAAAAGCGTCAGCGCGCGCTGACGCAGCCGCTCGGGCGTGCCATCCGGTGCAGGCTCACCGGTGAACCACAGATCAGCCCCGATCAACGGCAGGATGCTGCGCGCCGTGGGCGAGACGGTGTCGAGCTGCGCCTCAATGAAACTGTCGCGGGTGTGCACCTCACGCGCGGTCATCAGGGCGAGCCAGCGTTGCACGCGCTGGGTATCGCCCCAGTCGAATGACAGATGATCCGGGAAGGGGCGGCTGATGATTTTGTTGTTGGTATTGCCCACAATGCCCGAGCCGGGGTTCATCACGCTGGGATTGTTGGCATAGGGTTGCACGCCTGTCCAACGGTTCTGGCCCTCCCATCCGGGGGCGGGCATCCGGCCTTGGGTGACGTGGCTGGGGTCGCGCTGCGGCACCGCGCCAATGGTTTGCAGCGCGATCGAGGATTGATCGGCCAGCGTCAGGTTCTGGCTGGGGGCAATATACAATTGACCCGCCGCCATGGCCTCGGTCACCGATTGCGCGGTCATCAACCGCAGGCCCGCGGTCATCGACGTATCTGCGCCTGAAAGCGCCGTCCATTGCAGCGCCGCCACCGTGCCGGGTGGTGTCACCGAGGCCAGATCATAATGGCTGCCGGGCAGGATCGGGCCGCTTTCGCTCCATCTTTGAGTGATGGTGATGGGGGCCTCATCCTTGACGGTGATGATGGTATGGCCTGTGCGGAAGGGTTTTGGCCCTTCGGGGGTCAGGTATTCTTCGGGGTTCTCCGGATTGACCTTTTCGATCACCACATCCTGATCATCGACATAGGCCGAGGTCAGGCCCCAACCCAGCCGATCCGACCGTCCCACCAGCATCAACGGCATGCCCGGAATGGTGCCGCCGATAATGCCACCCGTCGGCAGGTCCAGCCGCGCCAGATACCAGATGGAGGGGGCGGTCAGGCCCAGATGCGGATCATTGGCCAAAAGGCTGCCCCCAGCGGCCGAGCGGGCGGGAAGGGCGGCAAAGGCGTTTGAGGCCCCGGCAAAGGCGCGCGATTTAAAGGGCGACAGCGGCTGATCCAGATCGGCCATCGCTTGGGGCCGGGCGGGCGGGAAGGGGCCGGGCACCAGGCTGGCATAGGGCGGCAGCGCGATCACGGCGCTGGTTGGATCATCGGGCAGAATATCGGCCAGACGCGGGCCGGGCAAAAGCTGCGACAGCTGGGCGCGCTGCACTTCTGATTGCAGATGCGACGACATTTGCAGCGCCATCAGCTTGATGATCGCAAGGGAATCTGCCGGTGCCCAGGCCGCAATTTCGTTGGAGAAAAAGAAAAACTCAGGCGCACCCCGGCCCCGCGCGCCTGCGTTCACCTCGGTGATCCACGCATTCACACCTGCCGCATAGGCCTCAAGCGCGGCCTTGGTGCGCGCATCTTGCGCGGCCACCGATTGCAAGGACAGCTCATAAATATCCAGCCTGCGCAGCAATTCGTCGATCTTGACGGTGCGCGCGCCAAAAATCTCGGACAGCTTGCCTTGCGCAGTGCGGCGCAGCATCGTCATCTGCCACAGCCGATCTTGCGCATGCACAAAGCCCAAGGCGTAGAACACATCCGGCTCATTCGCGCCAAAGATATGCGGCACATTGGCATTGTTGCGCACAATCTCGACCGGGGCGGAAATCCCCTCAAGCGTGAAGCTTTCGGAATAATCCGGCAAGGACCGCGACAAGATGTAATAGGCCAGCCAACCCGCCAAGAGCGCCAGCACGACAAGGCCGGTAAACAGACGCAAGGTCCAACGAAAGGCAATCAACATCGGGACAATCCTAGCGGTAAACGGGGGCGCTATCCTTGACGACAGGAACCGGATGCAGTCCTAGTGCATCGCGACGGGATCGGCAATCGAATGGGGGTGCGCGATGGCAAAACTGGCGTTTTTGGGCTTGGGCGTGATGGGCTATCCGATGGCGGGGCATCTGGCGGCCAAAGGCCATCAGGTGACGGTCTATAACCGCAGCCCGGCCAAAGCGGCGGCTTGGGTGGCCCAGCATGGCGGCGCATCGGCCCCGACACCGCAAAAGGCGGCGGAAGGGGCAGAGTTTGTCATGGCCTGCGTGGGAAATGATGACGATCTGCGCTCGGTCTGCCTTGGGCTGGATGGGGCCTTTGCGGGCATGGCGCCGGGCGCGATCTTTGTCGATCACACCACAGTCTCGGCGCAGGTCACGCGCGAGCTTGCCCAGACGGCGGCGGCAAAGGGCTTGGGCTTTGTCGACGCGCCAGTGTCGGGGGGCCAAGCGGGGGCTGAAAACGGGGTTTTGTCCATCATGTGCGGCGGGCCTTTGGCGCAGTATGACGCGGCTGAACCCGTCATGGCCGCCTATGCCCGCATCTGCCGCCGTCTTGGCGACAGCGGGGCAGGGCAATTGGCCAAGATGATGAACCAGATCTGCATTGCGGGCCTGATGCAGGGCCTGGCCGAGGCGCTGGCCTTTGGCCAAAAGGCCGGGCTTGATGGCGCGGCGGTGGTCGAGGTGATCTCGCAAGGGGCCGCAGGCTCGTGGCAAATGGTCAACCGCCACAAGACCATGCTGGAAGATAAGTTCGACTTCGGCTTTGCTGTTGATTGGATGCGCAAGGATCTGAAAATCTGTCTGGAAACCGCCGACCAGATTGGTGCGGCGCTCCCGGTCACCGCGCTTGTCGATCAATTCTACAAGGATGTGCAGGTGATGGGCGGCGGCCGGAACGACACCTCCAGCCTGATCCGGCGGCTGCGCTGATCACCCGGTTCTGGATCACCCGGTCTTTGATCTTGCGCCTTTCGAAATACTCTCTGGGGGTCCGGGGGGCGACGCGCCCCCGGTTCCGCCTTATGTCATATGTGCCAGCGTTGAACGCCGGTGCTTATGGAATGATCCGGCTGTATTTCACACCCGCCAAAGACGCCCCTGCGATCAGCCCCTGTTGGCCAAAGATCAGCCCGATTACCGGATCGATCTCAGTGGTTTCCTTGCCCAATGACCCACCATCTTGCGGGGTGGCATAGCGGATATCGGCCGAGGCGGCCCAGCCGCTGGCGCGGCGGAAATCCTGTAAACCGGCATCGGTCATGAAAAACAGCGCATGGGCATATTGCTGCGCGCCGATCTGAAAGCCGATGCTGGCGCGGGTGGCGGCATAGTAATCCACCGTGGCGCCACGCACCTGCAACGCCCCCCGGCCATAGCTGCCACCGATGCCAAAACCGGCCTCGGTCACCAAGGGCATATAGAGTACGCCATAGGCCTTTTGCTCAAGGTCGCGGGTGCCGGGGTAGTTGGTAAACAGAAATGATTTCGTGGCCTGAACCCGCGCATCAATTTGCGCAGCGCCTGTTGAGCCCACACCATTCCCCATAATCGCGCCATCGCAACCTGCCAAAAGGCCAACACCGCCCATGGCCAAAAACGTCCGTCTGGAAAACTGGGTCATCATCTTGCTCCGCCTCGTTGGTCGGGGTTTTTCCCCGTTATGCCGCAGTTTAGCGGGCAAAAGCGGCAATGTCACTCTTGCAGTTTGGGCGCGTGCAGCTTCTTGCCCGCGTCCCAAAAGCCCATAATGGCCCTGTCACAGTCCGGCGCGGATCAGTTTTGCGACGCGCGGCGCGAAATAGGTCAAAATTCCATCGCAGCCCGCACGCTTAAAGGCCATCAGACTTTCCACCATGGCTTTGTCGCCATCGATCCAGCCATTCTTTGCAGCCGCCATGATCATCGCATATTCGCCCGACACCTGATAGGCAAAGGTCGGCGCGCCAAAGGCATCTTTGACCCGGTGACAAATGTCCAAATAGGGCATGCCGGGCTTGACCATCACCATATCCGCGCCCTCGCGCAGATCACGTTCGACCAGCCGCAGCGCCTCGTCGGAATTTGCCGGGTTCATCTGATAGGTTTTCTTATCGCCCTTCAGCGCGCCCGAGGCCCCCACGGCATCGCGGAAGGGGCCATAAAAGGCGCTGGCGTATTTCGCGGCATAAGACAGGATCGCCACGCCCTGATGGCCCGCCCCCTCAAGTGCGGCGCGCAAGGCGCCGATACGGCCATCCATCATATCAGAGGGGCCAAGAATATCCGCCCCCGCCTCGGCCTGCGCCAAGGCCATTTTGACCAAAGCCGCAACGGTTTCATCGTTCAGGATCACCCCATCCACCACCAAGCCATCATGGCCAAGGGCATTGTAAGGGTCGAGCGCCACATCCGTCATAATCGCGATATCGGGCACCGCCGCCTTAATGGCTCGAATGGCGCGGTTGGTCAGGTTATCGGGGTTCCAAGCCTCTTCGCAGCCAACTGTTTTCAGGCTGGGATCCGTATAGGGAAACAGGCAAATCGCCGGAATCCCAAGACTTGCGGCCTCTTCGGCGGCTTTGACCACCAGATCAAGGCTTAGCCGTTCGACACCGGGCATTGAGGCAATGGCTTGACGTTGTCCAACCCCGTCGCACAAAAACACCGGCCAGATCAGGTCGGCCGTGGTCAGGGTGTTTTCCTGAACCATCGCACGCAGCGCGGCGCTGCGCTTGAGCCTGCGGAAACGGTGGTTTGGGGCGGCGACAGGCAGCATAGGAACCTCAAGGCGGCTGGCGGAAAAGGCTTGCGATTGCCTGTCTTGCCTGCCATGGAAATGCCTGCGCCTTCAAGATCGGATTTTGGTCAGCGGTGGCGTGGCGTTTCGCAGTGGCCCCAATTGCGGGGTGTGTGACAAGAAGGCAGATCTCAGGTGGACTGGTACAGCGTCATCTTCGAGTTGATCGACATGCGGTCCTTTTCGAACTTGTGGTATTGGATCGTGCTGGCTGTCTTGTGGTCAACGGCCAGCCATTGGGTGATTGGCGTGCCATTTGACATGATCGCCCGCGCCCGGCGCAGTGGTGGTGCCGCGCAGGATGATCTGGAAACCATGGTGCGCATCAATGTGGGGCGGCTTTTGTATATCTCCCGCGCGGCGGGGTCATGGCTGGTGGCCTTTTGGGCCTTTAGCGTGACCATGCTGGTGCTCTTGGGCTTTACCTATCAGATCGAATTTGCCCAAGCGCTGTTGTTTCTTTACTTTCCATTCTCCATACTCATGCTGTTGTCGCTGCGCACCTGCCTGTTGATCGAGGCAGGCGAAGGTGTGGGCGATCTTCTGCACCGCCGTTTGCAGCGGCACCGAATTTCAACCCAAGTCCTTGGTATGATATCCATTTTTGTAACTTCTCTCTTTGGGATGTATCAAAACATGCATATCGGGGTGCTGGGATAAACCATGTCGACCAATCGGATCATTCTTGGCGGGGCCCCCGAGGGCTTTGACGCGCGTCTTGTCGCGCGAGAGGCCGCACTTGGCCATGCGGTCGTGCATGTGGCGCGCGATGACAAGCGGATGGAGGCGATGCGCAACGCCCTTGGCGTTATGGCGCCGGGGCTTTTGGTGCTGGATTTTCCCGCTTGGGATTGCCTGCCCTATGACCGCATCTCGCCCAACCCCGAGATTGCCGCGCGGCGCATGGCGACGCTTGCAGCACTTGCTCATGGGCTTGACGGGCCTTTCGTTCTTTTGACCACGCTGGGCGGCGCGATGCAGCGCCTGCCCGCGCGTGAGGTGATCCGAGGCGCCTCTTTCTCGGCCCGGGTCGGCACGCGGGTGGATGAGACGCATCTCAAGGCGTTTTTGGCGCGCATGGGCTTTTCGCCGGTCTCGACCGTGGCGGAACCCGGCGATTATGCCATCCGTGGCGGCATTGTGGACATTTGGCCACCGGGCGAGGGCGGGCCGGTGCGGTTGGATTTCTTTGGCGATACGCTCGATGGCCTGCGCCGCTTTGATCCGGTCAGCCAGCGCACCACCGAAAAGCTGCAAGCCATTGATCTTGCCCCGATGTCCGAGGTCATTCTGGACGACGCTTCGATCACGCGCTTTCGCCAGAACTACCGGGTGGAGTTTGGTGCGGCGGGGTCGGATGACCCCTTGTATGAGGCGGTCTCGGCGGGTCGGAAACATGCCGGAATGGAGCATTGGCTGCCCTTTTTCCATGAGCGGCTGGAGACGCTGTTCGACTATCTGCCGCAGGCGGCGGTGATGCTGGATGATCAGGTCACCCCGATGCGGCTGGCGCGCTGGGAGGGGATTGACGACCAATATGACGCCCGCCGCGATGCCATGGCGCAAAAGGGGCGGATGGACACGGTCTATAAGCCCATCGCGCCGGGGCTTTTGTATCTGGATGACCCCGCTTGGGAGGCGGCGCTGGCGGGCCACCGTGTGATCCAGCTGTCGCCGCTTGCGCAATCGCCGGGGCCAGGGGTTCTGGATGCCGGCGCGCGGATCGGGCGCAATTTCGCGCCCGAGCGTCAGCAGGAAAATGTCAGCCTTTTCAGTTCCCTGTCGGACCATGTTCAGAACCTACTGAAAGATCGTCAGGTCGTCATCGCCTCATGGTCCGAGGGCGCGCGTGAGCGTCTTGCGGGCCTGCTGCAAGATCAGGGGCTTTCGGGTGCCGTGCTCGTGCGCGATATCCGTGAGGTGCCTGAGGGGAAAGGTGGCCTTTACCTGATGATCTGGCCCCTCGAGGCGGGTTTCACCGCGCCCGGGCTTGCGGTGATTTCCGAACAGGATGTGCTGGGTGACCGTCTTTCGGCCAAACCCAAGCGCAAACGGAAGGCCGAGAACTTCTTGCGCGACGCTGAAAGCCTGTCGGTGGGCGATCTGGTGGTGCATGTCGAACATGGGGTCGGTCGCTATCTGGGGCTGGAAACCATTACCGCCCTTGGCGCCCCCCATGCCTGCGTGTCCTTGGAATATGCCGATAATGCAAAGCTGTATCTGCCCGTCGAGAACATCGAACTTCTCAGCCGCTATGGCCATGAAGAGGGGCTCTTGGACCGTCTGGGCGGCGGGGCATGGCAGGCGAAAAAGGCCAAGCTCAAGGAACGCATCAAGGAAATTGCCGACCGGCTCATGCGGATTGCGGCCGAACGCGCGCTCCGCCATGCGCCGATCCTTGAGGCGCCGCACAGCCTGTGGGAGGCTTTTGCCGCCCGTTTCCCCTATCAGGAAACCGATGATCAGTTGACGGCGATTGCCGATGTGGTGGCCGATCTGGAAAAAGGCTCGCCCATGGATCGGCTGGTGGTGGGCGATGTGGGCTTTGGCAAGACCGAGGTGGCGATGCGCGCGGCCTTTGTGGCGGCCCTTTCAGGGATGCAGGTGGCGGTGATCTGCCCGACCACGCTTCTCGCGCGCCAGCATTACCGCAGCTTTGCCGAACGCTTCCGGGGTTTCCCGATTTCCGTCCGCCCCCTTAGCCGGTTTGTATCCGCCAAGGAGGCGAACCTCACGCGTGAGATGATGGGGGCAGGGACGGTGGATATCGTCGTCGGCACCCATGCGCTCTTGGCCAAGGGGGTGAAGTTCAAGAACCTTGGGCTTCTGGTCATCGACGAGGAACAGCACTTTGGCGTCACGCATAAGGAACGGCTGAAAGAACTGCGCTCTGACATCCATGTGCTGACGCTGACCGCCACGCCCATTCCGCGCACGCTGCAACTCAGCCTGACCGGCGTGCGGGATCTCTCGATCATCGCAACGCCGCCGGTGGACCGTCTGGCGATCCGCACCTATGTGTCAGAGTTCGATTCGGTCACGCTGCGCGAGGCGCTTTTGCGTGAACATTACCGCGGCGGGCAAAGCTTTTGGGTGGTGCCGCGGATTTCGGACCTGCCCGAGATTGAGGACTGGCTGAAAACCAATGTGCCAGAGGTGAGTTTCATCACCGCCCACGGCCAATTGGCGGCCGGTGATCTCGATGACCGGATGAACCAGTTCTACGACGGCAAATATGACGTGCTCTTGGCCACCACCATCGTGGAATCGGGTCTGGATATTCCCACCGCCAACACCATGATCGTGCATCGCGCTGACATGTTCGGCCTTGGACAGTTGTACCAAATCCGGGGCCGCGTGGGTCGCGCCAAGACGCGGGCCTATTGTTATCTCACAACAAAACCGCGCGTGCCCCTGACGCCGGGGGCGATGAAGCGGCTGAAATTGCTGGCAAGCCTCGATAGTCTCGGGGCAGGTTTCAACCTTGCCTCCCATGACCTTGATCTGCGCGGGGCGGGGAACCTTCTGGGTGAGGAACAGTCCGGCCATATCAAGGAAGTGGGCTATGAGCTTTACCAGCAGATGCTGGAAGAGACGATTGCCAAGATCAAATCGGGCGAATTGCAGGGTCTTGCACAGGTCGATGACGGCTGGAGCCCGCAGATCAACCTGGGCGTGCCGGTGATGATCCCTGATGCCTATATCCCCGATTTGGATATCCGTCTGGGGCTTTACCGGCGCCTATCCAGTCTTGCCACCAAGGTTGAGCTTGAGGGTTTTGCCGCCGAATTGATCGACCGCTTTGGCCCAATCCCGAAAGAGGTCAACACGCTGATGCTGATCGTGCGGATCAAGGCGATGTGCAAACGCGCCGGGATTTCCCGCATTGACGCCGGGCCCAAGGGGGCGACGCTGCAATTCCACAATGACAAGTTCGCCAATCCGGGCGGCCTTGTGGAATTCCTGCGCGAGCAGGGCCCTGCGGCCAAGGTGCAGGGCAACAAGGTGGTGCTGATGGGCGAGATGAAGTCAGAATCCGACCGCATCAAGGGCGCCTTCGCCATTGCCAAGGCGCTGGCTGAAAAGGTGGTTCAGGCCAAGAAGGCCTGATCCGGAAACCCTGTTATCCCAAAGTCTTAGCCGCGCTGCCCGGCGACGATCTGGCGCATCCCGTCCAAGGGCACATAGCCGCGCACCATGGTTTTATCGATCACAAAGGTCGGCGTGCCCTGAATCTCCATCGTGGTGGCCAGCTTGTGATTGGCCTCGATCACCGACATCACCTCGGGCGTGGTCATTTGCGCGAAAATCGGGGCCGGATCCAACCCCAAGTCGGTGGCCATGCGGGTCAGAGTGGCTTCATCAGGGCTGCCGCGCAGGGCAATCAACGCATCATGCACGGATTTATAGGCATCAGCCCCATGCAATTGCAGCACCGAAATCGCAAATTGCGACGACACCAAGGACTCTTCGCCAAGGATCGGGAATTCCTTTAGGACAAGGCGGATATTGCCATCCGATTTGACCAGTTCAGCCACCTCGTCATGGGCTTTCTTGCAATAGCCGCAGCGATAATCGACGAATTCAACCACGGTGATATCACCGTCCAGATTGCCCCCCGCCCATGAGGCCGGATCGTTGAAAATGGCGTCGTTATTGGCGGCTAGCATGTCAAGGTCACGATTGGCAGCGGCCTGTTCTTCCATGCCTTGCAAGACATCCATCGCCTCGACCAAAACCTCGGGATTTTCCAACAGATAGGCCCGCACTTCGGCCCGAAAGGCGCTGCGTTCGGCATCTGTCATCTCACCCAAGCCCCCTGCAAAGGCGGTGGTGCCCAAAAGACAGGCGGTAACGGCAAGGGCAAAACGGCGCATCAGGCTTCCTTTGATCTGCGGACGGCGGGCTTGACCAAAGTGCCCGGCGTGCTGTCTATGACGCCAAAGTCTAAGGGGCGAAAGATGCAAAGATCAAGGCGTGGTCAGGTTGATCCCTTTATTGTGATGGACATGATGGAAGAAGCGCGCAGCCTAGAGGCGGCGGGGCGGTCGATCATTCACATGGAGGTGGGCCAGCCGGGAACGGGGGCGCCAAGAGGGGCGCGTGCGGCGGTTGCCGCGGCGCTGGATCAGCCTTTGGGCTATACGGTGGCCTTGGGCCTGCCCGAATTGCGCCGCGGCATCGCGCGGCTTTATCAGCGCTGGTATGGCATTGATCTGAACCCCGATCGGGTGATCGTCACCTCGGGGTCATCCTCGGCGTTTCTCTTGGCTTTTTCGGCGCTTTTTGATGCGGGCGACCGCGTGGGTCTGGGCGAGCCGGGATACCCAAGCTATCGCCAGATCCTGCGCGCGCTAAGCCTGACGCCCGTTGGCATTCCGACCAAGGTGGAAAATCGGCTGCAACCGGTGCCCGCCGATCTGGAAGGGGTTGAGATGCAGGGGCTGATCGTGGCCAGCCCCGGTAACCCATCGGGCACGATGCTGTCACATGGGGCCTTGAAGGCGCTGATGGACCATTGCGCCGCACGCGGAATTTCTTTCGTGTCGGATGAAATCTACCACGGGCTGCATTACGGCGACCGGGCGGTATCGGCCTTGGAAATCAGTGATGAGGCCTATGTCATCAACAGTTTTTCCAAATATTTCAGCATGACCGGCTGGCGGATTGGCTGGATGGTGGTGCCCGAGGATCACATTCGCACCATCGAACGGCTGGCGCAGAACATGTTCATTTGCCCCCCCCATGCCAGCCAAGTGGCCGCTTTGGCCGCGCTGGAGTGTATTGACGAATTGGAGGCGAACCGCGCCGTCTATGCCGAAAACCGCCGTCTGATGCTGGAAGGGCTGCCCTTGGCAGGCTTCACCCGCATCGCGCCCACCGATGGGGCGTTTTATGTCTATGCCGATGTGTCGGATCTGACCGATGACAGCCTGAAACTGGCGCGCGACATTTTGCACGGGGCGGGTGTGGCGGTGACGCCGGGTTTGGATTTTGACCCGATCCGCGGCAAGACGACCTTGCGCTTTTCCTATGCCCGCGCAACGGTGGATATTGCCGAAGGGTTGACGCGTTTGCGCCAGTTCATGCAAGGCAGGTGATGTGCCCGCAGGGCAGAAATTGGGTATGTGTGCCAAGATGAAATGGCTTGTGTCGGTTCTTGTGCTTGCGCTTGGTCTTCCCTTTGCGGTGGCCGCCCAGGATTTGCCCGCACAGGATTTGTCCGCCTTGGCGCGGCTGGAGCCCGAGCAATCCTACATCCGCGATGCCGGGCAGGGGGTGGAGATCCGCTTTTCCCTGTCCCAGCCCGTGCCATGGCGCGTGCGGTTTCGTGCCGATCCGCCGCGATTGGTGCTCGATGTGCGCGAGGTGGATTGGACGGGGGTTGCCTCGGTCTTGCAAGGCTCTGACCATGTAACCGCGCTGCGGGCCGGGGTGTTTCGGCCCGGTTGGTCGCGGCTTGTGATGGAATTGTCCGGGCCGATGGCGCTGTCATTGGCCGAGATGTCGACGCAGAATGACACCAAGCTTGCGCTAAGACTGGACCCAACCAGCCCCGAGGCTTTTGCCGCAGCCGCCGCCCAGCCCGAGTTGCCCGGCTGGGGAATGCCCAATGTGACCGATCTGGCCAAGCCGCCGGCGCGGATACCGGGGCGGTGGATTGTGGTTCTTGATCCCGGCCATGGTGGCATTGATCCCGGTGCAGAGCGCGACGGCCAGACCGAGGCCGATCTTGTATTGCGTTTCGCGCGTGAATTCAAAGAGGTCTTGCTGCGCGACGGGCGGTTTCAGGTGGTGATGACGCGGGACGATGATTATTTCGTGCCCTTGGAAACCCGGATTTCCATTGCTCGCGCGGCGTCGGCGGATTTATTTTTGTCGTTACATGCCGATGCCTTAAGCGAGGGCGAGGCGGTGGGTGTCACGCTTTATTCGCTATCTGATGAGGCCAGCGATGCGGCCTCGGCCGCTTTGGCCGAACGGCATGACCGCGATGATCTTCTGTCCGGGGTCGATCTGACCGCGCAGGATGATTTGGTGGCCAAGGTCTTGATGGACATGGCGCGCACCGAAACCGGGCCAAAGATTGATCGGCTTGCCACCGCTTTGGAGGGCGCCATCAAGGAGGCGGGGCTTTTGATGCATCGCCGTCCCCATCAGGTGGGGGGATTTTCTGTGCTGAAATCGCCCGATATCCCCTCCATGTTGATCGAGTTGGGCTTTATGTCCTCGGCGGCCGATATGGCGCGGTTGAACGACGCGGGCTGGCGTGCCACCATGGCCGAGGCGTTGCGCAAAGGCGTTGTCGCATGGGCCGAGGGCGAAGCGGCACTTGGCAGCTTGGGCGTCTCGGGCAATTGACTGCCCATTGGGGCCATATGCGCCCGATCGTGTTTTGACCTTTGCCCGCGTCGCGCCTATAGAGGGCAAAATTGCCATAAGTTCTTACGGTGGAGATTGCCGGCGTGATCAGGTTCATCGGCTCATTTCTAGGAGCCATCTTTACCGCTTTGACCATGGGGGTGCTGTTCGGCGCTCTGACGGTTGGTGGGATTTTCTATATTTATTCGTCTGACTTGCCGAGCCATGAAAGCCTTGCGCAATACACGCCGCCCACCATCAGCCGCATCTATTCTGGCGAGGGGAAGATCATTGACGAATTCGCCCATGAACGGCGTCTCTTCGTGCCCTCGGAAGATATTCCAGCCTTGGTAAAGCAGGCGTTCATTTCAGCCGAAGATAAGCATTTTTACACCCATAAAGGCTATGATGTGACCGGCATGGTCTCGGCCTTTCGCGATGCAATCATCAGCCGCGGGGAAAACCTGCGCGGGGCCTCGACGATCACTCAGCAGGTGATGAAGAACTTCCTCTTGGACGGCTCGCGCAGTGTAGAGCGGAAGATCAAGGAGATCATCCTTGCCACGCGACTGGAAGAAACGCTGTCAAAGGACAAGATCCTTGAGCTTTATCTGAACGAGATTTTTCTGGGCCAAAACAGCTATGGCGTGGCCGCAGCCTCGCAGACCTATTTCAACAAGCCGCTGACAGATCTTGCCCCGCATGAGGCGGCGACGCTGGCCGCTTTGCCCAAGGCACCCAGCGAATTCCACCCGGTCCGGGGCAAAGAACGCCTGCTAGAGCGGCGCAATTATGTGCTGCGCGAGATGTGGCAAAACGGCTATCTGACCGAGGCAGCCTATCGGGCCGAGCGTGACGCCCCGCTGAAATCGGTGCAGAACGGCGATTATCCTGCCTTCCGCGAAGCCCTGCCGCCGCGCAGCTATTTCACGGATGAAATCCGTCGGCAGTTGTCGGGCACCTTTGGCGAAGAGGAATTTTTCGGCGGCGGCCTGTCCATTCGCGCCACTGTCGAGCCTGAATTGCAGGCAGTGGCCGCGCGCGCCCTGCGCCGGGGGCTTGAGAAATATGACCGCAATCAGGGTGTGTGGCGCGGCACGGGCAAGACCCTGCCCATTGAGAGCCTGGCCTCTGAGGCCGATTGGCGCGCGGCCTTGGCCGATGTGGCCGAGCTGCCACGCGATGTCGAAGGCTGGCAGGCCGCCGTCATTTTGGAGCTGGGCGAGGATTTTGCCCGCTTTGGCGCCGAGGGCGATCTGGGCGGGCATGAGCCGATCATCCCGGCTGAGGATGTGACTTGGGCGCGCAAGCGGCTGGCTGATGGCAAGCTGGCAAAAAAGGCCCGTGTCCCCGCAGATCTGGTGTCGGTCGGTGATGTGGTGATGGTGCGTGCCATCACCAGCGAAGAGGACGGCAGCTTTCAGCGCTGGTCCTTGCGGCAAGTGCCCGAGGTGCAGGGCGGGCTTATGGCGATGGACGTGGAAACCGGTCGCGTCATTGCGATGCAAGGCGGGTTTAGCTATCAAGCTTCCGTGTTCAACCGCGCCACCCAAGCCACGCGGCAGCCCGGCTCTAGTTTCAAACCTTTTGTCTATGCCGCCGCTCTGGATTCGGGCTTTACGCCCGCCACGATCGTCGTGGATGCCCCGATTGAGATTGAAACACCCGAAGGTCTTTGGACGCCGAAAAACGCCTCGAACAAGTTTTACGGCCCCACCCCCTTGCGCACCGGGATCGAGCAAAGCCGCAACCTGATGACCATTCGGATTGGGCAGGAAATCGGCATGGATCTGGTGGCAAGCTATGCCGAGAAATTCGGCGTCTACACCAATATGAACCCGTTTCTGGCCAATGCGCTTGGCGCGCAGGAATCGACCCTGTTCAAGATGGTGGCGGCCTATGCCATGTTCGCCAATGGCGGCGAACGGGTAGAGCCGACGCTGGTCGACCGCGTGCAAGACCGCTTTGGCAAGACCATTTATCGCCACGATCAGCGCGTTTGCGTCGATTGCGCAGAGCCCACCTTGCCAAAAGGCCAGGGCGTGACAATCCGTTCAGACCGCGAGCGGGTGATGGATGCGATCACCGCCTATCAGCTGACCTCGATGATGGAGGGCGTGGTGATCCGTGGCTCTGGCTCTCGGATCAAGCTTCCGGTTCCGGTCGCGGGCAAAACCGGCACCACCAATGATGCCAAGGATGTCTGGTTCATCGGCTACAGCTCTGAGGTGGTGGCAGGCTGCTATATGGGATTTGACCAGCCGCGCAGCTTGGGCGAGGGGGCCTTTGGCGGCACGCTCTGCGTTCCGATTTTTCAGGAATTCATGAAAGAAGCGGTCAAAACCTATGGTGGCACCGAATTTGCCGTACCGCCGGGCGGTTATTTCCAAAAGATCGATCGGTTTTCCGGCGCGAAACTGCCGGCCAATGCCACTGGGCCAAACGTGATCTCGGAATATTTCCGGGAAGGCGAAGAGGTTTTGTTCGGGCTTGATGCGATGGTGGATGGTGGCTTTGCCATGGGCTCAAACCTGCCGCTCTTTGCAGCAGGCGAGACCGAGGCCGATCAGGTAGATACGGTGACCACCTCGGATGGTCAGCAAAAAGCCGTGCCGAAGAAAGCCAATTTCGGCACGCTCAGCTCTGGCGGGCTTTATTAACACAGGTTGACGTGGTGGGGTCGGTGGCAGCCTATGAAGGCCGCTTGCCCCGCCTTGCCCCGCGCCGCGTCACAGGCTATCACCCGGCGCGAAGATCAAGGATGACATGATGCGCGCCGAAACCCAAAACCACATCGACCAGATCGAAAAGTCGCTCAAGCTTTTGGGCCAGCGGCTGGATTGGGAAACCGCGCCGCATCGGTTGGAGGAATTCGACGCGCTGATCGAAGATCCGAACCTGTGGAACGATCCGGCCAAGGCGCAAAAGCTGATGAAAGAGCGTCAGGCGCTGATGGATGCCATCGCGGCCTATAAGCTGATCGACAGCGGCTTGCGCGACAATGTCGAGCTGATCGAACTGGGTGAGGCCGAGGGCGATGCGGAGGTGGTGGCCGAGGCCGAGGCCGCCTTGCGCGCCTTGGTGGCCGATGCGGCACAGCGCGAGCTTGAGGCGCTTTTGGATGGCGAGGCCGATGGCAACGACACCTATCTTGAGATTAACGCGGGCGCAGGCGGCACCGAAAGCTGTGATTGGGCTTCGATCTTGGCGCGGATGTATGTCCGCTGGGCCGAGAAAAAAGGCTATACCGTTGAAATGCAGTCGGAAACGGCAGGGGAAGAGGCTGGGATACGGTCTGTTTCCTATAAGATCAGCGGCAAGAATGCCTATGGCTGGTTGAAGTCGGAATCCGGCGTGCATCGCTTGGTGCGCATCTCGCCCTATGACAGTGCCGCGCGGCGGCACACGTCCTTTTCCTCGGTTTGGGTCTATCCTGTGGTGGATGACAACATCGAGATCGAGGTGCAGGATAAAGACATTCGCATCGACACCTATCGGTCGTCCGGTGCGGGCGGTCAGCACGTCAACAAGACGGATTCCGCGGTGCGTATCACCCATTTTCCCACCGGGATTGTGGTGACCTCAAGCTTGAAATCGCAGCACCAGAACCGTGATATCGCCATGCAGGCGCTGAAGTCGCGGCTTTATCAGATGGAACTGGACAAGCGCAACGCGGCCATCAACGAGGCCCATGAAAACAAGGGCGATGCGGGCTGGGGCAATCAGATCAGGTCTTATGTCTTGCAGCCCTATCAAATGGTGAAAGACCTGCGCACCGGAGTGGAAACCAGCGATACCCAAGGTGTGCTGGATGGTGATCTCGACAAGTTCATGGCGGCCACGCTGGCGCTTGGTGTGGCGGGCATGGGCCGGGCCGAGGCCAATTCCGAAGACTGACGCGCGTCTCGTCGTCGTCTTCGACGCTCCTCGTGGCGCGTCAATCCCAAGGAGAAGCCGAAGGCGCCCGACGCGGGAGGTTCGGCCATGCGGGTTTTTCATTTAGCCAAAATACATCTTTGGAAAACCGAACTCTCCCGCATAAGCTTTGGCAAAAAGGGAGCTCGGGGATGACGGAAAGAGTGGCGGATACGCCCGAGGTTTTGCATGTCGAAATGTCCGATCTGCGCGCAGCACTGACGGCAGGCTGGCGCGATTTCCGCGCCGCGCCGATGTTTGGGCTGTTCTTTGCAGGTATCTATGTTCTGGGGGGCTGGCTGATTGTCTTTTCGCTCACCGCCAAGGGCCAGCTTTGGTGGAGCCTGCCCGCAAGTGCGGGGTTCCCGATCCTTGGGCCTTTTATCGCCTGTGGGCTTTATGAGGTGTCACGCCGCCGCGAGACGGGGGAACCTATGATCTGGGGCGAGGTTTTGGGGGTGATCTTGCGCCAAAAAGACCGGCAAATTCCGTCCATGGCGGCGGTGATCGTGGTCTTCTTTCTGTTTTGGAATTTCTTGGCCCATATGATCTTTGCGCTGTTTCTGGGCAAGGCCACGTTGACCAATATCACCTCCTCGGCCGAGGTGTTCCTAACGCCCGAGGGCTTGGCCATGCTGGCAGTTGGCACCATCGTCGGGGCGGTCTTTGCCACGTTGCTGTTTGCACTGACCGTCGTCAGCCTGCCGATGCTTTTGGATCGGGAGGTGGATTTTGTCACCGCCATGCTCACCTCATTGGGGGTGGTGATGCAAAGCCCGGTGGTGATGCTGGGCTGGGGCGCCTTGATTGGGGCGGGGCTGTTCTTGGCGATGCTGCCCGGTTTTGCGGGGCTTTTCGTGGTGCTGCCGGTCTTTGGCCATGCGACATGGCATCTGTATCGCCGCGCCATCACTTGGGACCATGAGACCGCATGAAAAAAGGCACCGCGGCTATGCCGGGTGCCCTTTCTTGTAAGTGTCTAAGCCAATCAGCCTTGCAGATCGTCCTGCGCTTCGGGGGCGGCGGGCACCGCGGCGCGGGGCTGCGGAATAGGGGCGCGGCCAGTGGCGAGGGGGTCATCCTGACGCTGGACCGAGCCTTCGAAATGCGCGCCCGATTCGATGGCAATGGTCTTGTGAATGATGTCACCCTCGACCTTGGCGGTCGATGTCAGGCGCACCTTGAGCCCGCGCACGCGGCCAATGACGCGGCCATTGACGACGATATCATCGGCCACGATTTCGCCGCGGATGGTGGCGGTTTCGCCCACCGTCAAAAGATGCGCGCGGATGTCGCCTTCAACGGTGCCCTCAACCTGAATATCGCCCGTCGTGCGCAGATTGCCCACAACTGTCAAGTCGGACGACAGTACAGATGCCGCAACCTTGCCCTTGGGGGCGGTCGGGGAGAAGTCCATCGAGGGTTTGGTCACAGGGGCCTCCGGCGCTTTGGGCTTGTCAGCTTCGGCCGATTTTGCAGGGCCTGGTTCGTTGATGCGGCTTTTAGAAAACATTGGTCGCTGCCTTTATGAATGTCATGGGGTTCACGGCATTGCCGCCAATCCTGACTTCGTAGTGAAGATGAGTGCCGGTCGAACGGCCTGAATTGCCCATATCACCGATCCGATCGCCGCGCGACACTTTTTGTCCGACCGAGACGCGGATTTGGGCAAGATGGCCATAGCGGGTTTCAATGCCAAAGGCGTGCTGGATCTTCACCAAGCGGCCATAGCCCGAGGCCCAGCCGGCATGGGTGACCACACCATCGGCGGTGGAGTGAATGGGGGTGCCATAGGCACCGGCAAAATCGGTGCCCGAATGCATCCGCGTGCCCCAGCCCTTGGGATCTTGGCGCATCCCGAAGGGAGAGGTAAAGCGGAAGGGGCCTTTCACCGGGTTGTCAAACGGCGCCTTGAAGGCGGCCAGCCGGTAAAGGTTCATCCGGTCAAGTCCCGACAGAATGGCGTTTGCCCGGATCTCTTCGGCCGATGCCGCACCTTTGGTGGACAAGGACAGCGGGGCCAAGGGGCCACCTTGGCCGTCATAGCCTTTGCGCACGCTTTCCAACAGATCGTCCGGGTCCATGCCTGCGGCGTTGAACATTTTTTCCAAAGGCTCGACCGAGACGGTCAAGGCCTCTTCCAGACGGCTGAAAATCACGTCATTGCGCTGCTCGATCTCGCGTTTTTGCTGGACGACTTGGGCGATTTGCTCAGCTGCCTTGTCGGCCACGCCTTGCATCCGGTCGCGCTCGCGTGCGGTGCCGTCCAGACTTTCGGCCAGAAACTCCAGCGTCTCAACCGTGTCTTTGGCGCGGCCCGCTTCGGTGCTTGGTCCGCTGTTGGCGGCGACATTTTGCGCCTGATCCAAAGCTGCCCGCGCCTCGTCGCGTTCAATGATGGTGCGGCGCAGCGTGTTTTGGATCACGTCGATCCCGGTTTCCAATTCGCGCCGCCGATCTTCGGACGCCAAAAGCCGGGCCTGCATGGTGGCCACTTGTTCCAGCGCAAGATTGAACCGTTCCTGCGCCGAGGCCGCTTCTTCGGCGCGCAGATCGCGGTCAATGGACAGGGCATTCATCCGCTCTTCATACAAGGCTTGCTGACGCAGAACCTGATCGCGCGATGAGCCGGCAGAGATGGAGTCAAAGGCCAAGATCGCGGTGGCCAGAATGGTCCAGCCCAGTGCAAGCCCCCCCACCACGACCGCAACAGCTTGGGTTGCGGGGCGCAAACGGATGAACCGGGTTTCCGTGTCGGATTTCAAAAACAGCCGCTGTTCGGGGAAATACCGTTCAAGCGTCAGATGGATCCGATAGGCAAAGCGCATCAACACGTTGGACTGTTCCGTGACTGGGGCAAGACATCTATGAACGCCCCCCGTAATGAAACCGGATTTTTAGGGCTGCCGATTGCTTAGCGGTGGCTTGGCACCCTCGCAACAGCTTTGCGGCCAAGCCCGCCGGATGGTCGGCCAAAGCTGCCAAAATAGGCGAGTTTCTGCCGAATTTTCTTAGACCCGCGGCTTGGGCGCCTCGACCAAAGGCCAATAGAAATCCGGAGGCAGCCCGGCATCTGCGCGCTTTTCTTCATTAAAGGGCGGCTTTAGCGCGCCATGAAAATAAGTGCGCACCAGATGATGGAAGGCGTCTTTCGGATCCAATCCATCGCGGCCGCACAGCCAGTTGAACCATTTGGAGCCATAGGCGACATGAGCCACCTCTTCGGCGTAAATCACCTCAAGCGCGGCACGGGTCTCGCTGTCGCCTGCGCGATCAAAGACCTCGATCATGCCGGGGGTCACGTCCAGACCGCGCGCCTCAAGCACCATGGGAACAACGGCCAAACGGCCCATGAAATCGCGCGCTGTATCTTCGGCGGCGCGCCACATGCCTGCATGGGCCGGCATGGCCCCGTAATGGCTGCCCAATGCTTCAAGACGGTCACATATCAGGTTGAAATGCTTGGATTCTTCATCCGCCGCCTTCACCCAATCATCATAAAACCCCATGGGCATCGGGTGGTGGCCAAAGCGTGCGATGATGTCCCAATGCAGATCCACCGCGTTCAATTCGATATGGGCCACCGCATGCAAAAGTGCCAGCCGCCCCACGGCGCTGCCGGGGCGGCGACGGGGCACATCGCGCGGGTCCAAAAGGTCGGGTTTGGCAGGACGGGCGGGAAAGTCGGGCGGCGAGGCCGTGCCGATGACAAGCGGGCTGCCTGCGGCGCGCGAAGCAAACCACGCGGCCGCATGGGCATGCGACAGCGCGGTTTTGGCACGGCCATCGGCGCAACTCAGCACCTCAACCGCCATGTCGCTGAGGGTTTTCGCCGCCCCAGATGTCATGCCTATACCCGCCCGTTACAAGCTTTGTGCAGCGGCCAGCACCTCTTCGGCATGACCCTTGACCGAGACTTTTGGCCAGACGCGCGCAATGCGACCCTCGCCGTCGATCAAAACCGTGGTGCGTTCAATGCCCATATAGGTTTTGCCATACATGCTTTTTTCCACCCACACACCATAGTCCTCGCAGGTGGTGCCCCCCTCATCCGAGGCCAAAATCACCGAAAGCCCGTGCTTTTTGCAAAACTTGTCATGGGCTTTGACGCTGTCTTTGGAAATGCCGATCACCGTGGTATTCGCTGCGGCAAATTCCGCGGCGCGGGCTGAGAAATCTTGCGCCTCAAGAGTGCAGCCGGGGGTGTCATCCTTGGGATAAAAATACAGCACCACTTTTCCGGGGCGAAAGGCCGACAAAGTCACTTCGCCGCCACCATCGCGGGGCAGGGTGAAATCGGGCGCGGTATTTGCAACGGTCAACATGGGCGGCTCCTTGCCTTTTTCGGGACTGACCCTTGGCGATCTAGTTGCCTTTCGGCAAAGATAAAGGCAAGCCCGGACAGGTAAGATACAAAAACAGGCCGCAGAACGGCTGGGCGTGCAAGACAAGAACCGAGCAGGATAAATTGGCAGCATGAGCGGGCAAGATCACAACATGGCACAGGTGACGGGGGAAAGCCCGGCCAAAGCCATGGATCCGCCCAGCGGCCAAGGCGTAGAGCCTTCGCCCCCGCAACGCCCGCCTCTTGTCCGCAAACGCCAAAAAACCGGCTTGCGCTGGCGGCTGGGGTTTTTGGCGGTGGTTTTGGGGCTGGTGATCGGCGCCGCTGCGGTGATCGGACGGGCCTTGCCGCTGCCGGTTTGGGTTGTGGCCGAAGTTGAGACGCGGCTGAACCAAAGTTTGGCCGAAAGCCTCCCCGATCTGTCCCTGTCTTTGGGAGAGGTGGATCTGACGCTGGATGAGGGCTTTGTGCCGCGACTGATGCTGCAAGACATGCGGCTTTTGAAACCGGATGGCACCGCTGTTCTGGCCTTTCCCGAGGTGCGTCTGTCGCTCCAAGGCCGCGCGCTGTTGTCGGGCGAGGCGCGGCTGTCGTCCTTGCGCATCACCGGGGCGCGGTTGTCGGTGACCCGAGATGCCGAGGGGCGGTTTGATTTCGCTTTTGGCCAAGCCGAACCCGATCCCGCCGCGCCCTCGGCTGTGGCGTCTCAGCCGGGGCTTTCGGCGGATGTGTCGCGCTTTGGTGATCTTTTCGACCAGCTTGACCAAGTGCTTGCCTCGCCCGGTTTCATGCATCTCACCCGGATCGAGGCCGAGGGCTTGTCGGTCAGCCTCAACGATCAGCGCATCGGCCATGTGTATCAATTGGGGGATGGGCGTCTAACTTTGGACAATCGTACAGATTCGGTGGCGGCTGAACTTTCGGTCAGCTTGCAGGGCGTGTCTGCGCTGCCTGCGCGTGCCGTCGTGCAAGTGGTGACGGAAAAAGCCCAGTCGCGCGCCCGCGTCAGTGCCGAGTTCAGCGATATCAGCGCCGCCGATCTTGCCGCCCAAGCGCCTTTGCTTGCCCCTTTGGGCGTGGTGCAAGCCGCCATTTCGGGGCGGATGGCGGCAGAATTGGACGAGCGCGGGATCACCGAGGTTGATGGCGCGTTGCAGATCGGCAAGGGCGTCTTGCGCCCCACACCGGCCTCGGTGCCGGTGCCGTTTGACCGCGCCTCTTTTGCAATCGCGTATGATGCGCCAAGCGGCGAGGTGCGCCTGTCGCGGATGGAGGTGCAAAGCCCCACGCTGCGCGCCGCCGCATCGGGGCAAAGCTTTTTGATCGACGCCACGGGTGCGCGGATGACAGGGCCTTTGGGTGCCGAACTTCCCAGCGCCTTTGTCAGTCAATTCCGCTTTGATGATGTGCGGATTGACCCTGAGGGCGTCTTTGTCGAACCCGTGCAGTTTTCCACTGGTGCCTTGGACTTTCGCCTGCGCCTTGAGCCGTTTTCGGTTGAAATCGGCCAACTTTCCTTGGCCGAGGATGACCGCCGCTTGGGTCTGACAGGCCAAATTGGGGCCGATGCCGCTGGGTGGACGGCGGCGTTGGACCTGACCTTGAACCAGATTTCAAAGGATCGTTTGGTTGCGCTGTGGCCAACCTCGCTGTTGGCGCGCACCCGCGATTGGGTGGGGCGCAACCTCCTTGAGGGCAATCTGCACGACATTCACGCCGCATTCCGCCTGGCACCGGGGGCAGAGCCGCGTTTGCATCTGGCCTATGGTTTTGAAGGGGCAGAGGTGAAGTTCCTCCGCAGCCTGCCGCCCATCGAAGAGGGCAAGGGCTATTCCACCATCGAAGGGCTGACCTACACCATGGTCTTGACCCAAGGCCATGTAACCCCGCCCCAAGGCGGGCAGATCGACATGGCCGGATCGGTCTTTGCCGTGCCGGATGTTTCGGCCAAACCTGCCATTGCCGATATTCGGCTGTCGACGCGGTCCAGTCTGACGGCGGCGCTATCGCTGCTAAATGAACCGCCCTTTGGCTTTTTGACCAAGGCCAATCAGCCCGTCGATCTGGGCACGGGGCGGGCTGAAATCCAGACACGCTTGCGTCTGCCGCTGATCGATAAGATCGGTTTGGCAGATATAAGCTATGATGTCCGCGGGCGGGTATTTGACTTTTCATCAGAGCGTTTGGTGCCAAACCGCCGGATCAAGGCCGATCAGCTGGCGGTTCAGGCCAGTCCCAAAGGGTTGGAGATTTCCGGGCAAGGGCAGTTGGGCGACGTGGCCTTTGACGCCACCTATGCCATGGGCTTTGCACCTGAGGAAAAAGGCCGCTCCAGCATTTCCGGCAATGTAATGTTGTCGCAAAAGGCGACCGAGGAATTTGGCCTTGGCCTGCCGCAAGGCATGGTTTCGGGGCAGGGGCAGGCCGCGATAGAGATCGACCTTCAGCGCGGCGCGCCGGGGCAGTTGCGCTTGCGCTCGGATCTTCGGGGCATTGGGCTGACCCTGCCCGAAATTGGCTGGACCAAGGGCGCTGCCAGCACTGGGCGGCTGGCCGTTGAAATGACGCTTGGGTCGTTGCCAAAGGTAAACAGGCTTGAGCTTGAGGCTGGCGGGCTTTCGGCAAAGGGCGCTCTGACCATGCGGGAAGGCGGCGGCCTTGAACTGGCGCGGTTTGATCGGGTGACGCTCGGTGATTGGCTGGATGCCAGTGTCGATCTGGTGGGGCGCGGGACCGGCGCGCCGGTGGCGATTGCGCTGACCGGGGGATCGGTTGACATCCGCTATGCGCCGGGGGCTCCGAACCGCGCGGCGCAAGGTGCGGCCAGCGCGCGCGCCAGTGGTCCGCTGCGGCTGGATCTGGATCGGCTGATCGTCAGCCGCGACATTGCGCTGACCGGTTTTCGCGGCAGTTTCAATCTGAACGCCGGCTTTAATGGCGAGTTTGACGCCCGCGTGAACGACGGCCCCGAGGTGAAAGGCACCGTTGTGCCCAGCCGTCACGGCACCGCCGTTCGCCTAAGGTCGGCCACCGCGGGCGAGGTTTTTGCCGCGGCAGGCATCTTTTCTTCGGGCCGGGGTGGGGCCTTGGACATGACGCTGACCCCGCGCGAAACCAAAGGCCATTACGATGGCCGCCTGACCATCCGAGATGTGCGGGTGCGCAATGCGTCCGTCTTGGCAGAGCTTTTGAACGCGATTTCCGTGGTGGGGCTGTTGGAACAGCTTTATGGGCAGGGGCTGGTGTTCAACATCGTTGAGGGCGAGTTTTTGTTGACGCCGCAACTGGTGGATTTGCGGCGCGGTTCGGCCACGGGGGCGAGCTTGGGCGTGTCGATGGCCGGGGTCTATCAAAGCGGATCGGGTCAATTGACGATGGAGGGCGTGATCTCGCCAGTCTATGTGCTGAACGGCATCGGCGCGGTGTTGACCCGGCGCGGCGAAGGCGTGTTCGGGTTCAACTATGGCCTGACGGGCACGGCCGAGGCGCTGAACGTCTCCGTCAATCCGCTGTCAATCCTGACGCCGGGGGGCTTTCGCAACATGTTTCGCGGCGGTCAGGGCGGGATCTTGCCAAGGCCAGACCCCCGGCCAAAACAAAACCAAATGCCCCGAGCGGGCAGCGATCAATAGGGACGCAGAACAATCGTGCAACTGTCGGATTTTGACTTTGATCTCCCCGAGGCTTTGATTGCCACGCGTCCGGCAAGGCCGCGCAGCTCTGCGCGCTTACTTTTGGCGCAGGGCGACCAGATTGAAGACCGCCATGTCTATGATCTGGCGCAGATTTTTCAGCCCGGGGATGTTCTTGTTTTGAACAATACCAAGGTGATCCCAGCGCGGCTTCGCGGCACGCGTCGCCGGGGTGAGGTCGAGGCCAAGGTCGAAGCGACGCTTTTGGAAGCCACGCCCAAGGGCTGGCGGGCGCTGGCCAAACCGCTGCGTAAGGTGCTTGAAGGCGAAGAGATCGTGTTTTCCGATCAACTCTCGGCCCGGGTGCTGGCCAAGACCGAGACCGATCTGGAGCTTGGCTTTAACCTGACGGGTGATGATTTTGACGCGGCCTTGGCCGAGGCCGGGCAAATGCCCCTGCCACCCTATATCGCGGCCAAACGTGCGGCGGATGCCTCTGACAATGACGATTATCAAACCGTCTTTGCCCGTCATGCAGGCGCTGTGGCAGCACCAACGGCAAGCCTGCATTTCGACGCGCCCTTGTTGGAAGCGCTGCGCGCAAGGGGGGTGGAATTTGTCGAGGTGACCTTGCATGTGGGCGCCGGCACCTTCCTGCCCGTCAAGGTCGAGGATGTGACGCGCCACAAAATGCATGCCGAATGGGGTGAGGTGACCGAGGCCGCGGCAACGCGGATCGCGGCGGCCAAGGCCGAGGGGCGGCGCGTGATCCCTGTGGGCACCACCGCGCTGCGGCTGATCGAAAGTGCAGCACAGAGCGGCCAGATTGCCCCCTGGCGCGGGCCCACGGATATTTTCATCTATCCAGGCTTTCACTTTCATGTGGCCGATGCGCTGATGACCAATTTTCATTTGCCGAAATCGACGCTGATGATGCTGGTCTCGGCGCTGATGGGCAAAGATCGTATTGATCGCATCTATGCCCATGCCATCGCCTCGGGCTATCGGTTTTTCTCTTATGGCGATGCGTCGCTTTTGATCCCGCCCGCCCCCTCGGGTTAACGCGCGCTTGGCCCCGACCCCGGAGGGTTTCACACCCTCCGGACCTCCCGTGGAGTATTTTGAGAAGGGCAAGCCCAAGATCGGAAAGTTTGTGGTGAAGGTCGCAAACGGCCTGTGATGGGGCAGGGCGGCCGTGGTATTAAGGCGTCAGTCTGACAGGAGCGCATGATGCTGAGGGTTTTGGGCCAAACTTGGCCTTTGATGGTGGGCGTCATGCTCTTGATGGTGGGCAATGGGGTGCAGGGCACGCTTTTGGGCATTCGTGGCACGCTGGAATCTTTTTCCACCTTTCATATGTCCATTGTGATGTCGGCCTATTTTCTGGGCTTTTTGATCGGGTCGCGGCTTGCTCCGGCGATGATCCGCAATGTGGGCCATGTGCGGGTGTTTGCCGCCTTGGGGTCTTTGATTTCGGCCACCTTGGTTTTGTATCCGATGCTGGTGGAATGGCAGGTTTGGGCGGTGATGCGGGTTGTCATCGGTTTTGGTTTTGCGGGCATCTATATCACGGCCGAAAGCTGGCTGAACAATACCGTGACCAATGAGACGCGGGGGCAGGCGCTGTCGGCCTATATGATCGTGCAGATGCTGGGGATTGTGGCCAGTCAGGCACTGTTGGGGTTTGGCGACCCCTTTGGCTATGAGCTGCTCTTGATCCCCTCGGTTCTGGTGTCTTTGGCGTTCATGCCGCTTTTGTTGGCCAAAAGCCCGGCACCGACCTTTGAGGCCACAACTCGGCTGGGATTTCGGGAGCTTTTCAAGATCTCGCCGGTGGGGTTTGTTGGCATGCTGATCTCGGGCGGGGTGTTTTCGGCGATGTTTGGCATGGCCTCGGTTTATGGGACCCTCGCGCTGATGAGCTTTCAGCAAATCGCCATGTTCACCACCGCCCTTTATATCGGCGGGCTGGTCTTTCAATATCCGGTGGGCTGGCTGTCAGACCGCATGGACCGGCGCAGCATTATGCTGTGGCTGTCGATCGCGGCCACCTTGGTCATGGCCTTGGCAAGTTTTGTGAGCCTGCCCTTTGTGGCGGTTTTGGCGGTGGCGGCGATTTTGGGCGGCATCACCTATCCGATGTATTCGCTGATCATTGCCTATACCAATGACTATCTGGACAAGGACCAGATGGCGGCGGCCTCGGCCGGGTTGATCTTTTTGAACGGCTGCGGCGCGGTGTTTGGGCCTTTGGTGACGGGTTGGTTGATGGGCGCGGTGGGGCCGCATGGGTTTTTCTTGTTCATCGGCGGGCTTTATCTGCTGCATGCCGGTTATATCCTGTGGCGCATGTCGCGGCGGGCGGCACCCGCGGTGGCCGGATCTTATATCGGCATGTCGCCCACGGCCTCTTCGGTGGCGGCCGCCGCCGTTTTGGAAGGCTCGCATGAGGTGCCGAACCGGTCGTGACGGTTGCACCTTGGCGCGCGCGCTGTCAGGGTGGCCCGAGAGGGAGTGTCGCACATGTCTGATCCGGTTGAGGTTCTGGAGTTCTGGCTGGGCGAAATCGGCCCTGAGGGCTGGTATGCCGGTGGCGAGGCGTTGGATGCGCTGTGCCGCGAGCGGTTTGGCGATCTGTGGCAGGCAGCCCATGAGGATGGGTTGGAGCATTGGGTCGACGGCACGGTTGGCACGCTGGCCTATCTGGTGATCTGCGACCAATTGGCCCGCAACATCCATCGCGGCAGCGCACTGGCCTTTGCCACGGATGCGCGCGCCTTGGCCGCCGCGCGCCGCGCGCTGCAAGAGGGCTGGGACATGGGCGCGCCAGAGCCGGAACGGCAGTTCTTTTATATGCCCTTTGAACATTCGGAAAATTCCGAGGATCAGGCGCTGGCCGTTCAATTGCTGACGGAACGGATGGCATCCGATCCCGAGATGGCGCTGCATGCCCGCGCCCATCAGGCGATTATTGCGCGCTTTGGCCGGTTTCCCTTTCGCAATGCCGCCTTGGGGCGCGCAAGCACAGCCGAAGAGGCCGAATTTTTGGCCAAAGGCGGTTATGCCGCCGAGGTGGCACGCCTGCGCGCCAGCCATGCGCCTGGCGCATAGGGGGTGGGCGACAGGAATGTTGCTTGGTCAAACTAGATAGTTTAATGGCAAACTACTTTTTCTGAGGGAGGGAAAGATGGCAGGCCAAAGTTTTGACGTGGTGGTGATCGGTGCGGGACCGGGGGGCTATGTGGCGGCCATTCGGGCCTCGCAGCTTGGCCAGAAGGTTGCGATTATCGAGCGTGAAAATCTGGGCGGCATCTGCCTGAACTGGGGGTGCATTCCGACCAAGGCGCTGTTGCGCAGTGCAGAGGTCTTTCACCTCATGCACCGGGCCAAGGAATTTGGCCTTTCTGTGCAGGGCGCGTCCTATGATCTGGATGCGGTTGTCGCGCGGTCGCGTGGGGTGGCCAAGCAGCTGTCGGGCGGCATTGGCCATTTGATGAAGAAGAACAAGGTCACGGTGTTCATGGGCACCGCGACCCTGCCCAAGGCGGGCGTGGTGTCGGTGAAAACCGATAAGGGGGTTGAAGAACTGACTGCCAAGGCGATCATTCTTGCCACCGGGGCGCGGGCGCGCGAATTGCCGGGTCTTGAGGCCGATGGCGATCTTGTCTGGACCTATCGCCACGCGCTGCAACCCAAACGGATGCCGAAAAAGCTGCTGGTCATTGGATCGGGTGCCATTGGGATTGAGTTTGCTAGCTTCTTCAACACCTTGGGTGCCGATGTGACGGTCTGTGAGGTGATGGACCGCGTGCTGCCGGTGGAAGATGCCGAGATCAGCGCTTTTGCCAAGAAAGCCTTTGTCAAACAGGGCATGAAGATTTTGGAAAAGACCACGGTCAAGAAGCTGGACCGCAAGCCGGGGGTGGGTGTGACGGCGCATCTGGAAGATGCCAAAGGCACCACAACTGCGGAATTTGACACGGTTATTTCGGCGGTCGGCATTGTTGGCAATGTCGAAGGGCTGGGGCTGGAAGCCTTGGGTGTCAAGATTGACCGCACCCATGTGGTGACCGATGAATTCTGCCGCACTGGGGTTCCGGGGCTTTATGCCATTGGTGATATCGCGGGCGCACCTTGGCTTGCGCACAAGGCCAGCCATGAGGGCGTGATGGTCGCCGAGCTGATTGCAGGCGGCCATCCGCATCCGATCAAGCCGGGCAGCATTGCCGGCTGCACCTATTGCCATCCACAGGTGGCATCGGTGGGCATGACCGAGGCCAAGGCGAAAGAGGCGGGCTATGAGGTAAAGGTCGGCCGCTTCCCCTTTATCGGCAATGGCAAGGCGATTGCGATGGGCGAGGCCGAGGGCATGGTGAAAACCGTGTTTGATGCCAAGACGGGCGAGCTTCTGGGCGCGCATATGGTGGGGGCTGAGGTGACCGAGATGATCCAAGGCTATGTCATCGGCCGCAGCCTTGAGACGACCGAAGAAGATCTGATGAACACCGTCTTCCCGCATCCCACCATGTCGGAAATGATGCATGAGGCGGTGCTCGACGCCTATGGTCGCGCCTTGCATATCTGACCAAGATCGATTTTTCTGCGAAAAATCGGATGCGGGGGGCTGTTGGCCCCCCGTTTCATCTTCGCACAAAGGATTGTCCCATGCGCGCCGGCCTCACCATTCTTGCACTTTGGGCGGCGGGCCTTGGGGCTGCGGCACAGTTTGGCAAGATGTCGGTGGCCTATCCTGCCTTGGAATTTGTCTATTCCGGCCAATCTGCCCAAGGATATGCGGGCCAATCGGCGGTGGCGATTGGTTTGATCTTGTCGGTTGTTGGCATGGTGGGCCTGATCTTTGGCACCACGGCGGGGCTTTTTGTGGCGCGGATTGGGCCACGCCGGGCAATGGTGGGAGCTTTGGCGATCGGCGCTGTGATCAGCGTGATGCAGGCCAGTTTTCCGCCCTATGGGCTGATGATGGTCAGTCGGCTGGCCGAAGGGGTGTCGCATCTGGCGATTGTGGTGGTTGGGCCAACGGCGATTGCCGGGCTGGCATCCGCGCGGTTTCAAGGCGCGGCGATGACGCTTTGGTCGTCTTTCTTCGGGGTGGCCTATGCGGCCTTGTTTTGGTTTGGCCCAGAGATGGTGGCAGAGCAGGGCCCGCAGTTGTTGTTCTATTTGCATGCCGGGTGGATGGCCGTATTCGCGCTGGTGCTCTTTGTCTTGATGCCGCCTGATCCGCCACCGTCCCATCTGGCCGAGCCGGGCAATCTTTGGCAGCAACACAGGCGGATCTATGCCTCGCCCGTTTTGGCCGCGCCTGCGATGGGGTTTGTGTTTTACACGGTGACCTATGTGGCGATCTTGACGCTGCTGCCAGCCCAGATGGGGCAAAGTGGCGGGTTTGTCGGGGTTGCCATGCCCTTGGTGTCGATTGCGGTGTCATTGACCTTGGGGGTCTGGCTCTTGTCACGCATGACGGCGGTGCGGCTGGTGCAGGCGGGCTTTGGTCTGGCAATCCTTGCCGCCCTTGGGCTTTGGCTGGTTTGGGGGCAGGTGGCGGCCCTTGGCTTTGCGCTTTTGATTGCGGCCAGTTTGGGGGTGGTGCAGGGCGCAAGCTTTGCCGCCCTTGCAGAGTTGAACCCAAAGGCCGAGGACCGGGCGCGCGGGGCGGGGGCGATTGCGCAGCTTGGCAATCTTGGCACCACCACAGGCACCCCGATTTTGGTCTGGGCCTTGAACAAGGCCGGGATCAGCGGCCTTGCTCTGTTTGTAATCGGCTTTTCCGCCCTTGGGATCGCGGTTCACGCGCTGCAAGCGGGGCGCAGGGCCAAGACGCCGATCAGCGGCTGACCGCGCCGCCTGCGGCTGTCCAATCGGAAAAACCACCGATGTTATGGGCCTCATAGCCCAGCTTTTGCAGGGCTTGGGCCGCCATACCCGCGCGCCCGCCCACGGCGCAGAACACCGCCACGGGTTTGGACAGATCAAGGCGCTTGTCATGATCTGGCGCACGCGGATCGGCTTTCATCGGCACAAGCGACAGGGGAATATGCACCCCGCCTTTGGCCGTGCCAGTGCTGGCGATTTCCGCCGCTTCCCGCACGTCAAGCACCGTCATTTCGCCTTTGGCAACGGCAGCCACAGCCTCGGCGGCTGTCAGGTGTTTGGCGGGTTTGCCGCCGAAGATATTGAACATGGCAAAGCCTTTTGAGGATGGATTTGCGTCAGATATATTCAATATAATGCATTTGTAAAGCCGACACGTAAAGCTTTTCCGCAGCATCCGCGAGGGTTCTTGTAATGTTCACATTTTCCAGTTGGAAATCGCCAGATTCCAGCCTAATTGAGCAAGGTCGGTCGGGGGTGTCAGATGGCGGAACAGAAGTTCATCGAGGTGCGCGGTGCGCGCGAGCATAACCTTAAGGGCGTGGATGTTGATATTCCGCGTGACCAGTTGGTGGTGATCACCGGGCTGTCGGGGTCGGGCAAGTCATCCTTGGCCTTTGACACCATCTATGCCGAAGGCCAGCGCCGTTATGTCGAAAGCCTCTCGGCCTATGCCCGGCAGTTTCTGGATATGATGGGCAAGCCGGATGTTGACCATATCTCTGGCCTGTCACCTGCGATTTCGATTGAGCAAAAGACCACCTCGAAAAACCCACGCTCTACCGTGGGGACCGTGACCGAGATTTACGACTATCTGCGCCTTCTGTTCGCCCGCGTCGGCACGCCCTATTCGCCCACCACTGGCCTGCCGATCACGGCGATGCAGGTGCAGGACATGGTGGATGCGGTGATGTCCATGCCCGAGGGCACGCGCGCCTATCTCTTGGCCCCCATCGTGCGCGACCGGAAGGGCGAGTATAAGAAAGAATTCCTTGATCTGCGCAAACAGGGGTTTCAGCGCGTCAAGGTGAACGGCCAATTCTATGAATTGGAAGAACCGCCCGTTCTGGACAAGAAATTCCGCCACAATATTGATGTGGTGGTTGACCGGATCGTGGTGCGCGAGGGGTTGGAAACCCGGCTGGCCGACAGTTTCCGCACCGCGCTGAACCTTGCCGATGGCATCGCGGTGATCGAAACCGCGCCCAGTGAGGGCGAGGGGGAGCGGATCACCTATTCCGAGAAATTCGCCTGTCCGGTCAGCGGCTTTACCATCGCCGAGATTGAGCCGCGGCTCTTTTCCTTCAACGCCCCCTTTGGCGCCTGTCCGGTCTGTGACGGCTTGGGGATGGAGCTTTTCTTTGACGAACGGCTTGTCGTGCCCGATCAGGGCCTGACCCTGTTGCAAGGGGCCATCGCGCCTTGGGCCAAATCCAAAAGCCCCTATTTCACCCAGACCATCGACGCGCTGTCCAAACATTATGGCTTTGACAAGAAAGCCAAATGGAAAGACCTGCCCGAAAACGTCAAGGATCTGTTCTTGAACGGCTCGAAAGGTGAGGAGATCCAGTTCCGCTATGACGAAGGTGGCCGCATCTATCAGGTCAGCCGCGTCTTTGAAGGCGTGATCCCGAACATGGAACGGCGCTATCGCGAGACGGATTCAGCCTGGAGCCGCGAGGAGATGGAGCGGTTTCAGAACAACCGCCCCTGTGGGGCCTGTTCGGGCTATCGCCTGCGTCCCGAGGCGCTGGCGGTGAAAATCGCCGGTCTGCATGTGGGCCAAGTGGTGCAAATGTCGATCCAAGAGGCCTTTGAGTGGATCGGCACGGTGCCCGATAGCCTTTCAAACCAGAAAAACGAAATCGCCCGCGCCATTTTGAAGGAAATCCGCGAAAGGCTGGGGTTCTTGGTGAATGTGGGCCTGAATTACCTCACGCTCAGCCGCAATGCCGGCACGCTTTCAGGCGGCGAAAGCCAGCGCATCCGTCTGGCCAGCCAGATCGGCTCGGGCCTGACGGGGGTTCTCTATGTTCTGGATGAGCCGTCCATTGGCCTGCACCAGCGCGACAATGACCGCCTTCTGACCACGCTGAAAAACCTGCGCGATCAGGGCAATACGGTTTTGGTGGTGGAACATGATGAGGATGCGATCCGCGAGGCGGATTACGTCTTTGACATGGGGCCGGGGGCGGGGGTTCATGGTGGGCGCGTGGTGTCCCACGGCACGCCAGAGGCTGTGGCCAAGGATCCCGCCAGCCTGACGGGGCAATATCTGGCGGGAAGCCGCGAGATTGCGGTGCCGAAAACCCGGCGCAAGGGAAATGGCAAAAAACTGACCGTTGTGGGCGCCACCGGCAACAACCTGAAAAACGTCACGGCGGAATTTCCCTTGGGCAAATTCATCTGCGTGACGGGCGTTTCGGGTGGGGGCAAATCGACGCTGACGATTGAAACCCTGTTCAAGACCGCCGCCAGCCGGTTGAACGGCGCGCATGAAACGCCCAGCCCTTGCGAGACGATCAAGGGGTTTGAGCATCTGGATAAGGTGATCGACATCGACCAGCGCGCGATTGGCCGCACGCCAAGGTCCAACCCCGCAACCTATACCGGGGCCTTCACGCCCATCCGCGACTGGTTCGCAGGCCTGCCCGAAGCCAAAGCGCGCGGCTATCAGCCGGGGCGGTTTTCCTTTAACGTCAAAGGCGGGCGCTGCGAGGCCTGTCAGGGCGATGGTGTCATCAAGATCGAGATGCATTTTCTGCCCGATGTCTATGTGACCTGCGAAACCTGCAAGGGCCACCGCTACAACCGCGAAACTTTGGAAATCAAATTCAAAAACAAAAGCATCGCAGATGTTCTTGATATGACATGTGAAGATGCGCGTGACTTCTTTCAGGCCGTGCCCGCCATCCGTGACAAGATGGTGGCACTGTGCGAGGTGGGCTTGGGCTATATCAAGGTGGGCCAGCAGGCCACGACGCTGTCGGGCGGCGAGGCGCAGCGGGTTAAGCTGTCAAAGGAACTCAGCCGCCGCGCGACTGGCCGCACGCTTTATATCCTTGATGAACCCACCACGGGGCTGCATTTCGAAGATGTTCGCAAGCTTTTGGAAGTGCTGCATGAATTGGTCGATCAGGGCAATACTGTTGTGGTGATCGAGCATAACCTTGATGTCATCAAAACTGCCGATTGGATCATCGACATCGGTCCAGAGGGCGGCGATGGCGGTGGGCAGATCGTGGCCACGGGCACGCCTGAAGATGTGGCCAAGGTGGAGGCAAGCCACACGGGGCGCTATCTGAAAGACATGCTGAAACCAAAGCGCCACGCGGCCGAATGAAAAGGCGCGGCGTTGCCGCCGCGCCTCGAGTTTTGGCCAAATTCGGCCCGTAACTCGTTCTATAAAAACCCGAATTCAGGCTTTCTTCATCGAGCAGGTGTTGATGCCCAAAAGCGTATAGGCTGGGCAAGAGCCCAAAAGCCCGGTTGCCAAGGGCACGATGCCGATCAGCTTGGCATAGTGCCAAAAGCCCGTGCCTTGATCCATGAAGAACCACAGCAACAGGCCAAGCCCGGCAATGATGCGCAGCGCACGGTCGATGGTTCCGGCATTGGTTTTGAACATGACAGTCTCCTATGTTGGTCGGCCGGGATCTGTCCGGTCATGAGGGTAAGCTTAACAGATTCGAGGGCCTCTGTCTGTGATCTGGTCACATGGCGGCCAGTCGCCAGACGCGCGCTTAGCTTAAACTGGCCTTTGCCAACGCGCTAAGATCGATCAGCCGCACCGCGCCACGGTCGGTTTCCACCCAGCCTGCGCGCTGAAAGGCATCCAAGCGCCGTGTCACCACCTCGCGCGCTGACCCGATGCGTGCGGCCAATTCGGCCTGCGTGGCCGTGACCAGCCCATCCTTTGCCATGTCTATCAACGCGGCGGCCAAACGGCTTTCAATACGGCCAAAGGCCACCTGTTCCAAAAGCCGCGTTACATCCCGCATTCGTCGGCCCAAAGCCGTCAAGACAAAGGCGCGAAAGGCCTGTTCCTCATCCATCAGCCGGGCAAAGGACCGCCGGGGGATCATCACGGCGCGAACATCGGTGGCGGTAAATGCCTCGCCCGCATAAGGCTCATCTGCCATCAGGCCCAAGGTGGTTTGCACGCATGATTGCCCCGGGGCGACCGAATAAAGCAAAATCTCGCGCCCAGAGGGGCCAGACAGATGCACCTCGACCCGACCCTCCAGCACCACGACAAAGCCCTGGGCCCTGTCGCCCGCGCGAAAAAGCACAGCGCCCTTGGGCATCTCAAGATGGGGCAGGGCGCAAAGACGGGTGCGGGCCCCATCGCTCAGCGGGCCGAACCCGTCAATCCAACTCATGCTTGACGCGCAGAGCGCAGCAGCAAGTCGTCAATGTTGCGCTCGGGCAGGCCAAGAATATCCAAGGCATGGCTTTCATCCGACACCCGACAGCCGATCACCCCCGGCAGCCCGGAAATCACCCGATCAAGGGCCACACTGATGCGCTGCGACACCGGGGTCGACGCCAGACAGACCACCAAGGGTTCAGAACCGGGATGCCACAGATATTCCTGAATTTTCCCGATGGCGTGCAGAATCTTCACATAGTCAGGCTCATAGCCTGTCACCCGTGACAGATCGATCAGCAGATTATGACTGGCCCGCGCCTCGGCATGGCGGGCATAGCTGGCAGCGGCCGCGACACAATCGTCCAACTCAACGCGTCCGGACAAACGTACAAGAGCCAAGCCGCAGCTTGAAATTATTTTAAATGAAATTGGCATTTTATCCGATGGCTCAATTTTAATCATTAGGCACATCGAAAATTCAAAAGTCAATACTTTGGAAAGTTTTCGCTATCCTTTGTGCAGCAAAAGGCCGATGCAAAACGCGCGCCGGATGGATCCGACGCGCGTGCTGAAAAGGGGGTGGATTTCGGCTCAGTCCATCGCTTTGAAGTTCAGCGAGGCCCCTTCTTTGATGCCCGAGAACCAGCGCGCGGTGACGGTCTTGGTCTTGGTGTAAAAGCGGAAGGCATCGGGGCCATATTGGTTCAGATCGCCAAAGGCCGATTTCTTCCAGCCGCCGAAGGAGTAATAAGACAGTGGCACCGGGATGGGGAAGTTGATCCCCACCATGCCGACATTCACCCGGCTGGCAAAATCGCGCGCCGTATCGCCATCGGCGGTGAAGATCGCCGTGCCGTTGCCGTATTCGTTGTCGATCACCAGTTTCAGCGCATCTTCATAGCTGGCTTTGCGCACAGTCGACAGGACTGGGCCAAAGATCTCTTGTTTGTAGATCTCCATATCGGGGGTCACATTGTCAAACAGGGTCGGGCCGACGAAAAATCCGTTTTCATAGCCTTGAATCTTGATGCCCCGGCCATCGACCACCAGTTTGGCACCCTGATCCACGCCCGAACCGATCAGCCCGTTGATCCGATCACGCGCTTGGGCGGTGATGACGGGGCCAAAGTCCACATCTTCGCCCGCAGTATAGGGGCCAACCTTCAGCTTTTCGATCCGCGGCACCAGTTTGGCGATCAGCGCATCAGCCGTTTTCTCGCCCACCGGGACGGCCACCGAAATCGCCATGCACCGCTCACCCGCCGCGCCAAAGCCCGCGCCCACCAGCGCATCGGCGGCCTTGTCGAGATCGGCATCGGGCATGATGATCATGTGGTTCTTGGCGCCGCCAAAGCACTGCGCGCGTTTGCCGTTCGAGGCGGCACGGCCGTAGATATATTGCGCGATCGGGGTGGAGCCGACAAAGCCCACGCCTTGAATGGTCTCATTGTCCAAGATGCCATCAACGATTTCTTTATCGCCATTGATGACCTGCAAGACGCCATCGGGCAGTCCGGCCTGTTGCAGAAGTTCGGCAAGGAAGAGCGAGGTTGAGGGCACGCGCTCGGACGGTTTGAGGATCATCGCATTGCCGCAGGCCAGGGCCGGGCCCATTTTCCACAAGGGGATCATGGCGGGGAAGTTGAAGGGCGTGATGCCCGCCACAACGCCCAAAGCCTGACGCATGGCGTAGATGTCGATGCCGGGGCCAGCATTGTCGGTCATCTCGCCTTTCAAGAAGGCCGGCGCACCCATGCAAACCTCAATCACCTCAAGGCCGCGCTGCACATCACCGCGCGCATCGGGCAGGGTCTTGCCATGCTCGCGCGATACCAGTTCGGCCAGCTTGTCCATATGCTGGTTGATCAGCGCCCCAAAGGCCATCATCACCCGCGCCCGACGTTGGGGGTTGGTCGCGGCCCAAGCAACTTGGGCCTTTGCGGCATCGGCAATGGCGCTGTTTAGCTCGGCCACCGTGGCCAGAGAGACCTTTGCCTGCACCTCGCCCGTGGCGGGGTTCATGATATCGGCAAAGCGGCCCGAAGTGCCTGCAACCAGCTTGCCGTTGATCCAGTGACCGATCTCTTTCATGGGAATTCTCCTAAAGGTTTGGACAGATATTAGCCTTGCGGAAATGCGACGAAAAGCGGCAAGGTGGCAAAGGTGTTTTGCAAAAATGCAAAGCCCTCATCGTCGCAGGTCCTGCGCTCTTCGGGGTGGGGCCTCGACGAGAAGCGGCAGCGCACGAGGAGAGTTATGGATTGGGATGATTTGCGCGTCTTTCTTGCCGTTGCGCGCAGCGAAAGCCTGTCAGCGGCAGGCAAGCGGCTTAAGATTGATCCGGCCACCGTGGGCCGACGGATTGCGCGTCTGGAAGACAGCCTCGCGGCCCGTCTCTTTGTCAAAAGCCCGCAAGGCTATGGGTTAACCGAAGCCGGTGCCCGGCTGGTGCCCCATGCCGAGGCCGCTGAGGCCGCGCTGCGCGGGGTCAGCGACACGGCCCGCGGTCCCGAGGGGTTGACGGGGTTGATCCGGCTCGGTGCGCCAGATGGCTGCGCGAATTACCTGTTGCCGCAAGTTCTGGCGCAGATCTGCGATGCCAACCCCGGCCTAGAGGTGCAGCTTGTCGCCCTGCCGCGGGTCTTTAACCTGTCAAAGCGCGAGGCGGATATGGCCATCGGCGTCTCGCGCCCTGAGGCGGGGCGGCTGACGGTGCAAAAGCTGACCGATTACCACCTGCATCTGGCCGCAAGCCGCCGCTATCTGGCTCAGCACCCCCCGATCCAAAGCCGCGCCGACCTGGCCGGCCATCGGCTGGTGGGGTATATCGCCGACATGATTTTTGACAAAGAACTCGACTATTTGGCCGAATTGGGTCTTGCCGCGCCGCCCTTGGCGTCAAATTCCGTCTCGGTGCAACTGAATTTCCTGCGTGCCGGTGCAGGCATCGGGGTGGTGCATGATTTTGCCCTGCCATCGGCACCGGACTTGACCCGCATTTTGCCCGACCAAATCAGCCTGAAACGCAGTTTTTGGCTGATCCGCCATGCCGATGATGCCCGGGTGGCGCGATTGAACCGGTTTGCCGAGGCTTTGTTGTCGCTTTGCCGGGCGGAAATGGCGCGACTTGAGGGGCGCTAGGGCCTGACGGGGGCCTTTGGCCCTATATGCACTCTCTTGACAGAATCTTGCGACAGAGCAACGCTTTGTCTGACATCAAGGGAGGTGCCCATGCTTGTCAGCCAAATCCTGAAATCCAAAGGGTCGGAGGGGGTTGTCACGACGCCCCCGGGTGTATCGGTCGCCCAAGCGGCCGAGCTTTTGTCAGCCCGCAAGATCGGCGCGCTGGTGATCTCGAAGGACGGCAAGACCTTGGGCGGGATCTTGTCAGAGCGTGACATCGTGCGCGAAATTGGCCGCCGCGGCCCAAGTTGCCTGTCGGACACGGTCGACAGCATCATGACGGCTAAGGTCGTCACCTGCGCAAAATCCGACCAGACCGATGCCGTGCTGCAAAAAATGACCGACGGGCGGTTTCGCCATATTCCGGTGATTGAGGGCAATGAGCTGGTTGGCCTCATCTCGATCGGCGATGTGGTTAAGGCCCGGTTGGCGGAATTGGCGGCGGAAAAAGACGCGCTGGAAGGCATGATCAAGGGCTTTTAGCGGCACTTTGCGCTGCAAAAGGGGCTTGCGCGGGGGCGCGCAATATTGTTGCGTGCGCCCGCACGGCTTTGGGAGGCTTCATGCGCATTGGTCTATACCCCGGAACCTTTGACCCGATCACGCTGGGCCATACCGATATCATCCAACGCGCCATGGCGCTGGTGGACCGTTTGGTGATTGGCGTCGCGATCAACCGCGACAAGGGGCCGATGTTCACCTTGGAAGAGCGGGTGGCGATGGTGCAGGCCGAATGCGCGCCCATCGTCGCGCGGACGGGGGGCGAGATCATCGTGCATCCCTTTGAAAACCTGCTGATCGACTGCGCGCGCGATGTGGGGGCAGGGGTGATCATTCGGGGTCTGCGTGCGGTGGCCGATTTCGAATATGAATTTCAGATGGTCGGCATGAACCGGGCGATGGATGACCGTGTCGAGACGGTTTTTCTGATGGCCGATGCCCGGCGTCAGGCGATTGCGTCAAAGCTGGTGAAAGAAATCGCGCGGCTTGGGGGGGATGTGTCAAAATTCGTGCCCCCGGCGGTGGAAACGGCGCTGAAATCCCGTCTGAAGCGCGGCTAGCTTGACCAATCCTTTGGCCTCTGGCATTCGCCAAGGCAAGATAAGGGATTTGATCAGATGAACCTCTTTGCTGAAATCCGCGCTTTGGTTGTGGATGCTTTGGGCCAGATGGCCGCCTCGGGGGCTCTGCCTGCCGGGCTTGATCTTTCGGCCGTTGCGGTCGAGCCGCCGCGTGACGCGGCCCATGGCGATATGGCCACCAATGCCGCGATGGTCTTGGCAAAACCCGCAGGCATGGCCCCGCGCGCCATTGCCGAGGCGCTGGCGGCCAAGCTCGCTGCCGATCCGCGTATTCTGTCGGCCGATGTGGCAGGCCCCGGCTTTTTGAACCTGCGGCTGACGCCAATGGTCTGGCAAGGCGTGGTCAAGGCCGCACTTCAGGATGGCGCGGGTTTTGGTCGGTCAGATTTGGGGCAAGGCCAAAAGGTGAATGTCGAATTTGTCTCGGCCAACCCCACCGGGCCGATGCATGTCGGCCATGTGCGCGGGGCTGTGGTGGGCGATGCGCTGTCTAATCTTCTGGCCTTTGCAGGCTGGGATGTGACGCGCGAATATTACATCAATGACGGCGGGGCGCAGGTGGATGTGCTGGCTCGCTCGGCCTATGAGCGGTACCGCGAAGCCCATGGATTGGAGCCGGAGATTCGCGAAGGGCTTTATCCCGGCGATTATCTCATTCCCGTGGGTGAGGCGCTCAAGTCCAAATTCGGGGCTTCTTTCTTGGATCAGCCCGAAGAGGTCTGGCTGAAAGATGTCCGCGAATTTGCAACCCATATGATGATGGACGAAATCCGCAGCGATTTGCGGCTTTTGGGCGTCGAGATGAACGTGTTTTCATCCGAAAAGGCGCTTTATGGCACCGGCGAGATCGAGGCCGCGATTGCTACCTTGCGCAATATGGATCTGATCTATGAAGGCGTGTTAGAGCCGCCAAAGGGCAAAGAGCCTGATGATTGGGAGCCGCGTGTGCAAACGCTGTTCCGCTCGACCGCCCATGGCGATGATGTGGATCGTCCGGTGAAGAAATCGGATGGCTCATGGACCTATTTCGCCCCCGACATCGCCTATCATTACAACAAGGTGCGCCGTGGCTTTGATGCCTTGATCGACATTTTTGGTGCCGATCATGGCGGTTATGTCAAACGGATGAAGGCGGCGGTGTCGGCGCTGTCGGACGGCAAAGTTCCGTTGGATATCAAGCTGATCCAGCTTGTAAAATTGTACAAGAACGGCGAGCCGTTCAAAATGTCTAAACGCGCGGGCACCTTTGTGACGCTGCGCGATGTGGTTGAAGAGGCCGGTGCGGATGTGACGCGCTTTATCATGCTGACGCGCAAAAACGATGTGGCCTTGGACTTTGATTTTGCCAAGGTGCTGGAGCAGTCGAAGGACAATCCGGTGTTTTATGTGCAATACGCCAATGCCCGGATCAATTCGGTTTTGCGCAAGGCGCGTGAGACGGGAATTGATTGCGAAGACGCCACTTTGGCCGGGCTGGATCTGTCGGGCATGACCCATGAGGCAGAACTTGCGCTGGCCAAAAAGATTGCCGAATGGCCGCGTCTGGTGGAAATCGCCGCTCGCGGAAATGAACCGCATCGGGTGGCGTTTTACCTTTATGAACTGGCCTCTGATCTCCATGGGTTGTGGAATCGGGGCAATGATGACCCATCCCTGCGATTCTTCCAGACGGGCAATGCAGCAACATCTGCGGCAAAAATAGCGTTGGCGCGTGCAACAGGCGTTGTGATTGGCTGCGGTTTGGCTATCTTGGGCGTCACACCCGTTGAGGAGATGCGCTAAGACACCTCCCATGGATCGAGCAGGCAACGAAATAACCCCAGCGGCACGTATCGCGGGGCAGGCGAGGCAAAGCATGGCGGATCTGGATTATGATCATTTCGACGGCGGCTATATGGCCGCCGGGTCAGAGCATCGGTTCGGGCGGTTTGCCCATTTGGGCGGCGCGGCCCTGTCTTTGGCTTTGGTGATCGGGGCTGGCATCTGGGCCTATCAACTGGCGGTGCGTGATGTGGCCGGGGTTCCGGTGATCCGCGCCGTTGGCGATCCGATGCGCATGGCGCCCTCGAACCCCGGTGGCGCGCAAACCATGCATCAGGGCCTATCGGTGAATGCCGTGGCTGCGGTTGGCACGGCCCTGCCTTTGCCCGAAACCTTGACCCTTGCGCCGCGCCCCGTGGATTTGGCCGAAGAGGATGTGGCGGGCCTTGACCCGCTAGAGCCTGTCGGTGGCAATGACGTTGTCGCCATGGCGCCTGCGCTTGCGCCTGTGGAAGAGGCGGCACCCGCACTGCCTGCAACGCAGGAAGATGCAGTTGCCGCGGCTTTGGCCGAGGCTTTGGGGCTGGACAGCCCCGATGCGGCATTCGCAGCCCCTGCGGCCTCTGAGGTGATGGCCGCCTTGCCGCCAGCCGCCTCAGAGATCGACCCCGAGACTTTGGGGCCGGGCACGCTCTTGGTTCAGCTTGGTGCCTTTGACACCCAAGAGGCCGCTCGGGATGAGTGGCGGCGCTTGACCAGCACCTTCACCGACCTGATGGGCGGCAAGGCCTTGGTTGTGCAACCTGCGCAAAGCGGTGGTAAAACCTTTTACCGCTTGCGTGCCCATGGCTTTGCCACCGATGACGACACCCGGCGCTTTTGCACGGCGATGCTGGCCGAAAACGCCACCTGCATCCCGGTCGTCCAAAGATGAGCGATGCCGGCCGCATGGCCGCGATTTTTGGCTGTGCGGTTCTGACCCTGTCAGCCGACGAACGCGCCTTTTTTCGTGAGGCCGATCCGTTTGGCTTTATCCTTTTTGCCCGCAACATCGACACGCCCGCCCAAGTGGCGCGGCTGACCGCAGAGTTGCGGGCCACCGTTGGGCGCAATGCGCCGATCTTGATTGACCAAGAGGGGGGCCGCGTGCAGCGCCTGCGTCGCCCCCATTGGCGCGACTGGACCCCGCCTTTGGATGCCGCCACCGCCGCAGGGGACAAGGCCGCCCATGTTTTGGCCCTGCGCGCCCGCATCATCGCGGAAGAATTGCGCGCGGTGGGCATTGATGGCAATTGCGCCCCTGTCGCCGATATCGCAGGGGCTGAAACCCATTCCTTCCTGCGCAATCGCTGTTATGGCGAAACACCTGCACAAGTGTGCGAACGCGCCCGCGCCGTGGCCGATGCCCATTTGGCGGCAGGCGTTCTGCCGGTGATGAAACATCTGCCCGGCCATGGACGTGCGACAGCCGACACCCATCATCATCTGCCCAAGGTCACGGCAAGCCGCGCCGAACTCGCGGCCCATGACTTTGCCCCGTTCCGGGCGCTGGCAGATCTGCCCATGGCCATGACCGCCCATATCATTTTTGACGCCTATGATCCGGCCCATCCAGCCACGCAATCGCCCAATATGATCCGTGTTATTCGCGAGGAAATTGGCTTTCAGGGCCTGTTGATGACCGATGATCTGAACATGCAGGCGCTCTCGGGGGATCTCGGCCAGCGCACACGCGCCTCGATGGCGGCGGGTTGCGATATTGCGCTGCATTGCAAGGGCGATATGGGTGAAATGCAAATGGTGGCCGCTGAGGCGGGCGATATGCCCCCCGTGACCCGCCGGCGTGCCGCGGCGGCCTTGGCCCGCAGGCTTTGCCAAGCCCCAGTTGACATTGCCGCCTTGGAAGCTGACCTTGTCCGCATGGGGCAGGGCGCGGTGCATGGCTGAGGAAAGCGCGGATCATTGGGATGGGGCCGAGCGTCTGGCGGCCACGGATCGGTTGGACGCCGAGGCGTTGATCGTCGATGTTGACGGTTTTGAAGGCCCGCTTGACCTTCTGTTAACCCTCTCGCGCACGCAAAAGGTGGATTTGCGCAAGATTTCCGTGCTGCAATTGGCCGAGCAATATCTTGCCTTCGTGCGCCGTGCGGCCGCTTTGCGATTAGAGCTGGCGGCAGATTATCTTGTGATGGCGGCTTGGCTCGCCTATCTGAAATCCCGGCTCTTGCTGCCCCCGGAACCGGGTGAAACCGGCCCATCAGCCGAGGATCTGGCCGCGCATCTGGCCTTTCAGCTAGAGCGGTTGCAAGCCATGCGAGAGGCCGCCGCCCGGCTGATGGCGCGCGATCAATTGGGGCGCGATATCTTTGCCCGTGGCCTGCCCGAAGAGATCACCCTTAGCCGCGATGTGACCTATGAGGCCACGCTGTTGGATCTGATGCGCGCCTATGCCCGGATCCGCACGCGCGACGAATTCCGCCCCTATGCCTTTGATCGCCAAGATGTTTACACGATGGAACAGGCGCTTGAGCGGATGCGCGGCCTATTGGGCTATGCGGGCGAATGGTCGGATCTGACCTCGTTCCTTCCCGAAGGCTGGGACAGCTCGCCCGCCCGACGCCGCTCGGCCACCGCCTCGCATTTTGCCGCCATTCTTGAAATGGCCAAGCGGGGCCAGATCCAGCTAAAACAGGGCGAGACCTTTGCCCCAATCATGATCCGAAAGGCAGATGGACCATGAGCGACCATGCAACCGAAGCAGCGCCAGAACCTGTTGAACAATCGCTGTTTGAAGCGCCGCCGATGGGCGAACAGGAACGCATGGTCGAGGCGATCTTATTCGCCAGCGCCGAACCTGTGCGCCTTGCCGAACTGGTGGCCCGCATGCCCCATGGCTGCGACCCGGCTGAGGCGCTGGTCACCTTGCGCCGCCGTTATGAGGGGCGGGGGGTGCATATCGTCAAGTTGGGTGACGCCTATGCCTTTCGCACGGCGGGCGATCTTGGATTCTTGATGCAAAAAGAACAGGTTGAGCAAAAAAAGCTCTCGCGCGCCGCGATCGAGACGCTGGCGATCATCGCCTATCACCAACCTGTCACCCGTGCCGAAATCGAAGAGATTCGCGGGGTGGCCGTATCGCGCGGCACGGTGGATTTGCTGATGGAACTGGACTGGATCCGCCTTGGCCGCCGCCGCATGACGCCGGGGCGTCCCGTGACCTTTGTGGTGACTGAGCATTTTCTGGATCACTTCGGGCTTGAATCCGCACGCGATTTACCGGGGCTTAAGGAGCTGCGCGCAGCCGGGCTTTTGGACAGCCGCCCCTTGCCGATGGGTCTTGGCAGCCCCACATCTGACGACGACGAAGAAGCCACAAGCGGCCAAAGCGAACTTTTTGAGGATTAAGATTTTATGGACAGGATATTTCAGCAGCTGATCGGCCGTTTGTTGGGCCGTTTGATGAATAGGGCGGTGGACAGCGGGATCAATTTTGTTGCGACCCGTGGCAAAGGCGGCGCTGATCTGACGGATGCAGATCGCCAGCAGGCCCAAGCCGGGAAAGATCTTGCAAAAAAGGCGCGGAAAATCTCCCGCGCCTCTCGAAAGCTGTTCTAGCCCCTCATCGTCGGCTGCGCCGCTCTTCGGGGACACCTCGACGAGAAGCCGAAGGCGCCCGAGGAGAGGCTTACCCGCGACCGCGACGGCCGCCGCGACGGCCGCTGGCGGCTTGGCTTGCGGCTGCCGAGGCTTCGGAAAAGCTCAAGCCACCTTCAACCGCTTCCAGAACCTTGGCAAAGCGAATCCATTCGCCGCCGTTGTCATCGTGGTTCATCAAGAAGTTGGCGGCGCGAATGGCCTCCATCTCTTGCTGGCGCACCGGGTTCATAATGGCGCTGGTCATGCCCGCCCCAATGGCCATCGGCAGGAAGGCCGCATTGATGCCATGGCGGTGCGGCAGACCGAAAGAGATGTTCGACGCGCCACAGGTCGTATTCACGCCCAGCTCTTCACGCAGACGGCGCACCAGCGCAAAGACCTGCTGTCCAGCCGAGGCCATGGCACCCACGGGCATCACAAGCGGATCTACCACGATGTCATGGGCCGGGATGCCGTGATCGGCCGCACGTTCCACAATTTTCTTGGCCACCGCAAAACGCACATCGGGGTCTTGGCTGATGCCGGTGTCGTCGTTCGAAATCGCCACGACCGGCACATTGTATTTCTTGACCAAGGGCAGAACCAGCTCCAGCCGCTCTTCCTCACCCGTCACCGAGTTCAACAGCGGGCGGCCTTCGCATGCCATCAAACCCGCTTCCAAAGCGCCGGGAACCGAGCTGTCAATGCACAAAGGCACGTCCACGGTTTGTTGAATGATCTCGATCAGCGCCTTCATCAAGGGCGGCTCGACAAAGTTATTGTCGGCATAGCGCGGATCTTCGGCCATTTTGTTGGTGAACACGGCGCCCGAGTTCACGTCCAGAATGGTGGCGCCACAGGCAACCTGCTCCAGCGCGTCACGGATGACGGTGTCGTAATTGCCCATCTCCAACTCGGCTGCCAGCTTTTTGCGGCCCGTCGGGTTGATGCGCTCACCAATCACGGCAAAGGGTTCATCAAAGCCGATGATGACGGTTTTCGTTTTGGATTCAATGACGGTGCGGGTCATTTTTAAACCTTTTTCTTAAGCGTTTGCCGTTAGGCGTTTACGGGCACGCCAGAGGCGCCGCCATTGTCGGTGACCCATTGAGCATTGGTTTTGATACCGCCCAAGGGGAAGAAGTGAACCTGTTCGATGCCAAAGCCGGGGGTCTTGGCCTTGTGCGCGGCCAATTCCGCGACCACGTCGGTCGGCTCATAGGGCAGCAGCAGTTTCGTCACATCCATCGCGCGCTTTTGCAATACGCGCAACGAGGGGCCAACACCGCAGGCGATGGCGAATTTGATCAGCGTTTGCAGTTTGGCCGGGCCAGCAACCCCGATATGCACCGGCAGCTTGACGCCTTCGGCAGCCAAACGGTTCACCCAAGCAATCACAGGTGCGGCCTCAAAGCAAAACTGCGTGGCCATCGCCATTTTGGCATCGGTGCGCTCGGAGAAGGCCGATTTCCACCGCGCGGCTTCCATCACCATCTTGTCCGAACCATCGGGGTCGATGTCTTTGTTGCCCTCGGGGTGGCCCGCCACATGCAACCGGTCAAAGCCGGTGAACGCCCCGGTTTCCAAAAGCTGCATCGAGGTTGCAAAGTCGCCCACCGGGTTGGCCACGCCACCGGCCAGCAAAAGACCCTGACGCACGCCCACATCCTTGTAGCGCGCCACCCAATCGGTCAGCGTGGCACGGTCCTTGATGATGCGCGCGGGGAAATGCGGCATCACATCAAAGCCTTCGGCACCAATCCGCTTGGCCGTTGCCACCATTTCTTCGATCGGGGTGCCGTCGATATGGGCGATATAAACCCGAGTGCCGCGCGGCAGGATGGCGCGGAAATCTTCCACCTTCTCGGCGGTGCGCGGCATCACTTCAATGGAATAGCCCTTCAGAAAGGCCTCCATTTCTGCCGATTGCCCCTCGGGGGCGGTGTCTTTGCTATCCTTGCGGAAGAAACTCAGGGCCATGGTGTTCTCCTCAGGCTTTCGCCCAGCCTTCATTTGCGATCAGCGTTTTCAGACGCTCGGTGTCGAATTCGGTTTCCAACTGGGCCGCAACCTGGGCTGCAACCTCATCTTGGTCACCCTCTACCTCATAGGGGGGGGCTTTGCGCCATTCGGCCAAATAGGCATCGGCATCTTTCGCGCCGATCTTCATGGCGCAACGGTCAATCGCCTGTTCAAAGCGTTCGGAAAGCTGTTTTTTGGCCCCGCGCCGCCCTTTGCCGACAATGACCTGAGCCGGAATATCGCGCCAGTAAACGATGACAACCTCGACCATATCGGCTGATTCCCTCAGATGTGTTCCCCGTTGTTCTAAGCGCCTGATCGCGACAGGCAGGGTCGGATTTCGACATGCCGCAGGGCGGATGCGACCGATCCCGGCCCCGAGCTCCACCTAGGCCAGTCCAAAGGGCAAATCCAGCCAATCCTGGCGGTGCAAAGGCCAGAAATCCTCATGATCTTGCTGCAGTTTGGCACATGTTCACGCCAGATCGGATCAGAGGCAATGTGCCAAACTTCGGGCGGGCAGGGGTGGTTCAACGCTTGCATGAGGCGGGCTCTGTGCTTACCTTGGGGGCAACCACGTATGGAGGGCGACATGACGCCCAAGCGTCCCCGAGGGGCGGACGCGAAGAAAGCTGCGATCGAGACGCCGAAAGGCGGCTCTCGCAAGCCCGTTTCTGCCCCTGACACAGCCACGGCTGGGCTTTATGCCGCCGTGGATCTTGGCACGAATTCGTGCCGAATGCTGATTGCCCGTCCGCAGGGCAGCCAGTTTCAGGTCTTGGACAGCTTTTCCAAGACGGTGCATCTGGGCGCGGGGCTGGAAGCCTCGGGTCGGTTGTCGCATGCCTCAATGGGGCGCACGCTGCAGGCGCTGCGGATTTGCCAAAAAAAGATCGAACAGCACAATGTCGCGCGCATGCGGCTGGTGGCGACCGAGGCCTGTCGCCGCGCGCGCAACGGGCGCGATTTCATGCGCCAGATTCGGCGCGAGACGGGGTTGCAGGTGGAAATCATCCCCGCCGAGGAAGAAGCCCGGCTTGCGGTGATTTCCTGCGCGCCTTTGGTGAACCCGACGACCGAACAGCTTTTGGTGGTGGATATCGGCGGCGGATCAACCGAGCTTGTCTGGGTGGATCTGTCTGATGTGGCCCCCGAACAGCGGGGCCGGGCGATCATGCGGTTGCACAAGGGCTTTGGTGCCCAGCCCGAGGGCGGCGCGCGGGTGGTGGACTGGATCTCAGTTCCACTTGGCGTTGCCACGCTGAAAGACCAGTTTCAGGATGTCGACGATGACGGCGCACGCTTTGCGCTGATGTCTTGGTTCTTTGAGGAAAATCTGGCCCCCTTCAGCCCCTATAACGCCGCCCAACCCCGCGATGGCTTTCAGATCATCGGCACATCGGGGACGGTCACAACGGTTGCGGCCAGTTTCTTGAACCTGCGCCGCTATGACCGCACAAAGGTGGACGGGTTGCAGATGACGTCGGATCAGATTGATCTGGTGATCCGCGAGTTTCTGGCTTTGGGCCCCGAAGGTCGGCGCACCGATCCGCGCATCGGGCGCGACCGCCATACGCTGATTATGTCGGGCGCGGCTATCCTTCAGGCGCTGATGCGGATATGGCCGACCGACCGGCTCTCGGTGGCCGACCGCGGACTGCGTGAGGGGCTGCTTTACGCCCAGATGAACACCGACGGCATTCTTGAGGACGGACCCTACCTATGAGCGAAAAACCCACCTCGGGCAAAAACACCTCGGGCCGCGGTCAGCGCGAGCTGCGGGTGCGGGTAAAAACCGCCAAGGGGCGCAAACTGTCCTCGACGCTGTGGTTGGAGCGGCAATTGAACGATCCCTATGTTCAACGCGCCAAGCGCGAGGGCTATCGCGGTCGCGCGGCCTATAAGATCATGGAGCTGGACGACCGCTATGGGTTCTTAAAACCCGGTGCGCGGGTGGTGGATCTGGGCTGTGCGCCGGGGGGCTGGTGTCAGGTGGCGGTGGCCCGTGTCAATGCCTTGGGGCAGAACCCGAAAAAGCCCATCGGCACGATTTTGGGCGTGGATCTCCAAGAGGTCGAACCGATTGCGGGCTGCGAGATTCATCAGCTGGATTTCCTGACCGATGAGGCCGATGAAAAGGTGAAAACCTGGCTTGGCGGCAAGGCGGATGTGGTGATGTCAGACATGGCCGCCGCCGCCTCGGGGCATAAGGGCACCGACCATTTGCGCATTGTCGCGCTGATCGAGGCGGCCTTGGCCTTTGCCTTTGACGTCTTGGAAGAGGGCGGCACCTTTGTGGCCAAGGTTTTGGCCGGGGGCGCCGAGAATGAGATGCAGGCGGTGTTGAAACGGTCTTTCCGCAAGGTGGCCAATGTCAAACCACCCGCCAGCCGTCAGGACAGTTCCGAGAAATTCGTCGTGGCCATGGGGTTTCGCGGCAAACCCTCGGATGATCCGCGCGGCCATGTTCATGATGACGAGGATGATCACTAAACCAAAAGGGCGCCCAACTGGCGCCCTTTGTCATCAAATCGCATCAGATCGAAAAATCACGCGCCCCAGCTGCGCACAGGGCCGCAATCCATATGCACGAAGTTTGACCGCGAATAGGCACCAACCCCGCCACCCGAGCAAGCCTTGGCTGCGCGCGCCATCTGCCCAACCGAGCGAGACTTCAACCGCAGATCGGCCGCCTGACCTTTAAGGTGCAACGAATTCTTGGCCACGCCGCGTGATTTGGAACGCAGCATTGAATTCGTCTCAGGGCTGCGATAGCCCGACAACAGCATATAGGGTTCGTTCACATCCATCAGACGATGCGCCGCAGCCATTACGTCAAAGTTGCGGATGTCCATTTTGGTGGTCTTGCCATTGCGCCAGTCGCGCATGAAGTGGTTAATTTCCTTCAGAACCTCGGGAATATATTCGCCTTCGATCCAGTAGATCGTATCAATGCTTTCGCCCGTGCGGCCTGAATACATCCGAATACGGCGAATATCACCGGCACCTTTGATATAACCCGCCGCAGCCGTATAGGCCGGGGCTGCCACCAATGCGGTTGCCGCAAATGCGCCCAGCACACCGCGCCGCGTGAAGCCATTGGATGAAATGATCGCCATTCTTTGCGCCTGTCCCGTCGATGGTCTTTGACCGCCTGATCCGGCGGTTTTGTTTCGCCACTTGCCCCAAGTGCACCGTCCTTATGACATATCTGGTGCAGGGGCCAAAGCGAAGAATGACCGGACCTTCGGCAGATTGGCCGCAATAGGCAAATTTTTGCTGAACATCGCCGCCAGATGTGGGGAAACCCGCCGGATATATGCCGCGCATTTTATCCATCCGTCTTTCAGATGGATCACGCGGCTGTGATGGCGTCTGATCTGTCTTTGGCGCGATGTGACGGTTCTGCGATTTACAGCTGCGTAATTTTCTTACAAAATACCGACCCATAAGCAAAAGCCATCTGTGGCGGACGCGAAGGGTTTGAAGTGACACATTTGTTTTCGTTCCTGCGCCGTAGATCGGCGCCTGTTTTCTCTGTCTCGGCCGCATTGATTCTTGGGCTGGGCCTGCAAGATTTGCGCGCCGAAACTGTCAGCGGATCAGCCTTTGCGCGTTCGCTTGCCGAGGCGGTCTCGGGTCAGGACGGGGCGGCGGAGTTTTACAAATCCACCGGTTACGCCGATCTTTGGACGGGCCCCGATGATGAGCAGCGCCGTCAGGCGGCCCTTATGGCCTTTCATCGCGCGGCCGATCATGGCCTTGCAACCGCGCGCTATGACGCCAAGGCGCTGATCGCGGCCTTCCAATCGGCGCAAACCGAACGTGACCGGGGCCGGGTTGAGGCTGCCATGACCATGGCCTTCCTGTCCTATGCGCGCGATATTTCCTCGGGCGTTTTGATCCCATCCAAGGTGGATGAAGGCATCGTGCGCGAGATCACCCGCCCGGATCCGCAGACCACCTTGCAAGAGTTTAGCGCCAGCACCAATCCCGCCGCCTTCTTACAGGATTTGGCCCCATCCGCGCCGGAATATGCGCGGCTGATGAAGGAAAAGCTGCGGCTTGAGGGGATTGTGGCACAGGGCGGCTGGCCGCCCCTGACCTTTGGCAAATCCTTGTCCCTTGGTGCCAGCGGTGCCGAGGTTGTGGCCCTGCGCGATCATTTGATTGCGCGCGGCTATCTTGGCCCAACCTCGACCGGCACCTATGACCGCAGCGTCATGCGGGCCATTCAACGCTTTCAACTTGACCACGGGCTCACCGGCGATGGTGTGACCAATGAGGCGACGCTTGACGCCTTGCGCATCCCGGCGCGTGAGCGGTTGAAATCGGTGGTCGTCGCGATGGAGCGGGTCCGCTGGATGGGCGACATGGAGCGGGGGCAACGCCATATCTGGGTCAACCTGCCCGAATTTGTGGCCCAGATCGTCGATGATGGCCGCACCACCTTTCAAACCCGCGCGGTGATTGGCAAAGACGTGCCCGAACAGCGCAGCCCCGAATTTTCCGACGAGATGGAATATATGGTCATCAACCCGTCATGGGGGGTGCCACGCTCGATCATCGTTAAGGAATATCTACCGCTTTTGCAGCGCAACCGCAACGCGGTCAGCCATTTGCAGGTGGTGGATAACAAGGGCCGCGTGGTGCCGCGCGGGGCGGTGAATTTCGCCGCCTATTCGGCGTCAAGTTTTCCCTTTGGCCTGCGCCAGCCGCCGTCAGATGGCAATGCGCTGGGGAAGGTGAAATTCATGTTCCCCAATGTGCACAACATCTATCTGCATGACACGCCAGCCAAAAATCTCTTTGCCCATGAGGTGCGCGCCTATAGCCATGGCTGCATTCGCCTGGGCGACCCCTTTGATTTCGCCCATGTCTTGTTGGCCGCGCAGAAAAGTGACCCCAAGGGCTTTTTCCAAACCGAACTGGAAAGCCGTCTGGAAACCTCGGTGTCGCTGGACAGTAAGGTGCCCGTGCATATCGTTTATTTCACCGCATGGCCCAGCCAGCGTGGCCAAATCGGCTATCGCAAAGATGTCTATGGCCGCGATGGGCGGCTTTTCGACGCCTTGGCCGAGGCTGGGGTGGTCTTGCCCGGCGAACAGGGTTAAATCTGCGGTCTGAACCGACCGGAGGACAGCATGGCCCATACAATTGCCGAGATTGCCACCGCTTTGGCGGCAGAGGCGGTTGGCAATGTCGCGCTGCGGGTGACACGCGCGGCCGAGCCTGCGATGGCTGGCCCCGATGATCTCGCACTTGCGATGGACCCGCGCTATGTCGAGGGTCTTGCCAAGGGGGCAGCCCGCGCTGCCATGCTGTGGCCGGGGGCCGATTGGCAAGCCTTGGGGCTTGAGGCAGCCATTTTCGCCCCTCGGGGTCGGCTGGCGATGGCGGGGCTTTCGGTGATGATGGACCAAGGCCCGGATATCGCGCCGGGCATCCATCCGATGACAGTGATTGATCCTACCGCCCAGATCGGTGACGGGGCGGCGATTGGCCCGTTTGTGACCATCGGGGCGGGGGTGCAGATCGGCGCGCGGGCGCGGATTGCGAGCCACGTGTCGGTGGCCGAAGGGGCGATGATTGGCGATGATGCGCTGATTTGCCAAGGTGCCCGCATCGGCGCGCGGGTGCGCATCGGGCATCGGTTCATTTGCCAGCCGGGTGCGGTGATCGGGGCCGATGGGTTTTCCTTTGTTACACCTGAGAAATCCGGGGTTGAGGAAATTCGTGAAACCCTTTCACAACGCAGCGAAATTCGCGAACAAGCCTGGACGCGCATTCACTCGCTTGGATCGGTCAGCATCGGCGATGATGTGGAAATCGGCGCCAATGCCACGATTGACCGCGGCACCATCCGCGACACCACCATCGGGCGCGGCACCAAATTGGATAATCAGGTTCATATCGGCCACAATGTGCAGGTGGGCGAAGATACGCTGTTGTGCGGACAGGTTGGCATTGCCGGATCCAGCCGCATCGGCAGCCGGGTGGTGCTGGCCGGCCAAGTTGGTGTGAACGACAACATCTTTGTCGGCGATGACGTGATCGCTGGCGGCGGCAGCAAGATTTTCACCAATGCGCCCAAGGGCCGGGTCTTGCTGGGCTATCCGGCGGTCAAAATGGAAGCCCATGTCGAGATACAAAAGGCCCTGCGCCGCTTGCCTCGTCTTGGCCCCCGGGTCGCCGCGCTCGAATCTGTCATATCGCCGTCATCGCAGCCCGATACGCCACAGGACGACATCTGATGGAGGTCGAAATGGATGGAACTGTTGGGTTGGATATGTCGGTGGCAGACCGGGTGCGCGCCTTGGTGGCGGGCCAATTGGGCTGCGCCCCGAATGAGGTGGCTTTGGGTGACAGCATCAATGATCTCGGGCTTGATAGTCTTGCGATCGTCGAGGTGATCTTTGGCATCGAAGAAAGCTTTGGCATAACCGTGCCCTTCAATGCCAATGAGCCGGGCGGGCTTGATCTGTCAACGGTGGGTGGGCTTGTCGCGGTGGTTGAAGGGCTGATCGCATCCAGATGAGGCGGGTGGTCATCACCGGGGCGGGCACCGTCAACCCTTTGGGTCATGGCTTGGCCGAAACCATGGCTTTGATGCAGGCCGGAACCTCTGCCATCAAACCCTTGGACATTGCCGACCAAGACATGTTGTCGATCAGCATCGGCGCGCAAGTGGCCGATTGGAAACCCGAAACGCATTTTGACAAAGGCCAGCTTTCGCTTTTGGACCGCCACGCGCAATTCGCGCTGGTTTCGGCCCGGCAGGCCATGGCGCAGGCCGGTCTGATGCACGATCCGCAGCGCTGCGCAGTCATCATGGGCACCGCAGGCGGCGGGCTGATCACCCAAGACGACGCCTACCGCGCGGTCTATGCCGAGGGCAAGACGCGGGTGCATCCCTTTACCGTTCCGCGCCTGATGCCCTCGGCGGCGGCCAGCCATATCTCAATGGAGTTTGGGCTGAAGGGGCCGGTGTTTTCGGTATCTTCGGCCTGCGCCTCGTCCAACCATGCCATTGGTCTGGCCTATCAAATGCTGCGCTCGGGCATGGTGGACACAGCACTTGCGGGTGGCTCCGAGGCGATGCTGTGCTTTGGCGGCCTAAAGGCTTGGGAGGGGCTGCGGGTCATGTCTCCTGACGCCTGCCGCCCCTTTTCCAAAGGCCGCAATGGCATGGTTCAGGGCGAGGGGGCTGCGGTGTTCGTGCTGGAAACCCGCGATGCGGCGCTGGCGCGTGGCGCGACGGTTTTGGCCGAAATCGTGGGATTTGGCATGACATCGGATGCGGGCGACATTGTCATGCCCGATCCCGATGGCGCGGCACGGGCCATGGGTTTGGCCTTGGCCGAGGCGGGGCTTGCCCCCGAAGCGGTGGATCACATCAACGCCCATGGCACCGGCACCGCCGCCAATGATCGCAGCGAGACTGCGGCGATTTATCGGGTGTTCGGGCCGCGGGCGGCGCAGATTCCCGTGACGGCCACCAAATCCTTGCACGGCCATCTCATCGGGGCGGCGGGGGCTGTCGAGTTGATCGGCTGCCTTTCAGCCTTGAACGATGGGCTGATCCCGCCAACGGCAGGCTATCTAGAGCCTGACCCCGACTGCGCGCTGGATCTGGTGACAGAAAAGGCCCGCGCGGGGCAGTTTGACACGGTTTTGTCTAATGCCTTTGCCTTTGGGGGGCTGAACGCGGTTCTGGCGCTGCAGCGCGGCTCTGGCGCATGAAAAAGCCCGCAAACTGCGGGCTTTTCGGTGTCATGCGAGAGGTTGGAGCTATTTCGGCAGCGTGGCCAAAACCGCCTCATACCCGGCGGTAAACCCTTTCAGCGAAATATCCACGTTCACTTTGGTCTCTGGGGCCGCTGCGGGCACCACGGTGATGGTGGCCTTGGCACCTTTTTTGAACTGCTCCACCTCTTCGGCGGTAAAGCCGACGCGGGCGACGCAGCCGATTTGGGCGCAGAAGGTAAAGGGATAAACCTTGGCCGGTGCGGAATCGATTGCGATGGTCAAGGCCGCGGTCAACAGCGTCTCCAGTGGCACAACCACCGTGGCCCCCGCTGCCGCTTGGCCGCCGGCGGGCAAGGGGAACATGGAAAACTCTGACACCGCATTGCCTTCGGCGTCTTTCAAAAGCTGAAACAGCTGGCAAGGATCTTTGCCATCAGCGGTCTTTTCGCAGCGCTGTTCCCAAAGGTCGAAATTGGCTGCCAAATAGCCCTGACCCACCTGCGCGGTTTCGGCCGTCAAAATGGCCGGTGCCGCACCCGCCTCGGTGCCCATCGACAGATCTTCCGCCGCATCTACGGCAGGTTCCGCCTCTTGGGCAAGAGCGGGAAGGGGGGCAAAACCAAGCCCCGAAACTAGGGCCAAGGCCGACAGCGACAGGCCAAGGAAAGACGAACGCGTTGACATGTGGAAATATCCTTAAAGGTGGCTTGCGGCGGCTTTAGCATGACCTTCGGCGCAAGTCAGGGGGCAAAGCATCTGCCAACCCCGATCTTCGGCAAGTTCCCGCACAAGCCATGGGCCACAAACGGAAAAAGGACCAGCGCGCCGGTCCTTTTTCTTCTATTTTCGCTCCCTGTCGGACTGGCCGACTTATGGGCAAAAGCTATTGGGCTTTCACAGGCGCGTCAACAGAAAAACTGTCACATTGTGCCCAAAACAATGCCCACCCATCGGCGCATCATGGGGCAGGGCGCGCCGGGGTTGCGGGGCCGTTGTCACCATGAGCATCCCGGCACGGGCACAAGACGCATCTTTGGCAAGATGACACTGGCACAGAGCGGTTAAGAATGTATTTTGTCCAGAACGCTCACAGAAGGGCTGGATTTCTGGGCCGCTTGCGGGGGCTGAATTTTAGACGGATTTTTGTAAAGGGGTCGGGATGTCGGATGCAATTTTCGTGGGTGGCGGCGGGGAAGGTTACGGCGCACCGCAGAACCTTTTGTTGAAATACGGCAACCGCCATGGGCTGATTGCCGGGGCGACCGGCACGGGCAAGACGGTGACGCTGCAAATCCTGGCCGAAGGCTTTTCCGCCGCCGGGGTGCCGGTGTTCATGGCCGATGTGAAAGGCGATCTTGCGGGCATAGCGGCACCCGGTTCGGCCGATCATAAGCTGCACGAACCCTTTATGAAACGCGCGGCGACCATTGGGCTTGATCTGCAATATCAGGCCTTTCCTGTGGCCTTTTGGGATCTCTTTGGCGAACAGGGCCACCCGATCCGCGCCACCGTGGCCGAGATGGGGCCTTTGCTGCTCAGCCGTCTTTTGGAACTGACCGAACCGCAAGAGGGGGTGCTGAACGTCGCCTTCCGGCTGGCCGATGAGGAAGAGCTGCCGCTGTTGGATCTGAAAGACCTTCAGGCGCTTTTGACCTTTATCGCTGAGAACGACAGCGAGATTTCGGCGCGTTATGGCTTGGTGTCGTCCACCTCGATCGGGGCCATTCAGCGCCGCTTGCTGGTTTTGGAAAACCAAGGGGCGGCGCAGATGTTCGGCGAGCCTGCGCTAGAACTGGCCGATCTGATGCGCGTCGATGCCCAAGGGCGCGGCGTGGTCAACCTTTTGGCCGCCGACAAGCTGATGAATTCCGGCCCCCGGCTTTATGCCACCTTCCTGCTGTGGCTCTTGTCAGAGCTGTTCGAGGAACTGCCCGAGGTGGGCGACCCTGATAAGCCCAAGCTGGTGTTCTTTTTTGACGAGGCGCATCTTTTGTTCAACGATGCCCCCAAGGCGCTGGTGGCCAAGGTAGAACAGGTGGCGCGCCTCATTCGCTCTAAAGGGGTGGGGGTGTATTTCATCACCCAAAACCCCGCTGACGTGCCGGAAATGATCTTGGGCCAATTGGGCAACCGGGTGCAGCACGCGCTGCGCGCCTTTACCGCCAAAGACCAAAAGGGGTTGAAACTGGCGGCCGAGACCTATCGCCCCAACCCCCGCTTTGCGATTGAAGACGCGATCCGCGATGTTGGCACGGGTGAGGCGGTGACCTCATTTCTTGAGGCCAAGGGCATTCCCAGCATGGCCGAACGCACGCTGATCCGCCCGCCGGCCTCACAGCTTGGGCCGATTGACCCCAGCTTGCGCGCCCAATTGATGCGCGCTTCGGGTTTGGGGGCGAAATATGACACGGCCATTGACCGCGATTCGGCCTATGAGCGGCTGCGCGCCAAGGCCGAACGCGCCGCCCGTGATGCCGCCGAGGCCGAGGCCCGCGCCGCGCGCGAGGATGAAGAGGCCCGCGAATTTGCCCGCGCCCGGCGCTATGATGGCCAAGACCGCGACACCCCGCGCCGCAAGACCAGCACGCGCAGCACAAGCGGCAGCGATTCGATTGGCACGGCTTTTGCCAAAAGCTTTGCCCGCCAATTGGGCACCAAATCGGGCCAAGCCATCGTGCGCGGCGTGCTTGGGTCGATCTTCGGCAAACGCTAGGCCGCGCATTTGACACGCTGGGGCGGCAAGCTTGCCAAATTGCCGCCCACGCCCCGCCGCATTTGGCGGCTATGCCTTTCACTGGGGAATGTCTGTGAAAGGTCTGCCAATGGCTCTGTCAGCCGCAGAACAATATATGCTGGAACTCATCAACCGCGCGCGGCTTGACCCTTTGGGTGAGGCGGCGCGGCACGGGATTGATCTGAACCAAAACTTGGCACCGGGCCAGTTGCACAGCGCAACACGCGGTGCTCTGGCGCCCGAGGCCGCCTTGGAATTGGCCGCCAGCCGCCATTCGCAATGGATGCTGGCCACGGATGTGTTCTCCCATACCGGCGTCAACAACACCACGCCCAGCCAGCGCGCCGAAGCGGCGGGCTATGATGGATTGGGGGCTGGCGAAAACATCAGTTGGCGCGGCACAACCGGGCAATTGTCTTTGGACCATGTCATCGGTCAGCAGCATGCCGATCTGTTTTTATCGGCCAGCCACCGGGTCAACATCCTTTATGACAGCTACCGCGAGGTGGGCATCGCCCAAGAGGCGGGGCAATTCACCTACAATGGCACCGGCTATAATGCCTCGATGGTGACGCAGAATTTTTCGGGCCAGCCCAATGTGTATTACGTCACAGGGGTGGCCTATGCTGATCAAAATGGCGATCGGTTCTATTCCATCGGCGAGGGGCGTGCTGGCGTCAGCTTTGCCACCTTGGGCGATGCGACCACAAGCGCCAGCAGCGGCGGCTATGCGCTGGAGGCGGTCGAAGGCGGCATGGTGTCGGTGACCGGCATGGTTGGCGCGCGGGCCTTTTCGGTCAAGATCATGCTGGATGAGGTGAATGCCAAACTGGACCTCGTCAACGCCAATTGCTTTCACAGTTCGGCCGATCTTGTCTTGGGCACGGGGATTCACAATGCGCGCCTCTTGGGCCATGCAGAGATTGATGCCAAGGGCAACAGCGCGGCCAACCTGCTTGAGGGCAACGCCGCGCGCAATGTCTTGTCGGGCGGCGCGGGCAATGACCGGCTTTTGGGTCAGGCGGGCCATGATGTGCTGAACGGTGGCGCGGGGGCGGATCGGCTGGTGGGCGGCACCGGGAATGACATTTTGCGCGGTGGCTCGGGGCGCGATGTGCTTTTGGGCGGCGCGGGCCGCGATGTCTTGTCAGGCGATTTGGGCAATGACCGGCTGACCGGCGGGGCCGGGGCAGATGTCTTTGTGTTCACCTTTCGCGCCGGGGATGATGTCATCACCGATTTCACCACGATTGATACGCTGCGGCTCAATTCCCGGCTCTGGGGCGCTGCGGTGACCGATCCGCAGGATGTGATCGACAATCACGCCCAGATTCTGGGCGGTGATGTGGTGATCGATCTGGGGCAGGGCCATTCGGTGCGGCTGGACGGGGTCAGCACCTTTAGCGGATTGGCAGACCAAATTCTGTTGGTCTGATACGATCCTTGGGGCCGCATGACCCGTCCAATCTTAGGCCGGGCGAATGCGCAGCTTGGTGATCCGGTTCTCACGCCGCTGGGCCACCTGAAAGCGAAAACCATGAAAGCTGAAAGATTGGCCTTCAACCGGGATCATCTGCGCCTCGTGGATGACAAGACCGGCAATCGTATTGGCCTCGTCATCGGGCAGGTTCCATTCGGTGGCGCGGTTCAAATCGCGAATGGTCATGGCACCATCCACAATCCAAGCCCCGGTCTCGTCGCGCGTCAAACCTGAATCGCGTGCCACCACGTCAAACTCATCGGTGATCTCGCCCACGATCTCTTCCAAGATGTCTTCCAGCGTGATCAACCCCTGAATCGCGCCGTATTCGTCCACCACAATGGCAAAATGCGTGCGCCGCTTAAGAAACTCGCGCATCTGTTCGTCCAAAGTCGTGGTGTCGGGAATGAAGTAAGGCTTCATCGCCACCTTCACGATGTCGAGGTTTTCCACACCTTCCCCAGCCCGGCGCAGACGGTCCACCTCGCGCAGAAGATCCTTGGCATGAATGACGCCCAGAATATTCTCTTCATCGCCGCGATAGACCGGCAGGCGCGAATGGGCCGATGCCAGCACCTCTGAAATCAGCGCTTCAGGCGGCAAATCGGCATCCACCAATTCGATCTGGCGGCGGTGTTTCATAATCTCATCCACCGTCCGGTCACCCAGATCCAGCGCGCCCAAAAGACGGTCGCGGTCTTCCTTTTCCATCGCCCCTTCGGAATGGCCCAAGGAAATCGCGCCCACAATTTCTTCGCGCAAGGCAAGGATCTTGCTGTCAGGGTCGGCCTTAACCCCGACCAAGCCCAGCAAGACGCGCACCAAGGCCCGCACCAAAGAGACAACCGGCGAGAAAAGCAAAATCAAGATGCGGATCACCGGGGCCACGCGTTGGGCAAAAGCCTCGGGGAAGGTGATGGCCAGCGTCTTGGGCATCACCTCGCCAAAGATCAGCACCAAAGTGGTCATCACCGCCGTGGCCATCGCCACGCCGCCGTCGCCAAAGGCTTTGGTCAACAAAGCCGTGGCCAGCGAGGCGGCCAGAATATTGACGATATTGTTGCCCAACAAAAGCGCGCCGATCATGCGCTCGCTGTCCTCGGTCACCTTCATGGCGGCTTCGGCCCCGGATGATCCTTTGTCGGCCAATTGCTTCAACTTGCCCCGCGACGATGCGGTCAGCGCGGTTTCAGATCCTGAAAAGAAGGCCGACACCACCAAAAGGCACAGAATTCCTGCGGCGGTCAGCCAAAAGGCGGTGTCAAAAACGGCGGTCTCGGGCATTGGTCAGGTCACTTTACAGTTTCGGTTTGGCAAGCGGATGGTGCGTCAGCACCAGCGCTTTCAGCTGATCATCCAGCACATGCGTGTAAATTTCCGTTGTTGCAACATCTGCGTGGCCCAAAAGGGTTTGGATCACCCGCAGATCGGCCCCGCCAGCCAAGAGATGCGTGGCAAAGGCATGGCGCAGCGTGTGGGGGGTCACCTTGGCCGGGTCCACGCCTGCCAAAACGGCGATATCCTTGATCAGCAAATAAAAATGCTGCCGTGTCAGATGCCCATCCGCCCCCGGACCGGGAAAAAGCGCCTTTGATGGGGCAAAGCCCGCTTTGCGACGCGCCTCTTCGGCACTGTCGCGCGCGATCAGCCAATCGTTCAACGCCACGCGCGCCGCCGAAGACAGCGGCACCATACGTTCCTTGCCCCCCTTGCCGCGCACCAGAATCATCTTGGGCTCGCCCCGCGCGGCGGCCACCGGCAGGCCGACCAATTCCGACACCCGCAAACCCGTGGCATATAAAAGCTCCATCAGGGCCGAGTTGCGCAAACGGTCCGCCGGGCTGCGCCCCTTGTTGCGTGCGGCGTCCAAAAGCCGGTCAACCTCGTCATGTGTCAGCGTCTTGGGCAGGCGTTGGCTGGCCCCGGGGCCTGTAATCCGCAAAGCCGGGTTATCCGCGCGCCAACCTTCCTCATGGGCAAAGCGAAAAAGCTGGCGGATCGCCGACAAACGCCGCGCGCGGGTGGCTTTGGACAGACCGGCGGCCTCGCAGGACACCAGATAATCTTCCACCGCAGCGCGCGGCAGGCTGGCAAAGCTGGATGACTGTCCCTTGACCCAATTGGCAAAATCCAAAAGGTCACGGCCATAGGCCAAAAGCGTGTTGCGTGCCGCATTGGCCTCAGCGGCTTGCGCGTCAAGAAAGGTCGAGATCCAGCGCGCGTCAGAAGGGGCTGTGTCAGAAGGCTTGGGCATGATCACCCCCGCCGTTCCAAAAGCATCAATTGCAAGGCCGTCGCCCGCGCGGTGTCTTCCAGCCCCAAATGCCGCAGCAAGGCCAAGCCTTCGGTCAATTTGCCCATCTCGCCATGCAGGCCCGTCTCGATCCGCGCCATCGCCAGAATCAACGCCTCGCCGATGCGGTTTTGCGCCAACAAAAGCCGCGCATCGGCTGAAAGCGTGATCTCGCGGCCATCAAAAGCCGGCTGAATGGCGCGCGCCATGCTGTCGGGCGGCGCCAAACCCTGCACCTTGCCCTGCGCAAGACCGGCCAGAAACTTGCCGCGCAAATCTTGCGGGGCATGGCGGCTGGCCGACAGGCGCAAAAACTCGGGCGACAACAGGCCCAGATCATAGGCAATGCGCGCCGCATCCCCCTTCAGCGGCAGGCGCGCCAGATCTTCGGCAAACAGGCTGGCAAAGGGCACTTCGATTTCGGCATCCGCCATCCTGGCATAGGCAAGCGGCAGGCGCTGTTCCACCGCCGCCACATCTCCCGCCTGCAAGGCATCTTCAAACCGCTGAAAGGCGTCGATCCGGTCCCAAATCCCGCCCGAAGCGGCCGGTTCGCGCTGGGTAAAGAGGCCCAGCATCAGATTGGGCGAAATCGCCCCGGCGCGCGCCAAACGCTCGGCCGCTTCGACTTGGGCTTTCCAGCCAGCGCGTTCGGAAAGATCCGCATGGGCAAAGGCCAAAGGCAGCGTGGAGGAGGGCAAAGGCTCGCCAATCGCCTCGTAAAGCTTCCAGATCAGCGGGGTCACGGGTTTGGGCGGCGATGGCGGCGGCTCGTCCTCAAAGGCTTCGGCGTCCAAAAACCGCGTGAGCAACACATCTTCGGTGGCGCTGATATGGCCAAGCGCTTGCGCCGTGCGCAGCGTCAGCGCGGCGGCCGACCAATCCCCCCGGCGCGCCACGCAAAATACCCGCGTCGGCAGCGTCGGGGCCAGATCCGGCGCCTCAGCCAGGGCCTCGCAGGCGCGATCCTCATGGCCGGTCAACAGCGCCACATCAAAGCTGCGGCGAAACAATTCTGGCGTTCGGGCGGGCAGGGCGGCCTCAAGCAAAGCCTGCGCCTGATCCAGCGCGCCCACCGCCAAAAGCTTGTCGACCCGCGCCATCAGCAAACGGCCCTCTTGGCCGCTGTCCGCCGGGGGCAGCGCCTCGGCCAAAAGCAAGGTATTGAGAAGGGCCTGCAAGGCGGGCAAGCCCACAGGATCGGCCCGCGTCAAGGCCGCAGCCGCCTCGTTGGTCAGGCCAAGCCCCCAAAGCGCATGGGGAAAACCGGTTTGCGCGGGGCTGAGCAACCCCACCGCATCGGGCGAAGGCCCATCCAGCACCGAAACCGCCACATCGGCCGGAGGCGCGCCGGTTTGTGCGACAGGGGGCTCATTTCTTTGCGGCTGCAAAGGCGCGCCGCCAAGCCCAGCCGTTGGCGCTGCGAGCTCTGTCACCCCACTGCCGGGTGCCACCACCGTCTGGGCCGGGGCCGTGACCGGCTGCGACAGCCAATCAATCGCCGACAGGGGGGCGTTTTGCCCCCTGAACTCTGTCTCGGCACGCAAAGGCACGGGCAGCACCAGCCCCCCCAGCGCCAAAGCCACACATAGCGCAGGCGATATCCTGTTACCCGGCATCGAGCGTGACCGGCTGACGCGTTTCCTGCGTCTGCGGCGTCAGATCGCCGAGATAGGCAAAGCCGACAAGCCCGGCAAATCCCAAGGCCGCCAAGACCACCACCAGTTTCAAAAGCCGTGCCATCTGCTGCCTGCCATTTCCCCCCGGTTTGCCGGGGCGTAGTCTTTGATCCTTGCAAAGTTTTGTGGCCCAAAGGCCGCCCACTTCGCCTGTCGAATATATATGGCATTTTGCGCAAGTTCACGCCATTCAGGGAAGAAAGTTACAGATCGGCGGGGCTTTGCGTAGCCCAAATGTCATGCAGATAAGGGAGAAGCTGGTGCGGCTGAAGAAAACCGCGGTGATGGTGGGCATGATGGGGGCGGGAAAAACCGCTGTCGGCACAGCCGTGGCCCGGCTTTTGGGGGTTCCGTTTCGTGATTCGGATGAAGAGATCGTGCGTGCCGCTGATCGCTCGATTGCCGAAATCTTTGAACGCGACGGCGAGCCATTCTTTCGCGCCCGCGAAACCGAGGTGATCGCACGGCTTTTGACATCAGAGCCCTGTATCCTGTCCACCGGCGGCGGGGCCTTTTTGGCAGAGGCAAATCGCGCCCTGATTGCCAGCAAAGGCGTGTCGGTCTGGCTGCGCGCGGATCTTGATCTTTTGTGGCAACGCGTGCGCCATAAAACCACGCGGCCCCTCTTGCGCACCGCCAATCCGCGCGAAACCTTGCGCGGGCTTTATGAGGCGCGGCTGCCGTTTTACCAACTGGCCGATATCGCGGTGCAGTCAGCCCCCGACCTGTCGGTCGATGATATGGCCCGGCGGGTGGTCGAGGCTTTGGCCACGCGGCCAGACGTTCTGGAAAGGGATTGACGGATGACAATCGACGTGGTGCCCGTCGCACTTGGGGCGCGCAGCTATGAGGTGCGCATCGGTGCGGGGCTGATCGGCCGGGCAGGGGCAGAGATTGCGCCTTTGCTCCGGCGCAAACGCGTGGCCGTCATCACCGATGACACGGTGGCTGCCCATCACCTTGTCGCCTTGGCCGAAGCACTAGAGGCGGAAGGCATCGCCATGGCCGCCCTGTCGGTGCCGCCCGGTGAGGCGTCAAAGGGCTGGGAGCAATATGCCCGTTGTTCCGAATGGCTTTTGGAACAAAAGATCGAACGCCGTGACATCGTCATCGCCTTTGGCGGCGGGGTTGTGGGCGATTTGGCGGGCTTTGCCTGCGCCACCTTGCGCCGGGGCGTGCGCTTTGTGCAGATCCCCACCACGCTTTTGGCGCAAGTCGACAGCAGCGTCGGCGGCAAGACCGGGATCAACACCGCCCAAGGCAAAAACCTGATCGGGGCTTTTCATCAGCCATCTTTGGTCTTGGCCGATGTGTCCGTCCTGAACACCCTGCAACCTCGCGATTTTTTGGCGGGCTATGGCGAGGTGGTGAAATACGGGCTTTTGGGGGATGCGGCCTTTTTTGAATGGCTTGAGGCCAATGGGCCTGCCATGGCCGCGGGCGACATGGCGCGGCGTCAATATGCGGTGAAACGCTCGGTCGAGATGAAGGCCGGGATCGTCAGCCGGGATGAGACCGAAGAGGGCGAGCGGGCGCTTTTGAACCTTGGCCATACCTTCTGTCACGCGCTGGAAAAGGCCACGGGCTATTCCGACCGCTTGCTGCACGGTGAGGGCGTGGCGATCGGCTGTGCCTTGGCCTTTGAACTTAGCCAGCGAATGGGGCTGTGTTCGCAAGAAGCCCCCAGCCGCGTGCGCGCACATCTGCGCGCCATGGGCACAAAGGTGGATTTGGCCGATATTGCGGGCGATCTGCCCGATGCGGCGGGGCTTTTGGCGCTGATGGGGCAAGACAAAAAAGTGGTCGATGGCCGCCTGCGCTTTATCTTGGCGCGCGGGATCGGGTCGGCCTTTGTGGCCGAGGATGTGCCCGGAGATCTGGTGATGGCCGTGCTGACCGACGCCCTGCGCAGCAGGAGTTAATGTTGCATGATCAGTGTGGCGTGCAATAGATTGATTTAAAAAGAAAAAGCCTATTCATGCCTATGCCGCCATCAAGACTTGCACCCCGCGCCCGGCTTGGGCTAGGTAGGGCCAAACCCGTGCACAAGATGCGAGACCGATGATGAGCGATGCCAACGACGCCTATAACGTGACCGCCGACGAGCTGCGCCAGTTCATTGAACGGTTCGAGCAGCTTGAATCCGAGAAAAAAGACGTCACCGAACAGCAAAAAGAGCTGATGGCCGAGGCCAAGGGCCGTGGGTATGACACCAAGGTGATGAAAAAGGTCATTGCGCTGCGCAAACGCAAGCCCGATGAAATCGCTGAGGAAGAGGCGGTTTTGGACATGTATAAAGCCGCACTCGGCATGTCGTAACGCCCGGTCTGGCGCCCGTCACGGCGCCAGAAAGGTGATTTCACCCATCTGCGCAATCCGCGCGATATCTTCTTCGTAAAGCTCGGTCATCTCGGCCACCATATCGGCGGTCCAGTCGGGCATGTCGATGTCTTGTTCGATACGCTCAGCCAGGGCGAATTTGTCCAAAAATGCCGAAACGATCTTGCGTCGCTGCGCCACGCTTTGCGGGGGATGGCTGGCCATATAGGCATGCATCCGCGTCATGCCTTCCACTGACATCAGGCTGCCCAAAAGATCCTCTTCGCCCTGCAAGGCCACCTCGGCGGGCAGGCCAGAGACCGCCCGCAGCACCTCGGGCCAGACCAAGGGCGTGTCTTCGTCACACCAGATTGTCAGTGGCACATCGGGATTGGCATCCAAAATCCGTTCCAAGAGATCAGACCAGTTCAGATACAAAGGATCGGCCCCGGCCAGAAACTCCCGATAGCTGGCCGGTTGCAGCTTTTCAAACAAAAGCGGCAGAAACGACGCCGGATTGCGAATTGCCAGATGAAATTCCGCCTCGATCTCGGGAAAAATCTGGCAAAAGGCGCGCACCCGCTCGCCTGCGGCGGGATAAAGGCGGTCTTTCAACACATAATTCGGCAAAGACAGAAAACTGTCCCATGACAGAACCAAACGCCGGGCGCGGTCCTCTTCCATGATCTGTTCCAAGATCAGCGCCTGTTCATCCACCGAGGCCGTCTGCCCCTTTAGCTTTGTCGCCGTCTCGCGCAGAAGCGTGCGATAGCGCTTGGGGCCGGGCACAACAATTTCGTGCTGCATCAACACATCGCGATTTTTCAAAAGGCAGCGCAACAGCCGCTCATCATCGGTGAAATGTGCGCCAAGGTGGTAGGCGATCCGCATAATCTACTCGGCCTGAAATTTGTTTTTCTATGCCGCGACTATAATGGCTTTTCTGGACAGGGAAACCGCTTTCCACTATGTCCGGCCGCATGATCGCCGAGAAAAACAGTCGGATAGGGATGGCAGGGCTTTGGCCCAACGGCTGGACGCTGGCCTCTGTTGTGATTGTGGCGGTGGTGGTGGGGCCGATGCTGTCGGTCTTGTGGCTTGCGCTGAACCCGACCGAAAACATCTGGCCGCATCTGATGGCCACGGTGATGCCGCGCTATCTGACCACCACCTTGGTAATGATGGCGGGGGTCGGCCTTGTCACGGCGGCGGTTGGGACGGGGGCGGCTTGGCTTGTCACCATGTATCGTTTTGCCGGGAGGCGCTGGCTTGTGCATGCGCTGTTGTTCCCGTTGGCGCTGCCGGCCTATGTCGGGGCTTATGCTTTGGTGGATTTTCTGGATTACGCCGGGCCTTTGCAAACCAGCCTGCGCGCCACCTTTGGCTGGCAGGATTCGCGCGATTACTGGTTTCCCGAAACCCGCAGCACTTGGGCGGCGATCCTTGTGCTGTCGGCAGCGCTTTATCCTTACGTCTACCTTCTAACCCGTCAGGCCCTGCGCGAGCAGTCGGGCGGGGTTTATGAGGTGGCGCGCGCCCTTGGCACGGGGGGCTGGGGGCTGTTTTGGCGGTTGGGCCTGCCCTTGGCGCGACCGGCAATTGCCGCAGGTGTGGCGCTGGCGCTGATGGAGACGGTGGCCGATTACGGAACGGTCGCGCATTTTGGCGTGCAAACCCTGACCACAGGGGTGTTTTCCACATGGCTCAACGGCAGCAACGCAGGCGGTGCGGCGCAGATTGCCGGTGTCATTATGATGCTGATCTTGGTTCTGGTCTCGATGGAGCGGATCAGCCGCCGCAATGCCCGCTTTCACCGACCAGCCCGCCATTCGCGCCCGATTGAGCCACAGACTCTGACAGGATGGCGCGCGGCACTGGCCTTTGGCTTGTGCTTTTTGCCCTTTGCAATTGGCTTTGTGCTGCCTGTCGCGGTGATGCTCTCGCATGCCTTCGACCGCCCCGAGGTTTGGATCGCGCCGGGTTTGACAAAGGCCGCGCTGAACACGCTGATCGTTGGCGGTGCGGCGGCCTTGCTGACGGTGGGGGCGGCGCTCTTTTTGGTTTACGGCGTGCGGCTGGCAGGGCGGGGGCTGGCGCGAATGATCCTTCCGGTCACCATGCTGGGCTATGCCGCCCCCGGCGCGGTGCTGGCGGTCGGCATCTTGGTGCCGCTGGCCGCTTTGGATCATCGCGTCGCCGATGCCATTTTGGCCATCACAGGCCACGATCCGGGCCTGTTGCTGACAGGCACAGCCGCCGCGATTGTTCTGGCCTATGTGGTGCGGTTTTTCGGGATCGCCCAAGGCGCAGTGGATTCGGCCTTTGGCCGCATCTCGCCCAGCCTGCCCATGGCCGCGCGCAGCTTGGGCGAGGGGACAGGGGGCACCTTGCGCAGGCTCTATCTGCCCTTGATGCGCGGCTCGGTCGCCTCGGCGCTCTTGGTGGTCTTTGTCGATTGCGTCAAGGAATTGCCCGCCACACTTTTGCTGCGCCCCTTCAACTTTAACACCCTGTCCACGCGGGTCTATGAACTGGCCAGCCTTGAGCGTCTGACCGAGGCCGCACCCGCCGCCTTGGTGGTGACCGCCCTCGGGCTGGCCGCCGTCGCGCTTTTGGCCCGCACCCACCGCGAACGCTGAGGGCTTGCAAGCCCCCGCGCGTCAGGCTATTTCACGCTCATGCCCTTATAGCTCAGCTGGTAGAGCACCTGATTTGTAATCAGGGGGTCGCGGGTTCAAGTCCTGCTGGGGGCACCATATAAATCAATGGGTTAAAGACGATCTGCGTAGTTCTTTTGAGTGCGGGGTTACATAGGGGTTACAAAAACCTGAAGTCACTACTCTAGATCGGCGTGCCGATTCCGTTAACATACTACCCCCCCCAATCAAAAAAACCTGATTTTGCCGACCCCACCCGGGGGTACCCCGCCCAGTCAGGTCAAGGTACCGCGCTTGCTTAGGTATACTATCCCAGACGAACGCCGGGCTCTTCGCTGCGTTCGGAACTGGTGTCACGGGGCAGGGCCGATACCCTTGATGTAGTGCTCCAGTTCTCGCAGTTCCCGGAGCTTCTCGGCGCGGGCCTCGCGCGTCTTTCTACCTTCCCAGCCATGCACCGTCCTCGCCTCAGCGCACCTCGCCCTGCCTGCGGCTGTTCTCGGCCCTGTAGAGGCTCCTCCGTGGGCTAGGCATACCGCCTTACCCCGCATCGCAGCTTTGCGGCATTGCTCGCCAGAGCGCTTAGAACGCGCCTTACAGCGACAGGCGGAGGAGGGGGCGCCAAAGAGATGCATAACCCGATCATTGGTTATTTGTGTGAAAGTGTACAGGGAGGCAAATCGAACCGAGCACATGCATTTGGTGGGGTAGCCCTCAAGAAATCCAGTCTGCTCTCCGCGCTAGGTGCGTCGATCTTAACCCAACTATCTGGTATTGTTAGCTTGTCTGGACGACAAACTGAATACACTATGTCCGGCGGAAACATAACTTCGGGGCAACAGAAATGGCATACATCGCGTGCCCTTCTTGCAGCGCAGACTTTTTTTCTCAGCTTGAAGTGGGGGACTTTGTTTGTCCATCCTGTAAGCAATATTTTCAAATAGACAACATTGAGGGGGAGACCCGCGACCCTCAGGTCTACGATAACCAGATCGAGCCTACGGAAAGCGTTTCCTTTGTCAGTAATTTTGACAAGTGGCTTGACGATGAGGTCGCGTGGATGGCTAAAAATACATTGGAGCCTCCTCCTTTGGAATTGGAAAAAGAGTTGCGTGAGCAACGCTCTGAAAGTGGGAAGAAAATTATTGGATTGTCCCCTGAAAAAAATACGCCCTTGCATTCGAGAGACTATCCAGAGCATCGAGTTGTGCCTCCCCCAACAACACTGGGGAGTTCAGCAACAGCAGATATTGACGATGAGCCGATGCTATTTAAATTGGCACTGCCAACAGGCGCAATTGTGGCTATTGGACAGTATGCGTTCGAACCTCTCAATCCTATTCTGTTCATTTTTATTTTCTTCATTTGGGGGTTTATTTCGGTAATAGGAATTGCATTTTGGCTCGGCTTGGGTGGGGGCAGAGTGAAGTTTGGAGCGTTATCATCGTTGTCGCTTGGAGTGTTTGCACTGGTGGCCTTGCTCGCAGCCCTGTCTGGAATTTTTTCTGGGGGAACCGGAGCGGCACGTTACAACGACTGCATAGAGGTGGGTCGTTATGGTCAAGTGCAGTGTTTCTAAATTGTGTGAAGTTTATTGCGTATTCAATGCTAGACCTCTGCCATAAGTGAAGGGGCTTTGCAGCAACATCGATTGGCTAAACCTAGCTTGATTGTTTCAAAATTTGGCGGTCCCGAAGCTCGGTGTCAGTTAATCGGGCTAATCCTTCTCAAACAGAGCTGCGCAGGAGCCTATCAACCGTTTCAGTTCAGGGCTTAAGCCTCGGATTAGTCAAAACTAATCCGAAACCGGCTTCCAGTTACCATGTCGAACTTTCCGCATGACGGACAAAGGTGCCAGCCCATTGTTATTCTACAGCCATCCCAGTCGAACAAAGGATCGCCCTGTGGCCTTGTGACGCGTGGGTCATATTTCCATGTAGCGCCGTTGACTTTTTGAGGGTCTCCCGAGACCCGCCGCTCCCCGTACATAATGATCTCTTGCGACCCGCACGTCGGGCAAGGTGGGTTCCGCTTGTTGATGTCTGCCGACACGAGCCCGCAATTAACGCAAAAATGAGGGAAGACGGCCTCAGCGCCTATGGCCATACCGCAGCCATACTCGACATGTTCAGAAAAGCCGCACGGGCAGTCCATGGATGTGCGGGTACCCATGTTCTACTCCGGTTCTGTGAGCACCCCAGCCTTTGCCAGTTCTTCTATCGAGGGGTACCACATGTCATCCCCGCTGGGGATGAGGGTGCGTAAGGCAAAGTCGACTGCTACCCCGCGCTGTATCAAGTATGCGATGAAATCTCGAGCGACGATCTGGCCATCTTCATAAGTCCAACGTGCATAAGCGAACTCATCCTTCCATCCAGCCTTGTCTTTCCGTAACTCGTAGTGCTTTTTGTGATTATCTGCTTCTGTGGATGACCTGTGAAAACCCAACCTAGCGCCTTTTTCCAGTGTCCGGGTCTTGCCGCCCAAAAACACAATGGCGCACCCACTCTCGCAGTCACCTCGCGCAACTACGTTCAAATCAAACGTCATGATGGTTCTGGCAATCTCGTATGATGCATAAAGTGATCCTCCATCACCCGACACGATGACGGTATCAACAGAAGGGTTGTTCATAATTAGGTCGCCGAAGAGATTGGCGTCAGATCGCAAGATCGCGTTAGATTCATCGTCAGACGATATAGCACTGGTATCGAAGATCAACGTGTGGCCATCGACTGTCATACGGTCTTTTGCGGTCGCGTCTGATATGTTCATCCATCCCACCATCATTGCAGAAACGATGATGCTGAACCCTCTAATGTGCAGAGCTGTATTGGGTATCGTGTCCGTTTTGGTCCTGCACATCTTCTGCCGTCTCTCATCAGTCAAAAAAACTGTCCCTCATGTCATCAAACCGAAGCGTCATCTCCCCACACCCGGGGCACCGATGGTCGCCTTCTGTCACTGAGAACTGATTATACCTAAATCTAGCTTCGCCGATTGGGTTCGTGGCCAGCTTATCCCAATCTCGGGTAGTTCGCTCCAGAAACCTCAGACGGATACCAAAAATGTAGACAGGTTTGTAAGATGCCTCGACGCCGTACCGATGCAGGGGCACCGAGCGACACTGAGGACATAGAGAGTTCTCACGGTGGGGGTTCGTGTTCACCACGCCGCACTGAGCGCAATAGTGCGGAAACCTCATCTGCTCGGTAGTCGCGTTTCTCGTACCGCCGAAAACCGCGCGGCAAGTGTAGCCACATCTGCAGCTGGCTGTTGTCGAACAACCCACGTTCATAACCTCCTCGCCAGTCCTAGTGTTCCGGGTCTGACACTTCCTACCTGTTTCCCCTGATTTCATCCAGCGCGTCGAGGGCACGCCCTCTTCAAGATACCGCTCCTGCCAGCGCCAGACCGTAGGCTTCGAAGTGCGCGCGCGGCGCATAATCTCGAACGTGCCGTGACCATCCGCAGTCGCAAGAACGACCTCGGCCCGCCAGACCAGCTTGCGCGGCGTGTTGCGGTTCGCGATCAGGGCTTGAAGCTCAGCACGCTCGGCGGGGCCAAGGTAAAGGCATATGTCAGGGCGTCTCATGCGCCCAACATCGCACATCAGACCGACATTGGGAATCTTATGTCAGGTGGCGAACACTAGGGCCTGTGGACAATCAACGTGACGCGATGAGGGTAGCGGCAAGGTTCCAGTTGGCGGCATAGCTGCAGTCTGTCTTGTCGTAACGCGTCGCGATGCCCCTGAATTCCTTGATTTTCGCAAAGTAGTTCTCGATCAGGTGCCGCCATCTGTAGGCGTTGGCATCATAGTCGCGCTGCTGCTTGCGGTTGGCTTTTGGCGGAATGACTGCAGTTGCGCCCCGCACATCGAGTTCTTCAAGCAACCAATTCGCATCGAACGCCTTGTCTGCCAGTAGCGCTCCGAAGGACACGCCTCGGATCAAGGGTGCTACACCCTTCATGTCATGGGCCTGACCCGGCAGCAGCATGAAGCGCATGAGATTGCCAAGCGCATCGACGAGGGCCACGATCTTGGTCGTCAAACCGCCGCGAGAGCGGCCGATGGCCTGAGCCTGAGTCCCCCTTTTGCGCCGCTCGCCTTCTGGTGAACCTGAACGATGGTACCGTCGATGAGGGCATATTCAAGGTCGGGGTCACCACTCATCGCATTGAAAAGACGCTCGAAAACACCCGATTTGGCCCATCTGCGGAAGCGTCGAAATTGGCTGTTCCACTTACCGAAACCAGACGGCAGATCACGCCAAGGCGACCCCGTCCGGACACGCCAGAAGACCGCTTCCAGAAACAGACGGTTGTCCTTCGCCGTGACCCCCGCATTACTGGCCTTGCCTGGCAGATGCTCTTCAAGCCGCTTCCAAAAGGCATCTGTCACCACGAACCGCTGATCGTTCATTCAAACCTCCACTTTGGAAGCTTGAATCAGAAATCAGCCAAAATGGGAATCCTGATTGTCCACAGGGCCTAGTTCTTAATGGCGCCGCCGTAGAGAGCGAATACACGTCCCTCTGGCCCGTAGTCGTCAACTGCAACGGTCTCAGCTCCGCTACTGTCTAGGGCTAACGCAAGTGCGACTATCACAAACTAGCAGTTGCCCTGTTAACCGATTGAGGAGCCAGATATGACCCTTATCGCCGGCGGGCGCGGCGCTATATAGGCCGCCAGAGGCAAAGCCGGCCAAGATTAGAGCAATTGAAATGATCCATGGTGCCTTATCGCTCACTTAGTTCTCTCCGTCCTATTCCTATCGGGCCACTACATTGTAGGCGGGGAGGCTATTGCGCCGATGCCGACGAAAACATGATTTCTGCCGCGACGGCTGTGACTACATTAGGGTTAGTGCTGACTGAATACAGGCCTATTCATCCATTTCGAGATAAATATACTCATCTGTATCGCTGTCATAGACTTCAATTTCCAACCCATAACCTGAACTGTCAAACCCTTCGATTTCGACATACCGATAAGATTCGGTGGCACAGTCGTAAATTTCAATCTCCTCACCACTCCGTACGAGGTTCCCCTCGCCAATCTCAACGCAGTCTCCAGTCTCGCTATTGGTCCCATCCCAAGAAAAAGCTGGAGATGCCACTGAGGCAAGAGAAATACCCACGCATAGCGCAACTTCGACAACTTCAATCGCGCCAATGCCACGCCTGATTTTTTCTTTATCTTTAGCGCCCCTGTTGAACCCAAACATCCAGCCCCCGCTAGAGCGCCGCTAATAGGCCTCCGTTGGTTAGGTTTGTCCGAAGCGGAGCCGTCTGGTCAAGCCTTTTAACACCAGTTTGGTGTGCGTTTGCAACAAATGATGAGGAACGATACAATTTTGTGAAGAATTGGCGTTTTCAACAATTAAGTGTTGATTTTCACCCAGAACTGAGCCGGTTAGGCGCATAATTTTCACTGAGAACTGAGCCATGTGAACCTTTCCCCGAAGCTGTGAGCGGCGGGGGCAACGGAGTGATCCACATGGGACTATTGAACATCATTCGTCGGATGCATAAGCGGCAGAAGCTTTCGATCCGCGAGATTGCGCGGTTGACTGGCGTGTCGCGGAATACTGTGACCAAGCATCTGGCGGCGAACACGATCGAGCCAAAGTTCGCGACGCCGGAACGTCCAAGCAAGCTTGATCCCTTTGCCGATAAGCTTGCAGGCTGGCTCAAGACCGAAGCCGGGAAGTCGCGCAAGCAGCGGCGGACCATGAAGCAGTTGCACGCCGATCTCGTAGCGCTTGGCTTCACGGGTTCATATGCCCGGGTGGCGGCTTTTGCGCGCAGGTGGCGGTCAGATCGGCAGCGCGAACAGCAGACGACAGGGCGCGGAACCTTTGTGCCGCTGCATTTTGATCCCGGCGATGCCTTCCAGTTTGACTGGAGCGAGGATTTTGCAGTTCTGGGTGGCGAGCGCACCAAGCTGCAGATGGCGCATATCAAGCTGTCGCACAGCCGGGCCTTTTTGCTGCGGGCCTATCCACTGCAGACGCATGAGATGCTGTTTGATGCCCATTGGCACGCGTTCCGGGTCTTCGGTGGTGTGCCTGCGCGAGGCATTTACGATAACATGAAGACGGCGGTGGATCGTGTCGGCCGTGGCAAGGAGCGCCAGATCAACATGCGCTTTCTCGCCATGACGAACCACTACGTCTATGAGCCCCAGTTTTGTAATCCCGCCGCCGGTTGGGAGAAAGGGCAAGTCGAGAAGAACGTTCGAGATTCTCGGCACCAGATGTTGCAAGGCATGCCGGACTTTCCCGACCTTGCCGCGCTGAATGCCTGGCTGGAAGAGCGCTGCCTCGAACTGTGGCGGGAGACCCCGCATGGCAAACAGCCCGGCACGATTGCCGATGTCTGGGCCGAAGAGCAGGCGGCCCTGATGCCGCTGCCCGTCGCGTTTGACGGCTTTGTGGAACTGAGCAAACGCGTCTCGCCCACGTGCCTGATTAGTTTTGAGCGCAATCGCTACAGTGTCCCGGCATCATTTGCGAACCGCCCCGTCAGCATGCGGATCTATCCTGATCGTTTGGTGGTGGCGGCCGAGGGCAACATCCTGTGCGAACATGCCCGCGTGATCCAACGCAACCACACGCTGCCATCAAGGACAATCTACGACTGGCGACATTATCTGGCCGTTGTTCAGCGCAAGCCAGGGGCGCTTCGCAACGGCGCGCCTTTTGTGGAATTACCATCTGCGTTCAGACAGTTGCAGGGCCATATGCTGCGCAAGCCCGGTGGCGATCGTGAGATGGTCGATATCCTTGCCCTCGTTCTGCAGCATGACGAACAGGCCGTGCTGACCGCCGTGGAGCTGGCACTGACCGAGGGCGTGCCGACCAAGACCCATGTCCTGAACCTGCTGCACCGGCTGGTCGACGGCAAAGTGATCGGTGGGCCCCCGCTGGACACGCCGCAAGCGCTGGCTCTGCACCGTGAACCCAAGGCCAATGTCGCACGTTACGACGGCCTGCGCGCCGAGATCACCGGAGGCCGTCATGCGTCATGATCCAGCCGCCGGCGCCGTGGTCATCATGCTGCGCAGCCTCAAAATGTATGGCATGGCCCAAGCCGTGACCGATCTGATCGAGCAGGGCGCACCGGCCTTTGAAGCCACCATCCCGATGCTGTCGCAACTCCTCAAAGCCGAATTGGCGGAGCGTGAAGTCAGATCGATTGCCTATCACATGAAGTCCGCACGGTTCCCGGCCTACAAGGACCTGACAGGCTTCGACTTTGCCGCCAGCGAGATCAACGAAGCCACCGTGCGGACACTGCACCGCTGCGAGTTCATGGAGAGTGCCCAGAACGTGGTCCTGATCGGTGGTCCAGGAACCGGCAAAACCCATGTTGCCACCGCCCTCGGCATCCAGGCCATCGAACATCACCGCAGGAAGGTTCGCTTCTTCTCCACCATCGAACTGGTCAACGCCCTTGAACAGGAAAAAGCCAAGGGAAAGGCCGGGCAAATCGCCGAAGGCCTGACCAAGCTCGACCTCGTGATCCTGGATGAACTTGGCTATCTGCCCTTCAGTGCATCGGGCGGGGCCCTGCTGTTCCACCTCTTGAGCAAGCTCTACGAACGCACCAGCGTCGTCATAACCACGAACCTTAGCTTCAGCGAATGGGCCACGGTCTTCGGCGACGCAAAGATGACCACCGCGCTGCTCGACCGCCTCACCCACCGCTGCCACATCCTTGAAACCGGAAACGACAGCTTCCGCTTCAAGGCAAGCTCAGCCGCCGCAGCCCGAAAAAAGAAGGAGACAAACCCGCACTTGACCCCGGCATGAACCGAAATCCATAATCAGAGGTGGCTCACTTCTCGGTGAAAAAACCGGCTCAGTTCTGGGTGAAAATCAACAGTTCGCGACCCGGTAGATGGATAATCCTTTGTAAAGGTTGATCGCTTTCGGGAGGTCTGTCATCAGAGGGTCCATCTAGAAAAGTTATAAACTTGTCTTATAAACATCCTCGTAAGTCAATGATTATAAACAAAGTGGTTTCAGTTTGTAATCAGGGGGTCGCGGGTTCAAGTCCTGCTGGGGGCACCATCTTTTCATCGCATAACGCACGCAGCACCCTGCAGATTGATCTGCCGGGCCGGTTTGGGCGTATGCTGACAAAGCGCTTCTAGATCGTGGCGCAGATGGGCCAGATCGTGCGGCGGTCGGCAAAAGGGGGCGGAATGCATTACCCAAGGGTCAGCCTTTATGCCCTGATGCTGGCGGCGGCGGGGATCCCGCTTTATATCCACTTGCCGCAATTCGCCTCGATCAATCTTGGGCTGGGGCTGGGCACGGTTGGCGCTATCCTTTTGCTGATCCGGGTGGTCGATCTGGTGCAAGATCCGCTGATCGGCTGGGCGATTGACCGCTTTCCCGGCGCACAGCGCGGCTTTGCTTTGGCGGCGGCGGCGGGCTTGGGGATTGGGTTTCCCGCGCTTTTTTTCCTGCAACCCGGACCATATATGGTGTGGCAGTTGATCGCCGTGCTGGTGGTCTTGTTCACCGCCTATAGCCTTGGGGCGATTTTGCTTTATGGCCGCAGCGCCACCTTGGCCCTGCGCCAAGATCCGGCCGAGCTGGTGCGGCTGGCTGCCTATCGTGAGGGCGGCAGTCTGGCTGGTGTGATCGTGGCGGCGGTAGCGCCTGCGATCTTTGTGGCCTTGGGGGCAGGGGGCTTGGGCTATCCGGCCTTTGGGGTGTTTTTGGCCCTGGTGGCGCTGGTCACCGCCATCATATCGGCCCCGCTCTGGGCCCGCCCGGTGATCCTTGGCGCGCCGCCGTCTTTGGCGGGGCTTGGCCAAGCCGGGGCCATGCGGCTTTTGGCACTGGCTTTGGTCAACAGCCTGCCCGTGGCCATCACCTCGACGCTGTTTTTGTTCTTCGTCGAAGACGGGTTGCAACTGGCTGGCATGGCTGGGCCACTCCTCATGCTGTTTTTCCTCAGCGCCGGGCTTAGCGTGCCCTTATGGACCAAGGTCAGCCAAAAACTTGGGGCCAAACGCACGCTTCTCATCTCAATGCCCCTGTCGATTGCGGGTTTTGTCTGGGCCGCCCTTTTGGGACCGGGTGATCTTTTGGGCTTTGCGGTGATCTGTCTCGCCGCAGGTGCCGCCCTTGGGGCCGAGATGCTGCTCTTGCCCGCAATGTTTTCGGTGGCGCTGACCAAGGCGGGGTTGCAGGCCTCGCTGGCCTTTGGGATCTGGACCTTTGCGGGCAAATTGGGCTTGGCACTGGCGGCCTTTATGGTGATGCCGGTTTTGGAATGGCGCGGCTTTGTGCCGGGGCAGGTCAACAGCGATCAGGCGCTGTCAACACTGACCATGGCCTATGCGGTGCTGCCATCGGTGCTGAAACTCGCGGCCTTGGCCCTTGTGCTGCGACTGCCCGATGCGCATCTGGAAGGTAGGGGCAAGGCGACGTGAAAGGGCAGTCTGATGCGAAAGATTTTGGCGATGGCGCTGGCCCTCGCATGGGGCGGGCTCACCCCGTTGCCTGCCGCCGCGCAATCCATGATGGTCGAGGATTTTTCCGTGCAGCCTGAAACCCGCTGGCGCTTTTTGGCCGATACGGTGATGGGCGGTGTGTCAACCGGGCAGTTGCGGTTTGAAACCGAAGAGGGGCGCGCTCATGCGCGGTTGACCGGGCAGGTCAGCACCGCAAACAACGGCGGCTTCATTCAGATGCGCCTTGATCTTGACAGCCCGCCCCCCGCAGGCGCGAAAGGCCTGCGACTGGTGGTGCGCGGCAATGACACACGCTATTTCGCCCATCTGCGCACCCATTCCACGCTGCTGCCTTGGCAGTATTTCCAAGCCGGATTTATGGTCACCCCCGATTGGGTAGAGGTTCGCCTGCCCTTTGACCGCTTCGCCCCGTCAGGGCGTTTGATCGGAAAACACCCCAAGCCTGATGGTTTGACATCGGTCGGGATCGTTGCCTTTGGCCGCGATCATGCCGCGGATATTTCGGTGCGCGAGGTCGGGTTTTACTAGGCCCTGTGGACAATCAGGATTCCCATTTTGGCTGATTTCTGATTCAAGCTTCCAAAGTGGAGGTTTGAATGAACGATCAGCGGTTCGTGGTGACAGATGCCTTTTGGAAGCGGCTTGAAGAGCATCTGCCAGGCAAGGCCAGTAATGCGGGGGTCACGGCGAAGGACAACCGTCTGTTTCTGGAAGCGGTCTTCTGGCGTGTCCGGACGGGGTCGCCTTGGCGTGATCTGCCGTCTGGTTTCGGTAAGTGGAACAGCCAATTTCGACGCTTCCGCAGATGGGCCAAATCGGGTGTTTTCGAGCGTCTTTTCAATGCGATGAGTGGTGACCCCGACCTTGAATATGCCCTCATCGACGGTACCATCGTTCAGGTTCACCAGAAGGCGAGCGGCGCAAAAGGGGGACTCAGGCTCAGGCCATCGGCCGCTCTCGCGGCGGTTTGACGACCAAGATCGTGGCCCTCGTCGATGCGCTTGGCAATCTCATGCGCTTCATGCTGCTGCCGGGTCAGGCCCATGACATGAAGGGTGTAGCACCCTTGATCCGAGGCGTGTCCTTCGGAGCGCTACTGGCAGACAAGGCGTTCGATGCGAATTGGTTGCTTGAAGAACTCGATGTGCGGGGCGCAACTGCAGTCATTCCGCCAAAAGCCAACCGCAAGCAGCAGCGCGACTATGATGCCAACGCCTACAGATGGCGGCACCTGATCGAGAACTACTTTGCGAAAATCAAGGAATTCAGGGGCATCGCGACGCGTTACGACAAGACAGACTGCAGCTATGCCGCCAACTGGAACCTTGCCGCTACCCTCATCGCGTCACGTTGATTGTCCACAGGCCCTAACCCCGCAACATCGCCGCCAGGCTACAACAGAAAATCCCCGATCTGCACCGATGCCACGCCCGACAGCAAAATCTCACTGTTGGCGCGGGCATCGCCGGTGTTGTCCATGCGCAAGATCAAGCCCTTGGTCGAGCGCACCGCCCAAATCCCAAAGGCCTCTGGCCCGTCGTCGCTGTATGTGAACGCCTGATTGCCCGTGCGGTTCAGATTGGCATCTATCGGGCGCAGATCAATCTTGTCGATGCCGCTTTGAAATTGATGCACCACATCGCGGCGCGTCCCAACAGCGCTGTCCGATGTCGTGCGGAACACAAACCGATCCGCCACGCTGTCGGCCCCGCCATAAAGCCGATCAAACCCGCGACCGCCCTCCAGCACATTGCGCCCGGCGTTGCCATAGATCTGGTTGGACAGCTCATTGCCAATCAACCGCAGCGCCGCAGTGCCCTCGGCCCGGATTTGTTCGACCGACATACCAGCGGCCAAACGGTAATGCACATTTGTATAAATCACATCCCGCCCCGCTGCCGAGGCCTCGATCACGCGATCCGCGCTGTTGCGCAGATAATAGGTGTCATTCCCCGCGCCACCTGCCAGCGTATCGGCATATGCCGCATTGCTGATGAAGCGGTTGGCGAGCGCATTGCCCGTCAAAACCCGCCCGGCGCTACCCATGGCGTGGATCGTCTCTACGTCGGACCCGGCAAAGAGCGTGTGGTTGGCATAAGCGTCGATGCGGTCCGTGCCTCCGCCAGCAGCCTCAATCACCCGATCACCCGAGTTATAAACCACATAGGTGTCATTCCCTGCGCCACCTGCCAGCGTATCAGCATATGCCGCATTGCTGATGAAGCGGTTGGCCAGCGCATTGCCCGTCAAAACCCGCCCCGCGCTGCCCATAGCGTAAATCGCCTCCACCTCGGACCCGGCAAAGAGCGTGTGGTTGGCATAAGCGTCGATCCGATCACTTCCACCGCCTGCGGCCTCAACCACCCGGTCGCCCGCGTGATAGACCACATAGGTGTCATTGCCCGCACCACCTGTCAGCGTATCAGCATGGGCGGCATTGCTGATGAAGCGGTTGGCGAGCGTATTGCCCGTCAAAACCCGTCCCGCGCTGCCCATGGCGTAAATCGCCTCAACCTCGGACCCAGCAAAGAGCGTGTGGTTGGCATAGGCGTCGATGCGATCACTCCCACCGCCTGCGGCCTCGATCACCCGATCACCAGCATTGTAAACCACATAGGTGTCATTGCCCGCACCACCTGTCAGCGTATCAGCATGGGCGGCATTGCTGATGAAACGGTTGGCGAGCGTATTGCCCGTCAAAACCCGCCCGGCGCTGCCCATGGCGTAGATCGCCTCAACTTCGGACCCAGCAAAGAGCGTGTGGTTGGCATAGGCGTCGATGCGGTCCGTGCCACCGCCTGCGGCCTCGATCACCCGGTCGCCCGCGTGATAAACCACATAGGTGTCATTGCCCGCGCCACCTGCCAGCGTATCGGCATGGGCGGTATTGCTGATGAAACGGTTGGCGAGAGCGTTGCCCGTCAAAACCCGCCCGGCGCTGCCCATGGCGTGGATCGCCTCAACTTCGGACCCAGCAAAGAGCGTGTGGTTGGCATAGGCGTCGATGCGGTCCGTGCCACCGCCTGCGGCCTCGATCACCCGATCACCAGCATTGTAAACCACATAGGTGTCATTGCCCGCACCACCTGTCAGCGTATCAGCATGGGCGGCATTGCTGATGAAACGGTTGGCGAGCGTATTGCCCGTCAAAACCCGCCCGGCGCTGCCCATGGCGTGGATCGCCTCCACCTCAGACCCGGCAAAGAGAGTGTGGTTGGCGTAGGCGTCGATCCGATCACTCCCACCGCCTGCGGTCTCAATCACCCGGTCGGCGACGTGATAAACCACATAGGTGTCATTCCCCGCGCCACCTGCCAGCGTATCGGCATGGGCGGCATTGCTGATGAAGCGGTTGGCCAGCGCATTGCCCGTCAACACCCGCCCGGCGCTGCCCATGGCATAGATCGCCTCCACCTCAGACCCTGCAAAGAGCGTGTGGTTGGCGTAGGCGTCGATCCTATCACTTCCACCGCCTGCGGCCTCGATCACCCGGTCGCCCGAGTGATAGACCTCATAGGTGTCATTCCCCGCGCCCCCGGCCATATAGTTCCCGGTATTCACAGTCTCAAAGGACGCGCTGGCTGTTCCCACTGCGCCCGAGGCCAACAAATCCGGCATCGCGGGCAGGGCGTTTGTCATGCCCGCACCCCCCGCCGCCTGCCAGTTTTGCAAAAGCCCGCCAGTGCCACCCGGGTTGGGAAGCGAGATCCAAGCGGTGTCCCAGACCTCTTGCGCCGAACGGACATAATCGAACAGCCGGATATCGCCGTAGCCCACCTGATCGCCCAGACTGACATCGCCTTGGGGGGGCAGGCCGCGCGTGCCCGGGATCAGCATCCGATCCGCCACCCGCACCCCATCCAGATAGACCACAAACCGCCCATCGGTATCATCATAGGTCAGCGTCAGGCGGTGCAGATCGCCGTCAAACAGCGCCGCAGGCAGGATGCCTGACAAGATCGGATCTACCGCCGCCTCTTCGAATTCAATCGAACCAGAGCCATCAGCGTGGCGGTGCAGCACCAGATTGCCAAAGCGCGCGGCAGGGCCGGGGGCTGTGCTGGACTGCTGCTGCCACAAAAGCTCGAGCGTGAAGGATTGGAGCGGAAAGAGATCCACCCCGCTGGCCTGCACCACTGCACCCGAAGGGGCGTTGGTGGTGATCAGGGCAAAGCTGGGCGGAGGCGTGGCCGGGGGGGCGCTGTCATCGCCGCGCAAAAGGTCATTGCCCGCCCCACCATAGAGCGTGTCGCTGCCGCTGCCGCCTTGCAAGGTGTCATGTCCCGCCCCGCCATAAAGCGTGTCCCGCCCCGCGCCGCCGCGCAACAGATTGGCCGCATCATTGCCGATGATCTGATCCGCACCGCGCCCGCCAATCGCATGCTCAATCACCGTGCCATAGGCGATCCCCAGATTGCCCTGATAGCCGCCAATGCTCGATAGGCTGCCCGGCGTCAGATCGACATTCTGCGCCCCGCTATAGCGCGACAGATCCAGCGTGTCGCTGCCACCGGCGTCCCAGATGGTGACCATGGGGTCAATATTCAGATCGAAATCATAAACCGCCCCCGCCGTACCCCCAAAACCATAGGTGTCATTGCCCGCCCGCGTGGTCAGATTCGCGCCGTAAATAAGCTGAAGTGCTGCGATGTCATGAATGCCCAGCGTGTCCCGGATCAGCGGACTGGCCCCGGTCTCTTGCGCGCCAAAAGGGCTCATCACGGTAAAGGCCGCGCTGTCTTGGACAAAATCGGCATGGGTGGCATAGCCAAGGGGGCCGGGGGCATCGTAAAGCCCCGGCGCGGTAAGCCCCAAGCTTTGCCCGATCAGCCGCAGCATCATCAGCGCATCCGGAGTGCCAAAACCGGGGGTCTCAGCGGGCAGGGTGTAGCTGTGGGTGTTGATAAACACATCCCCCGCCAGATCTCCAAAAGCCGCATCGCCCGGCCCGCTGCCTGCAAAATCCGCCGCCGCGCTGTCGCTGAAATTGCCATAAAGCAGCGTCGCCGCATCGGTATAGCCGCCGGGATTGACCTCGAAAAAATTCATCCCCGCCACATCGGCGAATTGGGCCAGAATGGCGCGGGTTAATTCCATCTGCTCGGGCGTAAACTGGGCAAAGCCCTGCAGATCGTGCCTGATGGTGTCGGAAAACCCATAGCTGAGCGTGACACCCGCGCCGCGGCTGGGTGACCAACTCAGATGGCTGTCCAAAATGCCCGCAGCCATTGCGGCGTCGAAATTTGCAAGCGCGCCAATCGTGGCCGCCACGCTGTAACTGCCGGTCAAACCTCCCACGGCACTGGCTTGCAAAAAATAGCGCCCGCTGGTGGGGGCGGTGAACTGCAAGATCGCATGACCATTGGCCAAGCCATTGTCATTGGCCAAAAGTTCGCTCACCCCATCCGGGCCGTAAAGGCGCAAGTAAGGGTCGCGCAAGGCGTCCGCGCCGATCCCGACCATCGCAAAGCTGTAGCTTTGCCCCGCCACCAGATCGACGGCGATGAAATCGGCGTCCCCGGCGGTGGAAATGCTGCCATGCGCCCAACCGCCCAGCGCCACCTGAAACAGGCTGGCGGCAGAGTTTGGCGCATCAGCACCAAGCGCGGTTTCCGTGCTGGTCGGCATCACCAGACCTTTGCAACTGGCCCCGATCTGCCAATTAAGGCGCGTCCAAGGGGCGAATTTAACGGTCTGTTCATGACCGATCCCCCCAGCACTGGCCGCAAAAGCGTTAACAAACGGTTAACCCGCCCAAGGAATCTGCCCTAGAACGTCGCGTAAACCCGACCAACCTACCAAAGATCGCCCTTAAGCACCGCCCAGACGCAGCCGTGCGAACAAAACCAGCGCTTCCAGCCCGTTTTGCACCGCTTGGGGATCGCGCCGACGCATCCAGTCCAACCACAACCCATCCAGCGTGGCCATGATCAGATCACTGACCATCGGGATCCGATCACTTTTCCAAGGGTCTGACACCTGATGCAACAGCCGATCCAACTGCGCACGGTAGCGGTCGTAAAGCCCGCGCTCGGCCTCGGCAATCGCCGTGTGGGTCAGCGCGGCCGACCACAGATCAATGCGGGTGCGCAGATGGGGCAGGGAGAGGAACTCATCGGCAAAGCCCACTTTCAAAAACGCCTCCAACCGCTCGGCCGGGGTGGCGCCGGGCATCTGGATCTTGGCATCTGCCGCCGTTTCCAATCGCTGGGCGGCAAGAAGATAGGCTTCGGCCAGAACCTCATCCATCCCGCTGAAATGATAGCTGATATGGCCCAAAGACATTTGCGCCTCGGCAGCGATCTTGCGGGCGGTCAATTGGGCATAGCCCACCCGTTCCAGACAACGCAGCGCCGCCGCGACAATCTCACGGCGCCGATCGCCCCCCTTGCGGCGGGCCTTCCCCTCAATCACGGGCTGATCCATGACAATCCTGACTAGGGCCTGTGGACAATCAACGTGACGCGATGAGGGTAGCGGCAAGGTTCCAGTTGGCGGCATAGCTGCAGTCTGTCTTGTCGTAACGCGTCGCGATGCCCCTGAATTCCTTGATTTTCGCAAAGTAGTTCTCGATCAGGTGCCGCCATCTGTAGGCGTTGGCATCATAGTCGCGCTGCTGCTTGCGGTTGGCTTTTGGCGGAATGACTGCAGTTGCGCCCCGCACATCGAGTTCTTCAAGCAACCAATTCGCATCGAACGCCTTGTCTGCCAGTAGCGCTCCGAAGGACACGCCTCGGATCAAGGGTGCTACACCCTTCATGTCATGGGCCTGACCCGGCAGCAGCATGAAGCGCATGAGATTGCCAAGCGCATCGACGAGGGCCACGATCTTGGTCGTCAAACCGCCGCGAGAGCGGCCGATGGCCTGAGCCTGAGTCCCCCTTTTGCGCCGCTCGCCTTCTGGTGAACCTGAACGATGGTACCGTCGATGAGGGCATATTCAAGGTCGGGGTCACCACTCATCGCATTGAAAAGACGCTCGAAAACACCCGATTTGGCCCATCTGCGGAAGCGTCGAAATTGGCTGTTCCACTTACCGAAACCAGACGGCAGATCACGCCAAGGCGACCCCGTCCGGACACGCCAGAAGACCGCTTCCAGAAACAGACGGTTGTCCTTCGCCGTGACCCCCGCATTACTGGCCTTGCCTGGCAGATGCTCTTCAAGCCGCTTCCAAAAGGCATCTGTCACCACGAACCGCTGATCGTTCATTCAAACCTCCACTTTGGAAGCTTGAATCAGAAATCAGCCAAAATGGGAATCCTGATTGTCCACAGGGCCTAACAAAGACTGAATAAAATGGCTTTCCTCTTGGCTTTTTGCCCCCATTCGACCAGAAGGGCAACCTGAACCAGCGAGGCACCATGGCAACAGGTTTCGGATTCACCCTTTCGGCAACAGATGGGGCGGCACGCACCGGGGTCATCACCACCCCAAGGGGCGATATCCGCACGCCCGCTTTCATGCCCGTCGGCACCGCAGCCACGGTCAAGGCGATGCTGCCCGAAAGCGTGCGCGCCACGGGGGCCGATATCTTGCTGGGCAACACCTATCATCTGATGCTGCGCCCCACTGCCGAACGCATCGCGCGTCTCGGGGGGCTGCACAAGTTCATGAACTGGGAGCGCCCGATCCTCACGGATTCTGGGGGCTTTCAGGTGATGAGCCTTGCCTCCTTGCGCAAGCTGACCGAAGAGGGCGTGCGCTTTTCCAGCCATATTGACGGCTCAAAGCATATGCTGACGCCCGAGCGCAGCATGGAGATCCAAAAGCTTCTTGGTTCTGACATCGTCATGTGCTTTGACGAATGCCCAGCCCTGCCGGCCACCGATGAGGTGGTGGCAAAATCCATGCGCATGTCGATGCGGTGGGCAGAGCGCTCGCGCGATGCCTTTGGTGACCGTCCGGGTCATGCGCTTTTCGGCATCATGCAGGGCGGCGTAAACCGCGATCTGCGCGAGGAATCGGCGAAAGCCTTGGTTGATATCGGCTTTGACGGTTATGCCGTCGGCGGTCTGGCGGTGGGCGAGGGGCAAGAGGCGATGTTTTCGGTGCTTGACCACGCGCCGGGTTTCCTGCCCAAAGACAAGCCGCGCTATCTGATGGGGGTGGGCAAGCCTGATGACATCGTCGGCGCGGTCGAACGCGGCATCGACATGATGGATTGCGTCCTGCCGTCGCGGTCTGGCCGCACCGGCCAAGCCTGGACACGGCGCGGTCAGGTCAATATCAAAAACGCCCGCCACCAAGATGACCCGCGCCCCTTGGATGAGCAGTGCACCTGCCCAGCCTGCCGCAACTATTCGCGCGCCTATCTGCACCATGTGAACAAGGCGCAAGAGATCATCGCCTCGATGCTGCTGACATGGCACAATCTGCATTACTTTCAGGAATTGATGCAAGGTTTGCGCGATGCGATTGCCGGGAAACGGCTGGCCGCCTTTGTGGCCGAGTTCCACGCCACCCGTGCGGCCGGCGATATCGACCCACTTTAACCCACCCTATGCCATTGCCCGGCGTTTTATCCGTTTGTGCGGGCACCCTGTGCCAAATGTTCGCTTGTTCCTTTGCTCGGATAAGCGCAAAATGTGATCGACTGTATAGGTTGACACCCCGACCGCCGACCCCCAGATATGGGGTCGTGGAAAGGGCCGGAACGCTGCCGACAGCCGGGGCGGGGCCCTTTCGCCGATAAGGACATACGACATGACTGAGACCTTTGCCACGAGCTACCCGGTGCTGCCGCTGCGCGACATTGTGGTGTTCCCCCATATGATCGTTCCCCTGTTCGTGGGCCGCGAAAAATCGGTGCGCGCCTTGGAAGAGGTGATGGCCGATGACAAGCAAATCCTCTTGTCCAGCCAGATCGACCCCTCGATTGATGATCCCAGCACCGAAGGGATCTACCGCATCGGCGTTTTGGCCAATGTGCTGCAACTGCTGAAACTGCCCGATGGCACCGTGAAAGTGCTGGTCGAAGGCAAGGGCCGGGTGAAAATCACCGAATTCTTGGACAATCCGCAGTTCTTTGAGGCCCGCGCGCAGCGCCTGTCCGAAACCCCCGGCGACGCCGCCTCGGTTGAGGCTTTGGTGCGCACCGTGGCCGATGAATTCGAACGCTACGCCAAGATCCGCAAAAACATTCCCGAAGAGGCGCTGGGGGCGGTGTCTGAAACCCGCGATCCGCAACGGCTGGCTGACCTTGTCGCCGGACATCTGGGGATTGAGGTGGCCCAAAAGCAGGCCATTTTGGAAACGCTCGACGTGGCCGAGCGGTTGGAAAAGGTCTATGGCCATATGCAGGGCGAAATGAGCGTCCTGCAGGTCGAGAAAAAGATCAAATCTCGGGTGAAAACCCAGATGGAGAAGACCCAGCGCGAGTATTATTTGAATGAGCAGATGAAGGCCATTCAAAAGGAACTTGGCGACGGTGAGGATGGCCAGTCCGAGCTGAAAGAGCTGGAAGAGCGGATTCAGAAAACCAAGTTTTCAAAAGAGGCCCGCGAAAAGGCCGAGGCCGAGCTGAAAAAGCTCAAATCCATGAGCCCGATGAGTGCCGAGGCCACGGTTGTGCGCAACTACCTTGATTGGCTGTTGGGCGTGCCTTGGGGCACCCAAAGCCGCGTCAAGAAAGACCTTGGCGCTGCCCAAAAGGTGCTGGACGCCGACCATTATGGTCTGGAAAAGGTCAAAGAGCGCATCGTTGAATATCTGGCGGTGCAGGCGCGGTCTGCCAAGCTGAAAGGCCCGATCCTCTGCCTCGTCGGCCCGCCCGGCGTGGGCAAAACCTCGCTTGGCCGGTCGGTTGCCAAGGCCACAGGGCGCGAGTTTATCCGCATCTCGCTTGGCGGGGTGCGTGACGAATCCGAAATCCGCGGCCACCGGCGCACCTATATCGGCTCGATGCCCGGCAAGATCATTCAGGCGCTGAAAAAGGCGAAAACCACCAACCCGCTGATCCTCTTGGATGAAATCGACAAGATGGGGCAGGATTTCCGCGGCGACCCGGCCTCGGCCATGCTGGAGGTGTTGGATCCGGAACAAAACTCCACCTTCGTGGATCATTACATGGAGGTCGAATACGATCTGTCCAACGTGATGTTCATCACCACGTCGAACTCTTACAACATGCCGGGGCCTTTGCTGGACCGGATGGAGATCATTTCAGTCGCGGGCTACACCGAGGACGAAAAGCGCGAGATTGCAAAGCAACACCTGTTGCCAAAGCAGATCGAAGCGAATGGCCTGCGCAAAGGCGAGTTTGAGGTGTCCGATGCCGCATTGACCCATGTGGTGCGCTATTACACCCGCGAGGCCGGCGTGCGGAACCTTGAGCGCGAGATTGCAAAACTCGCCCGCAAGGCGGTGACCGATATTCTGAAGAAAAAGACCAAATCGGTTTCGGTCGATGAGGCCAAGGTTGAGGAATATCTTGGCGTGCAGCGCCACCGCTATGGTCTGGCCGAAAAGGAAGATCAGGTTGGCGTGGTCACAGGTCTGGCCTGGACGAGCGTGGGCGGCGATCTTTTGCACATCGAGGCGCTGAAACTGCCGGGCAAGGGTCGGATGAAGACCACCGGCAAGCTGGGCGATGTGATGAAGGAATCGATCGAAGCGGCCTCCAGCTATGTCCGCTCGATCAGCCCGCAACTCGGGGTAAAACCGCCCAAGTTCGAGACGATGGATATTCACGTTCACGTCCCCGACGGGGCCACGCCCAAAGACGGGCCTTCGGCGGGTCTGGCGATGGTGACGGCGATTGTCTCGGTGCTGACTGGCATCCCTGTGCGCAAAGACATTGCCATGACCGGCGAAGTCACCCTGCGCGGCAATGCCAGCGCCATCGGCGGGCTGAAGGAAAAGCTTCTGGCCGCGCTGCGGGGTGGCATCAAAACCGTGTTCATCCCCGAGGAAAACGCCAAAGATCTGGCGGAAATCCCGGCGAATGTGAAAGAGGGCCTGACGATCATCCCCGTCACCCATGTGCGAGAGGTTCTGGCCGCCGCCTTGTTGCGCCAGCCTGAACCTGTGGAATGGGACGAGGCCGCCGAAGAGGCCGCCGCTGCCGCCCGGGCTGCGGCCGCCCCAATTGGGGCAGGCCAGACCGCGCATTAAGGCGGTTGAACGACAGATGGGGCGGGTGCGGGTCTTGCATCCGCCCCATTTCTTTTCGAATCTCACAAAATCATGGCTTTTTTGTTTCGGCGCTGTAGACAATCAACGGCGTTCCCTGTCATTCTTGGCCCATCGCGCGGGTGCCCTCGGGCATGGTCGCGCCTGCCACAACAAGGACCACCATGCCCAGTGCCACCGCCAAGAAAACCCCGGCCAAAGCTGCCGTCAAACCTGCTGCCAAAGCGGCCGTAAAATCCGCCACCAAACCTGCCGCCAAACCTGCGGCGCGTTCAACGGCCAAGCCCGCCAGCAGCGCCTCTGCTCCTGCCGCAGCCCCACAGCCCATCACCGCCAGTCTCGACACCAACACCTTGCGCACCCGCGATCTCGTGGCCCGCGTGGCCGAGGCGACAGGGACCAAGGCCAAAGACCTGCGCCAAGCGGTTGAGGCGACCTTGGCCGAGCTTGGCAAAGCGCTGGATCAGGGGCAGACCTTGCAACTGCCGCCCTTGGGCAAGCTGATGATTTCCCCGCGGAAATCCGATGATGCGACAGGCCCGATCAAGCTAAAACTGCGCCGCGCAACCGAGCCTGCACAGCGGAAAAATTCGAAAAAAGAGGCCCTTGCAGAGCCGGATGAAGCCAGCTAAAAGCCACCCCATCGGGCGATTAGCTCAGCGGTAGAGCGCTTCGTTCACATCGAAGATGTCAGCGGTTCAAATCCGTTATCGCCCACCATCCTAGCGAAAGCGCGCCCATCCCGGGCGCGCTTTTTGCGTTTCATGCCTTAGACAAACACGAAATCGCTGGCATCGAACTGGCCCCTTGTCATGCCGCGCACAAAGACCGCGCCATCGCCATAATCCACCCAAGTGCCCCCCACACCGGCACTAAAGGCAAGCGATGAGAACCCGCGCGCGCCTTCAATCTGGATGCGGTCCAAACCGTTTTGGAAATCGCGCAGACTGTCGATGCCGTCGCCTTGTTGGAACACAAACACATCGGCCCCGCTGCCGCCAAAGAGCACATCGCGCCCCGTGCCCCCGTCGATCACATCGCGCCCGGTGCCGCCATAAAGCACATCTGCCCCCGCATCGCCCGACAGCCGGTCATTGCTGGCAGCGCCAATCAGCGTGTCATTGCCCGCCCGCCCGCTCAGCACATCTGCGCCCGCGCTGCCGGTCAGCCGGTCGGCACCAAAACCGCCCGTCTTGCTGACGCCGCGCGGATCAAAGGTCACAGTGTAATTGCCCGTCGAGCTGCCAAAGCCGCCCGCCGACAGAAAAAGATAGGTCGTCTGATTGGCCACGAAATGCAACCGCGCATTGCTGCCCGCACCACTGTCATCATCCGACCCGATCAGCCGCCCCCGCGCATCATGCAGCCGCAAAAACGCATCCAGGCTTGAGCCTTCGGCGGCATCAACCGTGACCGTATAGCGCTGCCCGGCCACCACCTCGATGCGGAACCAATCCTGATCGCGGGGCAGGGCGATGGCCCCGCTTCCCGGCGTGCCCAGCATCAACACAGCCTCGGTGCCGGTATTGGCGGCAAAATCACTCGCCGCCCCGGCCACAACCGTGCTACGGCTGCCCAAGGCCGCCTGCCCATCATAGCCGACAAAGCGCAGCTCATCGGCCAGCATGGCATTGGCGCTGGTTGGCGCGGCATAGGCCACCAAACCTGCCGCCCATTGAATGGCCTGGGTGCCAAACTGCACATGCAGATGCGTGCCCGTCCGCGCGCCAGTATTGCCGACCTGACCCAAGACATCGCCTTCTTCAACGCGCGACCCGATGGTCAAGGGCACCGATCCTTGGCGCAAATGAAAATAGGATGAATAAAACACCCGGCCGTTGATCACATGCTCTAACGTGACAAAGTTGCCTATATTTGACGGGCCAAGCGAGGGATCACCGGCATAAGAGGCAGGCCCCCCATCCATCACCGTCTCGCGCATCGCCACCACGCGGCCTGCGGCAACCGCCAGCACGCGCTGCCCAAAGTCCAGATCAAAATCATAGGCGAAATGGGTGGCTCCGGTGTGGCTAAACCCATTGCCAATGCCTTGCGTCACGACGGCGGCACCGGAAAAGGGCAGGCGGATCAGGGTCTGAACCATGGCGAACTCCATCGGACGTGGCCTTTGCGCTCCTGCCTTCGTTGGGAGACGGCCCGCCCATCACATGCGATGTCACATGAAGGCTGGGCCAGATTTGGGCGAAAGCGCGACCGCTAGGCAATATCAGGGCGCTGATAGGTGCTTGCCGGGCCAAAGACCTTCTGCTAACCGGCGCACGGGGGCGGTTAGCTCAGTTGGTAGAGCGTCTCGTTTACACCGAGAATGTCGGGGGTTCGAGTCCCTCACCGCCCACCATCCCCACCTGATTTTGTGACATGCACAGTGTCTGCGCGCCCGCGCCGAATAGGCGTTTGGGTCATCGGGGTCTATATCATGGCAAAGCAATAGGAGCGCGCCATGAGCTGGAATCCGTTTCTTGACCCCTCCATCCCGCTTGGGGATGCGGTCGACGCGATTGACACGGTCATCGTGCCGCGCGCCCGTGATCTTGGCGGGTTCGAAGTGCGCCGCGCCCTGCCTTCGGCTGGCCGCCAGATGGTGGGACCATTCATTTTCTTTGACCAGATGGGCCCGGCGGAGTTTCTGACTGGGCAGGGCATTGATGTGCGGCCGCATCCGCATATCGGTCTTTCCACGGTCACCTATCTTTTGAAAGGGCGGATGCATCACCGTGACAGCTTGGGCACCGATCAATGGATCACGCCGGGCGAGGTCAATCTGATGACCGCAGGCCATGGCATCACCCATTCCGAACGCACCGATGGGCCGATGCGCGCGGCCCCTCATGCGCTTTTTGGGCTGCAAACCTGGCTTGCGCTGCCCAAATCCGCCGAAGATGCAGCACCGGCCTTTTTCAACGCCCCCGAAGCCGCGCTGCCGGTGCTGGAGGGCGAGGGAAAGTCGGTGCGGCTGATTCTGGGTCAGGCGTGGGGCGCTGAGGCCCCTGTGCCGACCCTGTCGGAAACCTTTTATGCCGATGCCACGCTAAAGCCCGGTGCCAGCCTGCCTTTGCCGGACAATCACGAAGATCGCGGCATCTATATTCTGGCCGGATCGCTGGTTTCGGGCGGCGTTGAACATGAGGCCGGGCGCATGCTGGTCTTTCGTCCCGGTGACGCGCTGTCGGTGCGCGCAGGTGACCAAGGCGCGCGGCTGATGCTGCTGGGCGGTGCCACAATGGATGGTCCGCGCCATATCTGGTGGAATTTTGTGGCCTCCTCGAAAGAACGGATCGAGGCCGCGAAAGAGGCTTGGCGCGCAGGCGATTGGGCGCATGGACGTTTCCGTCTGCCACCCGGCGATGACGGTGAATTCATTCCCGCGCCGGAACGTTGATTTTTCGCGGCTTTCCCGCTTGACGCCGTCGCGGGCGTTCCGTAATACCCAGCGCACGCCGGGGCTGACCCGGGGTAGATGATGCGCGGTGGTAGCTCAGTTGGTTAGAGTACCGGCCTGTCACGCCGGGGGTCGCGGGTTCGAGCCCCGTCCACCGCGCCAGTCATCCCCAGTCAGCCAGCCCGACGAAAATGCGCGGTGGTAGCTCAGTTGGTTAGAGTACCGGCCTGTCACGCCGGGGGTCGCGGGTTCGAGCCCCGTCCACCGCGCCACTTTCGTCGATGTGAAAAGAACCCTGCCTCGTGCAGGGTTTTTTCTTTTGGGTTTCGGGGTTTAACATATATCGCTTTTGGCATATGTTTGGGGCAACCCCAAAGGAGCCCGCATGGCGATTCTTGACCAAATCCCGCTCAGCCTGATCATCATCGCCTGCCTGACCTTGGGTCTGGCGCCGTTTTTCCCCGAACCGCATATTTGGGAAAAGTTGAAAATGCTGGTGGCGGGCGATCTGGGAAAGCCCGTCGATATCTTTGACCTTTTGATGCATGCCGCGCCATTTCTGGTGCTGGCGCTCAAGCTTCTGCGCATGGGGCAGGGCTAACGCCTCGTCGGCTGCGCCGCGCGCCGTCGGGCGCTCGACGAAAAGACGAAGTCGCCCGAGGAGAGCGCCTAAAGCGTCATGCGATAGCGCACATGCCCGTCATCGGGGGTAAAGCTGTCATAAAGCTTGCGCGCTGTTGCATTGCTGGCATCGGTGTTCCAGTAGAGCCGCTTCCAACCCATGGCGCGGGCATGATCGGCCAAATCTTGCAAAAGTGCCCGCCCCACACCGCGCCCCCGCGCGGCAGGATCGACGAAAAGATCCTCCAAATAGCAATCATCCCCCATCACCCAGGTTGACGGATGATGCTGATGGATCGCAAAGCCCAAAACCGCATCACCCTCGCAGGCCAGCCGCGCCTTGAGCGGGCTTTCAGGGTCCATCAGTCGCGCCCAAGTGAAATCGGTGATCTCGGGCGCAAGGCTCATCTCGTAATATCCCAAAAACCCATCCCAAAGCGCGCGCCAACCCGCCTCATCACCCGCTTCGGCCCAGCGGATGATCATGCCAATTTCTCCAACACCCGCGCCCAAGACCGAATGCCTTTGTGAAAGCATTCAAGATCGTATTTTTCATTCGGCGAATGGATCTGATCATCATCGCGGCCAAAGCCCAAGAGCATGGCATCCATGCCAAGATAGGTCTTGAAATAGCCCGCAATGGGAATTGACCCGCCGCAGCCGACATAGGCCGCCGCACGCCCCCACTCCTCGCCCAAGGCCGCGCGGGCGGCTTCAAAGGCGGGATTGTCGATCGCCATCACGCCGGCGGGGGAATTGCCATGGCCTTTCCAATCAATGGTGCAATCGGCGGGCAGCTGCGCCTCGACCCATTTGCGAAACTGGATGCGAATGGCATCGGGATCTTGCTGGCCGACCAGACGGAAGGACACTTTGGCATGGGCCTCGGCGGGTAGCACGGTTTTGAACCCATCGCCCGTATAGCCGCCCCAGATGCCGTTGATCTCGGCGGTGGGGCGCGACCAGATCATTTCCAAAGGCGTACGGTCCTGTTCGCCTGCCGGAACCGACAACCCCACATCGCCCAAGAATTTCGCATGATCAAAGGAAAGCGCCTGCCATTGGCTGCGAATGGCATCGGGCAATTCGCTGACCCCGTCATAAAACTGCGGAATGGTGATGCGGCCCGTCGCATCATGCATATTCGCCAAGATGCGGCTTAGAACCCGGATCGGGTTTTGCGCAGCCCCACCATACATGCCCGAATGCAGATCCTTGTTGGCGGCGTGGATGGTAAATTCCTCACCCAAAAGCCCGCGCAGCATGGTCACGATGGCCGGGGCGGTGTCTTGAAACAGCCCCGTGTCACAGATCAGCGCGATCTCGGCCTTCAACTCCTCGGCATTGTCTTGCAAGAACGGAATAAGGCTGGGCGAGCCGGATTCCTCCTCTCCCTCAAGAAAAATCGTCAGACGGCAGGGCAGGGTGCCATGCACCGCCTTCCATGCGCGCAAGGCCTCTAGAAAGGTCATCAACTGGCCCTTGTCATCCGATGCCCCGCGGGCCCGAATGACCTTACCTTTGGGGCCATCTTGCACTTCGGGATCAAAGGGGTCGCGGTCCCAAAGGGACAGAGGATCAACGGGTTGCACGTCATAATGCCCGTAAAACAGCAGATGCGGCCCGCCTGTGCCAGCATGACCCACCACCATCGGATGGCCCGGCGTGGGCCGGGCGCTTGCGTCAAAGCCCAGCGATTTCAGGTCTTCCACCAGCCAATCGGCAGCACGGGCGCAATCGGGTTTAAAGGCCGGATCGGTGGAAATCGACGGGATGCGCAACAGCGCCATCAGACGGTCCAGCGCCTCGGGCAGCGTGTCGTCGATCTTGGCGAGAACGGCATCAAGGGTCATTTTGGCTCTCTCTATCTCGTGATGGGCAAGCCCAAGCCTATCAGGCGGCGGGGGACTGTCCAGAGGGCACCGCTTGCGCTATGAGGCAGGCCAAGTTGAGCGCTTTCGGAGACCGTCCATGCCCCGCATCCTGCCCGCCCTTGTTCTCTTGCTGGCCAGCACCGCGCCCATTTGGGCCGAGCCGATTGCAGGCAAAGACGCCAAAAAGGCCCTCTTTGCCCCCGTGGTCGCCGAGGTGGACATTCTGCCCGAGGCAGAGCTTCCCGCCGATATGGCCACAGCCTTGGTGATGGTGGGCGAAGCGCAGCCCTATTACGGCGCGGTGGCCATTGCCCCCGAAGAGGGGCTGATGTCCGAGGCCACAGTGGCGGCGGCAAATTTCCATGACACCAGTGCTGCCGGCTCTGCGGCCTTGGCCGAATGCAATGGCAAGAAAAAAACCGCCACAGACTGCGTGATCGCGGCCTATATCCGCCCCAAGGGCTGGGCCGAACCGGCCTTTGCCCTGTCCTCTGACGCCACGGCCGCCTTTGCCCGCTATGATCGCAAATCAGGCGCCTTTGCCATTTCGAAAGCCACCGGCGCCTTTGGAATGGGGCAGGGCGAGGGCGCGGTTGATGCGGCCTTGGCTGCCTGTCAGGCGATGAATGACAAGGCAACCGATTGCGCTTTGGTGATCCAGAACTAAGCCCCCCGAAACGCCGCACAGCCCTGTCTCAATCGCAAAGCTATATCTTGCAGAGACAATTTGACCCGTTGCTCCAATAGCGGGTTTGATACAAATCAAGGCAGACCATGCCGCAGCCGTGCCACGATTGGCCAAGCAGGAACTGACCAAGGAGCCGTGATCTGCAAAGGACACGCCCCCAGGAGATGACGATGAATTTTGATGCCGCCCTCGACGCCGCCCTGAACCGTTTGCACGAGGAAGGCCGCTACCGCACCTTCATTGAAATCGAGCGTGAGCGGGGCCAGTTTCCCCATGCGGTCTGGACCAAGGCCGATGGCAGCAAAAAAGACATCACCGTGTGGTGCGGCAATGACTATCTCGGCATGGGTCAACATCCCGAAGTTCTGGCGGCGATGCATGAGGCGCTGGAGGCCACTGGCGCAGGCTCTGGCGGCACGCGCAACATTTCGGGCACCACGGTTTATCACAAGCGGCTTGAGGCCGAGATTGCCGATCTGCATGGCAAAGAGGCGGCGCTGGTGTTTTCCTCGGCCTATATCGCCAATGACGCCACGCTTTCCACGCTGCCCAAGCTGTTTCCCGGCCTCATCATCTATTCCGACGCGCTGAACCACGCCTCGATGATCGAAGGTGTGCGGCGCAATGGCGGGGCCAAGCGCATCTTTCGCCACAACGATGTGGCCCATCTGCGCGAGTTGATCGCCGCCGATGACCCGGCCGCGCCCAAGCTGATTGCCTTTGAATCGATCTATTCGATGGATGGCGATTTTGGCCCGATCAAGGAAATTTGCGATCTGGCAGAAGAGGTTGGCGCGCTAACTTACATCGACGAGGTTCACGCTGTGGGCATGTATGGCCCGCGCGGGGCGGGTGTGGCGGAACGCGATGGCCAGATGCACCGCATCGACATCATCAATGCCACCCTTGCCAAAGCCTATGGCGTCTTTGGCGGCTATATCGCGGCCAGCGCGAAAATGGTCGATGCGGTAAGGTCTTATGCGCCGGGCTTCATCTTTACCACCTCCTTGCCGCCTGCGGTGGCGGCGGGGGCGGCGACCTCGGTGCGCGTTTTGAAAACCGCCCAGCATTTGCGTGACGCCCAGCAGACCAACGCCCGCATTTTGAAGATGCGGCTCAAGGGCTTGGGCCTGCCGATCATCGACCACGGCTCGCATATCGTGCCGGTGCATGTGGGCGACCCGGTGCATTGCAAGATGCTGTCGGACATGCTCTTGGATCAGTTCGGAATCTACGTCCAACCGATCAATTTCCCGACCGTGCCGCGCGGCACTGAACGGCTGCGGTTTACCCCCTCGCCGGTGCATGACGCGCGCCAGATCGACCATCTGGTAAAGGCGATGGACAGCCTGTGGCGGCACTGTGCGCTAAATCGTGCCGAGATATCTGCTTAAGTTGTTTCTGCGCATGCAGAATCGCTTGCGGCATGTTAAAAAATCCCGAATAAAAGAAAAAGTGAGTCGCGTTGTTTTGCGTCTCTTTTTGGGGCAGGCGAGTTAATGGAGCAGACCGCATGATCGGGTGGAGAGGCAAACCCTCGGCACCAGAGGCGCAGGGTCCGATGGGCTTTGATGACTTTGACGTGCGGCTTGGCGATTTGATGCGCGGTGAACGCGCCACCATGGGCAAGTCGCTTTTGGATGTGCAGCGTGATCTGAAAATCAAGGCAAGCTATATCGCGGCCATTGAAAACGCTGACGTTTCCGCTTTTGAAGCCCCCGGTTTCATTGCAGGCTTCGTGCGGTCCTATGCGCGCTATCTGGGCATGAACCCGGATGAGGCTTTTGCCCGTTTTTGCGCCGAGGCGAATTTTCAGGTGGCCCATGGCATGTCCTCAGCCGCCTCTTCGGCCAGCCTGACGGCCAAACGTGTGCGCACCGATGAAGGGCGCGATGCACTGGCCAATGCTCCAATCGCCTTTGGTCCGGCGCAAGAAAGCTGGCTCTCGCGGGTTGAACCGGGCGCTTTGGGCTCGTTCGGTGTCTTGGTCGCGCTGATCGGCGCCTTGGGTTATGGCGGTTGGTCGATTTTGCAAGAGGTGCAGCGCGTGCAGCTGGCCCCGGTTGATCAGGCCCCCACCGTCGTGGCCGAGATTGACCCCTTGGCAAAGGTGGCTCCGCCGGCCGATCCGGCTGCGGTGGGCGCAACTGACCGTGATCGTATCGCATCGCCTTCGGGTGTGACGGCGGATCCGCTGGACCGTCTGGCGCGTCCGCAAGTGTTGGACGTGCCGGTCATGGTGGCCCGTGACGGGCCAATCGCGGCGATCGACGTGCGCCGGGCAGGAACTGTGACCACAGCCGAGGCCTCAGCCCAAATGGGCGGCATGGCGCCGGGCTTGGAAACCTCGCCTGTGCAGGTGGTGGCCGATGCGCCGCAGGGCGTTGAAATTCTGGCCGTGCGCCCGTCATGGGTGCAGGTTTCGGCCGCCGATGGCACCGTGCTCTTCGAAAAGATCCTCGATGCCGGCGAGCGTTATGCCGTGCCCGCTTTGCAAGATGCTCCGCGTCTGCGGTCGGGCAATTCGGGTTCGGTCTATTTTGTCGTGAACGGCGAAACCTTTGGTCCGGCAGCGCCGGGGGCCAATGTGGTGAAAAATGTCGCTTTGTCGGTGGAAAACCTGTCGCAAAGCTACAGCGTCGCCGATCTTGGTGGCGATGCCGATTTGGCGAACATCTTGAATGTGGCCGACGCTGGCCTGCCGGTCGCATCTGATCCTGCCGCACCGCCGTTTGAATAATCTGATCTTCTATCTTTGAAGGCCCCGGCGGCATTGCTCCGGGGCTTTTTGCTGTTTATCTAGAAGCCAAGATACAAAGGGTTTTCCAGATGACGCACAATCCCATTCGTCCTTGGCGCAATATTGAACGGCGCGTGTCGCGGCAAATCCGGGTGGGCAAGGTTCTGGTCGGGGGGGATGCGCCGATTGCGGTGCAAACCATGACCAACACCCTCACCCATGATGTCGAGGCGACGCTGGATCAGATCCGCCGCGCCGCCATTGCCGGGGCCGATATCGTGCGCGTCTCTACCCCTGATGTGGAAAGCACCGCAGCTTTGCGCGAGATTTGCCGTGAAAGCCCGGTTCCGATCGTGGCCGATATTCATTTCCACTATAAACGCGCGATTGAGGCGGCCGAGGCAGGGGCTGCCTGCCTGCGCATCAACCCCGGCAATATTGGCGATGCCAAGCGCGTGGCCGAGGTGGTCAAGGCCGCCAAGGACCACGGCTGTTCGATCCGCATCGGGGTGAATGCGGGGTCTTTGGAAAAGCACCTTCTCGACAAATACGGCGAGCCTTGCCCAGATGCGATGGTGGAATCGGGTCTGGACCATATTAAACTCTTGCAAGACCACGACTTTCACGAATTCAAAATCTCGGTGAAAGCGTCAGACGTCTTTATGTCCGCCGCCGCCTATCAGCAGCTGGCCGCCATCACCGACGCGCCCATTCACCTTGGCATCACCGAGGCGGGGGGCCTGATCTCTGGCACTGTCAAATCGGCCATCGGTCTAGGCAGCCTCTTGTGGTTCGGCATTGGCGACACCATCCGCGTCAGTCTCTCGGCCGATCCGGTCGAAGAGGTGAAGGTCGGCTTTGAGATCCTCAAATCGCTGGGCCTGCGCACCCGTGGCGTGCAGATCATTTCCTGCCCCTCCTGCGCGCGACAGGGGTTTGACGTTATCAAAACGGTGGAAACGCTGGAAAAGCGGCTGGAGCATATCAAGACCCCGATCAGCCTGTCGATCATCGGCTGTGTGGTGAATGGACCGGGCGAGGCGCTGATGACCGACATCGGCTTTACCGGCGGTGGGGCAGGGTCGGGCATGGTTTATCTCGCAGGCAAGCAGGACCATAAGCTCAGCAATGACCAAATGGTCGAGCATATCGTGGAATTGGTCGAGGCGAAGGCCGCCGAGATTCAAGCCGCCGAACGCGCCGCCGCCGAGGCAGAGGCCGCAGCCGCCGCTTTGGATTAAGCGCGCGGCCTCAGCCGTCGCGCGACGCAAGCATCTTCGTCAATGCCACTGCACCAGTGGCGTAAACCGCCACACCGATCAACAGCGGCACTTGCGTGCCGTTGAACATCAACCCCACCGGAACCGCCAAAATCACCGAAACCACCGTGGCAATGGCCGAGGTGACCGAGGCGGCAAGCCCTGCGATATGGCCCAAAGGTTCCATCGCCAAGGCGTTCAGATTGCCCAAGGTCAGGCCCATGGCGGCAAACAGGATGATCATCCACAGGATATGCAGGGCAAATCCACTGCCCGGCGTGACCAGCAAGGCAACCGCCAAATAGCCCAGCGTCGCGACCAGCAGCACGATATAGGTCGCACTCACCATCCGCCGCATCCCCAGCCGCATCACCAGCCGCGCGTTCAGGATCGACCCGCTCATCGAGGCCATGGCGATCAGGGCAAACCACAGCGCAAAGCTGTCAGCCCGGCCAAAAAGCTGCGAAAAAATCCCCTCAATCGACGAAAGTGCCGCGAACAACATCCCCAAAGTCAGCGCTTGCGCAGCGATAGAGATCAACACAACCCGGTGGCCCATCACCTCGACACTGGCCCGCGCCAGCGCGCCTAGGGCCAAGGGCCTGCGGTCCTCGCGCGGCAAGGTTTCGGGTTGGCGCAGCGCAAACCAGCCCATCACGATCAGGGCAAAGAGAATATAGGCCACGAAAATCGCCTGCCAGCCAGCCAGCGCAATCACCCCTTGGCCCATCAAGGGCGCAACCGCCGGCACTAGGGTAAAGATCATCATGGCAAAGGACATGATCTGCGCCATCTCGCGGCCCTTGAACATATCGCGCACCATCGCCACCGACACCGTGCGCGGAAAGGCCGAACCGATCCCCATCACCACCCGCGCGATGAGCAAGGTCTCAAGGCTGGGCGCGGCCCAGCAGGCGAAGGCGGCCAGAATATACAAGACAAACCCCGCCAGAATGGTGGCCTTGCGGCCAAAGGCATCTGACAAAGGCCCGGCAAAAAGCGTGCCAACCCCCATGCCCAGCACAAAAGACGTGATGACGAGCTGCGCCTTGTTCGGGGTGTCAGGTGACAGCGCCTGCGCAATGTCTGGAAGCGCGGGCAGCATGGCATCAATCGACAGGGCGATGGTGGCGAACAACAGTGCCAAAAGGGCGATGAATTCGCCGCGGGAAGGGGAGGAAGGCATGACACACCATAGGCCACCGCAGGATCGCGGCCCCGCCCTCATGCCGAAAACCCGCGCAAAGGTCCAGAGCGCAATGGGCACTCCTCGTCGGACATGCGTCCGCTCGTCGTCGCAGGCGCACGAGGAGAAACGCAGTGCCCGACGAGCAGCCGGTCAGGCGCGCGATGCCTCAACCAGCTCGCGGATCACATTGCCCCAAACCTCAGGCGGTTGCGCACCCGTCACCACATATTGCTGCGCGATCAGAAAGGTCGGCACCGAATTCACGCCCTTGGCGCGGGCATCGGCATCGCGGGCGCGCAGATCGTCGGCATCTGCATCGCTGGCCAAAAGCCGCGCCGTCACCGCCCGATCCATCCCCGCTGCCCCCGCGATATCGGCCAGAACCGCCGCATTGCCAATATCACGGCCCTCGCGCCAATAGGCGCGCATAATGGCCGACACCACCGCCGTTTGCCGCCCCTCCAGCCCCGCCCAATGGATCACCCGATGCGCATTCAGCGTGTTTGGCATCCGTTTGGGCGTATCGGGGTCAATCTCGGCCCCCGCCGCGCGGCTGGCCTCTTTCAGCCGCAGATGCATCTGCACCAGCCGATCCTCGCCAAATTTCTCGGCCAGATAGCTGTGCTTGTCGACACCCTCGGCGGGCATATCCGGGTTCAGCTGGAACGGATGCCATTCGATCCGAAACGGGTGATCGGGATGGGCCTCTAGCGCGCGGTCAAGATTGGCCTTGCCGATATAGCACCACGGGCAAACCGGATCGGAAAAGATATCAAGACGGATCATCATGGGCCTCTTGCAAAGCCGCACGCAGCGCGCGGCGGTTTAGTTTTTGGTTGGCATTGCGCGGCAAATGGTCAAGCCGGAGCCAAATCCTTGGCTGTTTATAGCGCGCCAAATGGCGGGCGGCGTGGTCATTCAGCGCAAGCTCTGTGGCCGCGCCCACATAGGCGCAGGCCAGAACGCGGGTGCCGGGGGAAACCTCAACCTCGCTCACCGCGCAGTCACTGACACCGGGGCAATTGGCCATAACCTTCTCAACCTCTTGAGGGGCCACGCGAAACCCGCCAGGGTTCAGGATGTCATCAGCCCGCCCCAAATGGCGCAAGGCACCCTCCGCCGTTTCCTCCACCAGATCGCCGGTCAGAAACCAATCCCCCCGCATCCGCGCCGCAGTCTCATCGGGGGCGCCAAGATAGCCCAGCATCAGGCCCGGATCGCCGCGATGCACCGCCAAAACGCCGCTTTCGCCCGGCGGCATGGGGTTGCCCGCCGCATCCAGCACCGCAACCCGCCGCCCGGCCTGGGCAAAGCCTGCGCAGCCCTTGGGCGCAGGTCGCGCCGGGCTGCCGGAAATAAAGGTGGAACATTCCGTCATGCCCAAGGCTTCATGCAGATCGGTGCCCGTGGCCGCCTGCCAGCCTTCGCGCAAGGCAGGGGCCAGCGCCTCGCCCGCCGCAAGCCCGTGGCGCAGCGCGGGCAGGGGCGGCAGGGGCGCGCGCAACATCTGGCGAAACACCCCCGGCGCACCGGCAAGGATCGTTGCGCCATGCCGCGCGGCAAGGCGGGCAAACTCGGCCACAGGCGTGCCCGGTGCGGGCACCAGCGCCGTTGCCCCCTTAACCCACGGGTCCAAAAGCCCGGTGCCCAAGGTAAAGGTCCAGTTCATCGCCCCCATATGCATCAGCCGATCCTCAAGGGTCAGCCCCTCCCAACCCTGATGCATCATCGCACGCGCCAACAGCGCGCGATGGGCATGGGCCACCGCCAAGGCCCGCCCCGAAGTGCCCGAGGTGAAGACGATATAGGCCAAACGCTCGGGGTCGCCCAAGACATAGTCACAAGGCGGCAAGGCCTGCATGGCTGTCAGCTCTTGGCCCATCAACAGCGGCGCAGGGCTTTCGGGCAAGGCAATGCCCGCCTCTGCCAGAATCAGCGCCGGGCCAATCCCATCGGCCAACCGCGTGACCTCCGCCGCCGTTAGCGCCGCCGAGGTCGGGACCGGCACAAAGCCCGCCGCAATGGCCCCCAGATAGGCCAAGGGGAAAGCCGCCGAATTGCCCAAGCGCAGCAAAATACGCGCCCCGGGTTGCAGCCCAAGCGCGCAAAGGCCCGTGCCAATGCCACGCACCCCGGCCTCAATCTGACCATAGCTCCAAATCTCGGCCCCAGCATCGGACAAAATCTCAAGCGCTGGCTTGTCCTTCAGGGCCGCAGCATGGCGCAGCGCATGGGCGGCAAGGTTAAAGGGCTGAAACGGTGTTTTCATTTTGCTTTGCTAACGTGGCGGCCCTTGGTCTTCAATGCCCCACACCTGCACGTCACCCTGCGCCCAAAGCTCTCGCCCCGCGCGCAGGGCTTGAACCGCAGGGGCTTTCAGGCTAGGGCGTGCGCCATGTCATCTGACCCCAAAAAGCTGATCCGAATTGCCCGTGAATCCGGCGATCAGGCCGTGGCCGAGACCTTGGACCTTGGCCTGCGCGTGCGCGATCTGCGCAAGGCCAAAGGTTGGACGCTGGAACAGGCGGCCGTGCAGGCGGGGCTTGCGCGCTCGACCCTGTCCAAGATCGAAAACGGTCAGATGTCGCCCACCTATGAGGCGTTGAAGAAACTGGCGCAGGGCATGGGCATGTCGGTGCCACAGCTTTTCACCCCGCCCGCCAAACCCCAAGCCACCGCCCGCATGGCCGTGACCAAAGCGGGCGAGGGGCAGGATCACGCCACCACCACCTATGAGCACGAGCTTTTGGCCGGCGCATTGACCAAAAAGCAGATGCTGCCCTACCGCGCCACCATCCGCGCCCGCGATCTGGACGAGTTTGACGGCTGGGTGCGTCATGATGGCGAGGAATTTTTGTATGTGCTGACCGGCGTGATCCGGCTTTACACCGAGTTTTACGAGCCCGTCGATCTGCGCCGCGGCGACAGCGCCTATTACGATGCCTCAATGGGGCATAACGTGATTTCGCTCTCGGATGACGACGCCACTTTGCTGTGGGTCACCTCACTGGCGTGAGCTGCACATCCGTGCAATTGCCGTGCCGAGGACCGGAACGGCACGCATGACGTTAACCGCTTAGCCGCCCAACCAGCCCTGAACGGTCTCGGCGCTGCTCGACACATCCTGACCCACGCCGGCAATGGTATTGCACGCCGAGAGGCTGGCGATCACGACAAATGCGAGGGCAATCTTTTTCATTCTTCCATCCAGAAGGCTTCGGTATAGAACCCGGGGAACACCCCATAGATGGGCAATTTGTCAGGATATTTCAAGCGCGCGTCATGGGCCATGCGCGCCCGATCGGAATACCAGATCGGAATCACATAGCGCCCGGCGGTCAAAAGCCGATCAAGCGCCTGCACTGCCGCGCGATATTCGGCCGGATCTGCGGTCTGCAACATGGTCTGGATCATGGCATCCACCGCCGCAGACGATATCCCCGCCACATTGCGCGAGCCGGGCACCAAAGCCTCATCCGCGCCCCAATACAATGTTTGCTCATTGCCCGGCGACAGCGACAAAGACCGCACATAATGGGTCATGTCAAAGTTGAAATCGGTCATCCGCTGCTTGTACATCGCCGCATCCACCGTGGTCAGCCGCGCCTCTATGCCCAGCCGGGTCAGGGCCTGCACATAAATATTGGCCGCCGCGATCAGATCGTCCGACCCGTTTTGCAACAGGATTTCAAAGGCAAACGGCGCGCCATTGCCATCGGTAAGCTTGCCGTTTTGAACCGTCCAACCCGCCTCTTCCAACAGCGCCACCGCCGCGCGCAGGTTCTTGCGATTGGCCTCATTGCCGTCAGACACGGGCAGGGCGTAGCCCTCTAACGTGCCCGGAGGCAGATCGGCGGCAAAGGGGCTAAGCAGCTCCAGCACCCGGCCACTGGCCGGATTGGCCACATCGCCCGCCAGTTGCGAGTTCGAATAGTAAGACGCAATCCGGGGCAGGGCGCCGCCGTTCAACGTGCTGTTGATGAGTTCGAAATTGAACGCCAGCGTCAGCGCCTCGCGCACGCGCCAATCGGCAAACAGCGGCTTGCGGGTGTTCATCGCAAAGCCCTCAATCCCCGAGGGGCGCTGATGGGGCAGTTCGGCCAGCTTGATCTTGCCCTCGGTCACGCCGGGGAAATTGTAATTCGTCAACCACTTGGCCGGGTTGCTTTCCAGCCAGACCGACAACTCGCCCGCGCGAAAAGCTTCGAACACCACGCCCGCACCGCCGAAATACTCAACCGTGATCTCATCAAAGTTGTGCAGCCCACGATTGAACGGCAAATCCTTGCCCCACCAATCGGGATTTTTGCGATAGGTGATGGCCTGACCGGGCCGGGCATCGGCCACCATATAGGGACCAGAGCCGATCGGTGCCTCAAGGCTGGTTTCATCAAAGGCGCGGCCCTGCCACTGGGCCTTTTGCAAGATCGGGCGCAGGCCCAAAATCAGCGGCAATTCGCGGTCTTCGGTGTTGAAGGTGAACCGCAGGCTGCGCGGCCCCGTCGCCTCGGCCGAGGCGATCTTTTTCCATGCCGTGTGATAGCGGGGGCTGCCCAGCGTGCCCAAGGTTTCAAACGACCACAGCACATCTTCAACCGTCACCGGGCTGCCGTCCGAGAATCGGGCCTCTTCGCGCAGCGTAAATTCCACGAATGTGCGCGCCGCATCCGTCTCGACCGTTTCAGCCAACAGCCCATACATGGTGAAAGGCTCGTCAATTGACCGGCCCAAAAGCGTTTCAACCGTCAGGGCCGTCAGCTGCCCCGGTGCCTGCCCCTTCACGATGAACGGATTGAGCGAATCGAATCCCCCCGATTCGCCCAAGATTAACCGACCACCCTTCGGCGCATCCGCATTGACATAGGGCAGGGACACAAAATCAGGTGGAAGGGCAGGCTCGCCATACATAGCTATGCCATGTGCGGGCTCTGCAACGCCCAAAGCGGGCCAAAAAGCCGGCCAAATCCCGCAGGCGGCGACCATCGCAAATTTTGCGCTGCATTTGAGGCCAAGCCGTGCAAAATCCTGTTTCATTCCGGCAACAATCCCTGTTTGCTTGGGGTTTCTGCCCCTTTGCTACCCCCGCTGCGGCGGCAATTCAAACTTTTAACTTGGATCGGCGGGCGAGGGGGGCTATAAGATCCTCACTGCTCGATAGGTTTCTTGCCTGTATGAAACCTGCCTCAATGACTTGACGCCGGCCTTGTGCCGGCGTTTTTTTTGGTTTTGCACCCATGGCTTGCCGCGCGTTCTTCATCTTGGCGCAGAACGCCTCGGCCCCCGCAGCCACCACAACTGCTGCTGTAATTCGCCCACCAAGCGCGCTATGCTGCGCCGCAACATCAGGAGGCTTACATGCTGCAAGGTAAAACCGCCATCATCACAGGATCAAACTCTGGCATCGGTCTTGGGGTGGCCGAAGAACTGGCCCGCGCCGGCGCCGATGTGGTGTTGAACAGCTTTACCGACCGGCCCGAAGACCATGATCTGGCCGCAGATCTAGGACGCCGCCACGGGGTCAAGGCGCGCTATCTGGCCGCCGATATGTCAAAACCCGAAGAGTGCCGCGCCCTGATCGAACGGGCCGGGGCCTGCGACATTCTGGTGAACAATGCAGGCATCCAGCACGTCGCCCCGGTCGAGAGCTTTCCAATCGACAAATGGAACCTGATTCTCGCGATCAACCTCAGCTCGGCCTTTCACACCGCCGCTGTCGCCTTGCCGATGATGCGCGCCAAAGGCTGGGGGCGGGTGGTGAATATCGCCTCTGCCCATGGCCTGACTGCCTCGCCCTATAAATCCGCCTATATCGCGGCCAAGCATGGCGTGGTGGGCCTGTCCAAGACCATCGCGCTGGAAACGGCGGGGCAGGGCATCACCTGCAATGCGATCTGCCCGGGCTATGTGCTGACCCCCTTGGTCGAGGCGCAGATCCCTGATCAAATGAAAGTGCATGGCATGGACCGCGATACCGTGATCCGCGAGGTCATGCTCACACGCCAACCCTCGCGCCAATTTGCCACCACCGAACAGATTGGGGGCACGGTGGTGTATCTGTGCAGCCCGCATGCCGATCAGGTAACCGGCACCGCCATCTCGGTGGATGGCGGCTGGACCGCCCTCTAACGCGCCGCAAACCGATTTTTCGTCGAAAAATCGCTCCGCCGCCCTTAGCGGGCGGCGATGGCGGCCTCCATCTGCTCTTTCGTCGCCGGATAAACCAGCCCGGCCGAGACGATCAGCTTGACCGCCTCATCCGCCTTGAGATCCAGAATGATCACATCGCGTTCAGGCACAAAGATCAGCATGCCTGAGGTCAGCGGCGTCAACCCGATGAACACCGCCACCATCCCCGCGCCTCCAGGCAGCTTTTCGGCAATCTCGCCCTTGGGCTTTGTGGCGACCATTCCGACCGCCCAATAGCCTTCCCGCGGGAATTCGACGAGACAGGTGCGCTCAAAGTTCTTTTCCGATTTGGCAAAGAAGGTCTCGGTGATCTGCTTGACCCCCGAATAGACCGACCGCACCAAAGGCACGCGATCCACGATGTCTTCAGCCTTGCGCACCAAGGATCGGCCGATCAGCCCACGCGCCACCGAACCGACCAGCGCGGTAAAGACCAAAAACACCAAAACGCCCAGCCCGCGCACCGGGAAATCGACATCGGGGCCGAAAAAGCGGTGCACCAGCGCCTCGGGCTGATAGGCGGCGGGGATCAGCGGCAGGATCCATCCATCAATCCAGCCCACAACGCCCCAGACCACATAGATCGTCAGGCCAATGGGCAAAACCACGACAAGCCCGGTTAAAAACGACGCACGCAAAGCGGCAAAGACGGACCGGCGGGGTTCTTCTGACATCTGCACTCCTGAACAGTTCTTGGAAACTTAAGAAGGCCCACGCCTTTGGGCAATAGTCTTAGGCCAAATGACCTGCAATTGCGGCCCCAAGACGGGCATTGTTCAAGACCAAAGCGATGTTCGAGGTCAAAGACCGCCCCGAGGTCAGCTGAAACATCCGGTCCAACAAAAACGGCGTCACAGCCTTGGCGGCAATGCCCTGCGCCGCAGCCTCGGCCAAGGCGGCCTCGATCACGGGCGTGATTTCAGCCAAGGGGATCTCGGCCTCGGGCGGGATGGGATTGGCCACCAATTGCCCGCCGGGCAGGCCCAAAAGGCCCCGCATCCGATGGGCGGCGGCAATATCCTCGGCACGGTCCATCCGCAACGGCGCGCGCAGGCCAGAGCGGCGCGACCAAAAGGCCGGAAAATCGTCTTGGCCAAAGGCAATGACCGGCACGCCTTGGGTTTCCAAAACCTCCAGCGTTTTGGGCAGATCAAGAATGGCCTTGGCACCTGCCGCCACGACGGTCACCGGAGTTGCCGCCAATTCCATCAGGTCGGCCGACACGTCAAACGAGCTTTCGGCCCCACGATGCACGCCACCAATGCCACCGGTGGCAAAGACCTTGATCCCGGCAAGATGGGCGCAAATCATCGTGGCGGCCACAGTGGTGGCCCCCATCCCGCCCGTGGCAAGGCAGGCCGCCAGATCGGCCCGGCTCAGCTTGGCAACATGGCTCGCCTGACCCAAACGGTCTAACTCAGCATCGGTCAGCCCGATATGGATCTGCCCGTCCATAATGGCGATGGTGGCAGGCACCGCGCCATGGGCGCGCACCTCAGCCTCAACCGCCCGGGCTGTCTCGACATTTTGCGGAAAGGGCATCCCATGGGTGATGATGGTGGATTCAAGCGCCACCAAGGGCGCGCCGGATGCCCGCGCAGCCGCTACTTCGGGGGAATAGGTCAGGGGCAGGGATGTCATGTGCCGATCTCTCCAGAAACATAGGTGGCAGCGGCCGCCAAAGCTTGGGCAAGTGCTGCGGCGCGATCGGCCCCGGCGCGTTCCGCCACGATATGAGCCGCCATAAAGGTATCGCCCGCGCCCGTCACCCGCGCCACCATCACGTGCGGCGGCGCGCCGGTGATGACCCCAAAACCCGCGCGCCCTTCGGCACAGGGCCGACCGCCATCGGTGACCAAAACCCGGCCCGCCCCCCGCGCCAACAAAGCCTCGGCGGCCTCGGCTGCCGTCGCCGCCTGAGCGCGGGCCAAAAGATTGGCCTCTTCAAGATTGACATAAAGCGTCGCCTTGGGATGGCGCAGCAAAGGCAAAAGCCGTTCTGCCTTGCCGGGCGAGGCCGGGGCAAGGCGCAGATCCGCGGCGGCAAACAGCGGTGATGTGGCGATTTCCGACAAGAGCGCCTCGGTCAAATTGCCATCCAAAGCGATCAATCCCGTCCAAGGCCGCGCCTCAGATCCCAAGGTGCCATTGGCCAAGGGGCGCAAAATCTTGTCTCCGGCCGCCTCCAACGAATGGGCATCGGCAATCGCCGAGATCAGCCCGTTTGCCCCCTCTATCGCCATATAGCGGTCGGTTGGCAGATCATCGGATCGATAGGCGTGATCAACCACCAGCCCCATCCGCGCGCAGGCCGCCATCAACTCATCACCTTCCGCATCGCGGCCAATGGCGGTCAGGATGGCCGGGCGCAGGCCAAACCGCGCCAAGGTCATCGCGATGTTCATCGCAACGCCCCCCGGCAGCCGCGTGATGCGCCCCGGCACATCCGACCCAAGCCGCATCGAGGCCGCAGACCGCCCGATGATGTCCCACAAGATAGAGCCGATGCAGAGAATATCTGGTTGCATGCCCCTACATCGCCGAACGCCCGCCCGCGCGCAAGGTGGCACTGTCGCCGCCTCCGGCGGGAGTATTTGGAGAAGGGCAAATGCCGGGCGCGCGCTTGGTTTGGATTGCCCTTCTTGAAATACTCCCGCCGGAGGCCCTGCGAGCGGGGCAGGGTGAGCGCTTATGTGAGATGGCGCTTGCGGTGGGGGCAAAAGACAGATAAGGACGCGCCACTTCACAGGTGCGGCTTGGGCTTGCCGGGGAGAAATCCCGTCATGTCCGCCGGTTGGGGGAAACCCTGAAGACGGCCGCGCCAAGGTTTAAACCGGAAAAGGAAAAGACATGGCTCTTCCCGAGTTCTCCATGCGTCAGCTGTTGGAAGCTGGCGTTCACTACGGCCACCAGACCGCACGCTGGAACCCCCGCATGGCCGAATATATCTACGGCGATCGCAACGGCATTCATATTCTTGACCTGACGCAGACTGTGCCCATGCTGGACGCAGCGCTGAAAGTTGTGCGCGACACCGTCGCCAAGAACGGCCGCATCCTCTTTGTCGGCACCAAGCGTCAGGCGCAAAAGCCCATCGCTGAAGCTGCTGAGAAGTGCGCCCAGTTCTACATGAACCACCGCTGGCTCGGTGGCACGCTGACCAACTGGCAGACCGTGTCGAAATCGATCCAGCGTCTGAAGCAGATTGACGAAGTTCTGGGCGCAGGCGGCGAAGGCCTGACCAAGAAAGAGCGTCTGATGATGGAACGCGATCAGGCCAAGCTGCAGGCATCCTTGGGCGGTATCCGCGAAATGGGCGGCACTCCGGATCTGATCTTCGTGATCGATGTGGGCAAGGAAGATCTCGCCATCCTTGAGGCACAAAAGCTGGGCATCCCGGTGGTGGGCGTTGTCGACACCAACTGCTCGCCCAAGGGCGTTGACTATGTCATTCCCGGCAATGATGACGCAGCCCGCGCGATCCAGCTTTACTGCGATCTGATCGCCCGCGCAGCACTTGACGGCATGTCGGCCCAGATGGGTGCTGCCGGTGTCGATTTGGGCGCTTTGGAAGAAGCCCCGGCCGAAGAGGCTGCTGCCGAAGCGTAATTTTCCGCTTTGTCATATGGCTGATACAGGGCGGGGAGATCACTCCCCGCCGACCCATTTCAGGAATTCAGGAGTCTGAAAATGACCGCAATCACCGCCGCAATGGTGAAGGAACTGCGCGATTCCACCGGCGCAGGCATGATGGATGCCAAAAAGGCATTGACCGAAAACGATGGCAATATGGATGCCGCCATTGACTGGCTGCGCACCAAGGGCCTTGCCAAAGCCGCCAAGAAAGCCGACCGCGTCGCAGCCGAGGGCCTTGTGGGCGTGGCTGTGTCGAATGGCAAAGGCGTGGCTGTCGAGATCAACTCGGAAACCGACTTTGTTGCCAAGAACGCCGATTTCCAGGCGCTGGTGCGCGGCGTGGCGCAGGTTGCTTTGACGACCGGCGATTCGGTTGAGGTGGTCAAGGCCGCCCATCTGAACGGCAAGACCGTGGAAGACGTGATCCAAGAGGCGATTGCCCGCATCGGTGAGAACATGACCTTCCGCCGCATGCATGTTCTGGAAGGCGATACCGTTGTGTCCTATGTCCACAACGCCGCCGCTGAAGGCATGGGCAAAATCGGCGTTCTCGTGGCGCTGAAGGGCGATGCGGCCAAGGCGCAAGAGATCGGCAAGCAGTTTGCCATGCACATTGCCGCCACCAACCCGCTTTCGCTCTCCGAAGCCACGCTTGACCCGGTTTTGGTCGAGCGCGAGCTGGCCGTGCAGACCGCCAAGGCGCTGGAAGAAAACTCGGCCTCGGCCAAGCCCAAGCCCGATGCGGTGATCCACAACAACATCATCCCGGGCCGCATGAAGCGCTTCTTGTCGGAAAACACCCTTCTGGGCCAAGCCTTTGTCATCAACCCCGACCTGACGGTTGAGGCTGCGGCGAAAGAAGCTGGCGTCGAGATCACCGGCTATGCTCGCGTGATGGTTGGCGAAGGCGTTGAAAAGAAAGAAGAAGATTTCGCAGCCGAAGTTGCGAAAATGGTTCAGGGCTAAGCCCGACTTTTTGCACATCCGTGCAGGGCAGGGGCCAGCGGCAACGCTGGCCCTTTGTCATTGCGCGGTGGGCAAATGCGCTTTGCCCCCAAACTTCGGCTTGCAGGGCGCAAGGTGGGTGACTATAGATGTGTTATATTATAACAGCTTTAGGATCACCCCATGCCCAAGGATCCCCGCCTTCCTGTCACCGTTCTTTCTGGCTTTCTCGGCGCGGGAAAGACCACGCTTCTCAACCATGTGCTGAACAACCGCCAGGGCCGCCGGGTGGCGGTGATCGTCAATGACATGTCCGAGGTGAACATCGACGCAGATCTGATCCGCGAGGGGACCAGCCTGAACCGGGCCGAGGAAAAGCTGGTCGAGATGTCGAATGGCTGCATCTGCTGCACGCTGCGCGATGATCTGTTGCAAGAGGTGCGGCGGCTGGCGGGGGAGGGGCGGTTTGACTATCTGCTGATCGAAAGCACCGGCATTGCCGAACCCTTGCCGGTGGCCGCGACCTTTGATTTCACCGATGAGGCGGGCGACAGCCTGTCAGATGTGGCGCGGCTGGATACCATGGTCACGGTCGTCGATGCGGTGAACCTGCTGCGCGATTTCTCCAGCCATGATTTCCTTGCCGATCGCGGCGAGAGCTTGGGAGAGGGGGATCAACGCTCGCTCGTCAACCTGCTGACCGATCAGATCGAATTTGCCGATGTCATCATCATCAACAAGGTCAGCGATGCGACAGCCACCCAGCGGGACGCCGCGCTCAAGATCATCAAGGCGCTGAACCCTGATGCCAAGGTGATCTTTGCCGATCATTCCCGCGTTGATCCGGCAGAAATCTTCGACACCGGGCGGTTCGATTTCGACCGCGCGCAAGAGCATCCGCTTTGGGCCAAAGAGCTTTACGGCTTTGCCAACCATGTGCCCGAGACCGAGGAATACGGCATTTCCTCTTTCGTCTATCAGGCCCGCGCGCCCTTTGATCCGATGCGCATTCATGCCGTGCTGAACGGCGATCTGCCCGGGGTGATCCGCGCTAAGGGGCATTTCTGGATTGCCACGCGGCCCGATTGGGCGGCCGAATTCAGCCTTGCGGGCTCGATGTCCTCGGTAACGCCGCTGGGGTTCTGGTGGGCCGCCTTGCCCGAGACGCGCAGACCCACGGATGCCGAGGCGCAGGCCGAGATTACCCGCCACTGGCGCGCGCCTTGGGGTGACCGGCGCCAGCAGATCGTGTTCATCGGGGCAGGGCTTGACCGTCAGGCCATCACCGCGGCGCTTGATGCCGCGCTGATGCCAGTCAGTGACTTTACGCCCGAGGCTTGGGCCGCCTTGCCCGATCCCTTCCCGAAATGGGGGCGCAAGGCAGCCTGACCCTCTGCGCCATTTCGCCGGGCAAACCACCGTGGCCACAGGCATTTTGCCTTTGCCCACGGGCGAAATGTGGCGCCCAGCTTGTCCTTGGTCGGGTGCTTGGCTATCCAAGAGGTGACGCGGGCTATGCCAATTGCCCCAAACTTGGCCGGGACAGAAAATGACACAGACAGCCTATGACGTGGTGGTGATCGGTGGCGCGGTGATGGGGGCCTCAACGGCCTTTTGGCTGACCAAGATGCAGCCCGGCCTGTCGGTCTTGGTGGTCGAGCAAGACACCAGCTTTGCCCGCGCCTCAACCGCGCTGTCGGTGGCCTCGATCCGGTCGCAGTTTTCGACGGCGGTGAATGTGGCCATCTCGCGGTTTGGCATTGAATTCATTCGCGATTTTCAGGGTCATCTCGGCCATGATGTCGGCGTGCCCTCGCTGGGGTTCAAGGAAAACGGCTATCTTTTCCTCGCCCACAGCAGCCATGGCGCCCAGCTTTTGGCCGAACTGGCCGAAATGCAGCGGGGGCAGGGGGCCGCAACCGAGGTTTGGACCCCGGCCGAGACTCAGGCGCATTTCCCTTGGCTGAACGTCGAAGATCTCTCCGCCGCCAGCTTTGGCCCGCGCGATGAGGGCTGGTTTGACAATATGGGCCTTCTGTCGGGCCTGCGCGCCGCGGCCAAGGCGCAAGGTGCGCAATTTGTGACGGATGAGGCGACGGGCTTTGAGATGACCTCGGGCCGCGTCACCGGCGTGCAGTTGAAAAAAGCGGGTCTTGTCGGCTGTGGCCATGCGGTGAACGCCGCCGGAACCCGCGCTGCCGTGGTGGCGGGCTGGGCCGGCCTTGATCTGCCGGTCGAGCCGCGCAAGCGCACGGTTTTCGTGATCGACGCGCCCAACGCGCGCCACCCAGATGCGCCTTTGCTGGTGGACAGCGGCTTTTACCTGCGGCCCGAACACGGTGGCCAATGGATCACCGCCACGGTGCCCGATGAAGATGGTCCTTGCGCGGCCGATGATTTCGAACCCGATCTGCATCTTTTTGAAGATGTGATCTGGGAGCAGCTGTACCACCGCGCGCCGGGCTTTGATGCGGTCAAGGTGGTGCGGCACTGGGTGGGCCATTACGCCTATAACACGCTGGACCAAAACGCGATTTTGGGCCCACATCCAGATGTGCCGAACCTGATGTTCATGAACGGGTTTTCCGGCCACGGCCTGCAACAGTCGCCCGCAATTGGCCGTGGGATTGCCGAACATCTGCTGACCGGGGGTTGGCAGACATTGGATTTGTCGGACCTGTCGATTGATCGTATCATTGCCGGACAGCCGTTTTCAGAAAAACACGTGGTATAAACGAGTTATCGGTCAAAGCTGCGGCTTATGGCCATAACCACAGATCATATATATTACATAATATACATTATGCGATAAATGCATCTGGCAGAAAACCGCCCTGCACAGGCAGCTTCATCACGTTGTGGGATTTGGCGCACCCAGCACGATTCGAACGTGCGACCTTCGCCTTCGGAGGGCGACACTCTATCCAGCTGAGCTATGGGTGCCTAAGCGCTCTATACCCCGCCCGGCCCCGGCCTGCAACGCGAAATCACTGAAAAAGATCGCGACACAGCTCCAAGCCCGAAACCAGCGCGTCAACTTCCTCGACCGTGTTATAAAGCCCAAAAGACGCACGGCACGTCGCGCCAACGCCCAAATGCTCCATTAGCGGCATCGCGCAATGCGTGCCCGCCCGCACCGCAATGCCGCGCTTGTCAAGGACGGTTGAAATGTCATGCGCATGGGCCGGACCGTCCAGCGTAAAGGAAAAGATCGCGCCTTTGGTTTCGGAATTTCCTTGCACTTGCAACCAGTTAAGACCCAAGAGCCGCTCACGCGCATAATCGCGCAACACCCGCTCATGCGCCGCGATATTCGCCATGCCCAAACCCATCATATAGTCCAGCGCCACGCCCAGCCCGATCTGCTGCACAATGCCCGGCGTGCCCGCCTCAAATTTCATCGGCGGATCGTTCCACGTCACCGCCTCACGCGTCACCTCGCGGATCATATCGCCGCCGCCGATAAAGGGCCGCATCTCGGCTTGCCGTTCAGCCCGAATATAGATCGCCCCCGAGCCTGACGGCCCATAAAGCTTGTGACCCGTCACAGCGTAAAAATCCGCGCCAAGATCGGCCACATTGACGGGCATATGCACCGCCGCCTGCGAGCCGTCCACCAAGACCGGCACTCCCTTTTCGCGCGCGGCCCGGCAGATGGATTCTACATCAACAACGGTCCCTAACACATTGGACATATGCGTAATTGCAACCAGTTTTGTCTTTGGCCCAATCGCATCAATCACCGCTTGCGGGTCCAAATCGCCCTTGGCGTTCACCTCAACCCACTTCAAAACCACGCCCTGACGCTCGCGCAGAAAATGCCACGGCACGATATTGGCATGGTGCTCCATGATCGACAGCACGATCTCATCGCCCGCCTGCAACCGGGGTGCCGCCCAGCCGTAAGACACCAGATTGATCCCTTCGGTCGCGCCCGAGGTGAAGATGATCTCATCTTCCGATGCCGCCCCCAAAAACCGCGCGATGGTGCCGCGCACCGCCTCATATTTGTCGGTCGCAAGGTTAGAAAGGTAATGCAAGCCACGGTGAACATTGGCATATTCCATCGAATACGCCTCGGTCACCGCATCAATCACCGCCCGCGGTTTCTGAGCCGAGGCCCCATTGTCCAGATAGACCAGAGGCTTGCCGTTCACGCTGCGCGACAGGATCGGAAAATCCGCACGGATGGTGGTCAGGTCATACATGTCACTGCGCTCCGATCAGGCTGGCAAACAGCACCGCCACCAAAAGGGCGACGGCAAAGCTGGTGGCCAAAATTCCAAAAAACACCGTCACACCCGACCGAAACCCATGCAGTTCGGCCACAAACAGCGACAACAGCACCGCATAAAGTGCAAAGCCCGCAATCCCGACCAAGGGCGCCAAGCCCGGCGCCACCAGCATCAACACAAGCTGCACCAGTTGCAGCAAGATCGGCGGCACCTGCACCCAGGCCACCAGCACCAAGGCCTGTGCCAAACTGCCCTGCCCGCCAAAGCGCTGGCCCACCCAAAAGGCCAAAAACCCGGTCAGCGCCAAAACCACAAACTGGATCAGCGCGGTGCGCACGGGGCTGGCAAACATCGCCGCAACCCCCGGATCGCCCTGCACGGGCGAGGTGAGAAAGCCGATAAAGCCCAAAAACGCCGAGACCACCGACACCAAAAGCATCGCGGTCCACCCCGTGGCAACCGGCAAATTCAACGACTTAAGATGCGCCGCCGCCGCGCGTGGGTTCGTCAAGGTCAGGCGCAGTAGCGCTTGCAGGGCCTCAATGGTCATCGCGCGCGCTCCGTTTCATACAGCATAAACCCCCAGCGGATCGCAAAGACCACGCCAATCACCACACCCAAGGCCGTGGTCTGCGCCCCCTGCCCCAAAAACGCCAAGGCCAGCCCCATCAACAGCATCGCCGGCGTGATCGTGGCCAGCGCCCAAAACAGCGTCAGCCGCGCCGAATACCAACTGCCCTGCCCACCCAAAAGCTTGGCCACCAGCCGCGACAGCGCCGCCAGCGCATAGGCCAAAGGCATCATCAGCCCAAAAAGCCCCAAGGCAAAGCCAAACATGCGCTGCGACACCGGCACTTCGGGTTGAAAATGGCTTAACCGGGCGGCCACGGGCCATTGCGCGATGAAGGACACCAGCAAAAAGGTGAATAAAAACGTGAAGATAAACGCCTCAGACTTTGGACGATCCAAGTGCTGGCGCACCACCCGACGGGGCGCGCGCCAGCTTTCCATAATATCGACCAGAACCGCCATCTTAATGCTCGTGGCGCTGCAACCAGGCTTGCAGGCGGTCGCGAATATCGTCGGCAATCGCCTCATCCTCGATCTCGGCAATCGCCTCGGCCAAGAAGGCCAGCACCAAAAGCGATTGCGCCGCCTTCAAAGGCACCCCGCGCGAGCGCAGATAGTAAAGCGCCGTCTCATCAATCGCGCCCGAGGTCGAGCCGTGGCTACACTTCACGTCATCGGCATAGATCTCCAGCTCTGGCTTGGCCAGAAACTGGCTGGCCTCGTCCAGCAAAAGCGACTGGCTGATCTGATAGCCATCGGTTTTCTGCGCGCCGGGTTTGACCAGAATCTTGCCCTGAAACACCCCAACCGCGCCGTTTTTCAAAACCTTTTTAAACACTTGGCGGCTTTCGCAGCGTCGGCCGGCATGGGTTACAAACACCGTGTCATCATGGTGAAAATCCCCGTCCCCCATGCAAGCACCCGCGATATGGGCCACGGCATCATCGCCCAAAAGCTCAATATAGGCGTCATTGCGGGTCAGGCGGCCATTCGCCGTCAGGGTAAAGGATTTAAACAGCGCAGCCTTGGCAACGCGCGCGAAAATATGCGTCGCTGCCCGGCGTTGATGGTCGCGGCCTTGGGTGCGAATGTGATGAAAGCGCGCGCCCTCGCCCACCTCCACCTCAAGCACCTTGTTCAACCGCGCCGCTGCCGGGCCATTTTCCAAGAGCGTCATTTCTGACCCTGGCTCCAACTTCACAAGATGATGGAGCATTGCATCAGAAGTCTCTGAATTTCTGAGGTAAATCAAAGAAACCGGCTTGGAAGGCTTGCCCGTCACCCGGATCACCACGCCCGATTGCGCCAGCGCGGTGTTTAGGGCGGCCAAGGGACGTTCCACCGGAACCTGACCGCGCGCTTCAAGCGTGCCATAAAGGCCCGCAGCCCAATGGCTGGCATCCAAACCCGCATCGGAAAGATGCGCAATCTCAATGCCTTCCATCGCCAAGCTGTCAGATTGGCTGGCGTCAAACACCCCATCGACAAAGACCAGCTTCAACCGATCCAGCGCCGAAAACGGCCGCGGCTCGCCGCCGGGAACAAAGAGATCAGCCGCCGTGGCCGCAACGGATGTTAGGCTGCTGGGATCGGTATAGCGCCAATATTCATCGCGCTTGCCCGGCAGGCCCATGGGCTGCAAGCGGTCCAAAGCGGCGGATTGCGCCGCCCCCAGCCAGCCACCCTGCCCTGCAACATGGCCTTCCAGCCGCGCCGCCAGCGCATCGGATTTTGCCTTCAAAAGCCCCATCACTGCACCTCGGCCAAAAGATCGGCATAGCCGTTGTTTTCCACCTCAAGCGCCAGTTCCGGCCCGCCGGTTTTCACAATCCGACCGGCCGCCATGATATGCACGACATCGGGTTTGATATGGTCCAACAGGCGCTGGTAATGGGTGATAACCAAGAAAGACCGCCCCGCATCGCGCAGCGCATTCACGCCCTCGGACACCAGTTTCATCGCATCCACATCAAGACCCGAGTCGGTCTCATCAAGGATGCACATCTTGGGCTCCAGCATCGCCATTTGCAGGATCTCGTTGCGCTTTTTCTCGCCCCCCGAAAAGCCCACATTGACCGGACGCTTCAGCATATCGGCGTCGATCTTCAGCGTCTTGGCCTTTTCGCGCACCAGTTTCAGAAAATCACCCGCGCTGATTTCCTCTTCACCGCGCGCTTTGCGCTGTGCGTTCAGCGCGGTGCGCAGGAAGGTCATATTGCCCACGCCGGGAATTTCCACCGGATATTGGAAGGCCAAAAACAGACCCGCCGCCGCCCGCGCCTCGGGCTCCATCTCCAAAAGCTCTTCGCCCAAAAGCTTGGCCGAGCCTTCGGTCACCTCATAGCCATCGCGGCCCGACAACACATAAGACAGCGTCGATTTGCCCGACCCGTTCGGCCCCATGATGGCATGCACCTCACCCGCGCCGATGGTCAGATCAAGACCACGCAGAATGACTTTGTCCTCTTCGGCCAGTTTCACATGAAGGTTCTTGATCTCAAGCATCTTGCGGTCCTCAGTCTTATATCTTGCCCGGAAAGCATGGGCGTTTCGGGGTTTGCACAATCGTGCAGATCTATTGCGGGGTGACGAAAGCCTCGACGACCCAAGGCAGGTCATCAGGGCTAAGAGTTTGGGGTTCCAAGTGAAATTCAGCCATCCGCCCATGGCGTGCAACCGGCTGGCACAGGGTTTCGGCGCGGTGATAGCCGGTGCGGTCGCTGTAATCATCCCACAGCACCCGCACGGGCGCCTTGCTGCGCAAAAGCACAGTCAAAAAGCAGGCCAGCCGAAAACGCCCATCGATCAGCACGGTGTCGGGCTGCTGAAAATCCGCGCGGTCCCAAACCGAATTGGGATAGCCCGGCCAACGCACAACGCGGCGGTTGTTCACCGGCATGCCCCAAGCCTTGGTCTCGCCAATATCGGCATGGTGCAGCACCACCTGCCCGGCGGGCGGGTTTGCCTCAAACCAGCTGCGCATCATCGCCACCCAATTGGCATCACTTTCGACCGAAAAGATCACCGCATTGGGGTTTTCCCCCGCCACCAGCGTCGATCCGCCAGAGCCATATTCCAAAATCACCCGCGCCGCCGCATAGGCGCTGCGCAGCGCCTTTGCCTCTTCGGGCGGCAGGGTCAGTTTGGGGGCGGTCAGCGCGTCCATCACTCAGGCTTTCGCAGCTTTGCGGGCAGGCTTCAGAAGGAAGTTCTCATTCACCGCATAGCGCCGGAAGGTCGCCGCGATGTCATAGTCATGCGCCTCGACCCAAGCCAGAAAATCGGCGCGATTGCGCTCGTCTACCTCGATGAACATCACCGGACGGCAGCGCGCAATGGTCTCAGTCAGCCCACCCAGCACCTGCACTTCCATCCCCTCAACGTCGATCTTGATGAAATCCACCCGTTCCTGCGCCAAAGCCTCATCACCGGTGATCACCCGCAGATCGCCACCCTCCACCAGACGGCCACCGCCAAGGTTCTTATTGGGCTTGTCCACCTCCATCGCCAAACCGTCTTGCGGCTTGTCCGACAGGCCCAACCCCAGATGCGACAGGTCACAGCGATGCAATTCGCCGTTCAGCCCAAGGTTCGAGGTCAAAACCGCAATCGCCACCGGATTGGGTTCAAAGGCAATCACCTGCTTGACGCCCAGCATCTTCAACGCAAACAGCGAATGGTTGCCGATATTGGCGCCAATATCGACAAAGACCGCGTTTTTCGGGCAATGGGCTCGGATGATCTCCAGCTCTTCTGGCTCATAAAAACGGCCTGCAAGATGTTCTTTTTGAATGACATCTTTCGGATTTGTCAGCGTGAAGAACACGGGGCTGCCGTCAATCATGGCGCGCACCACCTGCCCCGCCGGACTGATCACCAGATCAGCCGACGCAACAGGCGTCGCCGCATGCTTGTTCAGCCGCGCGTTCTTCGGCTTGCCGTCCTTCACCCGACAGACCCTTCAAGGCTGATCGCCACAAGGCTTTGCGCCTCCATGGCAAATTCCATCGGCAGGGCCTGCAAGACCTCTTTGCAGAACCCATTCACCACCAAGGCCACCGCCTCTTCCTCATCCATCCCGCGCGAGCGGCAATAGAACAGCTGATCCTCATCCACCTTCGAGGTGGTCGCCTCATGCTCCACGCGCGATGAGTTGTTCTTCACCTCGATGTAAGGCACCGTATGCGCCCCACATTTGTCACCGATCAACAGGCTGTCACACTGGGTATAGTTGCGGCTGTCCACGGCCTTGGGGTGCATGCTGACGAGCCCCCGATAGGTGTTCTGCGCGCGACCCGCCGAAATGCCCTTGGACACAATGCGCGACTTGGTACGCTTGCCCAGATGCACCATCTTGGTGCCAGTATCGGCTTGCTGGGCATTGCTGGCGATGGCGATAGAATAAAACTCGCCCTGTGAATCATCGCCACGCAAGATGCAAGACGGGTATTTCCAGGTGATGGCCGATCCGGTCTCAACTTGCGTCCACATCACCTTGGCCCGGTCGCCCCGGCAATCGGCGCGCTTGGTCACAAAGTTGTAAATCCCGCCCCGGCCCTCTTCGTCGCCCGGATACCAGTTTTGCACGGTCGAATATTTGATCTCGGCATCCTTCAAGATCACCAATTCCACCACGGCGGCATGCAGCTGATGGGTGTCGCGCTTGGGCGCGGTGCAACCCTCCAGATAGCTCACATAGCTGCCCTCATCGGCAATGATCAGCGTGCGCTCAAACTGCCCGGTGTTTTCGGCATTGATGCGGAAATAAGTCGACAATTCCATCGGGCAGCGGGTGCCCTTGGGAATATAGACGAAGGAACCATCTGAAAACACAGCCGAATTCAGCGTGGCAAAGAAATTGTCCGACTGCGGCACAACCGAGCCAAGGTATTGCTTGACCAGTTCAGGATGCTCACGCACCGCCTCAGAGATCGAACAGAAAATCACCCCGGCCTTTTGCAATTCCGCCTTGAACGTTGTGCCCAAAGACACGGAATCAAACACCGCATCCACCGCCACCTTGCGCTCGCCTTCCGGCACCTCAACCCCTGCCAAAAGCATCTGCTCTTTCAAGGGGATGCCCAGCTTTTCGTAAGTGGCCAAAAGCTTGGGGTCCACCTCATCCAAAGACTTCGGCTTTTCCGCCATGCTTTTGGGTTTGGCATAGTAATACTGATCTTGATAATCGATGGCCGGATAGTTCAGCATCGCCCACCGCGGCTCTTCCATCTGCACCCAGCGCCGATAGGCCGCCAAACGCCAGTCCAACATCCATTCCGGCTCATTGTTCTTTTGGCTGATCAGCCGAACGATGTCTTCCGAAATGCCCTTGGGGGCAAATTCCATTTCAATATCGGTGGACCAGCCGTGCTTATAGCTGCCCGACATGGCCTGCACGGTTTCAATGGTTTCCCGATCGACACCGTCGCGCACTTCCATCTCTACTGCCGCCATGGTCTATCCTTTTCGCATCATGGGCTTGCGCCCCTTTATTCACACGTTACGCGAACGAATTCGCGCATAGTCCCGGCCCCAAGCCTCGGCAAAGCGCAACACTGCCTCGCGCGTCACCCCCGGCCCGATTGACAGGCGAATGGCCTGCCCCGCCAAAGCCTCGTCATAGCCCATCGCCTTCAGGGTCCGGCTGGCCTTGACCTTGCCGCTGGAACACGCCGAGCCCGCCGAAATGGCAAAGCCCGCCAGATCCATCGCCATCACCTGCGTCTCGCCTTTCCAGCCCGGAGCAATGACGCACAGGGTATTGGGCAGGCGCGCCACATCAATTCCGACAGAAATAGTCTCAAAACCCAAAGTCGACAATGCTGAATCTAGAATATTTCTAACTTCTGCCACCTCTTCCCAAACCCCATTGGCCAAATCACGCACCGCCGCCTCGGCCGCAGCGGCAAAGCCGGCAATTCCAATCAGGTTTTCCGTCCCCGCTCGGCGCCCCATCTCTTGGCCACCGCCCCGCATCTGCGCTGCAATGTCCAGCCCCCGACGCAAAACCAGCGCGCCAATGCCCTTTGGACCCCCAAGCTTATGGGCCGAAACCAACCCCATCTGACAGCCCAACCAATTGAACGCGATCGGCAATTTGCCAAATCCCTGCGTCAGGTCCGACACCGCAAGCCCCTCGGGCAGATCCTGCACAATCCCCGTCTCGGAATTGGCCAGTTGCAGCGCAGTGCGCGCCGGATCGCTCACCGTGACCCAGCCCCGCCCATCCACCGCAAGATCTGCCGCGCACCAGGCCAGAACCGCATCATGTTCAACCTCGGCACAGACCAACCCCCGGCCCGCACAGGCCAGCGCCGCGGCCTCAGTGGCACCCGAGGTGAAGACCAGATCCGCCCCCTCGGCCCCCAAAGCCGCCGCAATCTGCCCCCGCGCCTTTTCCCGCAGGGCCTTGGCCGCCCGCCCCTCGGCATGCACCGATGAGGGGTTGCCCACCACATCCATCGCCGCAATCATCGCCGCCCGCGCCTCAGGGCGCAGCGGGGCGGTGGCGTTCCAATCCAAATAGACCCGGCTCACAAAGTCGATCCTTCGACCAAACCGCCTTCAATGTGGCTGAAATATCCTCGGGGGTCTGGCTTGGCCCGGCCAAGCCAGCATGGGGGGCAGACAGCCCCCGAAAATTCTTAGCCAAGAATTTTCACCACACCAAAGCCCATCCCCGCTCATTCCTCGTCCACCACGCGAAAAAGCGCCGGCACGGCGGGGCATGGTGTCATCTGATTGCGGATCACATCCGACAGCCGCGTCTGGTGCAAAAACACATAGACATGCGCCGAAAGCCCCTCCCACAACCGATTGGTCAGGCTTTGCGCCCGGCTGCCCGAGACACCACCGCTGGCCCCCGCCCCGGTGTGCAGCGCATCCACGGTTTCCTCGACCGCCTCCATCACTTCACTCACGCGAATATCGCTTGGGCTGCGTGCCAGCCGATAGCCCCCGCCCGGCCCCCGCACCGCCTCAACCAATCCCGCCCGGCGCAGCTTGACAAACAACTGTTCCAGATAGGGCAAGGAAATATCCTGCCGCTTTGACAATTCGGCCAAAGACATCAGCCCCTCGCCCTCGCCCATCGCCAAATCGGCCAGCGCCACCATCGCATAGCGCCCCTTTGTCGAGAGTTTCATGCCCCGTCCCCTTGTAAATCCATTGACGTCACAGCCCTGTGGCCTTACCTCAAATTGGCAAGCCATCGGGGGCACCGCCCTTGGAATGGTTCTAAAGAATCTGAGCGATTTCGTCAAGAAATCGCCACCTCAAAGCAGGCGAACCGAATGCCCGAAGTGATTTTTGCTGGCCCCGAAGGCCGTCTTGAAGGCCGCTACCACCCGCAAAAGGAACGTGACGCACCCATTGCCATCGTGCTTCATCCTCACCCCAACTATGGGGGCACGATGAACAACAAGGTGGTCTATAATCTGCATTACGCCTTTTACAATCTGGGCTTCACGGTCTTGCGGTTCAATTTCCGCGGTGTGGGGCGCAGCCAGGGCGAATATGATATGGGGATTGGCGAGCTGTCCGATGCCGCCTCGGCCTTGGATTACCTGCAATCCATGAACCAAAACGCCAAACATTGCTGGGTGGCGGGCTTTTCCTTTGGCGCGTGGATCGGCATGCAACTCTTGATGCGCCGCCCCGAGATCACCGGCTTTGTCTCGGTCGCCCCGCCGGCCAATCTTTACGATTTCAGCTTCCTTGCGCCCTGCCCCTCGTCTGGCCTGATCATCAACGGCACCGCCGACAAGGTGGCCCCGCCGAAAGACACGCTTACCTTGGTCAACAAGCTGCACGAGCAAAAGGGCATCACCATCACCCATGAACAGGTTGAGGGGGCGGATCACTTCTTCAAAGATGAAGAGACGCATATGAAACCGATGATCGACACGGTTTCCACCTATGTGAAACGCCGTTTGGGAGAGGCAAGCCGCTAATGTCTGTTCTGGAAGATATGGGTGACGCTTTGGCGCGCGATGTGATCGCGGCCATGGAAGAGCTGGGCGATGACCGCTTTTATGACAAGGTGTCCAAAGTCTTGCTCGACGCGTCCCCCACCATGCAAGAGGCGTTCTTGACCGCCTATCGTGTGCGTATGGCCGAAAAACGCGGCCGCGCCTATATCGAGGCCTGTCTCAAGGCCAAGCGCGAGGGCGGCACCGCCCCGAGCGTGCTGATGGATCAGGGTGGCGGGCATTGATCTATGCCGCCGTCCCTGCTGTTTTGGTTGCGCTGTTTTTTGGCGCCGGGCTCTACGGGCTCGACCTGTTATGTGCGGGCACATTGCAGACCGTAACCGAAGGCTATACCGGCAAAACCGCCCTCCTGCCCTTGATGGCAAAGGTTATCTTGGATCCGATCTTGGTGCTGAAATTCATCGCCCCGATCGCGCTGGGTCTTTGGGCTTTGCTTGTGGCCAATGCACGGCTCCGGGCGCTCCCGGCTTTGGTCATTGCCTTGCCAATCTTGGCCATTGCGCTTCCCGTGCTCCTTTACGTCCTCTTGCTTCCCAGCTTTTGCGCCTTGGGGCTCAGCGGACAGGCCCTCGCCTTGGCCTATGCCGCCATCACCCTCAGTCTGGCCGGGTTGATCCGGCTCTTGGCAGGTCGTGAATCGTGACGCACCGGCTTGAGGCACAGTTTGCCTTTCTGAACGAGGCCGACCGTCTGAAATCCGTGCTGCGCGCCACCACGCTGGTCGATGGCTCGCGGCCGGAAAACTCGGGCGAGCACAGCTGGCATCTGGCGCTTTATGCCATGGTGCTGGCCGATCAGGCCGCACCGGGGGTGAGCATCGACCGGGTGATCCGAATGCTTCTTGTGCATGATCTGGTCGAGATCGACGTAGGCGATGTGCCGATCCATTCGGCCAACGGCCAAGCCCATGCCAGCGCCGCGACGATGGCCGCCGAACAAAAGGCCGCTGAGCGCATCTTTGGCCTCTTGCCCGCCGATCTGGCCCACAGCTTCCGCGCGCTTTGGGACGAATTCGAAGCCGCCGAAACCCCCGACGCCGTCTTCGCCAAATCCTTGGATCGGGTGCAACCCGTCATGGCCAACCTGATGTCAGGCGGCGGCACCTGGGCCACCTATAACGTCACCTCCGACCAGCTTGACGCCCGCGTCGGCAGCAAGATCGCCCGCGGCGCACCCGCCCTCTGGGCTTGGGTCCGCGATAAAACCCGCGCCTATTTCGGTTAAGCCCCGCCTGCCTTGCGAGGGCTGTTTACTTCTGCCCAGGTTTTCGGTATACATTCGCATACAATCGAGATGGGCCGGATTGTTCGCGCCCATTCCCCCCCGACCCATGCATGTGCTGAAAGGGCAGACCCATGACAAAGATCAAGGTGGCCAATCCCATCGTCGAGATGGACGGCGACGAAATGACCCGGATCATCTGGGATTTCATCAAAAAGAAACTGATCCTGCCCTATCTCGATGTCGATCTTCTCTACTACGACCTCGGCATCGAAGAGCGCGACCGCACCAATGACCAGATCACCATCGACGCGGCCGAGATGACCAAAAAGGTCGGCGTCGCGGTGAAATGCGCCACCATCACCCCCGACGAACAGCGGGTCGAGGAGTTCGGCCTGAAACAGATGTGGAAATCGCCCAATGGCACGATCCGCAACATCCTCGGCGGCGTGATCTTCCGCGAGCCGATCATCTGCCGCAACGTGCCCCGCCTTGTGCCGGGCTGGACCCGGCCCATCGTCATCGGCCGCCACGCCTTTGGCGACCAATACCGCGCGACCGATTTCCACTTCCCCGGGCTTGGGAAACTCACGATGAAATTCGTCGGCGACGATGGCAGCGTCATCGAACGCGAGGTGTTCAACGCCCCCGCCGCCGGTGTGGCCATGGGCATGTATAACCTTGATCAGTCGATCATCGACTTTGCCCGCTCCTCCTTCAATTACGGGCTGATCAAGGGGCTTCCGGTCTATCTCTCGACCAAGAACACCATCCTCAAGGCCTATGACGGCCGCTTCAAAGACCTCTTCCAAGAGATCTATGACACCGAATTCGCCGACCAGTTCAAAGCGGCGGGCCTGCATTACGAACACCGGCTGATTGATGACATGGTGGCCTCCGCGCTGAAATGGTCGGGCGGCTATATCTGGGCCTGCAAAAACTACGACGGCGACGTGCAATCCGACACCGTGGCGCAGGGTTTCGGCTCTCTGGGTCTGATGACCTCGGTTCTGATGACCCCCGATGGCAAAGTGGTCGAGGCCGAGGCCGCCCACGGCACCGTCACCCGCCATTACCGCCAGCACCAAAAGGGCCAGCAAACCTCAACCAACTCCATCGCCTCCATCTTCGCTTGGACCGGCGGGCTCAAGCACCGCGCCAAGCTCGACAGCAATGACGCGCTCTTGCGCTTTGCCGAAACCTTGGAAAAGGTCTGCGTCCAGACCGTCGAAGATGGCTGGATGACCAAAGACCTCGCCCTCCTTGTCGGCCCCGATCAAAAATGGCTCACCACCATGGGTTATCTTGAAAAGGTCGACGACTATCTCAACAAGGCCCTGCAAGGCTGATCTGCCTTCAATGTGGCTCAAATATCCCGGGGGGTTCGGGGGGCTGGCCCCCCGGTCTTTTCACAGATGCGCCCCATTATTTATGTCAGTATTATTGACTTATATTGCGCCGAGCGTTAGCAGGGCCTCATGCCCAATCGCACGCGCCATTCCCTGATTGATGACATCCAAGGCCTGGGCTTTGGCATCTGCATGGCGGCGGTTGGCATGCATGTGCTGACCTTCTCCGGCTTTGTCGCAGGTCAAACGACCGGGGTGGCAGCGCTCATCGCCTATCACTTCGCCCTGCCCTTTCCGGCGGTCTATTTCGCGGTCTCGCTGCCATTTCTGTGGTTCGGCTGGCGCCGCATGGGCGCGCGCTTTGCGCTCAAGACGCTGATCACCATCGCAAGCCTGTCGATCCTGACCGCGATCCTGCCGAACTGGCTTGGGTTTTCCCATATCCACCCCGGCTTTGCCGCGCTCCTCTTCGGCATCCTTTTCGGCATCGCCGCCCTTGCCGTGGTGCGCCATGGCGGCAGCTTTGGCGGCATCTCGATCCTCTGGCTCATGCTGCAAGACCGCAGCGGCTTTCCCGCAGGCTATGCCCAGCTCATCTTTGATCTGGCGCTCTTTGCCTTGGCCGCGCTGATCCTCGACAGCGCGGCTTTGGGGTGGAGCTTCGCAGGTGCCGTGGTCTTCAACCTTTTTCTGGCCATCAACCACCGGCGCGACCGCTATATCGCCACCTAACCGATCATCGGCCCATGTTTGCCATAGGTCGCCTCATAATGGCGGCGCAGCCGTTGCAGCGCGATACGCAGCACGATCTTGCCCGACCGCGCCGCCCAACCCATGCGCTGCTCGGCCGTCTCGATGCCTTCCAGAAAACAGCACACCCGCAGCGCGACATCCCCCAGCCCCGGCCCAAGGTCGCGCAAGGCCGCCGCCACCCGATCACGCGCCGCCCTTGGCCCCTGCGCCAGCCCAGAATCAGCGGCAAAACTTCCCCGGTCGCCGCCGGTCAAAAAGCGCTCCCAATTCTGCGCCACCCGCGGCCCCATCTGCGCCAGTTCGAAATCCTCGCGCAGCCGCTCAGCCGCCTCCACAAGACCCGGTTCCAAAAAGGGCCTGCCATCCTTTTCCCGACGACGGCCCAAAACCGTGACCGGGCTTTCCGCCAGATTAAATCGCACCCGGCGCGGCCCCTCCTCGCCCGTTACCAGCCTCTCGCCCCAAATCCGATGCTGGTCGGCAAAGGCCATCGGCGCCTCGGCCAAACCATTGGCCATCCGCGCCTGATCATCCGCCGCGATCAACCGGCGCAGCGCCGCCTTGCCGGGCCCGCTGATCTCATAGCTCGACACCCGCCCCGCCTTGCGCAGCGTGATCCAGTCTTGCAGCACAAAGGCCTGCGCCACCGCCCGCTCCACAATGGCCAATCGCGCGCAGCGCCCATCGGGAAAGTCCCGCATCACCACCGCCTTCTCCATATCCGGCGCAATGGCCAGCGTCGCCCCCGGCTCGGCCATGCGCCGCAAAATCCGCAACCCCTCGCGGTTCAAAGTCATCTCATCAACAACAGTCGGTTTGGCATGTATCGAGGCAGTGATCGGAACGGTCATAAGCTCAGGCTCCTGTGTGGCGAGTTGAACCGACCGGGGGGCGCCATGGGCCAGCGCATCCAGCGCCTCGTCCATCAGCGGGTCTTCCCGGCGTTTTTCGTAGCGCCGAACGGTCCGCAAGACCGTCGAGGCATGACAGCCACCCCGCCGCGCCAAGGCGCGCAGCGACTGCCCCTCTTCGGTATGGGCAAGATAAAGCCGCACCTCATTGGAAAGCCAATCGGGCAGGCTGCGCAATGGGATCAGGTTGCCTTGCATCATCAGACTCGTTCAGCAACTTGGGTCGGGACGGCCCTATCAGAGCATTTCAACCCTGAGTGGCAATTCTTACCCAAGTGTTAATTTTCGGTCATAAATCGATAATTGTTTCGAATTCTTAAACAAACTGGTAACCATCGCGCGCTGAAATTGCCACATGCGCAACGTGGGGTTGTTTGCTTTTAGGCTGAGCTCTCCATTGTCAAAGAGGCCGCCATGACCGATTTCCGCACCATCCTGTGCAACCTGCGCCGCCCACGCCTGTTGATCCGCGCCGCGCGCTTTGGGCTTGAAGACTACCGCCGAGACCGCGATCTGCGCCGCCTCTTGGCGATAACCGCCCCCAGCGAACGGGTTTTGCCCCAGCTCTTGGCCGAAGAGGCGCGGCTTGAAGACATCCGCAAGACCGGCGACATCACCTATCCGGTGGCTCGCCACATCGAGGTTTTGGTCGCCCTCATGGCCGAGGTCAGGCTGATCTCGCGCAAACTGGCCCATTGACATGACAAGGCCCGCCAGAGGATCTGGCGGGCCTTTTGGTTCCAAATTGGAAACGATTAAAGGAAGGCGTCGGGCATCGACTCTTTCTTCTGCGCCACATAGCCCTCCAGCCCCTCACGGATGCCGTCGTCGATATGGGGCGGCTGATAATCGGCCAACATCTTCTGCACCCGCTCCGAAGCCAAAGCCATGGTGTCGCGCGCACCCTCTTCGGCCCAGGTTTCAAAGGGCTTGTAATCCAAAAGATCCGAACGCCAGAAGGCGGTTTTGAAATTGGCTTGGGTATGTTCGCAGCCCAAGAAGTGGCCCCCCGGACCAACCTCACGGATCGCATTCATGCCCTGACCGTTTTCATCCACCGCAATGCCTTGGGCCAGATGATGCAAGGTGCCCAGCTGATCGGCGTCCATCACGAATTTCTCGTAAGACGACACCAAGCCGCCCTCCATCCAGCCACAGGCGTGCAGCATAAAGTTCACACCGCTCAGAAGCCCCATATTGAGGCTATTGGCCGATTCATAGCCCGCCTGCGCATCGGGCAACTTCGAGCCGCAGAACCCACCAGCCGAACGGTAAGGCAGACCCAACCGGCGCACCAACTGGCCCACGCCATAAGTGATATGCGCCGCTTCCGGCGTGCCAAAAGTCGGCGCGCCCGAGTTCATGTCGATCGAGGTCACGAAGGCCCCCGCAATCACCGGCGCACCTTTGCGGATCAACTGGCTATAGGCCACACCCGCCAAAACCTCGGCCAAAACCTGCGTCAGCGTGCCCGCCACCGTCACCGGCGCCATAGCCCCACCCACGATGAACGGCGAGACGATCGCGGCCTGATTGGCCTTGGCGTAAACCTCCAAAGCCCCCATCATGATGCCGTCAAAGGTCATCGGGCTGTTGATGTTGATCAGGCTGGTCATCACGGTGTTTTGGTCAACAAAATCGCTGCCAAACAGGATCTTGGCCATCTCCACCGAATCTTCGGCCCGGCTCGGCTCGGTCACCGACCCCATGAAGGGCTTGTCCGACAGCGTCATATGGGCCAAGAGCATATCCAGATGGCGCTTGTTCACCGGCACATCGGTCGGCTCACACACCGTGCCGCCCGAATGGTGCAGCCATTTGGACATATAGCCCAGCTTCACGAAATTGCGGAAATCCTCGATGGTCGCATAGCGACGCCCCCCCTTGGCATCATGCACAAAGGGCGGGCCGTAAACCGGGGCCAAGACCAGATTGCGCCCGCCGATCTCGACATTGCGCTCGGGGTTGCGGGCATGCTGGGTGAAGGTCTTCGGTGCCGTGGCAATCAGCTTGCGCGCCAAACCACGCGGAATATGCACCCGCTCGCCGCGCACATCCGCCCCCGCCTCGCGCCAACGCTGCAAGGCCGCCTCGTTTTCCACGAAATTGACGCCGATTTCTTCCAAAACCGTCTCGGCATTCCATTCGATGATCTGAAGCGCCTCTTCGTTCAGAATCTCGAAATTCGGAATATTGCGCTGAATGTAGCGCGCGGTTTCAAACGACACTGCGGTGCGCTCTGCCCGCCGCGCCGACCCGCCGCCGCCCCGCGCCCGACGCCCTGCTGCCACATCATTCATAATCCGCCTCCGAAAGCTGTTTCGCCTCTTATGCGCCGAAGACCGCAAAGGCCGCCTTGGAAAAGCGTCGCCTGACTGCCAAAAGCGACAAAACCCAACCCCAAAAGCGACGAAACCCCCGCCTTCAATGTGGCCCAAATATCCCACGGGGGTGCGGGGGTGTGAAACCCCCGCTGGGCGGCCTCTTGCGATTCCCTTCGTCAAAAGCTAGGCGAAGCCATGACCCAACATGATCGCCTCCTCATCATCGACTTTGGCTCTCAGGTGACGCAGCTCATTGCGCGCCGCCTGCGCGAGTTGAACGTCTATTGCGAAATCCATCCCTATAACAAAGTGGATGATGCCTTCCTTCGGGCCTTTGGGCCCAAGGCCGTGATCTTCTCGGGCGGCCCCGCCTCGGTCTATTGGGACGGCGCCCCGATGCCGCCCAAGGGCGTGTTTGACATGGGCGTGCCAATCCTTGGCATCTGCTATGGCCAGCAGGTGATGATGCATTGCCTTGGCGGCCATGTCGAAGGCGGCCATGGCACGGCCGAATTCGGCAAAGCCTTCGTCACCAAGACCTCCGAGACCTGCCCGCTTTTGGCGGGCTGGTTCGAGGCGGGCGACGAACAGGTCTGGATGTCCCACGGCGACCATGTGTCGAAAATCGCCCCCGGATTTGAGGTCTACGGCACCTCGCCTAACGCGCCCTTTGCCATCACCGCCGATGTGAAACGCAACTTCTACGCCGTCCAATTCCACCCCGAAGTGCATCACACCCCCAAGGGCGCAAAACTTTACGAAAACTTCGTGCGCCTTGCCGGGTTCACCGGCGACTGGACGATGGGCGCTTACCGCGAAGAAATGATCGCCAAAATCCGCGCCCAAGTGGGCGACAAAAAGGTGATCTGCGCGCTTTCGGGCGGGGTGGACAGCTCGGTGACGGGCATCCTTCTGCACGAGGCGATTGGCGACCAGCTCACTTGCGTCTTTGTCGATCACGGCCTTTTGCGGCTGGGTGAGGCCGAACAGGTCGTCAAGATGTTCCGCGAGAACTACAATCTAAACCTCATCCACGCCGATGAATCCGAACTGTTCCTCGGCCAGCTTGAAGGCGTCTCAGACCCCGAGGTCAAGCGCAAGACCATCGGGCGGCTCTTCATCGAGGTGTTCCAGAAATACGCGAATGGGATCGAGGGCGCCGAATTCCTCGCCCAAGGCACGCTCTACCCCGATGTGATCGAAAGCGTCTCCTTCTCGGGCGGCCCGTCGGTCACCATCAAGTCGCACCACAACGTCGGCGGCTTGCCCGAAAAGATGGGGCTGAAACTCGTCGAACCCCTGCGCGAGCTTTTCAAGGACGAGGTGCGCGCGCTTGGCCGTGAACTCGGCCTGCCCGCATCCTTCATCGGCCGCCACCCCTTCCCCGGACCGGGCCTTGCGATCCGTTGCCCCGGCGAGATTACGTCCGAAAAACTCGACATCCTGCGCCGGGCCGATGCGGTCTATATCGACCAGATCCGCAAGCACGGGCTTTATGACGAGATCTGGCAGGCCTTTGCCGCCATCCTGCCGATGCGCACGGTGGGCGTCATGGGCGACGGGCGGACCTATGACTATGCGCTGGCCTTGCGCGCGGTAACCTCGGTCGATGGGATGACGGCGGATTACTACCCCTTCACCCATGACTTCCTGTCCGAAACCGCAACGCGGATCATCAATGAGGTGAAGGGCATCAACCGGGTGTTTTACGACTGCACCTCGAAGCCACCCGGCACGATCGAGCTGGAATAACCCCTCCTCGGGCGGCTTCGCCTTCTCGTCGGGAAACCCACGACGAGCGACGACGTCGACGAGGAGTGTCAGGCCGGAAAACGTCCCCGCGCCGCAACCTCGGCCACAGGCCGGCGCAGGCTCGGCATTTCGCGGGCCTGCAACTTCTCGGGCAGATCAGCCACATCCCCCTGCCGGCCCACCGCCACCACCACATGAATCTGATACCCCTCCGGCAACCCCAGCGCCGGGGCCAGCGTTTCAGCCTCAAACCCGCCCATGGCATGGGCCACAAGCCCCATCGCTTGGGCCTGCAACGCAAGGCTCATCCAAGACGCGCCTGCATCAAAGGCGTGCCAGCTATTGGCCGCAGGCCCATCCTCCTTATCCACAAAGGTCTTTGACGCCAGCACGATCAGCGCCGCCGCCTTATCCGCCCAAACCCGGTTGAACCCCATCAACCCGTCATGGATCGCCGCAAACCCCGCATCCCCCCGCAGCCCCCAAGCAAAGCGCGCCGGTTGATGGTTCGAAGCCGAAGGCGCCCAGCGGGCCGCCTCGATCAGGCTCAACACCTGTCCCTCGGTCATTTCGGCCGGATCAAAGGCACGCGGAGACCAGCGGGTCAGGAATTGCGGATCAATCGGGTGATCGGATTGGCGAACCGTCATCGTAAAACCTCCAAAGTTTGCCCCACAGAGCTAGCCCAGCCCTCTGCCCGCCTCAACCCTTTGGGTGCCCGCCCCTGTCACCGGGCTGGACAAATCCGCAGCACTCGCGCCAGATGCGACCAAAGGATGGTGTCCATGGTATTCGCCCCCGATTTGTTTGACGGCAAAGCCTTTCTTGTCACCGGAGCTGGGGGCGGGGTGGGCGGTGCCACAGCGCGGCTTTTGGCCCGGCTTGGGGCGCGACTGGCCATCACCGATGTCAATCCCGCCGCCCTTGAACGCACCGCCCAAGCCACAGGCGCGGTGCCCCTCTTGGGCGATCTGACCCAAACCGCCACCTGCGCCGAGATCATCACCCGCGCCAGCGCCGCCCTTGGCCGTCTTGACGGGCTGGTGAACGCCGCCGGCATCTGGGTGGAAGGCGACAGCGCCGAGGCAACCGAGGCCGACTGGACCGCTTGCATCGACCTCAATCTGAAGGCCACGTTTTTCCTCTGCGCCCGCGCCATCCCGGCACTTGAGGCCACGCGCGGGGCCATCGTCAACATCTCCTCCGATGCGGGCGTGGTGGGCAATGCGGGGGCGGCGATCTATTGCGCCTCAAAGGGCGGTGTCACCACCATGACCAAGGCATTGGCGCGCGAGCTTGCCCCAAAAGGTATTCGCGTCAATGCCTTGTGCCCCTCGGATATCACCTCTCCCATGCTGGACTATCAGGCGCGCCGCTATGGCGGCGGCGACACACAGGGCTATTTCAACAAACTTCTGGCCCATTACCCCCAAGGGCACGCGGCGCGCTTTCTCACCCCTGACGAGGTGGCGCAGAACGTGGCCTTTCTTTTGTCACCGGCGGCCGCGGGCATCACCGGCGCGGCTGTGATGCTCGATTTCGGCCTGACGGCGGGGTATTGACATGATCCGCCGCTATGGTCGCCTAATCTGCACAAATGAACAAACCACACATATCCTGTGCAGCGCTCTGCGCCATGACGAGTTCCTGACAGATCAAGGCCCCCCGCCATGACCCCGCCAATCAAAGCCGCGCTTTGGATGTCAGGCGCGATTTTCTCCTTTACCGCCATGGCCATCGCCGCGCGCCAGATCAGCCAAACCCATGACAGCTTTGAAATCATGGCGGCGCGCTCTCTCGTCGGGCTGGTGTTGGTCATCGCCATCGGCTGGGCCAGCGGGCAGTTAAGCCGCATCTCAACCCAGCGGCTTTCCGGGCATTTTTGGCGCAATATCGTGCATTTCACTGCCCAAAACCTGTGGTTCTGGGCGCTGACCGTCATCCCCTTGGCGCAAGTGTTCGCGCTGGAATTCACCTCACCCATCTGGGTGATCCTCTTGTCGCCGCTCTTTCTGGGCGAGCGGTTGACGCGCGCCAAACTCATGGCCGCCGCGCTTGGCTTTGCCGGCATTCTCATTGTCGCCCGCCCCGATCTGACCAACCTCAACCCCGGCGTTCTGGCCGCTGCGGCCAGCGCCTTGGGCTTTGCCGCCACCACGATCCTCACCAAACGCCTGACCCGCGGCGAGGCGATTATCACCATCCTCTTTTGGCTGACGCTGTTTCAGGCACTCTTTGGCATCGCGATGTCGGCTCATGACGGTCAGATCAACTGGCCCACCGCCCAAACCCTGCCATGGCTGGCGCTGATCGGGGTTTGCGGGCTTTTGGCGCATTTTTCGCTGACCTCTGCGCTGACCTTGGCCCCCGCCAGCTTTGTCGTCCCGATTGATTTCGTCCGCCTGCCCCTGATCGCCGTCGTCGGCGCCCTGGCCTATGCAGAGCCGATCGACCCCTTCGTTCTGGGCGGCGGCGCGGTGATTTTTCTGGGCATCTGGATCAGCATCCGGGCCGAATTGCAGCGCCCCAAGGGCTGAAACCGCGCATTTGCGCCCTCCCATGACGTTGCGTCGCATAAATCGGGCCGCCAAACAGCCATTTGACCTGTGCGGCGTTTTACCCCACGATCCCACACATCAGGCGCAAGATGCCCCGGCAAGAGGGCGGTGAGGCGCGGGAAACGGGAGGAAGACCTTAGATGAAGAAACTTGTAACCGCGGCAGCAGCGGGTGTCGTGGCATCCAGCCCGGCATGGGCTGGCGGCTTTGAACGATCCGGCGTGCCTTTGGGTTTTATGTTTGAAAGCGGCAGCTATGCCGAGTTGAGCTATGGCTATGCCTCACCCACGGTCGAGGGCTCGGCGGGTGGCGGGCTTGCGCCAACGGGGGATGTGGCAAAAAACTACTCCACCCTTGGCATCGCCTTTAAAACCGACCTGAATGAGAAGATTTCACTGGGCTTTACCATCGACCCCAGTTTTGGGGCAGATGTCGCCTATCCAAACCCCAGCCCCGGCCCCTATCCGATTGCGGGGACCAATGCCACGCTGAACGGTGACACGGTGGCGCTGATCGGGCGCTATAAGCTGAACGATAATTTCTCGGTCCATGCCGGGCTGCGGTCTGTTGGCATTGGCGGCAATGCAACTGTCGTTAGCTCACTTGGGACTTATTCGGCCAGCTATGCCAATGATCGCTCTTTGGGCTATCTGGTCGGCGCGGCCTATGAAAAGCCCGAAATCGCCATGCGCATCGCGCTGACCTATGCCAGCGAGACAAAGCACGACATGGCGACCACGGTTGCCGGTGTGGGCTTTGTCGGCACCGAAGAGGTAGAGCTGCCAAAATCCCTGACCTTGGATGCCCAATCCGGGATCGCGGCCAACACCCTTTTGTTCGGCTCAATCCGCTGGGTGGATTGGACCTCGACGCGGCTGAATTCCATAGGCTATCCGCCCGAATTCCAGCCCCTCGTCGGCCATGACAACGACACCATCACCTATACTTTGGGCGTCGGTCGCAAGTTCAGCGATACATGGTCGGGCGCCATCTCGATCGGATATGAGGACAGCAAAGGCGGCATTGCCACAAACCTTGCCCCCACCGACGGTTTTTGGAGCGTGGGCGTCGGCGGCACCTATACCCGAGGCAATATGAAAATCTCGGGCGGCGTGCGCTATGTCGATATCGGTGATGCAAATGCACTTGAAAGCCCGCCGGGATCAGGCATTTCCAATGCGAGCTTCCGTGGCAACTCGGCTCTTGGTGTGGGTCTGAAAATCGGCTTCACCTTCTGACACCTGCCCTTTCGAACCCAAACGCCCCGCATGGCCCCGGCCTTTGCGGGGCGTTTATTTTCCGCGTGAACTTGGCACGGGCCCGCGTTAAACCCATGCCCATGGGCCGACAGGAGACCGCGCGATGTATTACCCCGATGGACAGGCTTTCTTGGCCGCCCCGCACAAGCGGGTGATGCTCTTTGGCATGTCGGGGCTTGGCAAAACCACCCTGTCCAACATGCTGCGCGACGCGGGCGATTGGTTTCACTACTCGGTCGATTACCGCATCGGCACGCGCTATATGGGCGAATATATCTCGGACAATTTCAAACGCGAGGCGATGAAAGTCCCGCTTCTGCGGGAACTCTTGATGTCGGATTCGGTTTATATCACCTCCAACATCACCTTCGACAATCTCGCCCCCCTCTCCACCTATCTCGGCAAGCCCGGCGATGCGGCCAAGGGCGGCTTGGCCTTTGGCGAATACCAGCGCCGTCAGGCACAGCACGGCCAGGCCGAAGTGGCCGCGATGCTGGACACCACCCGCTTTATCGACCGGGCGCAGGATTTGTATGGATACAATCACTTCGTCTGCGACACCTCCGGCTCGATCTGCGAGGTGGTCGATGCCGAAAACCCCGCCGATCCGGTGATGACAGAGGTGTCAAACCATCTCTTGCCGATCTGGATCAAAGGCTCTGACGCGCATCGCGATGAGCTGTGCCGCCGCTTCGATCGCGCGCCAAAGCCCATGTATTACCGTCCGGATTTCCTGCTGACGGTCTGGGCCGATTATCTGTCTCAAACCGGCCTCACCGCCGAAACCGCCGACCCCGACGCTTTCCTGCGCTTTGGCTATGCCCGGCTTTTGGACAGTCGCCAGCCCCGCTATGCCGCCATGGCGCGCTGGGGCGTCACCGTCACCGCCGAAGAGGTGGTCGCCGTCACCACCCCGGCCGCTTTTGACACGCTGATCGCCCGCGCCCTTGATCGGCGCGCCTCGGCAACCTAACCTATTATAATCCTTCAAGGTTCCTTCCATGCCCATCACCCTGCCAGAAACCCTGCCCGCCTTTGACGTTCTTCGGAACGAAGGTGTCATGGTCATGTCGCCGGACCGGGCCGCACAGCAAGACATCCGCCCCCTGCGGATTGGCCTGCTCAATCTGATGCCGAAAAAGATCCAGACCGAAAACCAATTTGCCCGGCTGATCGGCGCCACGCCCTTGCAGATTGACCTCTCGCTCATCCGCATGAGCGAGCATCAAACCCGCAACACCGCCGCCGAACATATGGAAACCTTTTACCGCCCCTTTGCCGAGGTCGAAGCCTCGGGAGAAAAGTTTGACGGCCTCATCATCACCGGCGCGCCCATCGAACACCTGCCGTTTGAGGAGGTGACCTATTGGGACGAACTCCGCCGCGTGATGGATTGGACCCAGACCCATGTGCATTCCACCTTTGGCGTTTGCTGGGGCGGCATGGCGATGATCTATCATTTTCACGGCGTGCAAAAACACATGCTGAAGGCCAAGGCCTTTGGCTGTTTCCGCCACCAAAACCTGAACCCCACCTCGCCCTATCTGCGCGGCTTTTCTGATGATTTCGTCATCCCCGTCAGCCGCTGGACCGAGGTACGCCAAGCCGAAATTGACGCCGCCCCCGGCCTGCGCACGCTTTTGGGCAGCGCCGAGGTTGGCCCCTGCCTGGTTGAGGATGCGGGCTACCGCGCGCTTTATATCTTCAACCATTTTGAATATGACAGCGACACGCTGAAACAGGAATATGACCGCGACGTTGCATCGGGCACGCCCATCAATGTGCCGCAAAACTATTACCCCGACGACAACCCAGCCAACCCGCCGAAAAACCGTTGGCGCAGCCATGCCCATCTTTTGTATGGCAATTGGGTGAATGAAATTTACCAAGGAACACCTTTTGATCTCAATGACATAGGCAAATAAGGGAGCAACACATGGACCTGCCCTTTGATGGCGCGATCAGCCGCTTTTTCACCGAAACGGCGCCCGAAAAGCTGCGCCGCGCCATCCAAAAGGCGGATAAGGATGACATCCTGAACCCCGATTACCCCTACCGCGAAGAGATGAAGGGCAAGGTCTATGACGCCCAAATGGCGGCGTTGCAGATCGAACTCGTCAAGATGCAGGCCGATATGAAGGCCAGCGGTCAGCGGCTGGTCGTGGTCTTTGAGGGCCGCGATGCCGCCGGAAAAGGCGGCACCATCGGCGTGATGCGGGAAAACCTGAACCCCCGCTTTGCCCATGTCGTCGCCCTATCGAAACCGACAGAGCGCGAGGCCGGGCAATGGTATTACCAACGCTATGTCGATTGGCTGCCCGCCAAGGGCGAAATGGCGATCTTTGACCGCTCTTGGTATAACCGCGCCATGATCGAGCATGTCTTTGGCTTTTGCACAGATGAACAGCGTGAGAAGTTTTTCCGCCAACTGCCTGAATTTGAACGGATGATCGTCGATGAAGGCATCACGCTGGTAAAGATCTGGCTGGAGGTTGGGCAGGCCGAACAGCTCAAACGCTTCCTCGACCGCGAGCAAGACCCGCTTAAGCAATGGAAGCTGAGCCAGATCGACATCGACGGTCTGTCAAAATGGGATGCCTATTGCGCCGCGATCGACGACACCATGGCGCGCAGCGATTTCACATATGCCCCTTGGACCGTGATCCTGTCGGATGACAAAAAACGCGCCCGTTTGGCAGCGCTGCAAACGGTGCTGCGGGCGGTGGATTACAAGGGCCGCGATATGGACAAGATCGGCGAGATCGACGCCAATATCTGCGGCGGCACCGGGCTGCGCAACAGGTGAAAAAGGGCTATCATCACGGCAACCTGCGCCAAGCGCTGGTGGATGCGGCCCTGACGCTGATTGCAGCGCAGGGGCCGAATGGCTTTACCCTGTCCGAGGCGGCAAAGACCGCCGATGTCACCCCCGCCGCCGTTTATCGTCACTTTGCCGGGCGGGAAGATCTAATAGCCGAGGTCGCGCGCCAAGGCTTTGATATCTTTGCCGCTTTGATGGAATTTGCCTATAACGGCGGCCAACCCTCGCCCCTTGCCGCCTTTGAGGCGACGGGTCGGGCATATCTGGCCTTTGCCCGCAAATATCCCGGTCATTATATGGCGATGTTTGAAAGCGGCCTGAATCTCGCCGCCCATCCCCAAGTGGCCGAAGTGGCCTTGCGGGCAAAATCGGTGCAAGATCGCGCAGCCGCAGGGCTCGCCGCCCAATTGCCCGAGGCCCGCCGCCCCCCCGCCGCGATGTTCTCCGCCCATATCTGGGCGATGAGCCATGGCGTGGTGGAACTCTTCCTGCGCGGCCAGAACCGCAGCCCCTTCCCGCCCGAGGATCTTTTGGAAACCGGGATCGGCATTTATCTGCGCGGTCTTGGGCTTTTGTCGCCAGATCGTTAGCGGAACAGCACCAGCGCCGAGGGCGACCAGGCCACCCGCACCTTGGTTCCGACATCCAGCACCGGACGGCCCGGCACATTGCGCATCGACAGCCGCACCTCCACATCGGTGCCGCCAAGATAGACGTCATAATAGGTCATGTCGCCGAAATAGATCACCTCGTCGATCACCCCATCCGTCTCGCGGTCGGTCGGTTTTTGGTCATCGTACAGCAGCGTCAGCGTCTCGGGGCGCAGGCCCACCACAGGGCTGTCACCCCGCACCGGCGGTTGGATGTCGGCATCAAGCGTGACCTTGCCCAGCCCCTTGGCATCCACCTCCACCTTGCCGCCCGCCTCTGACAGCACGGTGGCGGGAATGAAATTCATCGTACCGATGAAATCCGCCACCCGCCTGGACATTGGACGTCTGTACAGCGTCTCAGGATCCGCCAGCTGCGCGATTTCACCGTCAAACATCACCGCGATGCGGTCGGACATGACCAGCGCCTCTTCTTGGTCATGGGTGACCAGAATAAAGGTGATGCCCACCTGCCGTTGCAGCTTGATCAGCTCCACCTGCATATGCTCGCGCATCTTCTTGTCGAGCGCGCTAAGTGGTTCATCCAAAAGCAAAACCTTGGGCTTCAGAATAAGCGCCCGCGCCAGCGCCACTCGCTGGCGCTGCCCGCCCGAAAGCGCATGTGCCGCCCGGGCGCCATAGCCCTTCAGGCCAACCATTTCCAAAGCCTCTTCCACCGCGCGCGCCTTTTCGGCCTTTGACCGCGGATCCTTGCGCAGACCAAAGCCCACATTTTCGGCCACCGACATATGCGGAAAAATCGCATAGGACTGGAACACCATATTGGTCGGCCGCTCGTTGGCCGGAACCCCTTCCATCACCTTGCCGTCGATCAGCACGGCACCCGAGGAGATGCCCTCAAACCCGGCAATCGTGCGCAAAAGCGTGGTCTTGCCACAGCCCGATGGGCCCAAAAGCGAGAAAAACTCACCGGCCTTGATCGTGCCGTTGATCCCCCGCAAGGCATGGTAATCGCCATAATATTTATGGACGTCCTTGAATTCGATCATCGTGGGTTTGTCAGCCGAGAACGTCACAGGAAGCCTCCGGTATCCTTGCCACCCGTCTTGGCGATGCCACGGCGGCGGAAATATTCTGCGATGGTAAGAAGAATGATCGACAAGAGCACCAGAATGGTCCCCAGCGCCAGCATCGACGGAACCTTGGCCGGGAAACGGAACTGGCCAAAGATATAGACCGACAACACCGCCTCACCGCTGCCAAGGAAATTGGCGATGATGAATTCGTCAATCGAGATGGTAAAACAGATCAGAAAGGACGAAATGATCCCCGGCAGCACCAAGGGCAGGATGATCAACCGAAAGGCCGAAAACGGCGTCTCGCCCAGATCATAGGCCGCCTCTTCCAAGGATTTGTCCAAGGACTGAAAGGCCGAAGACAGGATCGCCACCGCAAAAGGCGTGCAGATCAGCACATGGCCCATGATGATGGTCAACAGCGACAGCTTCACCCCCATGCCCAACAGCACGATCAGCAAAGACATCGCCACGATGATTTCCGGCAAGACCATGGGCAGCATCACCAGCCCCATAATCGCCCCCTTGCCCGGAAAGCGAAACCGGGTCGAGGCCCGGGCAGCGAAGATGCCCAAAACGGTGGACAGCGTGGCCGCCGAAAAGGCGATGATCAGGCTGTTTTTCACCGCGATGGCCAGCTGAGCATCCTGCCGCATCTGGGCAAACCACTCCAGCGTAAAGCCTTTCAGCGGGAACTGAACCACCTTGCTGTCGTTAAAGGCGAACATCGGCAACAGGATGATCGGCGCATAAAGAAAGATCAAATAGGCAATCGCATAAACGCGCAAGGACGGAGATTTCATTTCTGCCCCCCAAGGAACCGGCGGTTCAGCAAAAGGAATACAATCGACACCACCGCTACGATCATCATCACCGTCACCGACAAGGCCGACCCCAGCGCCTGATCGCGCTGCTTCAACAGCTGGCTTTCAATCATATTGGCAATCATCGGCACCCGGCCGCCGCCAATCAATTCCGGCGTCACATAATCCCCGACGGTCGGGATGAACACGATCAGCACCGCCGCAATCACCCCCGGCATCGACAGGGGCAAGGTCACGCGCCAGAACGTCCGCAGCTTGGATTCGCCCAAATCCTGCCCCGCCTCCAAAAGCGACCGGTCCACCTTTTCCAAGGCCACAAAGATCGGCAAAATCGCAAAAGGCGCATAGGCATGGGCCAGCGTGATGACAATCGAGGCAACCCCATTGGATAGAATGTTCAACGGCTCCCCAATCAGCCCCAGATCCATCAAGGCCGAGTCAATCACCCCGTTATAGCCAAGGATCACCCTCCACAGCGACACGCGGATGATGTAACTGGTCCAAAACGGCAGCGTGACCAAAAACAGCCACATGGATTTGCGATGCGCCGGCACATGGAACGAGATGTAATAGGCCAAAGGATAGGCCAAAAGCACCGTCGCCAGCGTCACCAGCATCGACACGGTCAAAGACCGCAGCATGATGGCTTTATACACAGGATGGGTGAACACCGTCTCATAATTGGACAGCGAGAATTCCCAAACGATATGGCCGTTTTGCGAGGTCAGCACCGAGAACAGCACAACCGTCGCCAAGGGCGCCGCAAGCAGCAAAATCGCATAAAACGCGGCAGGCGAGATGATCGCCAGACCGCTGGCCCCCTCGGATCGGCGGATCCGGGCCAGTATACCGTTCTTGTTCATCATGCCCCCTGTTGGCACGCCGACATACTATTTTGATCAAATCCTATGCCCAAGCAGCAAAGCCCGGCAAGAGAATTCGGCCATCGCACGGCCGGACCTCAAATTGACCGAAGCCAAACGAAAGGTCCAGCCCGCCCGCTCAAGGGGTTACAGGATTTTTTGCACCGCGCCGATCAGGGTCAGGCAAAACGCGGCCTTACACCCGCTCAATCGCGATTGCCCGTTTTTTCAGCTCATCATAAAGCGTGGGTAGCACCCGCAGGCTGGCCACCGAGACGCGCAAGGCATCAGCGATTCGCGCCTCATTCGCGGGTGTGGCCACGCGCCACACCATGCGGCGCGTCACGCCATCATCATAAACGATTTCCGTGGTCCCGCTGCGCGACTTGCGCCAGCCAAGAAAATCAGCACGCCCGTTTGGGGCGTGAAACGTGCTTTGGAGTCCCATTGTTCGGGCCTTCTCTTTGTGTCTGCTCTGACCAGAATCTTGCAGGTTTTCAGGTGCTTAGGTCAACTGCGGCGCGGCTTGTCGCCCGACGAAATGCGCCCCAGCGCAACAAGATTGCAACAATCGCCCGCAATTGTGACAAACTCCCGCCACATTGTGCCATTTTTCCGCCACAAAGCGGCAGAATGCCGCTAGAACTCGGACTTTTCTGGTGCGCCGCCTGTCCCGACAAAAACCCGACGGATGCCAGACGCAAACCCGACGCGAAACCGACGCGAAACCGACGCGAAACCGACGCGAAACCGACGGGGCTTACACCGCCATATCGCTTGGCGGACGCAGCAGCAGACCCGCCAAAGACATCACCGCCCCATCAAGATCACTGCGCGAAATATCCCCCACCACAGCCAAGCGCACCGCATTGGGCGCACGGCCATGCACCATGGCAAACTGATCCGAAGAGCGCACCAAAACCCCCGCATCCTCCGCCATCCGCGTAAAGGTCGAGGCCCGCCACCCCTGCGGCAGGCTCAGCCAGGCAAAGGGCATTCCCGGCTGCCAAGCCAGATCAAACGGCGCCAGCCGATCCACCACCATCTGCAACCGCTCGGTCAACTCACGCTGCGCACGAAGGCGAATTTCGGCGGCGGCCCCCGATTGAAACAGATCCAACATCAGCGCATGCACCGGCTGCGACAGCGCGAAAAAGCCGTGCTGTGCGGCCAGACGCCCCGCCTCACCCATACCGGTGGGGCAAATCACATAGCCAAAGCGCAAAGCAGCACTGACGGTCTTTGAAACCGAACCGACATACCACACCCGCTCTGGCGCCATGGCCCGCAACGAGGGCAGGTCGGGCATCGCGGGCGCATAGCAATCATCCTCGATGATCTGCAGATCATAACGCCTTGCAATTTCAACGATTTCTGAACGGCGCGCCTCGCTCATCCGGGCGGTGGTGGGGTTTTGCGTGTCAGGCGTCAGGCACAAAACCTGCGGGCCATGACGGCGGCAGGCGGCCTCCAAAGCATCGGGCAAGACCCCCTCACCGTCCATCTCCAGCCCCACAACCTCGGCCCGGGCCAACCGGGCGGCATAGCGGAAACCGGGAAAGGACAGATCTTCGGTCAAGACCACGGGCCGATCGCCACGCAAGCAGCAGGCCAGCACCAAGGTCACCGCATTCTGCCCGCCATGGGTCAGCATCACATCCTGCGGCCCATGCGGGCCAAGTCCGCGAAAGCTAAGCCAGTCGCAGACCGCTTGGCGCAAAGCACCTTCGGCATTCTGTCGCGGATAGGCCAGCCAATTAACATCAACCGACCGCGCCATGCGCTGCAACGCCTCGGCAATCGCGGCACCCTGCCCCACCTCGGGCAATTGCGGCGAGCGCAGGTCAACCCGGCCTTGCAAGACCTTGGGATCCAGTTCGGTATATAAGGGCTGCGTCGGCCCCAACCGCGCCGAACGCGCCGCGACAAACGTGCCACGTCCCACCGTGGCGGCCAAGATCCCCTCTTGCGTCAAGATCTGATAAGCCCGCGCCACCGTGCCCGGTGTGATCTTCAACGCCCAAGCCAGATCACGCACCGTCGGCACTTGCGCACCTTCCGGGTAAAGACCCGCCCGAACCCCCTCCCGCAACGCGCGGCTGAGATTGAGATACTTAGGCCCCTCCCCCGCGACGCTCAGCTGCGACCAGATTGTATCCATGGCAAAACTCCTCTGGTGCGGTTCGCATCGCTTATTGTATCGTTTTTCTAGGCGTAAATTCGCATTGTTGCAACACAGAAGGGGTCAAAGATGTCCACCGCACTTCCCTTGATCGAACCGCAGCCCATTGTTCAGCCTCAGGCCTTGATGCCAATTGCTGGCGTTTTAATGAGCCTTGCCATGACGGTTGGACGTTGGGAAATGCGCCTGCGCACCCGTAAGGCTTTGGTAAAGCTGGATGATCATCAACTGCGCGATATTGGCATAAGCCGCGCGGCGGCGGCGGCTGAATGGGACAAACCCTTTTGGTGGGAGTGATCAGCACAAAGCCCGCCATTGCACCAGCCTCCAGAAAAAGCAAAACGCGCGGCCCACAGGGACCGCGCGTTTCTGACTGTATCTGAAAAGATTAACGCTTCGAGAACTGGAACGAGCGGCGGGCCTTCGGCTTACCGTATTTCTTACGTTCCACAACGCGGCTGTCGCGGGTCAGGAAGCCAGCGGCTTTCAGCGCGCCACGCAGTTCGGGGGTGTAAAGCTGCAAAGCCTTGGAGATGCCGTGCTTAACCGCACCAGCCTGGCCCGACAGACCACCGCCCACAACCGTGGCGTAGACGTCGAACTGGCCTTCCACATTGGCAACCGTGAAGGGCTGCTTGAGGATCATCTGCAAAACCGGACGGGCGAAATAGGCGGCCATGTCCTTGCCGTTCACAACCACCTTGCCCGAGCCGGGCTTGACCCAGACGCGTGCGATGGCGTTCTTGCGCTTGCCGGTGGCATAGGCGCGGCCCAGCTTGTCACGCACCGGGGCGCGAACCACGGCTGCAGGTGCTGCGGCCGGGGCATTGCCCACAGCGGATTTCAGATCGTCGAGGGATTTGATATCGGCCATGATTATGCGCTCCGGGTGTTCTTCGGGTTCAGCGCCTTGACGTCGAGGACGGTCGGCTGCTGAGCTTCATGCGGATGTGCGGCACCGGCATAGACGCGCAGATTGGTCATCTGCTGCTTGCCCAGACGGTTGCGGGTGATCATCCGCTCAACGGCTTTCATCACGACACGCTCGGGATGTGCGCCTTCCAGCACCTGACGCGCGGTGCGGTGCTTGATGCCGCCCGGGTGGCCAGTGTGCCAGTAATAGACTTTGTCTTCGCGCTTTTTGCCGGTCATCTGGATCTTGTCGGCATTGATCACGATCACATTGTCGCCCATGTCCATGTGCGGCGTGAAGGTCGGCTTGTTCTTGCCGCGCAGGATATTGGCCACGATGGTGGCAAGGCGGCCCAGAACAACGCCTTCGGCGTCGATCAGGATCCACTTTTTCTCAATATCCGCAGGCGTTGCGGTAAAGGTTTTCATGTGGTTGGTCCCGTAAGGAGTAAGGAGCAAGGCCCCAAGGTCTCGGATGGGGGCTTATCGCCCAGAGTTGCGGTCAGGGTCAAGGGCAGGACGCGCAATAGTTTTATTGCAAATCAATGCGTTATGAAATGTGGTATTAATTTACCCCATTCACAAAGCCCTGAATCCCCTTCCCCAACGCCGAACCAAGGCTGTTACCGCAGGCGCGGCGGTTGGTTGGGGTCCATGCCGGGTGCGCTAGGGGTTGGCCTTTCGGCCGGGGTCTCTGGCAAGGTCAGTTCATAGGCACGCCCGACGCGCGCCATCTGGGTCAGGGCCGCCGCTTCCATCTCCAGAAAGACCACATCCAGCGCCGCAGCCTCAAGCCCGGCAAAGGACAACGCCTCGGCCATGGCCTTGGCCAAGGCGGGTTGGGCCGTCTCTGCCGCCCCGATCAAGGCCAGCATATGGCCCTTGGCACCGTTGTCATAGGTCACCCCGGCCAAGACCGCACCGGCGATCAAGCCAGCCGCTGCTTGCACGGCCTGAGCAAGCGCCAGATCAAGACTGGGCGGCACTTGCGGGGCATGAAAGCTGCGCGGTTGGCCTTCGATCACATTGGATGCGACATCCAAAAGCGCCAGAAGATGGGCCAGCGCCTCGGGGGGCAGCAAGGTTTCGCTGACCGCCCCCGTGCCAAGGTTTAGCCCAAGGCTGATCGCGCCTGCCCCCCCGCCCTGCCCCACAATCCCTTGGGCAATCACCCGGCCCGGCAAAATCGCATAGGGCAAAGGGCTGTCTTGAAACCCTGCCAAGCGCTCTTCGCTGTCAAAGGCCAGCACAACTGGCCCGTCAGCCAGATCAAACACCTGCGGGGTGATGGTGTCGCCCTCTGCCTCGGCCGCCAAAAGCAAGCACAAAGGCGCATCCGCCAAAAGCCGATAAAAAGCCCGCGCCTCGGCCTCGCCGCCTGCTTGCAGCGCGCCATAGGCAGCATCAAGCGCGGTCTGGTGCGAAAGATCGGTCATCGGGGCGGCTCCTGTTTGGCGGGGCGGTGGCTGCTGAAGGGCAAGCATCCGTGCTGTCATGCGCAGGTAATCGGCAATTCGGGGCGCGACAATAGGACATTCTGTGCTCTTTGCATCGCAGCCGCGCGCCAAGACGCCTGCCAAGCCCGCGGCCCATTGAAGCCCGTCCGCCACCATGATTGAAGCGCAAGCAACGTTGCTGCCCGCAAGGATTTGCCCGATGTATCGCGTCTCGCCCTTTGTTCGCCGCTTTGGCTTTGCCTTGCTTGCGGGAATGGCGCTTGCGACGATCTGGGTCAATCTGGCCCCAGCCAGCTACTACGATGCGCTGGAATGGCGGCTTTATGATCTGACCCTGCCGCATTGGCTGGCCCCGATGCCTGTGTCGATCACGCCGAAGCTGATCGTGTCGCATGGGATGATGCCGTTTTTCGTGGCCTTTGTTGGCAAAGAGCTGTGGGAGGCGCTGATCCTTGAGCGCGGGGCCATGGCCGGGCCAAGGGCATTTGCCCCCATGGCGGGCATTTTGGGCGGCGCGATTGGGGCGATTTTGCTGTGGCTTATGGCCAGTGCGCTTATGGGCACGGGCGAGGATCTGGGCTTTGGTATGGGCTGGCAGGTGCCGGTCGGGGGCGATGTGGTGCTGGCCTATGTGATGGCGCGTGCGGTGTTTGGCGCGGGCCATCCGGCGCTGCATGTGTCCTTGCTGTTGGCCATTGGGCTGGACATTCTGGGCCTGATCCTGACCGGGTTGACCGATCCGGCGGCCAGCTTGCGTTTGGCGTGGCTGGCCTTGCCGGTGGTGGCGATGATCACGATCTGGCGGCTTGTGGCACGTGATCCCGGTCCGCAGGCGGGCGAGGCGCGGCGGCGACGGATGCGCGCCCTTTGGCCACATGCGGTTGCGGGTTTTGTGTCATGGTTTGGCGTTGTCGCCTCGGGCCTGCCGCCGGCCTTGGGATTGTTGCCCATCGTCGCCGTAATCCCCCATGCCGATCGCAGCTTTGGCCTTTTCGCCGAGGCCGAGGCCTTGTTGCACGATCCGTTGAACCAATTGGCGCATTATTTGGTGAAACCGATTGCGGTGGTGTTGTTTTGCTTTGGCCTGACGCGCGGCGGCATTGATTTTGCGGCATTCGAGACAACCACCTTGGTGGTGCTGGCCTCGCTGTGGATCGGCAAGCCTTTGGGCTTGTGTCTGGGTCTGGTGCTGGCGTTTTGGCTGTTTGGGGCGCGGCTTCATGCGGGTTTGCGCCTGCGCGAGGTGGCTTTGGTCGCGCTGATTGCCGGTATGGGCTTTACGGTGCCCGCGCTTACCTTGGAAAGCGCGCTGCCCGGCGGCATCGTGACCGAGGCCGCGCGCCTTGGCCTTGCCCTGTCTTTGTTGATGGGTCCTCTCGCCCTTGGCCTGTCGCGCATTTGGGGGCGGAAATAACCGCGTATTGACCGCAAAATCTGCCATGCAAGCGGGCATCGCGTGCTTGGCGCTGCAAGCCCTATTGTTTTCATTTCAACGATAAAGACATAATGATGCCCGAATAGGCGGCTATCAGCGCCAAAGATCGGCAACCCTGTGGCTGGGCCTTGGTGAGAGCGCGTTAACCTTGTTGCGCTATTCCAAGCCAGAGCAGCGGCCCGAGCGTCACACATGATGCAACCTGAAAGCGAGCAAAGAGCAGGCGAATGATCGCGTTCGAAAATGTCAGCAAGTCCTTTTGGACCGGAAAATCCCGCAAGGTCATTCTTGATCAGGCCAGTTTTTCCATCGAGGTTGGTAATTCCATGGGAATTCTGGCGCGCAACGGCACGGGCAAGACCACGATCATCAATATGATGGCCGGGCTTGAAAAACCCGACGAAGGGCGCATCCAACGCACCTCACGCATCTCGTTTCCCTTGGGATTTATGGGCGGCATCCAGAACAAGCACACCGCCACCGAAAACGCCCGCTATATTGCCCGGCTTTACAGCCTTGATCCTGATTATGTGGAAAGCTTTTGTCGCTGGCTGTGCGGGCTGGACGAATATTTTGACATGCCGGTCGGCACCTATTCGTCGGGCATGCGCTCGCGTCTGTCTTTTGCGCTGATGCTGGCCTTGGAATTTGACATCTATCTGATCGACGAAGGGATGCCGTCATCCACCGATGTCGAGTTCAACCGCAAGGCCGGTCAGGTGCTGCGCCAAAGGCTGAAAAACGCCACCGTCGTGGTGGTGTCGCACGCGCCGCAAACCTTGGAAAAATTCTGCCGTTCGGCTGCGGTCTTGCGCAACGGGCAATTGTATATGTTTGACACTTTGGAAGAGGCCAAGCGGCTTTATGACTATGAAGCTCAAAGTTAAACGGTTCCGCACGCGCAAGATCGACTTGCCCTCGCCCCCGCCGTTGCCCCAAACGCCACACCGGTCTGCGATGCCCGGCCGACATATCCTGGGCAATGATGCCTTTATGCCCGCCGAAAATGCCGATGGCTTTGGCGCAGCGGGTTTTGCCACGGCAGGCGGCCCCGCCAGCGCGGCCCCGGTGACGGCAATGGCCAGGCCCGGCTCGCCCGAGGCGGCACCGGGCGAGATTGACGCGATCCGCCGCGAAGGTTTGACGGGGCGGCAGCTGCGCATGGCGCGCCGCTTGGCACAGCAGCATAATTTGCCCGCCACGTCAGATTTTGACGCGGTGCGCCTGCTTCGGGCCAAAGGGGTTGATCCCTTTCAGGCCAATGCGGTCTTGGAAATGGTCGGGGCCAGTGGAGCGGCCTCCGACGCGGCGGGCGGCTCTCGGGCGCTGACCGTGACACCGGGGGGCGATGGCATTCGATTGCCGCAAACCATCAAAACCGCGCAAGTGCCCTCAACCGAACTGCGGGCCGAACAGGCGCATCTGACCGAAGTGATCAAGATTCAGCGCGACATGGCGCGCCGTCGGCGCCGCAAGTCGATTTTGCTTTTTGGGCGGCTGTCGGTTTTTGTGCTTTTGCCAACATTGCTGGCGGCGATCTATTTTTACACCATCGCCACACCCATGTATGCCGCCAAGACGCAATTCGTGATCCAACAGGCCGAAAGCCCGTCAGCGGGCGGCATTGGCGGGCTGTTCTCGTCAACCCCGATGGCTACCGCGCAAGATTCCATTGCTGTGCAGGGTTATCTGCAAAGCCAAGTGGCCATGCAGCGGCTTGAGGCCGACAACGGCTTTCGCGAACATTTCTCAGGCCCTGAGATTGACGTTATCCAGCGGCTTGCCCCCGATGCCAGCGAAACGGCAGCCTATAAACTTTACAAGAAAAACATCCGCATCTCCTATGATCCGACCGAAGGTGTCGTGAAAATGGAGGTGACGGCGGCGGATCCGCAAAAGGCGGTGGAATATTCCAACGCGCTGATTGGCTATGCCGAGGAACAGGTCGATCAGATGACCCAACGCCTGCGCGAAGATCAGATGAAGGGCGCACGCGAAAGCTATGAAGATGCCGAAAAGAAATACCAAGAGGCCAATATTCGCCTTGTCCAGTTGCAAGAACGGTTCAAGATTTTGTCGTCGGAGGCGGAAATTGGTTTGATCACCAGCCAGATCGGTCAGTTGGAAACCCAATTGACCCAAGATCAATTGTCCTTGGCGCAGATGGAATCGAACCAAAACCCTAACCGCGCCCGGATGGAGCCGTTGAAGCGCCGCATCGACACCTTGCAAAACCAGATCGCCGAACTGCGCGGCAAGCTGACCGATCAAGGCCAAGACGGCGTGTCTTTGGCACAGGTGCAGTCTGACCTTTTGGTCGCGCAATCCGACGCCCAGACGCGCCAATTGCTTTTGGCGCAGTCTTTGCAGGCCATGGAAACGGCAAGGGTGGAAGCCAACCGCCAAACGCGCTATTTGTCGGTGGCGGTGGCCCCGGTGGCCCCCGACGAGGCCGCCTATCCGCGCGCCTTTGAAAACACCTTGGTCGTCATGCTGATCTTTGCGGGCATCTATCTGATGATTTCGATGACAGTGGCGATCCTGAGAGAACAGGTTTCGGGATAATGCAGATGAAAGACGTAAAGATCGGCGCGCTGACGGTGGGCAATGACCGACCGCTGACGGTGATCTCAGGCCCGTGCCAATTGGAAAGTCTGGACCATGCCCAGATGATTGCGGGCACCATGGCCGAGGCCTGTGCGGCGGCTGGCGCGCAATATGTGTTCAAGGCCAGCTATGACAAGGCCAACCGCACCAGCCTGAAGGGCAAGCGCGGCTTGGGGCTTGAGGCGGGCCTGAAGGTGCTGGAGGCTGTGCGCGCTATGGGCCTGCCGGTCTTGACCGATATCCATGACGCCGATCAGGCCCGCACCGCGGCTGCGGTGGTGGATGTGATCCAAATCCCCGCCTTTTTGTGCCGCCAAACTGATCTTTTGCTTGCCGCTGGCGAAACTGGCGCGGTCATCAACATCAAGAAGGGCCAGTTTCTGGCCCCCGAAGGCATGGCGAATGTGGCGGCCAAGGTCGCGTCGACGGGCAATGACAAGATCTTGCTGACCGAACGTGGGGTGTCCTTTGGCTATAACACCCTCGTGGCCGATATGCGCAGCCTGCCAATCATGGCGCGCACCGGCTATCCGGTGATTATGGATGCCACGCATTCGGTGCAACAACCCGGCGGCATGGGCGACAGTTCAGGCGGCCAGCGTGAATTCGCCCCCCTGATGGCGCGCTGTGCGGTGGCGGCGGGGATTGCCGGAGTATTTATTGAAACGCATGAAGACCCCGACAATTCGCCCTCGGATGGCCCGAATATGGTCTATCTTCGCGACATGCCGGCGCTGATTGACACGCTGATGGGGTTTGATCGTCTGGCAAAGACCAATCCGGTGCGGGTGTAACACCCCCTCCTCGTCGACTGCGTCGCTCGTCGGGTCGTCCACGACGAGAAGACAAAGTCGCCCGAGGAGTGCGGGTTCAGGCCACCTGCCCCGCCGCCCAGCCCGACGACCAAGCCCATTGGAAATTATAGCCGCCAAGCCAACCGGTTACGTCCACAACCTCACCCACAAAGTAAAGACCGGGCACGCCCTTGGCCTCCATCGTGCGCGCATCAAGCGCGTCGGTATCAACACCGCCCAATGTCACCTCGGCGGTGCGATAGCCTTCGGATCCCACAGGCATCAGCGACCAGGTTCGCAGCCGTGTCGCCACCCGCTCAAGTGCCACATTGGACAGCGTGCCCATCGGCGCCTCCATCCCCAGATCTGCCTCGATATGGCGGGCCAGCTTTTCCGGCACCAAGCGCGCCAGATGGCTGCGCAACAAGGCGCGGCCATTGTCCTGCTTGGCCGCACGCAGCACGGCACCAAGATCGACACCCGGGCACAGGTCCAAAGAAATCGCCTGCCCTTCGCGCCAATAGCTTGAGATTTGCAAAATCGCAGGCCCCGACAATCCTCGATGGGTGAACAAGACCGCCTCGTCAAAGCTGGAGCGCCCGAACCCCACCCGCGCGGGCAGCGCCACCCCGGCCAAAGGGGCGATCCAAGACAGCTCTTGCTCGGCAAAGGTCAAAGGCACCAGCGCGGGCCGGGTTTCCACCAAGGGCAGACCAAAGCGCTCGGCCAGTTGATAGCCAAAGCCTGTGGCCCCCATCTTGGGAATGGATTTGCCCCCAGTGGCCACAATCACCGACGCCGCCCCCATCGGCCCCCGCGCCGTCTCAATGATAAAACCCGCACCCGCGCGCCGCACATCCCCCACCGCGCAAGACAGCCACAGCTCTCCCCCCGCCGCCGCCAGATCGGCCAGCAAAAGCGCCACCACCTCTTTGGCAGAGCCATCGCAAAAAAGCTGCCCCAGCGTCTTTTCGTGCCAACCAATCCCCGCCGCATCCAGCCGCGCGATGAAATCCCATTGGGTGTAACGTTTCAGCGCCGACAGCGCAAAGCGCGGATTTTTCGACAAGAATCGATCTGCCGCGATGCCAAGATTGGTGAAATTGCACCGCCCCCCGCCCGAGATGCGAATCTTCTCGCCCGCCTTGGCGGCATGATCCACAACCACCACCCGCCGCCCCCGGCGTGCCGCCTCAATCGCGGCCATCAAGCCCGCGGCACCTGCACCAAGAACGATGACATCCACCTGTTTCATAGCCCTCGGCATAGCTTTGAAACCGCGCACAGGCAACCATGGCACCGTTGCACCGGGCATATAAGCAGCGGTCTAAATCTCCAAACTCTGCCTCCCCAGTTTTTTGCGAAATGCCTCTTGCACCCCCCAAATCCCTTCGCTAAACACCCGCTCACGGTTGGGGCGTCGCCAAGTGGTAAGGCATCGGTTTTTGGTACCGACATACCTAGGTTCGAATCCTAGCGCCCCAGCCAACCTTTCCCCAAAGCTTGAATTGCAGGGATGCGCATCGGATGCAAAAGGGCCTGAAATCGGTTGCACTGGTTAGCCTGATCGGTCTTGCAGCCTGTGGCAGTGGCGGCACGGCTTCGATGCAGTTTTACCCGCTGCAAGGCCCGATTGCCGCCGAAGACCCGACGCTGGTCATCCAGGCCGTAGCCAAGAACACCGATGGCACCTCGGGGCCGGTCAGCTTTCGTCTGCCCGACAGGGTCAAATGCGAAGGCAAATGGACATCTTTGACCCCGCGCACCGTCTCTAACACCGCAGGGTTAAGCATGACCTTGCGCAAGACTGGCGGCGAGTTGGGGGCCAAGACCGAAACGGTTGCGGGCGTGAACACCGGCGAGATCTATGCCGTCTGCGCCGATGGCACCCGTGTTCAGGGCAATTTCGTGATCGGTTCGGGCACCGCCAGCGGGTCCGGCAATGCCACCGATACCCGAGGCAACGTCTATAAGCTGTTGTTCTGACCCCACGAAATGCCCCAAGTAATGCCCCAGTTTCGGGTGACGCGGGTAGCATGACTCTGAGGTGAGCGGGGCCAGTGCAACGGCTGTCACAGCAAGCGATAGTCGCAGTAGTTACACGATTGGGAAGACTGATCGCGTTGTGATCATGACAATATCTGATTTCCCCACGAAGATGTAGTCGAGTATCAGGATAGCGGTCAATCACGCACCACAATTGCATAGAAAGCCAACCTGCCATACACACTGGACTACGACCGACGCTAAAAAGTGAAAGAACGTAAGCAATGATGCACCGCAGTGCAAAAGCGACCGTTTTAGCACTGCTGTTGGTTTCTTTCAGTTGCGACCAAGGGCTTGCCCAAGAGCTTTGGGCTGATACTTTTCTTCTGGATGTGTATCAGGGCTCTTATCGATCTAGCGTTGCAAAAGACCTAAGTAATGGCGGATACGAGCTGTCTGGGGGCGAAACTGTTGACTTCAGAGCATGGTACTCTCCAACTCTTCCAGACTTGACCGTGTTGCTTCTTAAACAAGTAAGCCCCGACCTGGGCTTGATCTGGGGCATAAGCACTGGAGAGAAAGGCGAGAAGTACGAAATCGATCAGTCTCTGCATCTTGGCTTCATCTACCAACACAACCCCTTCAAAAACGCTGTGCTCTCAATAAAAGCCAGCTACCCACTGTTCGGGACTATGACCGAGAAAACGTGCATTGCAGACTACGCAAGTGCGGATACCGAGGAAGCAAACCTCGGCACTTACACAGTCAATTGTCGTCTTGCTAACACTCTTATCTCGCCCGAGGAGACCCTAGATTACCTCGTCAATCTAAGAGGAGAAACTGACGCCAAGATCAGCGTCAGCTTCTCATTTAAATTCTAATTACTTGATTGCAGAGGGAGCCAATGCCCTCGCAATGCTAGCTTCACCACGACCATGAACGTCAGCAGAGTAACCGCTGATGGTGTCCTGACGCGCAGTGTTCAAGAGCTGGTTTGTAATCTGGGTCGGTGTCGCCTTCGAGAATTTACTGCCCAAGACCGCCGCATAACCAGCCACAATCGGAGCAGCAAACGAGGTCCCATACAGCCCAGTCGTGTCACCGGTAACACCGACAACGACGAACTGATTCTGCACGACTGTATTCGCTCCAGCTGTATTAGAGTACCAAGCCAACGAAGCCTTATCATCGATAGTGCCGTGGGAGTTCAGCGCTCCAACGAAGATGGCAGACTGTTTTCCGACGAGGTCCCGGTTGAGATAATCGACCAGGCCAGATGAATTAGCCGCACCCACTGCGACAGCATCATTGCCCGCAGCTTTGACCACCACAGCTTTACCATCTCGCGCGTAGCCCACTATCGACGATTCGCGTTGGCCCCAGCGAACACCACTGTAGCCATCAGCAGCCATCATGCCGTAGGAGAGATTAAGGGTATTGAGGCCGCGCTGCAGCTTAACAGCACGGGTATTCCCGAAGTCATGCGCATAAACTTTGGCGGAAGGTGCAATCATGCTTGTCTCGAGTGCAGTCCACTCGCCATGGCGACGCAACTCTGTATAGCCACGCAGATCCCCATAGTACCCGTAATTACTACGGAAATCATCCACGACAGTTATGGAAGTGCCCTGCCCCTTAAAACCTTGGCTCCAGGCATCACCAATCTCAGAGTTCATCCAGGAACGTACTTCCTGCGCGTATGCTGCAGTGGCTGACAGCACCAAGCTTGCTGCAACAACAGACGACTTAGCTAGCACAGAAATCTTCATCTCGTCGGCTCCATCGATCAACAGACATTTATCGTCATCTACATAAAAATACAGAATGGCGCAATGATCTGGATCAAAACAACTTAGCCTTACCTGTGGATCAAAGCTGCATCCCCCTCTACCCAGGGATGATTAGGTATAAGTAATGGAAGAAGAAGGACAAGGAAGAGGTGTAGCATCCCCCTCCTGTCCCTCCCCCCCACATCACCTGTAGGGAGTCACCTCTAAGCCCACCCTAGCCTCCCAAGCCTTCATCCTGCCCAGATAGCCATGACAACGAGACGTCTGGGTCCAGGCCTCAAAGTCTAGCCGAACAGCAGGATCCATCTCATCTAGCCCTGGACCACTGGCAGAGACCGCCATAGCCCGCCCCACCACAGCAGCAGAGGCTTCCTGCATCACCCGCTTCAACTCCGTCACTCGGGTGTAGTCGATGATGAAGCTGTCATGCACCGACAGCACAGGGACACCTTGGGCAGTAAAGTGACGATGCACCTGCTGCGTCCCCCACCATCAGCCTGATACCCTGGTCAGCACCCCTTAATATCTGGCATAAAGCGACTGTAATTCATGACCATTGCAGCAGTGACATCAACGGGACCCTCGGGAGCCCCAAAATAAACTCGTTGTCGTCCTAAGCCACCCCTTGACGGAATCGCGGCAGGATCGTAATGGCTGACCTGTTAGCGTTAACGATTTTTTAGGAATGACATTTGATGCGCTCTTTGAACCTTCCGGCTGCCGTTTCAACGGCAGACCTCTTCAATCATCGGCCACGGAATTCGGCCTCTCTTAATCCAGGAGAAACTATGCCTACCTCAACCATGTCAATGGAACCCTCAGACGTCTCTGAGCCACATCTACCTGCGGGTAGTATCAGCCTCCCCAACCCCGCACCGCAACTGCCCCAGACCGATGAGTCGCTGACCGAGCGCCTAATCCGTCTGAACCGCCCCGGGTTTACCGGAGGGCAAAACTCTCGGAGAATTGCCCGTTATGGAACATGCACAAAAGAAGAAGACGTCGAAGCCGTATTCACCCGAGTTCCGCGAACGCGCGGTGCGGCTTTTGCTGGAACACCGCGATGAGTATCAAAGCGAAGCTTCTGCGCTGGTGGCGATTGCAGGCAAATTGGGTTGTTCGCCGGACAGCCTTCGCGTTTGGGTGCGTCAGGCCCAGCGTGATGGTGGCGAACGGCCAGGTCTGACCAGTGCCGATAAAGCTCGAATAAAAGAGCTTGAACGTGAGAACCGTGAACTGCGTCAGGCTAACGAGATACTGAAGAAGGCATCAGCATATTTTGCAATGGCGGAGCTCGACCGCCCGTTTCGCAAGTGACTGCTTTCATTGAAGAACATAGGGGACAGTTCGGGGTCGAGCCGATGTGCAAAATGCTGCAAATCGCCCAGTCTACCTATTATGAGCGTCGCGCCATCGGGCGTGATCCTGATCGTGCTTCGGCTCGGGCAAAGTCGGACGCGGATCTCTGCATCAAGATCGATGCCGCCTGGAAAGACAACCGTAAGCTCTATGGGGCGCGGAAGATCTGGCACGTCTTGCTCAGAGGCAATCAGGACGTCGCGCGATGCACTGTGGAGCGTTTGATGCGCGATTTGGGCCTCAAAGGTGTGCTTCGGGGCAAAAAGGTTGTCACCACGAACCCTGACACATCGCAGCCCTGCCCAGATGACAAGGTGAACCGACTGTTCATGGCAGACCGTCCGAACAAGCTGTGGGTTTCAGATTTCACCTACGTGCAAACTTGGTCTGGGACGGTCTACGTGGCATTCGTGATCGATGTGTTTGCGCGTCGTATTGTCGGCTGGCGTGCCTCGACCTCGATGAAGACACAGTTCGTGCTCGACGCCCTGGAGCAAGCGATCTGGCAAAGAAAGACGCCAGATAACAAGAGCTTGGTTCATCACTCGGACCGTGGCTCCCAATACTTGTCCATCAAGTATACTGAGCGCCTGGCCGAGGCAGAGATCGATCTTTCCGTAGGCACCGTCGGCGATGCCTATGATAATGCCCTTGCCGAATGTGTGATAGGCCTCTTCAAAACCGAGGTCATCAACCAGATCGGCCCATGGAAATCGATGCGCGAGGTCGAATGGGAAACCTTGAAATGGGTCGATTGGTATAACAATCGCCGCCTTCTTGGCCCCATCGGTTATATCCCGCCCGCAGAAGCAGAGGAGGCGTTCTATGCAAACCTGAACTCACTCGATATGGTCGCCTGAAATATGAACAAATCACCCTCCGATAAATCCGGGGCGGTTCAAGGCGACCCCGTCCGGACACGCCAGAAGACCGCTTCCAGAAACAGACGGTTGTCCTTCGCCGTGACCCCCGCATTACTGGCCTTGCCTGGCAGATGCTCTTCAAGCCGCTTCCAAAAGGCATCTGTCACCACGAACCGCTGATCGTTCATTCAAACCTCCACTTTGGAAGCTTGAATCAGAAATCAGCCAAAATGGGAATCCTGATTGTCCACAGGGCCTAGTCTCTTGACCTTAGAGGGATTGGTCAGTTCCCAGCGGTCTTACTTGTGACCGATCGGGCTCGCCATAGGACCCCGCCAGCGGCCCTGTCAGAGCCACCCCTGCCACGAAGTCCTCAAACACCTCTTGGACCAAGAACAGATGTTCTGGCACCTCGTCAAAGGCCTTCACGACCACCACATCACCGGGTTGAATCATAGCCACCGCTCCACCAGCGCCCACACCCCAAAGAGCGTGACCCCCAGCACAGGGTTCACCTTCGCGATACCCCACAGCACCACCGTCACCACCAAACCCTTCGGTACCAAAAGAAAAACCCCGGCGACAACGCCGAGGCTCGATATCAAAGTCATCTCACAAGCTCCTGTTTCTGCTTCTTTATTTAGATACAGGGACTTGCGCGGTTTTTAGGGGGTGCGACTCAGAGGCTTGCATCTGGTGGAATCGCAAAATCCAACTGCTATGGACTTACCCCAACGGCCATTGCACATTGCATCTTGCCGTTACCTATCCGATGATTACAATTTATGAGTGCCCAAACTCTACCAACGAAATCGACCATAGACTTGCTACGCGATACCTTGTTGAGAATAAAATGACATCGGTAACAATCATAACAGTAGCCTACAACAGCGCCTGCGCAATCAAGAAATTGGTGGAGAGCCTGCCTCCAGGGCTGCCAATGACGATCGTCGACAACGGCCCTGACGATGGTATACGCAATTGGGCTGCATCGCGCGGAATCCGTGTGCTGTCTGAAGGTCGAAATCTTGGTTTTGGTGCTGCCTGCAATCTTGGTGCTACGTCGGCTCAGAGCGAATTTTTATTTTTCGTTAATCCGGATGCATATCTTGATAAAAATACTCTGTCGGAGTTACTAAAAGCTGCCGCACAACATCCTGAAGCTGCAGCCTTTGGGCCGGCTCTAGTTGATGAGAACGGTATAGCGACATTTAAACGGGACTCATATCTCTTGGCCCGTGGGCTCAGACAACCCCGTGATCCAGGGGATGAGCACCGAATAGTACCAGTACTGTCAGGAGCAGCTATGCTTATAAGGCGGAGCGCCTTCGAAAAAGTACGTGGCTTCGATCCACTAATATTTTTGTATTTTGAGGATGACGATATCTCTATTCGCCTAGCAAGTCATGCAGGCCCGCTTCTACTCGTGCCTACCGCAATGGTATACCATGCGGGCGGTAAGTCCTCTAATCCGTCATACGAGCTTTCGAAATTCAAAGGTTACCATTGGGCTCGCTCACGTATCTATGTAGGTCGAAAACATGGCAAAGCTCTGCCGGTGTTGAGTGGGCTATTGGACGGTGTATCTCACTTGATCTCACGGCACTCCCTATATGATACTGACCGTCGTAAGGGGGCACTAGGTCGCATAAAAGGCGCCTTTTCCGTACTGATCGATTCACACAGATAAAAAAGGCTAAGTATTTCCCGCAAGCTCTCAGAAGTGGCCTAATATTACACAAGCTAATCCAGCAAGCAGATAGCAGGTCAAGTGCGCTGATAACTTATTAAATTTATTGGTTTATTTATTAATCATGCATATGACGGTCACATTATATTAGAAAATCTGCGCAATGTCATCTACCGACATTGCTGCCTTTGACAGATCAAAAGCAATGGTTCGTTCTTTGGACCGACCAATATATAAAAGCTGCCGAATGCCAATCACCCAAGACACACGCAGCCTTCTAAGTTTTCCTATAATATACTGTTTAAGGCTTGGATAACTTGGGCGTGGCCCAGAAGCTGTCGAACTCTGATGAGTGGTAGAGTTCGCAATTAGAAAAGCTTGCGTAGCCGCTGCCGGCACCACCTGCACCCTTACGACATTTGGACAGAGATTCATTGCGCTGTCAGCTAAAGGCGACCAGCTCTCTGTGAAATCCAGGAGCTTTCTCGCCCCAGCAGGAAACAGGAAGTACGCGCCGGCACCTGCTCGATTCTGAACTATGACTGATAAAGAGTATCTGCTGCCTGGAATGATTTCTTCTCTGTTTGTCAGAACTTTTGAGTTTTTCAGTGCCTCAAAGCACACATAATCAATCCCTTTAGCACCATAAAGATCTGAGATGAGTTCGGGTGTGTCTGTCGATAAAACTGCATCGTCTTCTATAATCAGGTGTGGAAATCCAGACGAAACCACATACAGCCAAGCTTCCCTATGTGCGAGCAGACATGAGACTTCCGATGATCGCAGCGGTCTGGCCCAACCATTTGCCCTGCGGGCCAATTCCGCAGGTTCAATCTCCTGTAAAGGAACGTCTGAAAAACCTGCGCGTTGCGGTGTGATCTGATAGGATTTTCGGGACACGACGAGGAGCCCCATTGATGCCGAAACAGCCCGCCATTCCCGGCTTGCGCGACGCGATGAAGAAGAAGGTGACGCGGCGCGAGCAGTTCCTGGCGGAGATGGAGGCGGTGGTGCCCTGGGGGCGGCTCATCGGATTGATCGCTCCGCACTATCCGAAAGCCGGACCGAAGGGCGGGCGCCCGCCGATGCCGCTGGAAACGATGCTGCGGGTCTACTTTCTCCAGAACTGGTATGCGCTGAGCGACCCGATGGCCGAGGAAACCCTATACGACAGCGAGGCGATGCGTCGGTTCGCCGGGATCGAACTGGGTGACGACCGCATTCCCGACGAGACCACGATCCTCAACTTCCGGCACCTGCTGGAGCGGCATGGGCTGACCGAGGCAATCTTTGCCGACGTGAACGCGCACCTGGCCGACAAGGGCATCACGCTCCGCTCGGGCACCTTGGTCGATGCGACGATCATCGACGCGCCCTCGTCGACCAAGAACAAGGCCGGGGCCCGCGACCCGGAGATGTCGTCGACGAAGAAGGGCAACGACTGGTATTTCGGCATGAAGGCGCACATTGGGGTGGACGTGGACAGCGGCGTGACCCACAGCCTCGACACCACGACCGCCAAGGTCCACGACAGCCAGGTCTGGAATGAACTGCTGCATGGCGAGGAAACCTCGATCTGGGCCGACAAGGGCTATGTCAGCTCAGAGCGTGAGGCCGCGTTCAAGGCACCGGGCAAGGTTTGGGGTGTGATGCGCAAGGCGCCGAAGGGCAGCGACCTGCATCCCATCGACGCGCGGATCAACCGCATCATCGCGATGGTCAGGGCCAAGGTCGAGCATCCCTTCCGGATAATCAAACGTCAGTTCGGCCACGTGAAAACCCGCTACCGCGGCCTCGCCAAGAACCGCGCCCAGTTGTTCACACTCTTCGCCCTCGGCAACCTGTTCCTGGTGCGACGGAGGCTGATGGCATGAGGACGAGTCTGCCTGAAAACCGCGAAATGCCCGCTGTGGCGGCCCAGAATGCACGAAAACTGTCGCCAGAAGCCCGCCTTCCGGCGCCAAAGGCGATCACGCGGCTATCTCGGCGCAGGCGAAGCCGTTGATCAGATGTTCCTAAAGTCTTCGCTTCGATAAAACGGCCATTCAGCCCGAGTGCTCGCAGCTGATTATCCTGAAACCGCCGTCTCTTAACTGCAGACTTCAGATTTATCACGAGAACTCGGTGCTCATCTATCACAAACTGTCCTTCCCACAACAAGCATGTCACGATCTTTCCGCATCCACAAACAATTGCTCTTGGTATATGAGCACGGCATCCTTACTCTTAGTTGATGCATTTTAGATACTTAGCCGGAAACCGATCAAGCCCAAAAATATCCTTAACCGCCCCACCCCTTGCCCCAACCTTTACCCCCCTGTTCCCTTTCCCCTACCTTCACATCACCCTTCAAGGTATCCTAGCGCCCCAGCCAACCTTTCCCCACAGCTTCAATTGCAGGGATGCGCATCGGATGCAAAAGGGCCTGAAATCGGTTGCACTGGTTAGCCTGATCGGGCTTGCAGCCTGTGGCAGCGGCGGCACGGCTTCGATGCAGTTTTACCCGCTGCAAGGCCCGATTGCCGCCGAAGATCCGACGCTGGTGATCCAGGCGGTGGCCAAAAACACCGATGGCACCTCGGGGCCGGTAAGCTTTCGTTTGCCCGACAGGGTCAAATGCGAAGGCAAATGGACATCTTTGACCCCGCGCACCGTGTCTAACACCGCCGGGCTCAGCATGACCTTGCGCAAAACCGGCGGCGAGTTGGGGGCCAAGACCGAAACGGTCGCGGGCGTGAACACCGGCGAGATCTATGCCGTCTGCGCCGATGGCACCCGCGTTCAGGGCAATTTCGTGATCGGGTCGGGCACCGCCAGCGGGTCGGGCAATGCCACCGATACCCGAGGCAACGTCTATAAGCTGTTGTTTTAAAACAACGCCCAGCCAAGGACAGTGCGAAACCATGCGATATGGCATCCCCCCGATGCCTGTTTCGTTGAACTTTGCGACAAAACCGGGCATCCAGCGCAGAGGCGAAGGGGGTAAGACATGGAATTGATGATCTGGATTGGGGCGGGCTTGACGGGTTTGGGCCTTGCTGGGTTGATCTATTGCATTTGGCTGGCCGCGCGGGCCAAGCGCGCGAATTTGCCAGAGGCTGAAATGCGCGCCGAATTGCAGCGCGCCGTCGTGTGGAACATGGGAGCGCTGGCGGTTTCGGGGGTTGGGCTGATGTTTGTGGTCTTTGGCGTTATGGTCACCTGAGCCAAGCGTCACCGCGCTTTCAGAACATGGCTAGCTGCGTGCCACATCTGCAAAGCGCTGGCCCTTGTCAATCATCTGGTCAAGAATACCGGCGGGGGCGAAAAGATCTGGGAATTGGCCTGCACGCGCCCGCAGATCGGCCCTGAGCGCCATCAACCCCTGACGATCGGCATGAAACAGCGGCCCGCCCTCCCAACGGGGAAAGAGCCCGGACAAAACCGCAGCGGCATCGACATCACCGGCGCGACGTGCTGCACCATCTTGGATCATCTTGGCTCCTTCATTGGCCAAGGCGGCCAGACAAAAGCGCAAAATCGCCTCTGAGCTGGCCGGAGCCTGTGGCAGCCGCGCTCGGTTTGCGGCCCCCATACCGAATGCGGCAAGACTGGCTTTGATCCGCTCGCGATCCTCGCCCTGCCCCTCAAGCGCGGCGATGGCACGGGCCAAGACCAGCCGCAACCGATGATCGAGTGCAAGTCCAGGCCCCTGCACCAGCATTTTCCAACCCAGCGCCCGGCCAAAGGCCAGACCCAGGGCAACTTTGGGCAAGGGTGCATCGGCCTGCAGCGCCAAAACCGCCAAAGCCCCCGCAACAGGCGCGGAGTGCAGCACCACATCGCCCCGCTCACCCCCCAAGGCAAGGCTGGGTCCGGGCAGATCCGGCATGGCAGGCGCATCTGCGGTGGTCAAAACCAGATCGGCCACCGCATCGCGGGCATCAGGCAAGGCACCGCTTAACCGGGCCCAATCCGCCTCACGCGTGGCGGGTGCCAGACGTCCTTCGGCCACCATAAGTTCTTGACGGGTCGCGATTTTCTGCAACGCCTCGGCCAAAGCGCTGCGATTGGCCGCGACAAGCCGCACCTTGAGCCCCGCGCTCAGCGCCATTGCGGCCACCTCTGGCGCAAGGCCCGATGCCCCCACAACCATCACAGCCCCAAGGCGCGGCAATGGCGCGCCGCTCAGGCTGGCAGGCAGCGTTAAAGCGCGCCGCTCAGACAAAAAGGCATGCCGCAGACCCGCAGCTTCGGCACTTTCGGCCATGGTTTCGGCATGGGCACGTTCAAAGCCCAAACCGGCCTCAAAGGGCAAAAGTTGCGCCGCCTCGACGCAATCCACCACCAGATGCGGTGCCGGCAGACGGGTTCCCGCAAGCCTTTTGCGCATCTCGGTGATCGCGGATTGATAGGCCAATGGGTCGCGCAGACCCTGAATGCGGTCTGCGGTTTTGATCGGGCTGGCCAAGCTAAGCTCCAGCGCCAAGGCTTCGGCGCGGGTCTCGGGCGCGCTCTCAACCACCGCATCAACCAGACCCATCGCCAAAGCTTCAAGCGCAGACAGCGATGCGCCATCCACCAGCATATTCAGCGCCACAGGCGCGCCCACCAAGCGTGGCAATCGCTGGGTGCTGCCCGCCACGGGCAAAAGGCCCAAGCCGATTTCGAGAAAACTCAGCCGCGCGCCGTCTTGCGCCACGCGTCCATGACAGGCCAAGGCAAGTTCCAGACCGCCGCCCAGAACATTGCCTTGCAAGGCGGCAACCACGGGCTTTTTCAACGCCTCAACACGCGCGGCCACTTCGGGCAAAGCAGCATCTGCCACCCGACCCAGCTCGGACACATCCAGCCCGGCCGAAAAATGCGGCCCCACCGATGACAAGACAACCGCCTGAACCTCTGGCTCCGCCTCGGCCGCCTCAAGCGCCTCTCCCAAGGCCCGCAACATGGCCGCATTCAACGCATTGACCGGCGCGCGCGCCAAGCGCAACACCAAGACCGACCCGCGCCGCTCTTGGGTCAGAAGATCTGTAGCGCCTGTCATTGCCCTGCCCCTTTACCCATTCCACACCTGTCACAACGGGCGCGAACCATGCCTTATTAAGCAAAGTTGACAGGCATAAGGCAAGCAAAGCCAAGGCTTGGGCGGCAAAGCCTGCCTAGATCGGCATGTTGTCGAAGCCTGCCTCGATTTCGGCGTCAATCTCGGCATCAGTGCGATCCTCGGCAAGCTCTGAGGCCATGCCCGGGACCAGATGGCTGAGGACTTCCATCTCGGCCGCCAGAATTTGCAGGCCCATGGTCTGACCGATCAGCGCCGCTGCGGCCATGCCATCGACAACCGCGCGCATCTCATCGGCCGGGGTCACCGTGCCGGATTCCGTGTGCTCTGCGTCTTTGTCTTTCGAAGCCATCGTTCAGCCCCCCCCCCTTGTGGTGTGAAGATCAAGCGGCGCGGTTAAACCGCGCAAGCGCTGCAAAACGGGCTGTGCGGCAGAATATCCAGCCGCGCGGCATCAATATCCGCCCCGCATTTGGTGCATTCGCCGTAGGTGCCCTCGGCAATCCGCTGCAAGGCGGCTTTGATCTGGCGAACTTCCAACTGACCGGCTGTGCCAAGATCCTCAAGCACCTCATCGCTTTCACGTTCGGTGGCAAGGTCTTCCCAATCGGGGGAATTGTGGCTGTCCAATTCAGCCTCGATGCCTGTCAGCCGTGCCTCAAGCTCGGCCAGACGGGTCTCCAGCTGGATTTTGCGCTGCGAATTGGATGTCATGGCGTTCCTCCTATGTGGCAGACATGCTAACACTTTAGACCTGCCACATGCCTTGACCCATATCAACGTGCGTGGCGGCGAACATATTCACATCTTGAAATGTTAGTGCTGTCGCTCTAGGTTTAACTCACCAAATGAATGGAGCCCGCCATGACCCCGAAGGTGCACGCGTTTTTCGACGAGGCGACCAATACCTTGACCTATGTGGTGCAAGAGCCCGAGGGGCGCGCCTGTGCGGTGATCGATTCAGTGCTGGATTTCGACTATGCCTCGGGCCGCACCGATACCCGCTCGGCTGATGCGGTGATCGAGTTTATCCGGGCCCATGATCTGCGGCTGGAATGGGTTCTGGAAACCCATGTGCATGCCGACCACCTCTCGGCCGCGCCCTATCTGCAAGAGGCGCTGGGCGGCAAGATCGGGATTGGTGAGCGCATCACCGTGGTGCAGGACACCTTTGGCAAGATTTTCAACGAAGGCACCCGGTTTCAGCGCGATGGCAGCCAGTTTGACCGGCTGTTCAAGCAGGGCGACAGCCTGATGATCGGCCAGATGCGGGCCGAGGTCATGCACACCCCCGGTCACACCCCGGCCTGTCTGACCTATGTGATCGGCGATGCAGCCTTTGTGGGCGATACATTGTTCATGCCCGATTTCGGCACGGCGCGCTGTGATTTTCCCGGCGGATCGGCTGAAATGCTGTGGGATTCCATCCAGAAGATCCTGACGCTGCCCGATGACACGCGTATCTTTGTGGGCCATGATTACAAGGCCGAGGGCCGCGATCAATATGCGTGGGAAACCACAGTGGGCGCGCAAAAAGAGCTGAACAAACATGTGGGCGCGGGCCATTCGCGTGACGAGTTTATCGCCATGCGCAAAGCCCGAGATGCGACCCTTGCCATGCCACGGCTGATTATTCCGTCGTTGCAGGTGAACATGCGGGCCGGGCAAATGCCTGAACCGGATGACAATGGCGTCAGCTATCTGAAGGTTCCAGTCAACGGGCTGTAAGGCCGGCACTGGCCCGTCGAAACCCCATGGTCTTCGCCCCCACCCTGCGCAATAAGTCGGAAACATCTGTCTGCTAAGGGAGAGGCGCGATGATAGCGCAAGATTGGATTTGGGGCGCGGTTGGCGGGCTGATGATTGGCTCGGCTGCGGCGCTTTATCTGTTGGTCAATGGGCGCATCATGGGGGCCTCGGGCATCTTGGGTGGGCTGGTCGATGGCACCGGGCGCAGCACGATGATCGAGCGTTTGGCCTTTTTGTTTGGCGCGCTGGTGGTGCCGCCCTTACTGGTGCCGCTTTATGACCGGGTTGACACCCAGATCACCACAAACCCCGTGATCATTATTGCAGCCGGGCTTTTGGTGGGCATCGGCACGCGGTTGGCCAATGGCTGCACCTCGGGGCATGGGGTCTGCGGCATCTCGCGCTTTGCACCAAGGGGCCTTGGAGCGACGGCGCTGTATCTGGTGGCGGGTGCGGTGACCGTTTTGGTCTTTCGCCATGTCTTGGGGGTGATCTGATGGCGGGACAATCGCTTATCGCCCGCGGCCTGTCCAAACTGGGAGAGCTGCGCGATTTGGTGGCCTTTGTGGCAGGCGGGCTTTTCGGATCGGGTCTTTTGGTGTCGGGGATGATCGACACCAAAAAGGTGCAAGGCTGGCTGGATTTCTTTGGCGAGTGGGATCCGACGCTGGCCTTTGTCTTGGGCGGCGCGGTTGTGCCGATGATCTTCGTCTGGCGCATTGCCGAGCGGCGCGGCGTGTCGCTGTTGGGCACGCCCATTCCAGACCGCACCCCTGCAAAGCTGGACCGCGCCTTGGTGACCGGATCCTTGATGTTCGGCGCAGGCTGGGGGCTGGCGGGGCTATGCCCCGGCCCGGCCTTGGCGTCTTTTGCGATTGGCGGTTGGGGCGGTGCCCTCTTTTTACTGGCCATGGTCTCGGGTATGGTCGTTGAACCGACGGTGGCGCGCTGGCTGTCATCGCAGACAACCTCTTGATTTCGTGAAACCAAGGAGACCGCCATGACGCTTGATCTTCGCAGCTTGACCCCAGACTATGCCGTGGCGCCGCAAATTGATGTGGCCGATCTGGCGGCAATCAAGGCGGCCGGCTTTGTCATGGTGATCGACAATCGCCCGGACGGCGAGATTTACGACGAATTGCAGTCCGACAGCATGGCGGCAGCGGCGCAGGCGGCGGGGCTGCAATTCGTGGCAAACCCGGTGTTTCCGGGCGATTTCAACCCCGACCTTGTTGCGCGCCAACGTGCGGCGGTTGCAGCGGCGGGGGGGCCGGTGCTGGCCTATTGCGCGTCGGGCAATCGCTCCACTGTGGTTTGGGAATTGATGAATGCGGGCAAAATCCCAACAGATGAAATGTTGGCGATTGCGGCACGTCATGGCTATGCGCATGAACCCCTACGCCCTCTGATCGAGTCTTACGCACGCGGCTAAGGGGCAAGCGGCCCCCGCTATGCGCTTTGGCGGAAGGTCAGCGGGGGTTCTGTCGGGTTGGGCGGCTGGGGGGCCGAAAACGTCGAGGACGTCGGCTGAGGTGCCACGATATGGGTAAGATCCGGGTCATGGCGGACCCTGGCCTTGGGCGCGACCCCAGCGCAGAGACGCACCGCGCGCAGGCCACGGCTCTGCCCCAGCTTGCCCTCGGCCATCTGGCGGCCATCCACGCCTTCTAGGCTGATCCGATCCAGCGCTGCGGCGCTGAGCGGCAAAACATCCCCCACGGCAAGCCCAATCACCCGCGAAAGCGGCAGGCAGAGCCGGGTCAAGACCGCCTCAAGCCGCGCTTCGGCCTGCGAGACTTCATCGGCCAAGGCATCGGCAAAGGCCCGGCCCAAGGCGACAGCATCGCCAGAGGCGGGGCCACTGTGCCGCTTTGGGGCCTGCCCCCGCCCCTCGGCCGGCAGGGCCAACATCAACCGGCCACGCCGCGCGCCATGGCCCAGATCAACCTCTGCCGTCAAAAGCCGATAGCTGATATCCTCAAGCATCAGCCCAAGGGGGCGCGGATCATCCAAGAAAGAGGCATAGCGCCAGCCGCCTGCCCAGATCAGATCTGCCTCTTCGGCAAGGCCAACCTCTAGGTCGATCAAGGCCGCGTCAATCATCGGGGCCAGCATGGCGGCATCGGTGCGGGTGGGTTTGCGGGGGGCCGCGACTGCACCTTGTGTGCGACCGATGGTCAAAACCTCGATCATCGCGGGGAACAGATCGGGCGCGATGGCCAGCATCCCCAGCCCTTCGCCCGGGCCTTCCAACACGGCCAAAAGCGACAGGCTGGGCGGCAGTTCCAACACCTCGGCCAGACTGACGCGCGAGAGCATCATGGATTTCACATCGAGCGCGGCCTTGAGCTGATCGCGCGCGGCACGCGCCAAGGCCAGCCGCCAGCCCCGATCGGCCCCGGGACCACCTTCCAAGATTTCACCACGCACGGCATTAACCTTGCGCCGGATCACCCCGTCTTGCCCCCGATCCACCCCTGACACCCTGCCCTCCGCAGCTGTTCACGGCCCAGTCTTGCCATGCGAAGGTTGCCAAAGCCTTTACGACCGCGCCACGCCCGCGGGTTTTTCCAACCGCAACGGCAGCATCACGCGAAAGGCCGCCCCGCGCTGGCCGGGCAGATAGGTGATCGACCCGCCCAGATTGGTCATGATCTCACGCACGATGGCCAGCCCAAGGCCCGCACCCCCGGCGCGCATCTGATCGGTTAGGCGTGCGAATTTCTCAAAGATAAGCCGTTGCGATTCCTTGGGAATCCCTTTGCCGTTGTCGATGAAATCCACCGTGATCCGCCCGGCCTTTTGGCGCACAGCAATGCGCAGGACACCCGGATCGGCATCGCAATATTTCCGCGCATTGGAAATCAGGTTGATAAACACCTGCACCAGACGGTCAGGGTCGGTCATCAAATGAATTTCTTCGGCCACCGGGTCGCGAATGATCTCAAAGGCGCGGTCAGGCCGGGTTTGGCTGGCGGCTTGCACGGCGCGGTCAATCATGCTGCCCAGATGCACCAGATCAAGGTTCAGCTGCACCGAGCCGTTTTCCAAGACCGACAAATCCAACAGATCATCCAAAAGCCGGGTCAGGCGCACGGCTTCGGAATGGATGATGCGGCCGGAGTCTTGCACCATCTGAGGCGGCACATCGCCTTCGGTCAGAATTTCGGAAAAGGCGCGGATCGAGGTCATGGGCGTGCGCAGCTCATGGCTGATCTGGCTAAGAAACGCGTCTTTTTGCACCGAAAGCTGCGTCAGCTTTTCATTCACCTCGCGCAGCTGGCGCGCGGCGCGCGAAAGCTCTTCCTGCTTGGCCTCGAGCTTGGCGGAATATTCCATGATCTGCGCGGTTTCATTGGCCACCGCCATCAGGTCCTCGACCGTCACGGTCGCACGGCCAAAGAGCTGGCTGATCATCGCATGGGCTGTGGCCGCGCCGACCGATCCGGCCAAACGCCGCTCGGCCTCGGCCAGAAACTCTGGCGTCAGATCGGGCAGGAAGCCTTCTTTGCCTTGCGCGCGGGCTTGGGCTTCGAAAAAGGTCAGGGCCTCTTCGCCCAAGATGCGCTGGGCCAAGGCCAAAAGCGCCTCTGGCTCGGCCTGACCATGGCTCCAGCCCAGGCGTTCGGCCTGCGCCTCGCGGTCAAAGGCGTTGACAAAGGCCACGCCTTGAATGCGTTCCACCGGATCGGGAAAGGTGATCAGCGAGAAAAACGCAAAGCACAGCGTGTTCAGCGTCAAGGACCAAAAGACCGAATGCACCAAGGGATCCATGCCTTCGGTGCCAAACAAAGCCCGCGGGCGGAGCCAATCAAGGCCAAAGGCACCCTCGGCAAAAACCTGTGCTGACAGCACCGCCCCTTCACCGAAAGAGGGCAGAAACAGCGTATAGGCCCAGATCACAAAGCCAACCAAAAGCCCGCTCAGCGCCCCAAGCTTTGTCGCGCCGCGCCAAAAGATGCCGCCCAGCAAGGCAGGCAAAAACTGGGCCATGCCCGCAAAGGCGATCAGGCCAATGGCGGCAAGGGCCGCCGAGCCGCCAGAGATGCGGTAATAGAGGAAGCCAAGGCCCAAAACCCCAACAATCGCCAGACGTCGTGACAGCAAAACACCGCTGCGCAGATTGCCCGACATTGCCGCATCAGGCCGCAGACGCAGCCACAAGGGCATGACAACGTTGTTGGAAATCATCGTGGCCAGCGCGATGGTTTCCACGATCACCATCGAGGTGGCGCTGGAAAACCCGCCCAAAAAGGCCAGCATCGCCAAGCCGCCCTGCCCTTCGGACAAAGGCAGCGTCAGCACCAACATATCGGGGTTAGCCTCGGCGGGCATCAGTTCCAGCCCCACCACGGCGATGGGCAGGATGAACAGACTCATGGCGAACAGATAGAGCGGAAAGGCCCATGAGGCGCGCGCAAGATGCGCCTCATCGACGTTTTCCACCACCATGACCTGAAACATCCGCGGCAGGCTGATAACAGCGGCGGCCGAGAGCGCGATCAGGCCGATCCAGCGGTCGGTTTGCATCTGCCAGCCCGGCAAATCCACCGCCGCGATCTTGTCGATCACCGCGCCCACACCGCCAGCCAAGCCCCAAACCACGAAGATCCCAACCGCCAGCAGCGCCACCAGCTTGACCACCGCCTCAACCGCGATGGCGGTGACAATCCCGTGGTGCTGTTCTTTGGCATCAAGGTTGCGGGTGCCGAACAAAATGGTGAAGAGCGCCAGCCCCGCCGCCACCCACAGCGCAATATCCTCATGGCCCGGCAAGAGCCATGCCTCGGGGGTGTCTTGGGCAAAGACCGAAAAGGACAGCGTCATCGATTGCAATTGCAGCGCGATATAGGGCGTGGTGGCCACGACTGCGATCAGCGTGACGACCACGCCAAGGATGTTGGATTTGCCAAAGCGGCTGGAGATCAGATCGGCGATTGAGGTGACGCGTTGTTGGCGCCCAATCCGCACCAGCTTGCGCAAGATCAGCCACCAGCCCACGAACACCAGCGTTGGGCCAAGATAGATCGTCAAAAACTCTAGCCCCGACCGCGCGGCATAGCCAACAGCGCCGTAAAAGGTCCAAGCGGTGCAATAGATGGAGAGTGACAGCGTGTAGATCAAAGGGGATCGCAGAAATCCCATATTCCCTTGGGCCGCCCGGCGCTCGACCATGAATGCGACCGAAAACAGGAAGGCCACATAGATCAGACAGGACAGAACCAGTAGATTGAACGGCATATCAGCGCTGACCCTGCAAATCAGAGGCAGGTGGCAGCGCGGGCGGGTCAACCAAAGGGTCGCTGCCCCCCTCGCTGTCTTGCGCCGATAGGCCGGGTGCCAAAACCGCAGCGGCGACAATCAGCAAGGCCCAAAGCACGAAAAGATAAATCCCGTCGCCCACATCGCCCGCCGAGTCACGCCCCAGCGCAGGCAGCAGCATCAAGAACAGCCCAACCACCGGCAGTAACCGCGCTGCATCGCGCAAACGACGGCGGCGATAGACGGCGCGGGCCAGAAATAATGGGCCGCCGGGCATGGGCTATCCTTCCATCAGCGCACGCACCTGCGCGCGCATCTCGGCATTGGAAAAGGGTTTGGACATAAAGGCCGACACCCCGGCCCGCTCGGCCGCCTCACGGTCGCGGCCCTGCCCTTTGGCGGTCAGCATCAAAACACGCAGCGCCTCGGTCTTTGGGTCGGCGCGCAGCGAGGAGAGGATCTCAAGCCCACTCATCCCCGGCAGCATCAGGTCAAGAATAACAAGATCGGGCTGCACATCGGCCACGCGCGGCAAAGCGCGCGCGCCATCTTCTTCGACCATCACCTCAAACCCATCGCGCGACAGGATAAAGCGGATGGCCTCGGCAATATTGGGCTCATCTTCGATTAGCAGCACGCGCCCGGACATCTTCCCCCTCCCCGGCTTGCTGTCACGTTGCTGTGACTATCGGGGCAAAATGCGGCGCTGTCAAAATGTCTTGGCAAGGTGCCAGCCCCCTTAGCCCAACTCGCTGCGCAAGATAGACGGTTCGCGTCGGGCGGGGCAGTCAGCGCGCGGGCAGATGCGGCAGGTGGGGCCCACCTCAATCGCCACGTCAGGCCCTGCGGGTTCGGGTTGCACCAGCATCGCCGCCTCGCGCAGTTCGGGGCCGCGAAACCCACCGGGAAAGCGGGTTTGGCAAAAGGCCCGCACCCGAAAGCGCGCGCCTTGCGGCCCGGGCAGCGCAATCACCGCCTCGACCGGGGTTTCAGGCCGAGTGAGGGCCGTGAACAGGGGCCACAAGGGACAGGCCGCGCCAAAGCGCGGCGGCGAAAAGCCCGCCACGGTTTTTCGCAGCACCAAAGTTCCTGATCCATCGCAGACCAAAAGGCCCAAACCAGAGCCCGGCCGCAGCGCAATGCGCCGAAAGGCGGCCAGCACCGGCGCGCCAAAGCTTTGCGCCAAGGCCAAGGGATCAGGCCCAAGCTGCGCCAAGGCATCGGAAAAATCAGGCTCGGGCAGCGCGGCCACATCAGAGGCCATCTGGGCTTGCAACCCCTGCGCCAAGGCCCGGCCCGCCCCCGATGCCAAATGCGCCGATTGCGTCAGATCCTCGGCCTCGGTCAGCATCCAATCGCAAGCCTCGGCCCAAGCCTCCACCTCTTCTTGGGGGGAAGCCACCGATTGATCCTGCCCCGGCGCAGCACCATCAAGATAGGCCACCAGCGCCTCGGCCCCTTGGGCCAGACGTTCGCTGTCGGCATGAAGATTCTTATGAAACCGCTGCCGCCATGCCGGATCGATATCATCGGTATCGGCCAAGATCGCCGCCGTGGTGCGCACCGAAGACACCGCCGACAAGACCTCATGCAAGCTGGCCGACAGGTGGGGGTCATGCGCCATACGGTCGTTCAAAACCTCAACCACCCGCACCAAAGCGCGGCTGCGGTCGTGTAACTCGGCCAAAGTGGCGGCCCAGCCGGGAAAGCGGCCCACCAATTCATCCACCCGTTCCAACTCAGCACCCGCGCCGGGCACTTCAGCGGCAGCGGCGCGCAGCACATCCAACCGACCTTCGGCATGAGATTCCTGCAAGCTGTCCAGCGAAACATCCAAAGCCCCTGCCAAGCGAAACAGCAAAGCATCGGCAATGCGGCGCCGGTTGTGCTCGATCAGGTTCAAATAGCTTGCCGAAATCCCGACACGCGCCGCCAGATCGGCCTGCCGCAGCCCCAAAGCTTGGCGGCGCTCGCGCAGACGGGTGCCGGTCAGGGCAGAAAGCGGCATGAGATGTCCTTTGGGATCGCGATTGTAAATATCTTTACAAGCTTACCCAAAAGCCGCAAGCCACACGCCCCAAAAAAGATGGGGCGCAAGGTTTCCCCTGCGCCCCGTAGTCTGCCGGAAAAATTCGGCGGATTACTGCAATGCCTTATCCGTGATCGCGTGGGTCCAAGCACCTTCAGGCATCGCGGTGATGACCGGGTCAGAGCCGCCCGACATCAGCGCGGCAACCGTGCGCTCATAATCGGCCGGGTCCAGCGCGCCGTTCGAACCGGCGGTCAGCTTGGCAATCTCGCCCATCATGCGCTTTTGATGCGCTTCGGTCTGCGCGCCGGTCGCATCGTTCTCAAGGACGATCATCGCGGCCTCATCGGGGTTCGCCTCGGCCTCTTTCCAGCCCTTCATAGAGGCGCGCACGAACCGCACCATCTTGTCTTCGAAGGCAGGATCGGCAAGCTTTTCTTCCATGACGTAAAGCCCGTCTTCCAGCGTGGCCACACCTTCATCTTCATATTTGAAGGTGATCAGATCATCAGGCGTCAGGCCTGCATCAATCACCTGCCAATATTCGTTATAGGTCATGGTCGACACGCAAGCCGCCTGCTTTTGCAGCAAGGGATCGACGTTGAAGCCCTGCTTCAGCACCGTCACATCGGTGCCATCGGTCTTGAGTCCCAGCTTATTCATCCAGTTCAAGAAGGGATATTCATTGCCGCCGAACCAGACGCCCAGCGTCTTGCCCTTGAAATCTGCCGGGCTGGTTACGCCCGATTCCTTAAGGCAGGTCAGCATCATACCCGAGGATTTGAAGGGCTGGGCGATATTGACCAAAGGCAGACCCTTTTCGCGCGCGGCCAAGGCCGAGGGCATCCAGTCGACAACCACATCAGCACCGCCGCCCGCGATCACCTGGGTCGGGGCCACATCCGGACCGCCGGGCAGAATGGTGACATTCAGGCCCTCAGCCTCATAGAACCCCTTGGCTTGGGCCACATAATAGCCCGCAAACTGGGCCTGCGTGACCCATTTCAGTTGCAGCGTCACATCATCGGCTGCCTGAGCGCCCGTGGCAAATGCCATGAACAGCGCCGAAGTCAGTAGCTTTTTCATTCCAAACCTCCGTGTTGCGACCCCTTTTCGCCGGGGCCTTTGTTGACTTCCTAAACTCACGTCCGTTGCGAGGGGTGCCAAAACGTCACCCGCTTTTCGATCAGCGCCACAAGCCCATAGAACGCTGATCCGGCAATCGCTGCCACAACAATTTCGGCCCAGATCATGTCCAGCGCAAGCTGGCCAATGCTGGCATTGATCCGAAACCCCATGCCCACCGTCGGGCTGCCGAAAAATTCGGCAACGATGGCCCCGATCAAGGCCAAGGTTGATGCAATCTTCAAACCGTTGAACACAAACGGCATGGCGGCCGGAAGGCGCAGTTTCATCAGCGTTTGCGCGTAACTGGCCGAATAGGTCGCCATCAAATCACGCTGCATCGCCTCTGAGGCCTTCAGCCCCGCGACCGTGTTCACCAGCATCGGAAAGAACACCATCACCACTACCACCGCCGCCTTTGATTGCCAGTCAAAGCCGAACCACATCACCATGATCGGCGCGATGCCGACGATAGGAAGTGCGGCCACGAAATTGCCCACCGGCAAAAGGCCACGCTGCAAAAACGGGCTGCGGTCGATGATGATGGCGGTGGCAAAGGCGGCCGCACAGCCGATGAGATAGCCCGAAAGCGCGCCCTTGACCGCCGTCTGCACGAAATCTCCCCAAAGGATCGGCAGGCTCTGGGCAAACTTTGCCGCAACGGCCGAAGGCGGGGGCAAGATCACCGGGCTCACACCCAAGCCACGCACCAAGCCTTCCCAGAGGATCAAAATGGTCACACCAAAAATCACCGGCACCGCAAGCTTGCCCGCCTTGGTCTGCGACAAGGGCGAAGCGGCAAGCCGGGTGTTGATCCACCAGCCAAAGGCCCAACCCCCAAGCGCCACGATCAGCCACAGGTTCATCGCGCCATCCCCATTTTCTTCAAGGTCCGCCGCTCCATGACGCCGATCAGCATCACCATGCCCGCCGCCACGATCGCGGCGGCAAAAAGCGCAGCCCAGATCTGCACGGTCTGCCCGTAATAGCTGCCCGACAACAGCCGCGCCCCAAGGCCGGCCACCGCACCCGTGGGCAATTCCCCAACAATCGCCCCCACAAGGCTTGCCGCCATACCCACTTTCAGTGAGGTAAAGAGATAGGGCATCGAGGCCGTAAGCCGCAGCTTCCAAAAGGTCTCGGATCGGCTGGCATTATAGGTTTTCAGAAGGTCAAGCTGCATCTGATCGGGGCTGCGCAAGCCCTTCACCATGCCCACGACCACCGGGAAAAACGACAGATAGGCCGAGATGATCGCCTTAGGCACCAAGCCTTGAAGGCCGACCGAGTTCAAAACCACGATGATCATCGGGGCAATCGCCAAAATGGGAATGGTCTGGCTGGCAATCGCCCAAGGCATCACGCTCATGTCCATCGCGCGGTTGTGGATGATGCCCACGGCCAGCAAAATCCCCAGCCCCGTGCCCATGGCAAAGCCCAAAAGCGTGGCCGACAAGGTGATCCAACCATGATAGACCAAAGACCGCTTCGAGGTCGGCGCCATGCCAAAGGTCGATTTGACAAGCTCCGCCACAACCTGATGCGGCGCGGGCAACACCGGACGCTCTTGGCTCCATGTCTCAGACACCAACGCCAAACCGCGGGATGGCTCGACCCCGGCGCGCGCGGCCTGATCGACGATCCATGCCCGGTTCAGCCCGACAGCGGCACCGTACCAGATCACCACAATGGCCAGCACGACCGTCAGAACCGGAAGAACATGCCTCATGCCCCTGCCCCCTTCGGCCAAGCAATCATCGCCACCGCCACGATCCCCAGCGCCAGCCCCGCCCATTGCATGGGCGCCAATCGCTCGCCAAAAGCCACCGCCGCAAGCAGCGTGATCGCCACCATCTGGAAGATGGCCGACAAGACGATGGCCACCCCCAAACCCTCGCCCCGCATCACCTGCACCATCAGCGTATTGCCCAAGCAAAACAGCGCCAAGGCTCCGATCAAAACCCAGATCGCCGCCCCCCCGGCATAGATCTTCAACGCCGAATTCGCCGCCATGAACACAGCGGTCGAGGCGATCAGCCAAAGATAGGTCGCACTCATGCCCGCCTCGCCTTCAATGTGGCCAAAATATCCTCGGGGGGAGGCCGAAGGCCGTGGGGGGCAGACAGCCCCCCAGCGCGGCTCGTCAGGGGCGCAAGCTCATTCATCGGCATGCCCTGCCCGCAGACCTTCCCGCACCCGATGCGCAATCTCGATGAACTCCCGGCTGTCGCGAATGTCCAAGGGGCGCTCCTTCGGCAAGGGGCTGTCGATCACATCCGTAATCCGCCCCGGACGCGGGCTCATCACCACGATTTTGGTCGAAAGATACACCGCCTCGGGGATCGAGTGCGTCACAAAACCAATGGTTTTGCCCGTCCGCGCCCACAGCTTCAGCACTTCTTCGTTCAGACGGTCGCGCACGATTTCATCCAAGGCACCGAAAGGCTCGTCCATCAACAGAAGATCCGCATCAAAGGCCAATGCGCGCGCGATAGAGGCGCGCTGTTGCATCCCACCCGACAACTGCCAAGGAAATTTCTTGCCAAAGCCAGACAGTTCCACCAGTTCCAGCACCCGCGTCACGCGGTCTTCCTGCTCGGCCTTGGAAAAGCCCATGATCTCAAGGGGCAGCTTGATGTTGCCGGCGATCGTGCGCCAAGGGTAAAGCCCGGCGGCCTGAAACACATAGCCATAGGCTCGGTTACGCCGCGCCTCATCGGGGCTCATCCCGTTCACGGTCAGCGTGCCGCCGGTCGGATGTTCCAGCGCCGCAATCGCGCGCAGGAATGTGGTCTTGCCACAGCCCGAAGGCCCGATAAAGGACACAAAATCCCCCCGGTTGATTGTGAGGTTCACATCCTTCAACGCATGAACCGGCCCGTCATTGGTTTCAAACACCAATTGCAGGTTCTTGGCCTCGATCACCGGGTCACCTTGGGCATTGCCCTGGGTCTGCCTATCCGTCACGCACCTGATCCTTCACATTTCCGTTGGTGGGCACCGCAATTCTTGCGCAGCCCCCCCTGCCTTCCCATCTGGTTGAAAACAGGAGGACCACCATGATGATCCCACTTGCCCCAACCACCCTGGCCTTTGCCCCAGCCCCGGAAGACCTCGATGAGGTCTACTTTGGCCTGCCAGAGCTGACCTATTCCTTCGCGCCCCCGCATGAGGACACCGAGGAAAGCGAACAGGGCGAACCCTGATCGCCGTCCCCGAAAACGCTGTTACACCCCCGTCGGCGATAGCCCCGTGCGCGTCACCGGGCGCGGCGCGGTCAGGTCTTTCCACTGGCTCAGCGCCCGGTTTACCGCCGGGCGCGGCGCGCGGGCGACAAACTGGCCATGGCCCTCCTTGGGAATAACTTTACCATCTTCAAAACCGACGCGGCCACGCGACAGGGTATAACGGGGCAGCCCAACCACCTTGTGCCCTTCAAACACGTTATAGTCGATGGCGGATTGCTGGGTCGCGGCGGAAATGGTCTTTTCGGCCTTGGGGTCCCAGACCACCAGATCGGCATCCGCCCCCACCAGAACCGCACCCTTTTTCGGATAGCAATTCAAGATCTTGGCGATGTTTGTTGAAGTGACGGCCACAAATTCATTCGGTGTCAACCGCCCGGTGTTCACCCCATGGGTCCAAAGCATCGGCATCCGGTCCTCGAGCCCACCCGTGCCGTTGGGAATTTGCGCAAAAGACTTGAGGCCAAACCGCTTTTGTTCGGTGGTAAAGGCACAATGATCGGTCGCCACGACCGACAAAGACCCTGACTGCAAGCCCGCCCAAAGGCTATCCTGATGCTGCTTGTTGCGGAAGGGCGGTGACATCACGCGCCGCGCGGCATGGTCCCAATCGGGGTGGAAATACTCGCTTTCATCCAAAGTCAGGTGCTGGATCAACGGCTCGCCCCAAACCCGCTTGCCCTGCGCCCGCGCCCGGCGAATGGCCTCATGCGCCTCTTCGCAAGAGGTATGCACCACATAAAGCGGCACACCGGCCATATCGGCAATCATAATGGCGCGGTTCGTGGCCTCCCCCTCCACCTGCGGCGGGCGCGAGTAGGCATGCGCCTCTGGCCCGGTATTGCCCTCGGCAATCAGCTTTGCCGTCAGTTCGGCCACCACATCGCCGTTTTCGGCGTGCACCATGGCAAGGCCACCAAGGTCGCCCACCCGTTTGAAAGATTGATACATTTCATCATCGTTGACCATCAACGCGCCCTTGTAGGCCATGAAATGCTTGAACGAGGTCATGCCCGCCTTTACCGCATCCTCCATATCCTCCCAGACCTTTTGGCCCCACCAGGTGACGGCCATGTGATAGGAATAATCGCAATGCGCCCGGCCCGATTTGTTGTGCCACATCTGGGCTGCATCCATCAGCCCCTGCCCCTGCCCCGGCAGAACGAAATCCACCACCATGGTGGTGCCGCCCGACATGGCCGCGCGGGTGCCGGACTCAAAGTCATCCGAGGAATAGGTGCCCATGAAAGGCATCTCCAGATGCGTATGCGGATCAATCCCGCCGGGCATCACATAGCAGCCCGTGGCATCCAGCACGCTGTCGCCCTTAAGCCCCTTGCCGATCTCGGTGATCACCCCGCCCTCGATCCTGACATCCGCCTCATAGCTCAGGTCAGCCGTAACGACGGTGCCACCTTTGATAACCGTGCTTGCCATAGGTCAAACTCCCATTTTCTCGTGGCCTTCAATGTGGCCCAAATATCCTCGGGGGTCCGGGGGTGGAAAACCCCCGGGGGCGGGCCGCAGCGCAAGCGATCCGAATTCACGCCGCATCCTTTTCCTCATCCCCATCATCCTCGGGCAGGTCTTCCATCGCCACGGGGCGCAGGCGTTGCTCCGTCTCGGCGGCCAAGGCCTGCACCGCCGCGCGGCGCTCGTCCTGTGTCATATCCTCCCAAGCCTCACCCAACACAAAACCCGCCTCTTGCAGCGCCGCGAACATCGCAGGTCGGGATGGCTCTAGGTAAATCAGGTTCGGGTTGCGGAATTTCTTGGGCGCGTTAATGCTGGTCAGCGCGTCGATCCGGGTGACAGAACCGCCGATAAAGGCTTCAAGATGCGCGCAGATTTGCGAAAATGTCGGGGAACGCCTGCGCTGGATCACCGCCACCTTGCAGCCTTTCTGCGCGGCCATAGCCAACAGATGAAAGGGCGAGCCTTCGGTGCCGACAACATGGCTTGCCGCGCGAAACATCGCCACTTGCGCCGCCAGTTTGTGGTCCTCGGGGCGGATGACCTCATAGCCTTGGGCGGCAAACAGCGCCTCGAGCAAGGCTTCGCCCAAAATCATGCCCCGCCGGGCCGGTTGCCCCGTGCGGGTGATGTAAAACTTGCGGGCCGCGCCTTGGGGCGCAACCCGTGCCATCTGCCCCCGCAGATAGGCCCGCACCTCGGGGCGGCCGTTCAACAAGGCCCCCGATCCAAGGCCCTGTTCGGGCAGGATCAACCGATCAACCGTCGTGGGCGTCTCGACCACCGTAACCGGCGGCAAACCCAAGATTGCAGCCATCTGCGCGAACATCTTGGCGCATTGGCGGGCCTTGTCGAAGGGCCGCGCGAAAAACAGCACGCCCGCAATATCTGCACGATCGTGCAAAGCCCAAAGCCGGCCCGTGCCTTCCACCAGCATATGGCCAAAATGGCCCGACAAAATGCCGCCGAAAAGATAAGTCCCGGCCAAATGCGCCTGTGCCGGCAAGGGCGCGGGAAAGACGTTGATCGGATAGGTCGGATCGCCACCGTAACACAGGCTTTCCATTACGGGTTGGCCTGCCTCAAAGGCCCCACATGGCAAAGGGCGCTCTGGCCCCATAGGCGGCACCAAAAGCGCCCCGGTCACCGCGCGGAGACGGCCCGCCAAGGGCAGCGCAGGATCGTGGGGCAAGATTTGGGACATGGGGGCCACCCTTTCAACCGTTCACGTCACCACCTGCGCCACCTCAAGCACCGAATGCAACAGCACATCGGTCCCCGCCGCCGCCCATTCGGGGCTGATGCTCTCGGCCTCATTATGGCTGAGCCCATCGACGCAAGGGCACATGATCATCACCGTCGACGCAACACGGTTGATCCAACATGCATCATGCCCAGCACCCGAGACAATATCCATATGTGAAAGACCAAGGTTTTCAGCAGATTGCCGGACGATCTTCACAAGGTTTGCGTCAAAGGTCACCGGGTCGAAATGCCCCACTTCTTCAATCTCGCAGCCAAGGCCCAATTCTTTCGCCACCGCGTGGGCCGCGCGGATCACCTCAGCCTTCATCGCGTCCAGCTTGGCCTGTTCAGGGCTGCGGATATCGACCGTGAAAATCACCTTGCCCGGGATTACGTTGCGGCTGTTGGGAAACACCTTGACCTGCCCCACCGCACCCACGGCATTCGGCTGATGCGCCATGGCAATCTGATGCACGCGCTCGGTGATCCGCGCCATGCCAAGGCCCGCGTTCACCCGCATATGCATCGGGGTGCTGCCGGTATGCGCATCTTTGCCCGTCAGCGTGATTTCCAGCCACCAAAGCCCCTGCCCATGGGTGACAACGCCGATATCTTTCCCTTCGGCCTCAAGGATTGGGCCTTGTTCGATGTGCAACTCCAGCATCGCGTGCATCTTGCGGGCGCCGACCTTTTCGGTGCCTTCCCAACCGATGCGCTTCAACTCCTCGCCAAAGACTTTGCCATCCAGATCGCGGCGTGCCTTGGCGTAGTCTTCGGTGTGGATGCCCGCGAAAACCCCGCTGGCCAGCATGGCGGGGGCAAAGCGCGCGCCTTCCTCATTGGTCCAATTCGTCACGACGATGGGATGTTTGGTCTGAATGCCAAGATCATTCATCGAGCGAACAACCTCCAAGGCACCCAGAACCCCCAAGACCCCGTCATATTTGCCGCCCGTGGGCTGGGTATCCAAGTGGCTGCCCATATACACAGGCAAGGCATTCGGATCGGTGCCGGGACGCGTGGCAAACATATTGCCCATGGTATCGACGCCCATGCTCATGCCCGCCGCTTCGCACCAGCGTTGAAAGAGATGCCGCCCCTCGCTGTCAGCATCCGTCAGCGTTTGGCGGTTGCAGCCACCCGCCACCCCCGGCCCGATCAGCGCCATCTCTTCCAGACTGTCCCACAGACGCGCGGAATTGATGCGGATGTTCTCGCCCGGTGCGGCCATGATTGTCTCCCTTGGTGTCGAACGGGTCTTGATGCCCCTTGCGACGAATCTTTTCCTGACCGTATGGTCAAAGTGAAGCGCACCACAACCTGACCAACCGGTCAACGAAAATCTTGAACATGTCGACCACCGCCCGCCCCCTTCGTCGAAACGAGATCCGCCAGCAGAATGAAACGCTCATTCTTCAGGCGGCCGAAAAAGTGTTTGCCGAGGCGGGCTTTGGTGGGGCCACGATGCAGCTGATTGCCGATGTGGCCGGATTGCCCAAAGCGAACCTGCATTACTACTTTGCCACCAAAGAAGATCTTTACCGCCGCGTGGTGCAGAACATCTTTGAAATCTGGCTGCAAGCCGCCGGCAGCATGGACCGCGCGCCGGGGCCGGTTGAGGGGATCGGCGCCTATATTGACGCCAAGATGGAAATCTCACGCCGCCACCCCGATGGGTCAAAGGTCTGGGCCTCTGAGGTGATGCACGGCGCGCCTGTGATCCAAGATTATCTTGAAACCACGCTGCGCGACTGGACCACCGGGCGCGCGGCCCTCATCCAGCGCTGGATTGATGAGGGCAAGATGGCCCCGGTCAACCCTGAACACCTTTTGTATATGCTTTGGGCCACCACCCAGCATTATGCCGATTTTGGTCATCAGATCGAAACCTTGAACGGTGGCAAGCCTCTGACAGATGCCCAATGGCGCGCCGCCAAAGACAGCGTGAAAACCATGATCCTGCGCGGGATCGGCGCGATTTAACTCCATTTCCAGAAACCTTTGCGAAAGCCCGTCATGACCCCTGATTTTCCCACCTCTGACGCGCTTCGTGCCGAGGCCGCCAGCCTGATCTTGCCCCGCTTTGCGGAAGCGGACGCTTTCGCCCTTGGGCTGATCTTGGTCGATCTGGCCCAAGGTCTGGGCGTGGTCATCAACATTCGCACCGCGGACCGCACCTTGTTTCATGCCGCCCTGCCCGGCTCTGGCCCGTTCCATGACCGCTGGGTGCGGCGCAAATCGGCCACGGCCTTGATGTTTCAAGAGGCGTCGCTGGCCGTGGGTCAACGCAACCGCGACAAGGGCGAGACGCTGGCCAAACATGGGTTGCCGTCTGAGGACTATGCCGATCAGGGTGGGTCCGTGCCTATTCGGGTGGCGGGTGTGGGTGTGGTGGCGGTCGCCACGGTGTCAGGCTTGCCGCAGGTCGAAGATCACAAGCTGGTGGTCGCCGGGATCAAAGCGTTGATCGAGGGGCTTTGAGGCAAGAGAAGGGGAAAACGCTGGCCGGGCATCTGTTTGCATTTCGCCTGATTTTCCAGCATCCTGCGCCACCCACCGCGCAAAACTGGCCCCAAGATGACAAAACCCCGCACCCGCATTCAGGAACGCAACTCGGCCAATATCCTTGAGGCGGCCTTGGATGTGTTTTCCCTGCACGGCTTTCGCGGGGCCACTTTGGACCAGATCGCAGATGTTGCGGGCCTGTCAAAGCCGAACCTTCTCTATTACTTTCCTTCGAAAGAGGCGGTGCATGCCGCCCTTTTGGGCCGGCTGTTGGATACATGGCTTGACCCTTTGCGCGCCTTGAATGCCCAAGGCGATCCGCAGGCCGAAATCATGGGGTATGTCCGGCGCAAACTGGAACTGTCGCGCGATTTTCCGCGTGAAAGCCGGTTGTTTGCCAATGAAATCCTGCAAGGCGCCCCGCGCATCATGGAGGCGATCGAGGGCGATCTGAAACGGCTCGTCGATGACAAGGCCGCCATCCTGCGCGGCTGGATGGATCAGGGCCGTATCGCGCGGCTTGATCCTTATCATCTGATCTTTTCGATCTGGGCGCTGACGCAGCATTACGCCGATTTCGACGTGCAGGTGCGCGCGGTTTTGGGCGAGGGCCATGATCCCTTTGCCGAAGCCGGGGATTTTCTGGACACCCTCTTTTCGCGGCTCTTGCGGCCCTGAATGCAAAAGGGCCAGCCGCTAGGCCAGCCCTTTGAAGCAATTTCCAGATGACCTTAGGCCAGCTCGCTGCCCTTCATCGCCGAATGGGTCAAAAGACCCATCATATAGGCGGCAACAGAGCGGAAGCAGACAACGGTATAGCCGCCATCCACCTTCCACATCGCCGCAGCCACTTGGGCTGCACGCGTGCGGCGCAGCTCATTCGGCTCGAGCGTGGCAAAGTCCACCGGCGAGAGTTTGGCCAGAACCTGATCGGCCTTTTCGCCTTCAACCCGGAACACCGCGCGGGCGTCAGATACCACAGCGGCCAGATGATGATCTGCGCCCATCGCCTCGGCAATGGCGGCCATCGCGGCCCCCGTCTCGGCATAGGGCAGGATCAGCAGATATTCGTCCGGGCTCATCCAGCCACAACCACGATCGCCTGCCATTTCAATCTTGCGCTGCGCGGGCACCTTGGTGCCCACCGCCGCCTTGATCGCCTTGGCCAAGGATTTAACTTCTGGCTTTGCGCGCAAGGAAATCATCCCCAAGGGGCCGATTTCGCGAACCTTGCAGAAACCGTCAAAGCTGGCATTGCCCAGCGGAGCTACCGGATCACGCATTGCCCTTCTCCCCGTCCTTGTCATAGAACACCGGGTCCACGACCCGCGCCTTCACCGTGGCGGTGGTCAGCGTGTTGAACTCGACCACATCGCCCAAACGGTCCATACCGCCCTTGATCAGACCCATCGCGATGCCCTTTTTCAAGGTCGGGCTGTAATAGGTGGATGTCACGCGGCCTTGGGTGTTGCGCTGGCCATTGCCGTTGAAACCATCGGCGATGATATAGCTGCCATCGGGAATGACAGAACCATCCAGCGCCTCAAACCCGGCCAGTTTCCAGCGGTCAGGGCTGGCGAGATAGGTGCGTTCCTGCCCGCGCTTGCCCAGATAATCCGCCTTCTTCTTGGAAATCGCCCAGCCAAGGTTCAAATCCTGGGGAATGACTGTGCCGTCGGTTTCGTCGCCGATCATGATAAAGCCCTTTTCGGCCCGCATGATGTGCATGGCTTCGGTGCCATAAGGCATGACGCCAAATTCGGCCCCCGCCTCGATCAGCTTTTCCCATAGCGCGCGGCCATAGCCTGCCGGGGTGGCGATTTCATAGGACAGCTCGCCCGAGAACGAGATGCGATGCACCCGCACCGGCAGACCCGCCAAAATGCCATCGACAAAGGTCATAAAGGGCAGCGTCTCTTTCGACACATCCATGCCGCCCAGTTTTTCCAACAGCTTGCGGGCCTTGGGGCCAGCCACGGCGATCTGGGCATATTCTTCGGTGACGTTGGCGGTGTAAACCTGCCAATCCCACCATTCGCATTGCAGCCAGTCTTCCATCCAAGCGTGGATCCGATCCGCCCCGCCGGTGGTGGTGTGGCACAGCCAAGTGTCCTCAGCCAGCCGGATCACCACGCCGTCATCGGAAAGGAAGCCTTGCTCATTGCACATCAGACCATAGCGGCATTTGCCGATGCCAAGGTTCGACATGACATTGGTGTAAAGCATGTCGAGGAAACGGCCCGCATCCGGCCCTTTGACAATGATCTTGCCAAGGGTCGAGGCATCGAGCAGCCCGACATTTTCCCGCGCGTTCAGGATTTCGCGGTTAACGGCCTGTTCATGGTTTTCCCCCGCACGCGGATAGCAATAGGCGCGGCGCCAAAGACCCACCGGCTCCATATAGGCGCCGTTGGCTTCGTGCCAGCCATGCATCGGGCTCATCCGCAGGGGCTGGAAAATCTCGCCCCGGCTTTCGCCAGCCAGCGCGCCCAAGGTCACAGGCGTATAGGGCGGGCGGAAGGTGGTGGTGCCGACATTGGGGATCTTGTCGTTCAAGGCGCCCGCCAAGACGGCCAGACCGTTGATGTTCGACAGTTTCCCCTGATCGGTGGCCATGCCCAGCGTGGTGTAACGCTTGGTATGTTCAACCGATGTATAGCCCTCGCGCGCGGCCAGCTGAACGTCAGAAACCTTCACATCATTCTGATAATCCAGCCACATTTTCGACTTCAGCTTCACATCCGCGCCCTGCGGCATGATCCAGACGGCCTCCATCGGGGCCTCCGACACGGCCGCGGCGGTCGATGCGCTGGCACCCATCTGCGCGCCCACATCGGCCAAAGCGGCAGCAGCCGACAGATGGCCATTGGCAGACCCGACAACCATCACCATCGCTTCGCCGTCCTGATTGGTTGGCGGGCGGGTGGCATCGGGGCGGAAATGCGCCTGTGCCTCGTCCCAAGTCAGCTTGCCGCCGCAATGGCTCCACAGATGGACCACAGGCGACCAGCCGCCCGACATGGCAACCGCGTCGCATGCCACCTCTTCAATGACCGCGCCCTCACCGGCTTGCAAGCCAATGGCAACGCCAGTTACACGCTTGCCACCCTTGACCTTGACAATGGCCCGGCCCGCCTCAACGCGGATGCCCATTGCCTTGGCTTTTGCAGGCAAATCGCCGGTCAGATTGCTGCGCGCATCAACCACCAGCGGCACCTCAAGCCCCGCCTCTTTCAAGGCGATGGCGGTGCGATAACCGTCGTCATTGTTGGTGGCGATCACCGTGCGATCACCCGGCGAGACGGCAAAATTCACCACATAGTCACGCACCGCGCTGGCCAGCATGACACCGGGAATATCATTGCCCGCAAAGGACAAGGGCCGTTCAATCGCGCCCGTGGCGGTGATGATCTTGCCTGCACGGATGCGCCACAGACGGTGCTTTGGCCGCCCATCGCCGGGGGTATGATCGGCGACTTTCTCATCGGCCAAGATATAGCCATGGTCATAGACACCCGCCGCCATGCAACGCGTGCGCATCGACACATTCGACATTTTTTCAAGCGCTTGCACGGCGTTCTTGACCCATGCATCAGCGGCAAGACCATCAATTACATCGCCATCCACCGGCGCGCGGCCACCCCAATGGGCGGTCTGCTCCATCAAGATCACGCGCTTGCCCGCCTGACCGGCGATCAGCGCCGCCTGAAGGCCCGCAATACCACCGCCGACGATCAACAGATCGCAAAAGGCGTAAGCCTGTTCGTAACGGTCCGCATCTTGATCCTTCGGCGCCTTACCCAAACCTGCCGACTGGCGAACGATGGGCTCGAACACATGTTTCCACGCAAAACGCGGGTGAATGAAGGTCTTATAGTAAAAACCCGCCGGCAAGAAACGCGCGGCGTAATTGTTGACCACACCTACGTCAAACTCAAGGCTTGGCCAATGGTTCTGGCTGGAGCAGGTCAGACCGTCAAACAGCTCGGTCGTGGTGGTGCGCTGGTTCGGTTCAAACCGACCGCCCTCACCCATATTCACCAAGGCGTTCGGCTCTTCGGCACCCGAGGCGACGATCCCGCGTGGGCGGTGATATTTGAACGAACGGCCCACCAACATCTGGTCATTGGCCAAAAGTGCGGCTGCCAAAGTGTCGCCGGGGTGGCCGGTCAGGCGCTTGCCGTTAAAGGTAAAGGTTGCCTGACGGCTGCGGTCGATCAGACGACCGCCTTTTTGCAGACGGGTGCTCATTTGTAGCCCTCCCAGTTGGGCCGCTTGGCCTTGATCTTGGCCTGCAAATCGGCAGGCGGGGCAGAGGATTGCGCGGGGTAAGTGCCGAACACTTCCAGCGTGGCGGTGCAGCGGGCGGCCAAAAACCACTTGCCACAGCCATAGGCATGGCGCCAGCGCTCGAAATGCACGCCCTTGGGGTTTTTGCGCGCAAACATATAGGCTTCGAACTCTTCGGGTGAGGAGCCGGGCCCATAACGCTTCAAATGCGCTTCATAACCGGGGGTAAGTTCCGTTTCTTCTGCTTTGACGCCGCAGTAAGGGCATTCGAGGATCAGCATTTGATCTCTCCCATAAGAACAACGCTTCGGGGCAACGAGTTTTCGACGAAAACTCGAACCCCATGATTTTTCGACGAAAAATCGCCCATCAATGCGCCACCCCGGCGGCCACCGACTCGTCGATGAACTTGCCTTCCTTGAAGCGCCACATCGAGAATTCTTCGGCCAGCGGCCCCGGTTCGCCCTTGGCCATGAGTTCCGCCATCGCCCAGCCTGACCCCGGGATTGCCTTGAACCCCCCGGTGCCCCAGCCGCAGTTGAAGAAACAGTTGCCCAGCGGTGTTTTCGAGATGATGGGCGAGCGGTCGCCGGTCATATCCACGATCCCGCCCCACTGGCGCAGCATTTTCAGCCGTGAAATCATCGGGAAGGTTTCGACCAGTGCGCGCAGGGTTTCTTCGATGTGGTGGAATGACCCGCGCTGGGTAAAGTTATTGAACCCGTCGGTGCCACCACCAATCACCATCTCGCCCTTGTCCGATTGCGACATGTAACCATGCACGGTGTTGGCCATCACGACCACATCCATGCAAGGCTTGATCGGCTCGGACACCAAGGCTTGCAGCGCGACCGCTTCGATCGGCAGGCGGAAGCCCGCCATTTCGGCCAGCTGGCCCGAATGGCCCGCCACCACAACACCCAGCTTCTTGCAGCCGATAAAGCCTTTAGAGGTTTCGACGCCCTTGACCACGCCACCCTCGGACCGCACGGCGGTAACCTCGGTTTGCTGGATGATGTCCATCCCCATGGCCGAACAGGCCCGCGCATAGCCCCAAGCCACCGCATCATGCCGCCCCGTGCCACCGCGCGGCTGGTAAAGCGCGCCCAAGATCGGATAGCGCGGCCCGTCGATATTGATGATTGGCACGAGTTCTTTCACGCGGGCAGGCGTGATGTATTCGGTCTGCACGCCTTGCAACATATTGGCATGCACCGTGCGCAGATAGCCCCGCACCTCATGGTGGGTTTGGGCCAGCATCAACAGGCCCCGGGGGCTGAACATGACGTTGTAGTTCAGATCTTGGCTGAGGTTTTCGTAAAGCTTCAGCGCTTTGTCGTAAATTGCCGCCGAGGGATCTTGCAGATAGTTCGACCGGATGATCGTCGTATTCCGCCCGGTGTTGCCACCGCCAAGCCAGCCTTTTTCGATGATCGCGACATTCTTGATGCCATGGTTTTTGCCCAAATAATAGGCCGTCGCCAGACCATGACCGCCCGCACCAACGATGATGACGTCGTATTCCTTCTTCGGTGCCGGAGAGGCCCAGGCCCGTTCCCACCCGAGATGATAGTTCATCGCTTGTTTGGCGATGGCAAAGACCGAATAGCGTTTCATGTCAGGCCCCTTTTCGTCTTGGCTGCTTGTCCGATGGAAGCGGCAAATAACTCGTCCCGCCAGCGGCACAATCGGGAAAATTACGACATGACAGCGACGAAGTGGCGCTGCGGCGGCTTGGCCCCTTTTTTGCTGCCACTTTAAAGGCTATGTGGACGGCAAAGCGGTGTGGGGAAGACGATGGATCTGTGGCTGTTTTGGGCGATTGCGGTGGTCTTGACCGGGATGGTGGGGGTGCTGATGGTGCAAGCCCTGCGGCGCGGCGGCGAGGTGGTGGCCGAGCATCCCGATCTGAAGGTCTATCGCGACCAATTGGCGGAAGTAGACCGCGATCTGGCCCGTGGCACCTTGCAAGAGGACGAGGCCCAGCGTTTGCGCATCGAAGTCTCGCGCCGCTTACTCGAGGCGGATCGCGCGCTGAAACAGGTGGAACCCCCTGCCCCAACCGGCAATATCATTTGGGCTGGCGGCCTTGTGCTGGCGGTGCTTGGGGGATCTTTGTGGCTTTACAATGATTTGGGCGCGCCGGGCTATGCCGATTTGCCTCTGGAAAGCCGATTTGCCGCAGCCGACATGGCCTATAAAACCCGCCCCGCACAGGCGGAGGTGGTCGCCAGCTTGCCCAGCGTCACACCGCGCGATCCGGGGGCGGAATTTACGAGCTTGATGGACAAGTTGCGCGCAGCCGTCGTGGAACGGCCTGATGATGCCATGGGGCTTGAGCTTTTGGCGCGCAACGAAATGGCCTTGGGCAATTTTGACGCCGCCTATGAAGCGCAAGCCAAGCTTTTGGCCTTGCTGGAAGCATCGGCCAACCCCGATCAGCATTTTGCGGCTGCGCAGATCCTGATTGCGCAAGCGAATGGCTATGTCTCGCCCGAGGCTGAGGCGCATCTGATCGACGTGTTGCGCCGCGATCCGAAACACGGGATGGCGCGCTATATGGTCGGGCTGATGTTTGCCCAAAACGACCGTGCGGATCGGGCCTTTGAGCTGTGGCAAGGACTGGTCGACGAGGGGCCGCAAGACGCGCCTTGGGTGGCGGCTGCGCGTGCAGACATCGAAACCGCGGCGCTTCAGGCGGGCATTCCCTACACCCTGCCCGATCCTCCCGCCCTTCCCGGCCCGAATGCCGAAGACATGGCCGCCGCACAGGATTTGGCCCCCGAGGATCGCGCGGCCATGATCGAGGGCATGGTTGGTCAGTTGGAAGAACGCCTGATGGACAAGGGCGGTCCGGTTGACGAATGGGTGCGGCTGTTGAATGCGCTTCGGGTTTTGGACCAAACCGACCGGGGCCGCGCCGCGCTTCGGGCTGGCGAAGTGAACCTTGCCGCCGACCCCGCCGCCTTGAAAACCCTGCGCGATGCGGCGGCGGCGGCGGGCTTTGCGCCATGATCCTGACCGACATTATCGAGTTTCACGCGCTGTTGCCCCCCTACCGCGCGATTTTGGGGTTGGATCTGGGAGATAAGACGATTGGCGTTGCGGTGTCGGATCTGTCGCGCTCTGTCGCCACGCCCATCGAGGTGATCCGGCGCGAAAAATTCACGCTGGATGCGCAACGGCTTTTGGCGATCGTTGAGAACCGCAAAGCCGCCGGGCTGATCCTTGGGCTGCCTTTGAACATGGACGGAAGCGAAGGCCCGCGCGTGCAATCAACCCGTGCCTTTGCCCGGAATCTGGAAAAGCTGACCGACCTTCCAATCACTTTTTGGGACGAGCGTTTGTCGACCGTCGCCGCCGAACGCGCGCTTTTAGAGGCGGATACGTCGCGAAAGCGTCGCCGCGAGGTGATCGATCAGGTTGCGGCGGGCTATATTCTGCAAGGCGCGCTGGACCGAATGCGCATTTTGGGGGGATCATGACCGACGAGATCTGGAAACGCGCCGAAATCGAAAGCCCCTGCGTCAAGATCTGCGTGGTGCACCCCGAGGCCAAGATTTGCATCGGCTGTTACCGCAGCATTCCCGAAATCGGCGGCTGGTCACGGATGAGCGCCGAAGAGCGCCGCTTGCTGATGGCCGAGTTGCCCCAACGCGCGCAAACCCTGACCAAGCGGCGCGGTGGCCGCTTGGGGCGCGGGGCTGTCTAGGGCGCGGCACCGCCGGCAAGGCTAGTCTTGCATCAACCAGTTTTGAACGCTGTCCATCACCGGGCGGAAATAGGCCACGATCCGACCTTCGGCGGGCGCTGTCGCACCTTCGGCCCAATGGGCAACGCCATGAATGAGGTGGCGGTGCAGAACCACCGCTTCTCCCGGAAGCCCCGGCAATTCACGGCGCGGGCAGGTGCGAAACACCTCTGCCCGGGCGGCCTGATACGCAGCCGTAATGTCAACATCGCCCCAAGTTTCGGGCGGATGCGGCGCAAGTGCTGCGCGCAGCGCTGCCTGCATCACAAGATGGCTGCCCTCCCAGACCACCAAAGGGGCGGCATCTGAGGTGGTCAGGGGCAGGCCCAAAATCCAGGCATGTGGCTCTTTGATCATGCGCGCGCGGTTGGGGCCGATGGGCAAAAGCCCATCCAGATGCGCCGCATCGCGGTTCAGACGAAAGCGAAAGGCAGATTCGGTTTCCTCGGCTGACGGGCGCGGATAGCCGGGATGCACCGTTGACAATTGCGCCGGATGCAGCGCCGTCGCCTCCAGCCCCAAAAGCCCCCATGGCAGCGGCACGCCTTCGACGCGGCCATCGGGCGCATTGGGCAGAAGATCAAGCCCAACCGCCCAAGTGCCCCCGCAGCGCAGCGGCTGATCCGTGTCGCGCAAGGCCGCCACGGCCAAGGGATGGGCGGCCTTGGCCCAAGCCAAAAGCGTTGGGTCCGGCCCGATCTTGCGCCAACCGCTTAGCATGACCGCCTCAGAATCGCGGCATCAAGGGAAAGGCTGGACAGGGACATGATCTGGAAAAACTCCGTTTCTTCTGTGACCTAGCTTGCGCATGGCGGTGTGCAGCGTCAAGCCGATGACGCCTTGCACGTCTGTGCAGATGCATCACCCGAGTGCCGTCACCTCGGCCAAGGCCTGATCCACAAGATCAAGCCCCGCGCCTTGGCGTGTGGCCCCGTCGGAAAGGACGCGCCGCCATGCCCGTGCGCCGGGGCGCCCGGTGAAAAGCCCCAACATATGGCGGGTAATCTGGTGCAACCGCCCCCCGCCCTCAAGATGCGCGGCGATATAGGGCTTCATCGCCTCAACCACCGCAAAGGTCGTGGGCGCGTAATCCTCGCCCCACAAGGCATCGGCCCCGATCAGCACCGAGGCTGGATCATGATAGGCCGCGCGGCCGATCATCACCCCATCCAACCCTTGGGCCAAAAGGTTTTCGGCTTGCTCAAGCGAGGTAACCCCACCGTTGAGGCAGATCGTCAGATGCGGAAAGCGCGCCTTCATCTCAACCACGAGATTGTAATCCAGCGGCGGAATCTCGCGGTTTTCCTTTGGGCTTAGGCCCTGCAACCATGCCTTGCGGGCGTGAATGATGAAATGATTGACCCCCGCCGCAGCCACGGTTTCAATAAAGCCCGGCAGCATAGTGGCGGGGTCTTGATCATCCACCCCGATGCGGCATTTCACCGTGACAGGCACATCGGCCTGATCTTGCATCGCTTTGACACAATCGGCCACCAAGCCCGGACGTTCCATCAAAACGGCACCGAAACAACCCGATTGCACCCGGTCCGAGGGGCAACCGCAGTTCAGATTGATCTCGTCATAGCGCCAATCCCGCGCGATCTGCACTGCACGCGCCAGCTCAGCCGGATCTGATCCCCCAAGTTGTAGCGCAACGGGATGCTCGACCTCGGAATAATCCAAAAGCCGGGGTTTCGGCCCATGCAACACAGCCGGCGCCGTGACCATTTCGGTATAAAGCATCCCCCGACGCGTCATATGCCGGTGAAACACCCGGCAATGCCGATCGGTCCAGTCCATCATGGGCGCGACCGATAGTCTATGTGATTGATTTTCTGTCATTTTTCTTGTATCTTCAATCCGTTGGCACAGTTTGTGTCCACGCTGTTGATTTTCACCCAGAACTGATCCGGTTTTTTCACCGAGAAGTGAGCCACCTCTGATTATGGATTTCGGTTCATGCTGGGGTCAAGGGCGGGTTTGTCTCCTTCTTTTTTCGGGCTGCCGCAGCTGAGCTTGCCTTGAAGCGGAAGCTGTCGTTTCCGGTTTCCAGGATGTGGCAGCGGTGGGTGAGGCGGTCGAGCAAGGCGGTGGTCATCTTTGCATCGCCAAAAACGGTGGCCCATTCGCTGAAGCTGAGGTTGGTGGTGATGACGACGCTGGTGCGCTCATAAAGCTTGCTGAGCAGGTGGAACAGCAGGGCCCCGCCGGAGGCGCTGAAGGGCAGGTAGCCCAACTCGTCCACAATCACGAGATCGAGCTTGGTCAGGCCTTCCGCGATCTGCCCGGCCTTGCCCTTGGCCTTTTCCTGTTCAAGGGCGTTGACCAGTTCGATGGTCGAGAAGAAGCGGACCTTTCGGCGGTGATGTTCGATGGCTTGGATGCCGAGCGCGGTGGCGACATGGGTCTTGCCGGTTCCAGGCCCACCGATCAGCACAACGTTCTGGGCACTTTCCATGAACTCGCAGCGGTGCAGGGTCCGGACGGTGGCCTCGTTGATCTCGCTGGTGGCAAAGTCGAAGCCCGAGAGGTCCTTGTAGGCGGGGAACCGTGCGGACTTCATGTGATAGGTAATCGATCTGACTTCACGCTCCGCCAATTCGGCTTTGAGGAGTTGCGACAGCATCGGGATGGCGGCTTCAAAGGCCGGTGCGCCCTGCTCGATCAGATCGGTCACGGCTTGGGCCATGCCATACATTTTGAGGCTGCGCAGCATGATGACGATGGCGCCGGCGGCTGGATCATGACGCATGACGGCCTCCGGTAATCTCGGCGCGCAGGCCGTCGTAACGTGCGACATTGGCCTTGGGTTCGCGGTGCAGAGCCAGCGCTTGCGGCGTGTCCAGCGGTGGACCACCGATCACTTTGCCGTCGACCAGCCGGTGCAGCAGGTTCAGGACATGGGTCTTGGTCGGCACGCCCTCGGTCAGTGCCAGCTCCACGGCGGTCAGCACGGCCTGTTCGTCATGCTGCAGAACGAGGGCAAGGATATCGACCATCTCACGATCGCCACCTGGCTTGCGCAGCATGTGATCCTGCAACTGTCTGAACGCAGATGGTAATTCCAGGAAGGGTGCGCCATTCCGCAAAGCCCCGGGCTTACGCTGAACGACCGCCAGATAGTGCCGCCAGTCGTAGATTGTTCTTGATGGCAGCGTGTGGTTGCGCTGGATCACGCGGGTATGTTCGCACAGGATGTTGCCCTCTGCTGTGGCGGGCCCAAGCAAAGCGCCGTGCAAGACGAGCGGAGAGGCTGCCATCGGCGCGGCATGAACCGATATCCGCCCCATCCAACCTGCGCGAAATCCCGGTCGGTCGCGCCCTGTCATCGACCGCCCAGGATCACCCGCAAGCCCAGGCCCGCGAACAGCAACGCGATGCCGGTCTGGAACAGGACCATGATCCTCGGCCGCCTGCGCAAGAGATCACCCGCCCGCGCGGCCAGCGCGCCATAGGCGAGGAACACGACAAAGGTCTGCGCCACCAGGACCAGCCCCATCAGGCCCATGGTCAGCATCGGCGCGGGGTCGGTCGGCGGCACGAACTGCGGCAGGAATGACACGAAGAACAGCGTGAGCTTGGGGTTCAACAGGTTGATCAATGCGCCTTGCGCCACGATCTGCGCGCCCGTTGCCGGGGCGCTGCCCACCTCGAGCGTATCGTGCCGGTGCCGCCAGGCCTGAACGGCCAGCCAGATCAGATAGGCCCCGCCCAGAATGCGCAGCCCGTCATACATCAGCGGATATGCAATCAGCAGCGCGGACAGACCAAGACCGGCAGCAACGAGGTGCGGGATGACCCCGACCGCTCCCGCAACCGCGCCCCAGACCGCCCCGCGCAGGCCCTGCGACATGGCGCAGGCCAGCGTGAAGACGACGCCGGTTCCCGGCACGATGGCCAGGATCAGCGAAACCAGAAAGAACTCAACCGACATGGGCCTTGCCCTTCGCGAAGGTCGGAAACCGCGACAGAAGGCCCAGCAGGATCACCCCTGCGGCCACCTGCCCGGACAGCACCGCGGGCCAGATCAGCGGAAACTGCGGATCGAAGTACTTCTGCGGCCCGAAGGAGACCAGCGCGGCCCCTGCCGCCAGCCCTGCCAGAACACGGCCCGCAGGCGTGGCCCCGAGGATCAGCGCCGCGACCGCGGCCGAGAGCGCCGCCCCGAGGAACGGCCCGATGCCGAACAGCGGCGTGGCCGCGGGGGGATGCGGGGCGAAACCGGCGTAGAGCGACGCCAGCATCACGGTTTGCAGAAGGATCAGGCAGGCCAAGGCGGCCTGGCTCGGGCGGTCAGAGGGGGTCATGGCGGCGTCCTTTTCCGTAATCATGTGTACGCTTGCCAGTAGCCGTAATCATGTGTACGTTTTCGGTCAAGAGATTTTCCGGGGGTGCCATGCGCGACGAAAACCGATCCCTCCGGCAAGACCAGATCGAACGGGCCGCCTATGCGGTGCTGGAAGAAAAGGGCTATGCTGGCGCGTCGATGCTCGCGATTGCACGGGCGGCCAAGGCGTCGAACGAGACGCTCTACAACTGGTATGGCGACAAGACGGGGCTCTTCGCGGCCCTTGTCCGGCGCAATGCGGCCGAGGTGAAGGCGCTGCTTGAGGACCAGATCGCCGCCGGAGGCGATGCGCTGGACACCCTCGCCCGGGTGGGCCCGGTGCTGCTGCAGCTCGTGACCAGTGACCGGGCCGTTGCGCTGAACCGCGCTGCGGCCGCCGACCCGACGGGCGAGCTGGGCCGCATCATCGCCGCCGAGGGGCGCGAAACGGTGGCCCCCCTGGTCGCGCAGATCATCGCCCAAGGCAGGACACAGGGCCGGTTGGCGTTCGACGATCTGGCAATCGCCTGCGAAACTTGGCTCGGCCTTCTGATCGGCGACATCCAGATCCGCCGCGTCGTCGGGCGCATGCCACAGCCCGGCCCCGAGGCGCTGGCCGCCCGCGTCGATGCCGCCCTGCGCCACTTCCTGCGGCTGTTTGCCGTGGGCATCCCGGACCAAAGGCCCGCCCCATGATCCTTCCCCCCGAACAGTGCGAGACCATGGCCGACCTGCGCGGGCAGATCGACCGGATCGACCGCGCGCTTCTGGATCTGCTGGCCGAACGCGCCGGCTACATCGACCGCGCCATCGTCCTGAAACCGCGCGAGAACCTGCCCGCCCGGACGACCGACCGCGTGGCCCAGGTCATTGCCAATGTCCGCAAAGGTGCCGAGGATCGAAATCTCGATCCGGACCTGATCGAACGGATCTGGACGGACCTGATCGAAACGGCCATCGCACATGAAGCGAAGATGCTGGGAGAGCCGCCGCGATAGGCCTGCCGCTTCGCATGGCGGCTAGGCCTGACGCGAGTCTCTCTTGGAGGAAGCCCGTGCAAAACAAGGTCCCGAGGCTGCTCCTGTCGGCCGTCAGACGCGCCCGAAATGCCGGTCGGTCCAGTCACCCAGGCGTCGAGATCCCAAGCGTGTCTTGCGACACCTTGATCGTGTTGCACTCCCACGTCATCGCCCTGTAGGCGGCAAGGCAGGCAGCGAACGGACGTGTGCAGAGCAGATCATGATCCCCTCTGCTCACACAAAGTATCGTTTTTCGACGCTTTGCGTGAGCAGATTGCCGGACAAGCCCGATCGCCTGCCGAGCCGAGAACCTTGCGGAACTGGACCGCACATTCGTCCAAAATCCCGACGAAGGCAGGGACACCAGGCAATCCTCCTCGCCAAACCGGGGAGGACTACCGTTCGGCCTTGTCACCTGCGGCCACGACGGCAAGCACGAGGGTACTCACCGCAACAACCGTGGCGATGATGCCGCGGAGGCTGTGGTTGGACGACCCCGATCCAGCCAGTCCGTGTTCCCGGGCTTCATCGTCATCCGGCTAGCCGCCGGGCGACGAGCGTGATCACGACGACCATGCCGATCGAGACGATGGCTGCAATCGCGAAATCCATGGGCGCGACCGCGTTCCCCTGTCCGTAGACGTAGAAGACATAAAGAAAGATCGTGGTCGACAAGCTGGAGTATAGGGCGTGCATGCGTCTATCCGTCCTTTCTGTTCTCTGCCATTGCCGTGCAGTGACGCGCAGGGCCGCGGGCCCTGGACATCCTGCGGTTCTGCCGGACCCTGTCACCGCGGCGAGATAAAGGCGCCGGAGGCACAACCGGACGCGCCTCAGCCAAACCGCTTGGGCCCGCCCGGAATTCCGGTGATTGCGCTGCCGAGAACTGCCCGTTCACGATCAGCAAAAGGGCGCCCACCGCTGTCATGGCCTGCACCTCCGGAAAAAACTTGCTGTTTACGACAATATCAAGAGACAGTCGCAGCCAGTCACAAGGAATTCACCCTATTCGGCAAGAGCGCGATGCCGAGCCGCTTTCCAATGGGCGCATGAATTCATTCGACAAAACTGACGATGGATGTTGACCTGCCCCACGGGCATCCTTCGTTCGTAGCGAGAGTCTTTGGGGTTGACAGCGGTCGGTTTCGGCCTGGTCAGGGATCGAGGGTATCGGGATTCAGGCTGCCATCCCACTGCACGATCACAGTTCGGGTGCCATCGGTAACCCGCGCGCGCCAATAGGGCGGGCCGGGCACGGAACCTGAACCGCCCCGGATTTATCGGAGGGTGATTTGTTCATATTTCAGGCGACCATATCGAGTGAGTTCAGGTTTGCATAGAACGCCTCCTCTGCTTCTGCGGGCGGGATATAACCGATGGGGCCAAGAAGGCGGCGATTGTTATACCAATCGACCCATTTCAAGGTTTCCCATTCGACCTCGCGCATCGATTTCCATGGGCCGATCTGGTTGATGACCTCGGTTTTGAAGAGGCCTATCACACATTCGGCAAGGGCATTATCATAGGCATCGCCGACGGTGCCTACGGAAAGATCGATCTCTGCCTCGGCCAGGCGCTCAGTATACTTGATGGACAAGTATTGGGAGCCACGGTCCGAGTGATGAACCAAGCTCTTGTTATCTGGCGTCTTTCTTTGCCAGATCGCTTGCTCCAGGGCGTCGAGCACGAACTGTGTCTTCATCGAGGTCGAGGCACGCCAGCCGACAATACGACGCGCAAACACATCGATCACGAATGCCACGTAGACCGTCCCAGACCAAGTTTGCACGTAGGTGAAATCTGAAACCCACAGCTTGTTCGGACGGTCTGCCATGAACAGTCGGTTCACCTTGTCATCTGGGCAGGGCTGCGATGTGTCAGGGTTCGTGGTGACAACCTTTTTGCCCCGAAGCACACCTTTGAGGCCCAAATCGCGCATCAAACGCTCCACAGTGCATCGCGCGACGTCCTGATTGCCTCTGAGCAAGACGTGCCAGATCTTCCGCGCCCCATAGAGCTTACGGTTGTCTTTCCAGGCGGCATCGATCTTGATGCAGAGATCCGCGTCCGACTTTGCCCGAGCCGAAGCACGATCAGGATCACGCCCGATGGCGCGACGCTCATAATAGGTAGACTGGGCGATTTGCAGCATTTTGCACATCGGCTCGACCCCGAACTGTCCCCTATGTTCTTCAATGAAAGCAGTCACTTGCGAAACGGGCGGTCGAGCTCCGCCATTGCAAAATATGCTGATGCCTTCTTCAGTATCTCGTTAGCCTGACGCAGTTCACGGTTCTCACGTTCAAGCTCTTTTATTCGAGCTTTATCGGCACTGGTCAGACCTGGCCGTTCGCCACCATCACGCTGGGCCTGACGCACCCAAACGCGAAGGCTGTCCGGCGAACAACCCAATTTGCCTGCAATCGCCACCAGCGCAGAAGCTTCGCTTTGATACTCATCGCGGTGTTCCAGCAAAAGCCGCACCGCGCGTTCGCGGAACTCGGGTGAATACGGCTTCGACGTCTTCTTCTTTTGTGCATGTTCCATAACGGGCAATTCTCCGAGAGTTTTGCCCTCCGGTAAACCCGGGGCGGTTCAACCCGCCATGAGCACCCGGAACCCGGCGGCCTCCAGCGGCAGGCGATGATGGGCAAGAAACACATGGGCATCGTCCCACAAGAAGAACCCGTCGCGTCGCGTCTTTCGCAGATCGAGCGGCAGCGGATGCCGCCCGGACCAGATCCGCATGCCGTCGGTGCCGAAACTGTCGCCGAACGGGCGGAAGGCAGTGGGCGAAACCCCCGGCAGGGCCACTAGCCCGACCCCGCGCTCCATCGCGTAGACGCGGTCCGCATCGCGGTAGAAGATCGTGTCCCAGCGGTTGAACAGCCAGGTCAGACTGCCGCCATCCGCGCCCGGCACCACGGCATATTCCCAGACGGCATCGGGGTTGGCGCGCGTGCCGCCCTTGCCGGTCGGAACCGTCGCGGGCGGCGAGCCCGCCGCCAGCCTGTGGACCCAGACCTGCCGATGGTCGACAAAGACATCCCCGACCTTGCGGAAGCTTGCCGGATCGGCCCCCGGAATGACCGTACGCGTCTTCGTGTAGCTTTTCCACTCCCAGACCTCGTCTCCCGCTGCGGCAAAGTCAGGATACAGCCAGAACGGATCGTCAGGCGTGGCGGCCCGGATACGGAAGGGGCGCTCCTTTTCCGCCTGCCACGCGGTGTAACGCGTCCAAGCCGTGCGAAAGGGCTTGCACTGGACCTTCCTCGCCCGCATCGACGCGGCCGCGTCGGGGAACTGACCCTTTCGGGCGAAAGACCACAGGCGGTCGGACAGACGTTGCGCCAGGCCCGCATCCACATTCTCCGCCGCGCGCCGGGTCAATCGTGCGCCGTCGATCCCGATCTTTTCCCACGGGCGGCCGAACGTCGACACCAGCACGCCTTCCGCCTTCGCCCCTGGCCCCATGCCTTTGGCCAGACGGTCGAGAACCGGCCAGATCGGCGCGATCGGCTCGGCCGAGTAGTGGTTCAGCACCCAACCGAGGAACAGCAGATCCGTGGCGGGATCATGGTTCAGGATGAGGATATCGCCGTCGGCATCACCCCGGAAGAGCAGGTCGCACAGCAGATGCCCGATCTCCACCTGATCGCCGCCATGCGACACCTTCTGCGTCAGGACCGCGGCAAGTGCGGCCTCGCCAATGCCGGCTTGCAGAAGCACTCCTGCCGGTTCGGACATGTGCGATCCCCGCTGGAACTGTTACGCTTTCGAACGCTGCCCGGAAACGGCCGCCACAAAGTCATGTCACAGTCTGCCACAGGTCGACGTAAGATTTCCAGACATGCGGCGACACGCACCGTGTCCGTCGGCGCGGGCAAGACGCGCGATCCTCCCGAAACTGGTCCATCTGGTGCATGCGCGCGTGCAGGATCGTCACGATGCCGATGCCTTGGTTCGACAGCCGCGACCAGTTCACCAAACGATGCGCGTGCCGGAAGTAGAAGCCTTCTCACCCGAACTCTGCCGGGATCGGCCGGGAGCCGATGCCGTGACGTTCGATCCGGTCGAACGCCGCGAAGTGGTCGGTGATGGAGGGGTCCGCCTGCTCGGAATCCACAAAATGGCCCGATACACCCTTCAGCACCGGACCGTCATCGCCAAGTCAGAGATCTCTCCATTCTGGCAGCCCAAGTCGTCGCGCCCTGATCCGGAAAAGAGCGGCGAAGGCCACAGCGAGGGCCGCATTGACGGCAAGGAAAGGCAGCGGGCCCGCGTCCGCGATGGCACTTGCCGCGCCTATCAGGGGAATGCCGGAGGCCACCCAGAGCATGACCGGGCCACCGAGGAACGTCGTCAGCAACAGGAACGCGAAGATGAACAGGCCAGGAAAAGACCAGAAAAAAAGAGGCTTCACGACGATGCCTGCCTTGGCAAGGGCGCGAAAGGCCGGCGCGTTGGCCTCGCTCCCGGCAAGTCCGCGCTGCTCCATAACGGCAAGAGCCCGGCGCCGCTTTTCGAAACGGTCGGACGCCGGCGCGGTCACGGCATCAGCCCGTCTTTCGCGACCGGACGACTGCGGCGGCGCAAGATACGACATGCGACTGTGGGACCCGGACTCCGGCAAGACCTGCACCTTTCATGTATCATACTTTTCTTTCGCAGAGAATTCGGGCCCTTTGATGGCAAGCCTTCCGCGCCGCGCCCCAAGCGCATCGGGTCAGTCCGTTTCCAGCGGCAATTCAGTCGAAGTTTGTTGACGCGGGAAAGCGTCCCTCCAAAATTCTGCCATATTGTTCAGCCATGCTGCTGTCCGGGATGTTAGTTTTGCGAGGTGTGTTTGGTACTGTCGATCCGCCTTCTTGACGAGGATATCGGGCACCCCGGTCTTGACCGTGCCGCGCGCCGCCGTTCTGCCGGCACGCTGGAGCTTGTGGTCGACAACCTGACCGCCGCCGAGGTCATCGCGGCGCGGGTCTCGGACGAATGGGCGCGACTGATGGATGACGCCGGGCGTCCCCAGGATGCAAACCGTGCAACGCTCGTCGAGCGGATCCTGCGCTTTGACGGCACACTTCCCGCGTGCCTTCCCGATGCGATCGATGCGGCCCAGCGGGCCTTTCGGGACGGGCAGATCCTGTTCTTCTGGAACGACGCGCAGATCGTCGAACCCCATGCCTTCCTCAACCTGCGCAGCAGCAACGAGGCGCTGTTCCTTCGGCTTTACCCGATGACAGGAGGATGACCAATGCTCCGTAACCTTCAGAAATTGTTAGGTCTGTCCGGTTCAGCAGAGCCTGCCGGGCCGGAGGTCATCCCCCAATCAGCGACGCCCGATGTCGCTGCCGCGGATGCGGCCCGGTTCGAGGCGGACATTTCCACGCGGCGCGAGGCGCTTTTGCGTCAGTGCGGCCCGATCATCCGCGAGGCGCTTGAAAGCTATGTCCCCGGCGGCGACTCGGCATCGTCGCAGAAGGCCCGCGAGGCCCGCATCGCGCAGCTGCAGGCCCGGATCGCCGCGGCCACGCCGCTGGAACGCGGGCAGTGCATCATTGACCTTTATCGGCTCGACACCGAAAGCTGGCGTCCGCTCTGGAAGGCATCCCATGCGCGGCCGGACGATCCGGGCGGTTTCGATCCGCGCTTCCTGGGCCTGGTCTGGGGCACGGCCATCCGTCCCGAATACATCGCGCACGAGCATGAGGTGGGCTTCACCGAGGATAGCGCCGCCGAGCTTTTGCGGCTGCGTCTTGCCCCCGACCCGGACCGCCCTTTCAAGCCGTCGCTGGACAAGGGGCTTGTCAAGCCGCTTGCCCGTGCCTTCATCGCGCCGAACGCTGACCTTGCCGCGCTGATCCGCAACACCTCCCGCACGAACAGCAAGGAGTATCAGCCGCTGTTGCAGCGCCTTTGCCCCGTGCTTGCCGCCGAAGCGGTGGCCGCGAAGCCGCGGCACACGGGGGCCCCTCTGGCGGTTGCGGCGGCTGAAGCCTTCGACGCCCTTGAAACCGAGATGCGCCGCCGTCCGGGGATGTGGGTGCGCCTCCGGCCAGCAGCCGGGGGCGACAACCCGGGGCTCGGCCATCAGCTTTTCCCCTAATCCAGCCACGTTCAGACGGTGGAAAGCCGGTTGATTTCGGCCACCGACCTCAGCGTCGACATCACCCCGACACTGGATCGGCTGGAGGCGCTGCTTGCACGGGCCGTGACCGCGCTTGCGGCGCTCGAGGCCGGGCGCGTCATGCCGGAAACCCTGCCGCAGACCCTGCAACGTCTGCCTGCGGGCGAAGCGCACGCTCCCGTCAATCCGACCTGGCAAATGACCAAGCCCGCGGCAGAGCGCGACCTGTTCGACGCGGACGGCCGACCGAAACTGGCGCTGATCGCGCAGATCGAACGCGGCTACCTCGACCGCGTGATGGCGCGGCTTGCCAAGTGCCGCCAGACAGGCGCCACTGCCGCCCCTGCGGGTGACCCCAAGTCGGCCCTTCTTTCGCGTTTGTCCGAACTCCTGCCGTCGGGCAGCACCGCCAAACCCTCCAAAGCCTGGATCACCCGCGCGCGCGAAACGCTTGGTCAGCCCGACCTTGCGCTGATCCTGAAGATCCTTGGCAGCCACACCCCCGACGGCAGCCACCGCGAAGAGCATGAGGCGCTTGTCCACATGGGCCGGGCAAAGCCGCCGGAGTTCCGGCAGGAACAGATGGTCGCCATGGCCTGGGCCGCGCATCTGGCGCCTGCGGCCGAGGCCGCGCCCGTACTCGAAGGGCTGGCCGGGCGCTGCTATGCCAAACAGCCGGGCTATGGGGCGGCCAATGCGCGTCTGGGCAATGCGGCGGCGACGGCCCTGTCGCTTCTGCCCGATGACGCGGGTCTGCCTGCGCTGGCCCGACTGCGCGACCTTGCCTGAATGGGCGGCGTGCGGAACAGGCTCGACCGGCTGCTGGCCGAGGCGGCGGCGGCGCGGGGGCTGTCCGCCGACGAACTCGACGACCGCCTCGCCCCCGATCACGGGCTGATCCCCGGGCCGCTGATACTCCCCGCAGGCCCCGGTCAGGCCATCGTCACGGCGAGGCCAACGGGTCTGGCCCTGTCCTGGCGCGACGCGGCCGGGGTCGTGCACGCAGCACCCCCGAAGACACTCCGGGCCGCCGCGCCTGAGGCCGTGCGCACCGCACAGGCCCGGGTGAAGGCGATCAGCGCCGAACTGACGCGGCAGAAGCACCGTCTGCAGGACGCTCTGCGCCGGGGCCGGACCTGGGACCATGCCGCATGGCGCTGCGCTTGTGCCGATCACGGCACCCTTGGCGCGCTGGCCCGGCGGCTGGTCTGGCAGGCCGAAACCGGCGCAGGGCCGCGGTCGGTGCTGCCGGTGGCAGCGGGGGCCGAGGATGCCACGGGCGCCCCCGTCGATCTGCGCGGCGCGCGCATCACCCTCTGGCACCCGCTGGAGGCGACGGAGGACGAACGCCAGGCTTGGCGCACACGGCTGGCCGGCCTCGGCATAGTCCAGCCCTTCCGTCAGGTCTGGCGCGAGACCTATGCCCTCACCCCCGCCGAACGGGCGACCGTGACCTACTCCAACCGCTTCGCAGGCCATGTCCTGCGCCAGCTCCAGCTGCGGGCGCTGGCCGACGCGCAGGGCTGGACGGCGCGGCATCTCGTGGCCTTCGACGCGGCCGAGGAGGCGCCGCTGCACCTGCAGATGCCCGCCTTCGGGGTTCAGGCCGAATTCCTGATCCGTCCGGCGGGTGTCGATTGCCCGGTCAGCGACGGCGGCACCTATCGCTTCATCGTCACCGACCGCATCCGCTTTCACCGGCTGGACCCCGGCGCCCGCTTCGGGCGCGGTGTCGCGATGCCGCTGACGGACGTCCCGCCCCGCGCCTTCTCCGAAGTCCTGCGCGACGCCGACCTCTTCACCTCGGTCGCCTCGATCGGCCTCGATCCCGGTTGGCAGGACGCGGGCCCCGAGGCCCCGCCGCCCGGCGCGTGGCGGCAGGCGGCCGATGCCTACTGGAACTGGACGCAAGGGGCCGAGCTTTCGGCCAGCGCCGAGACCCGGCGGGCGCTTCTGGCGATCCTCCTGCCCGGTATGGAACTTGGCCGGGTTGCGGCCCTGGATGGCCGGCACCTTGTCGTGACCGGCCAGCGCAGCCGCTACCGCATCCACCTCGGCTCGGCAGCCGTGCACGACCTTGGCCGCGACCGCCATCTCTGCATCCAGCCCGACCGCACGGCTTCCGCGCCCATGCTGCGGCTGGAGGGCGACGAGATCCTGTCGATCATCCTGTCGAAGGCGCTGCTGCTGGCGCGCGATGACCGGATCACCGACCCGTCGATCCTGCGGCAGATGGACTAGGTGACCATCGGGGCGATGAGCTAACCGCAAGGGGTTCTGAGGAACGAAGTCCTTTGCTGTGGTATCTACGAACGGCCGCGTCGAGCAGGGGTTACCCGATGTCTGGGCCCGGCGTTCGCGTGATATCGCCGCTTGTCGAGGTTAATGGATGGCTGGGCATCGGCTTAGGCGGACGAATCCTCGGCCAGTTGGCGACCCGCTGAGGTGCGACACGCCCGGCCCGGCGTTCCGTCACCCGATTCCGTCGGTGACGGGTTCGAGGAATTGCGGCAACACCTCTGCCTCGGCATAGGCCAGCATCGTCGCGATCTCCTCCTCGACATCGCTCAGCGCCTGGGCCTGCCAGACCAGCCCGTTCGACAGGATGAACAGGTCGCCGCTGAACTGGTCGTCGACCAGACTTGTGGTCTCGGAGCCCGGCAGTCCGCCAACGCAACGCAAGGCGCCCTTGGCCCAGGTCGAGAAGCTGCGAGCCCCCTCGAGAGCCGATGCCAGCACGGCTTCGGGATCGGCCTGCTGGTCCCTGACCTCGACCTCCAGCGCCTCGCGGCAGCTGATGTAGAGCACGGCCTCCTCGTCGCGGGTCAGGGTGATCTCAACACTGTAACCGGACCTTTGGGTCATGTCGGACCGGCGCCATCCCGTTCCGGGCAAGGGGCCGGTTCTTGTCTTTATGGCGCGCGCCGGGCGCGCCGCGAGGCGAGAGACTGGGGCATCAGACATGGCAACACACGAGGCAAGAACGGCTGAAAGTGTCGTGCAGCGATCACGTCCCGTCAATTCCGCTTGTCGTGACGCTGACGGCACCGTGCACCCCCGCAGCGGCGCCCGTTAGGCCGTTTTCAGGCATCGAAATGCCAGTCGGTCCAGTCATCCAAAGGACCTACTCTGGCCTACGCCAGAGCGCGAAATCTTGCGGTCAAAACAGGAACATTCAGTGCACACGCCGCCTTGCAAGGCATTGTTCTTTATATGAAATCCGTCCAGTACATCATGGGGGCGACGGACAAGCGGTGCGCGGTTGTGGGGTTTGAGGTCATTCGGCCCATCCTGTCGGCGGGGCTTTAGACTGTTCCGCGCCTCGCGTCCAGAATGGGCTTTGCCTTGGCCCATAGCCCGTGGGGCCGAAAGCTGCGCCCAGAGCGCCACAGTGGCGCAGCCATCCCACATTCCCTTGCGGCCAAGGCTTGCGGCACCCCTAAGGCTGGTCTAATCAAGGGCCAACGAAAGGCCCTTATCCCATGCGCATTCTGATCACCAATGACGACGGCATCAACGCACCCGGTCTGGCTGTGCTGCACGCCATCGCCACCGAGATTGCCGGGCCAAAGGGCGAGGTCTGGACCGTGGCCCCCGCCTTTGAACAATCGGGCGTTGGTCATTGCATCAGCTATACCCACCCCACGATGATTGCCGAGCTTGGCCCCCGCCGCTTTGCCGCAGAGGGCAGCCCGGCTGATTGTGTGCTGGCCGGGCTTTATCATGTCATGCCGGATGGGCCGCCAGATCTGGTGCTGTCGGGGGTCAATCGCGGCAATAACTCGGGCGAGAATGTGCTGTATTCCGGCACCATTGGGGCTGCGATGGAGGCCGCCTTGCACGGGATAAAGGCGATCGCGCTGTCGCAGTTCTATGGCCCGGCCAATTCTGGGTTGGACAACCCCTTTGATGCCGCAGCCCGCTTGGGTGTGGGTGTGGTGCGCGCGCTTTTGGACAAAGGCCTGTGGGACGAGGCGGATTACCGGCTGTTTTACAACGTGAATTTCCCGCCCCTGCCGGCGGCGGATGTCAAAGGCACGCGCGTGGCCAGCCAAGGGTTCCGCCGTTATGCCGGCTTTCGCATTGATCCCCATATCTCGCCCACGGGGCGGCAGTTCTTGTGGATCAAGGGTGGCGAACAGGGCCGCCCCACCCTGCCCGGCACCGATGTGACCGCCAATGTCGAGGGCTACATCTCGATCACGCCCTTGCGCTGCGATCTGACGGCGCATGATAGGCTGGCCGATCTGGAAACGGCCCTAGAGTTGGGTCCAAGCTCTGTGATCCCGGCATGATGGACAACGGCCAGCCCGACGATGACGAGACGGCGGCCGAGCGGAAGATGCGGTTTTTGTTTTCCTTGCGAACCAAAGGCGTCACCGACGCCCGTGTGCTGACCGCGATGGAGCGGATTGACCGCGGCCATTTCGTGCGTGGCCTCTTTGCCGAGCGTGTCTATGAAGATATGCCGCTGCCGATCGCCTGCGGCCAGACGATCAGCCAGCCTTCGGTGGTGGGGCTGATGACGCAGGCCCTGAACGTGCAGCCCCGCGATACGGTACTGGAGGTGGGCACAGGGTCGGGCTATCAGGCGGCCATCCTGAGCCAGCTTGCGCGCCGGGTCTACACGGTGGATCGCCACAAGCGCCTTGTGCGCGAGGCGCAGGATCTGTTTCGCGAATTGGGGCTGGTGAATGTGGTGGCCATGACGGGGGATGGCAGCTTTGGTTTGCCCGATGTCGCCCCTTTTGATCGCATTATCGTGACAGCTGCAGCCGAAGACCCGCCCGGCCCCCTGTTGTCGCAGTTAAAGATCGGCGGTATCATGGTGGTGCCTGTGGGCCAGTCGGATGCGGTGCAAAGCCTGATCAAGGTCACGCGGCATGAGACGGGCTATGACTATGACGAGCTGCGCGCGGTGCGCTTTGTGCCGCTGGTCGAAGGTCTGGGCACGGAATGACGACAAACGCCGGGGAAAACCCGGGGTCAACAAGGATGAGGCGGTAATGGGCAATTCTCGTAACGCGGTATTTGGCCTCTCGGCGATGCTTTTGGTGTCGGCTTGTAGTGGCGGATCGATGGATTGGGATCTGCGCAGAGGTGCGGGAGCCTTGGACACTTCGGATGCGGCTTTGCAGGCCACGGGGCCTCGACCTGCGGCCGATGGGCGCGGCGTGATCTCATACCCGGGTTATCAGGTGGCTGTGGCACGGCGCGGCGATACCGTGGGATCGGTGGCCACCCGCGTGGGCCTGTCGGCCAACGAGCTTGCCAGTTACAACGCATTGCAACCGGGAGACTCCTTGCGCGAGGGTGAGGTTTTGGCCCTGCCCAGCCGTGTCGCAGCCGCCCCGGCTGCGGGCGGTGTGATCGGTGGGGGCGCCAGCCCCGGCGCGATCGATGTTTCGACCATCGCCACAACGGCCCTTGACCGTGTCGGCAGCACAACACCCGCGCCCCCCGCCGCAGCCGCCCCAACCGCCGCCAAGACCATCGGCGGCGCCAGCGGTATGGAACCGACCCGCCATCAGGTGGCACGCGGTGAAACCGCTTTTTCAATCGCGCGCAGCTACAACGTCTCGGCCAAAGCCTTGGCCGATTGGAACGGCTTGGGCGCGGATCTGAGCGTGCGCGAAGGCCAGTATCTGATGATCCCGACGCCGACAGGCGCGCCGCCTGCGCGTGAGACAGTGGCCGAAGTGGCCCCTGGCACCGGCACGCCCACCCCCACCCCACCTTCGGCCAAAGCGCCTTTGCCTGATGAAAAAGTGGCCCCAGCCGCCGAAGTGGCCAAGGCCAAGCCCCCGGCAGAAGATCTAGGCAGCCAACGCACCACAGCGGCAAAATTCGCAATGCCGGTGCAAGGCAAGATCATCCGCGGCTATGCCAAGGGCCGCAATGACGGCATCGACATTGCCGCAGCCCCCGGCACCCCTGTTAAGGCGGCAGCGGATGGCAGCGTGGCGGCGGTGACCAAAGACACCACCGGCACGCCGATTGTCGTGCTTCGCCATGCCGACGGGCTGTTGACCGTTTATGCCGGCGTGGATGGGTTGAAAGTTGCCAAGGGCGACAGCGTGAAAAAGGGCCAGACCATTGCGGCGGTGCGTCAAGCGGACCCGTCCTTTGTGCATTTCGAAGTGCGCAAAGGCGTCGATAGTCTCGACCCGCTGCCTTACGTCCAATAAGGGAATCCGGCCGAAACCGGCCAGATTCTGCTCTGCGCCCAAGCCCAAGCCTTTCGCCGGGCTTGGGTTAAATCCTTGTGACCAAAAGCTTATCAATGCGCAGACCGTCAAGGTCGATCACCTCAAAGCGGTGACCCTCGGCGGTGGCATGTTCGCCCAAGCTGGGCAGGCGGCCAAAGAGATGAAGCACCAATCCAGCCACCGTGTCATAGCCCCCCGCCAAGTCTCGCGGCAGGCTTAGGCGGTCACAAAACTCATCCGCCGGCATCCAGCCCGCCACCAAAAGGCTGCCGTCTTCACGCGGCATGAAGGCAGGTTCGCTGTCCTCATGGGTGGCCATTGCCCCCGTGATCGCCTCTAACACATCGCCCGAGGTGATGATGCCTTCGAAATTGCCGTATTCATCATAGACCAGTGCCAAATGGTGTTCGGCGCCCCGCAATATGGCCAGCACATCCAAAGCATCGGCGCGGTCAGACACCACCGGCACCTCTTGCATGATGGCGCGCAAATCCAGCGTCTCGCGGCGCGAGACGGCATCAAAGGCCGCTGACAGTGTGACAATCCCCAAGACATCGCCGGTGTCGCGGTCTTGCACCGGCACGCGTGGGCGGCCAATGCGGCGCAGGGCCGCCACGGCCTCGGCGCTGGTCATGTCGATGTGCAACATCTCGACATCGCGGCGCGGGGTCATCAAGGCGCGGGCCGAGCGATCAGACAGGCGCATAACGCCCGAAATCATCTCGCGCTCTTCGGCCTCTAACACGCCGCTGTCATGCGCCTCGGCCAACAGGCTGTGCACCTCTTCCTCGGTCACGCGGTTGGCATTGGTGCCGCGCTGGCCCATCAGCCACAGCACCGCCCGACCCGACTGATCCAACACCCAAACGACCGGAGCCGCCACCCGCGACAGAATGAGCATGGCCGGGGCCATGGCCATGGCCAGCTTTTCAGGATTGCGCAGGGCAAGTTGCTTGGGCACCAATTCGCCCGCAATCAAAGACACATAGGTGATGCCCAGCACAACACCACCGACCCCCAGATTGGCCGCCCAATCCGGATCAACCCCGCGCGCCACCAAGCTTTCCGTCAGCCGCGCCCCAAGCGTCGCCCCCGACAGCGCGCCAGACAAGACGCCGACCAGCGTGATGCCGATCTGCACGGTGGACAAAAAGCGCCCCGGATCAGCCCCCAGCCGCAAGGCCGCAGCCGCACCCCGGCTTTTGCTTTCAAGCGGTTTAAGACGCGCCGGACGGGCTGAAACGATCGCCAGTTCCGACATGGCCAAGACACCGTTCAGGCAGATAAGGCCAAGGATAATCGCAAGCTCTATGATCATGATCGCTGGGATATGGCCCCGGCACCTGCCCAGAACAAGGGCCAGCCAAGATCAGGCAAATAGATTTCTGCCCGATCAACCCAACAAGGCCGATCTTACAGGCGCACGCCCTCGCGCGCGGCCAAATCGCAAAAGAATTGCCACGCCACCCGGCCTGAACGCCCACCCCGCGTGGCCTGCCATTCAATCGCCTCGGCGCGCAGCCGATCGGGGGGCACCTGAACCCCATGCGCCGCGCAATAGCCCGCAATCATCGCCAGATATTCATCTTGGTCACACGGATGAAAGCCCAGCCAAAGCCCGAACCGATCTGACAGCGACACTTTTTCCTCAATCGCTTCGGTTGAATGGATCGCGGCCTGCGTCTCATTTTCAATCATATCGCGCGGCATCAGATGGCGACGGTTCGACGTGGCATAAAACAGCACATTTTCCGGCCGCCCCTCGATCCCGCCGTCCAAAACGGCCTTGAGGGATTTGTAATGCTGATCGTCATGGCTGAAGGATAGATCATCGCAAAACAGGATAAACCGGAAAGGTGCGGCGCGCAGATGCGCCAACAGACGGCCCACAGAGGGCAGATCTTCGCGGCTGAGCTCCACAATCTTCAGGGCCAAGCCTTCCGCCACAACTTTGGCATGGATAGCTTTGACAAGGCTGGATTTTCCCATGCCCCGCGCGCCCCAAAGCAGCGCGTTGTTGGCTGGCAGGCAGGCGGCAAAATGGCGGGTGTTTTCCAAAAGCGTATCGCGTGAGCGGTTGATCCCCACCAAAAGCGACAGATCCACCCGAGACACCCGCGCCACCGGCTCAAGCCGGTCGGGGGCGGTGTGCCAGGCAAAGGCTTCGGCGGCGGTGAAATCAGGCGCAGGCATCGGTGCCGGGGCCAAACGCTCAAGCGCCTCGGCAATGCGGATCAGGGCGTCGGTCATGCTTTTGTCTCGTCTTCTTCCTCGTCGTCCCACAACCCTTCGGCCCGCAACTCGGCCTCGCGACGTTTCTCGATGCGGCGGATCAGAAAGATTGACACTTCATACAAGGGATAGACCGCGCCAAACAGGATCAACTGGCTGATGACATCGGGCGGGGTCACAAGGGCTGCGACCATCAAGATCAGGACGACCGCGTATTTGCGCATACCGCCCAAGCCCGCCGAAGACACCAAGCCCGCCTTACCCATCAAGGTCAGCAACACAGGCAGTTGGAAACACAGGCCGAAGGCGATGATCAGCTTTAACGAAATATCCAGCGTTTCGTTGACCTTGCCCTGAAAGACGATGTCGATGCCTGTATCCTGCGCGGGCTCGGCGGGCACATCTGTGGGCAAATCCGTCAGCGCGGGAATGATTGCCGCCACCATCGAAGAGGCATCGGCAAAGCCAAGGAAGAAATCCATCGCAATGGGCGTCACGATGTAATGCGCGAAAGCTGCCCCAGCGATAAACAGCGCGGGCGAGGCGATTAGAAACGGCAAAAACGCATTCTTTTCAGACTTATAAAGTCCCGGCGCAATGAACCGCCACAGCTGATATCCGATCACCGGAAAGGCCACTGCAAAACCCGCCACCATCGAGATCCGCACAAGGGTAAAGAAATACTCCTGCGGCGAGGTGTATTGCATCACCGGGTTTGGATCCCCCAGCGCGCGCATCGACATTTCAATTGGATGCAGCATAAAATTCAAGATCGGCTCGGCCACGACAAAACAGGCCAGAATGGCAATGATATAAGACATCACCGCCCAGATCAGCCGATTGCGCAACTCTGCCAGATGTTCGATCAGGGGGGCTGCGGAATTGTCGATGTCTTCGTTTTGGGTCATTCGTCCGCAGCTTTCTTCTTGCGCGAGGCTTTGGCGGGTGCTGCGGCCACCGCAACGGGCGTGGTCGCGGCAGGCTTGGCAGCTTTGGACGCCCGTGCAGATTTTGCTGCAGGTTTGGGCGCGACCTCAGGCACCGCCGGGGCGGCATCCAGCGCCTTCAACTTGGCCGCGGCCTCTTTCACAATCGCTTCTTTCGCGGCCTTTTTTTCGTAAAGCGCCGCCGTATTCGGGCCAAGCGGAGGTGTCGCCACGGCAGGGGTGATCGGAACCTCAACCGGGGTTGGCGTCGCAACGGCCGCTGTGTCCACCGGCTTGATCACCGGCGGCATGGGCGGGGGCGTCAGCACCGTGCTCTGGCGCACAGGTTCGGTCGGTTTGGCGGCGTTTTTGATGGGATCCCAGCGTTCGAACTTGTCAACCGCATCCTTGACCGCGTTCAAGCCCATGGATTTGGGATCGCTGACAGACTTTAGATCCTTGGCCACATCGGCAACGCCAGTTTCATTCGCCGCCTGTTCCATGGCGCGCGAAAACTCCCGCGCCATGGCGCGCATCTTGGCGGTAAATCGGCCCAACTGACGGAACATTTCCGGCAGGTCTTTCGGGCCGATCACGATCAAGGCCACAATGCCAATGACCAAAAGTTCGGACATGCCAAGGTCCATTTGCCCCTCCGCTCTTTGCGTTTCGCGTTATGGGCGGATGTCAGACCTTGTCCTTTTCGGCGGCTTTCTCCGCCGGGGTCACGTCCTTGGCAGCCTCAGCGGTCTGGGTTTCGATTTCCTTGGTGCCGTCATTCACGCCCTTTTTGAACGCGGTGATGCCCTTGCCCACCTCGCCCATCAGAGCCGAGACCTTGCCCTTGCCAAAGAGCACAAGGACAACAACGGCGATCAACAGAAGGCCGGGAAGGCCGATATTGTTCAGCATGACAATCTCTCCGTGTCAGGGTCGGGCCTGCCGACCTTATTGCAACTTGCCGCCATGCTAGGGGCAGGATGGGGCGACGTGTAAGGGGGGAAAGGGCTGGACTTTTGGGGTAACTGACAATTAATTGTCAGTAGACCTTGCCGGATGTTCCCCGATGCGCCGCACCGACCGACTGTTTGAACTTGTGCAAATCCTGCGTGATGGCCGATTGCATCGCGCCGCTGATCTGGCACGGGCCTTGGGTGGGGTGTCGATCCGCACGATTTGGCGTGACATGGCCACGCTGATGGCCAGCGGTATGCCGATCGAAGGCGAGCGGGGCGTGGGCTATATCCTGCGCGCGCCCACCACCTTGCCGCCCTTGATGCTGGGCGCGCATGAATTGGACGCGCTGCGCGCCGGGCTTCGGCTGGTGGCCGAGGGGGCAGATGCCACGCTGGCGCGCGCTGCACGCAGTTTGGCCTCCAAGATCGGGGCCGTGGCCCCTGCCCCAGCCGATCTGGGCCGCGATGACATTTTCACCTTAAAGGCCCAAGACAGCAACCGCGCCATGGCCCATCTACCCCTGCTGCGCAGCGCAATTGCAGCGCAAGAACGGCTGAGCATCACCTATGTCGATTTGAACGGGCTGGAAAGCCATCGCGACATTCGGCCCTTGGCGCTGGAGATCGACAGCCAGATCTGGGTTTTGGTGGCTTGGTGCGAGGCGCGGCAGGGCTTTCGTGCCTTTCGGGTGGATAGGATCATGGCCATCATTCCAACCGGCGAGTCCTTCGCCGCGACGCCGGGCCAGACTCTGTCGGATTACCGGGCGATGGTGGCGGCCTCGACCTGAGGCCGCTCAGGCGCTGGCAGGAAACACAAAACAGCGGTCGCGACGGATCATCAGCCACAAAACCGTGCCAGCCTTGGGCAAAAACACACCCGGCACAGCGGCGGTCAGCGTCAAGGCCCCCTCATCCATGGCAAAATCCACCAGACTTTCGCGCCCCAAATAGCGTGCCCGTGTCACCGTTCCCCGCGCCGGAGTTCCATCTTGCACGGTCGGATTGGGGCCACGCCCGCCCCGGTCAAAGTCGATCTTCAGATGCTGGGGCCGGATGATGATATCCACCGGCGCGCCATCTGCATGGCCGGGCGTCAAAAACGCGCCAAAGGGCGTTTCGGTCAAGGCGCCCTTGGATACGCCTTGAATGACGTTGATATCACTGAAGAAACCGGCTGCAGCACGGTCAACCGGGGAATTGTAGATGTTATAGGGCGCGCCCCGTTGCACGATTGCCCCAGCGCGCATCAGCGCGATTTCATCGGCCATGCGCATCGCCTCATCCGGCTCATGGGTGACAAGCAAAACCGCCGCGCCTTCCTCTTTCAACAAAGCCAGCGTGGCGTCGCGCACCCCGTCGCGCAGACGGTTATCAAGGCCGGAAAACGGCTCGTCCATCAGCATGATGCGCGGCCGCGGTGCCAAGGCGCGGGCCAAGGCGACGCGCTGCTGCTCACCGCCAGACAGCTCATGCGGGTGCTTGTCGGCAAAACCCGGCAGGTTCACCTTGTCCAACAGCTCGGCCACCCGGCGCGCCTTTTGCGCCGGATCACCCTTGAGGCCAAAGGCGATATTGCCCGCCACAGTCAGATGCGGAAACAGCGCAAAGTCTTGGAACATCAACCCCACCCCGCGCGCCTCGGGGGGCAGGTTGACGGCTGGGCCAAAGACCTCGACCCCATCAATCACGATGCGGCCCTGATCTGGGCGGTCGACCCCGGCAATCATACGCAGCGTTGTCGACTTGCCGCAGCCCGAGGGCCCCAAGAGACACATCACCTTGCCCGCCTCAATCGACAGGCTGACGTCAGACACCACCAACTGGCCGCCAAAACGGCGGTTCAGATGGTCAACAACAAGGCGCGGTGTTGTGGCCGTCACAAGAGGTATCCGACTGATTTTATCAGGCGCTCCCTAGCAGGCCCGCCCGGTCCCGGCAAGTAGGCCCTAAAGCGTCGAATTGACCGCCCCACCATCGAGCAGGATGTTCTGCCCCACGATGAACCCCGCATGTTGGCTGCAAAGAAAGGCACAGGCTGCGCCGAATTCTTTGGCCGTGCCATAGCGGCGCGCGGGGATCGTGGCCATCCGCTCGGCCCGGGCTGCATCCATGGTGATGCCGCGCGCGGCGACAACGCCGCTATCCAGCGCCGTGGCGCGGTCTGTGTCATGGATGCCGGGCAGAAGATTGTTGATGGTCACACCATGGGGCGCAACCTGTCGGGAAGTTCCGGCGACAAACCCCGTCAATCCCGCCCGCGCGGCATTTGACAGGCCCAGCTGCGGGATGGGCGACTTGACCGATTGCGAGGTGATATTGACCACCCGGCCCCAGCCCTTTTCGATCATGGCGGGCAAACAGCCCTGCATCAGCGCGATGGGCGTCAGCATATTGGCGTCAATCGCCTTGATGAAATCTTCGCGCGACCAGTCGTGCCACATGCCGGGCGGCGGCCCCCCCGCATTGGTCACCAGAATGTCAAAGGGCCCATGGGACAAGGCTGCCGCGCGCCCGGTCTCTGTGGTGATGTCGCCTGCAACCGTGGTGACCGTCACACCATAGGCCGCGCGGATCTCTGCGGCGGTCGCCTCAAGCGCATCGGCGCCGCGGGCATTCAGCACCAGATCCACCCCCGCCTCGGCCAAGGCCATAGCACAGCCCCGCCCCAGCCCCTTGGAGGCTGCCGTTACCAAAGCCCGTTTGCCGCGAAGTCCGAGATCCATCTTGTCATTCCCTTTTGGTCTTTGACCCAAAGCTTAGCAGGCCAAATATCTGCCGCAATAGCGCGTTAGACTGGCCCTTCGATCTCTTGTGCCAGAACGGCGCAAAGGCTAAATCAAACTGATAAGTTAAGTCTTCCAAAACGCCGTTTTTTCAGATCCTTAGTATTTGTGTCCCGAATGTCTGATACTCCATTTGCCACCCTTCCCGGTCATGCTTGTCAGGTTCTGGCGGCAGATGACATTTACGTCAGCCATGGCGCGGCGCAAGGCGATGGCCTGATGGGGCCGGCAGATGTCTGCCCCGGCGACATTTACCAGTTGGAGCCTGACCACCAGCCCCACCGCCTTGTTCTCACGCGGGAACCGGGCGCAGTGCAGCGTGTGGCGGCAGGGTCTGCCGTGGGCCGCGAGGGTGAGGTGATCCGCCTTGAGGCACGCTACGCGCTGATGGGCGAAGAAGGGGACCGGGTGGAGCTGTTGGTGCTGGCCCTGCCCGATGGCAGCCGCTTTGCCTTGCCCTTGTCGCCCATGGCCACGGCCACCGATTACACGCTGTTGAAGGTCGAACAGGCACCAGACGATGCAGGATTGTCGGATCTTCTCTGCGTCTCTTTTGCGCGCGGCACGCTGATTACGCTGGCCACCGGGGCGCAGGTGCCGATTGAGGCGCTGCAACCGGGCGACAAGGTGCTGACCCGCGATCATGGCGGCCAACCGATCCGCTGGATCGGGCGCGCCACGCTCAAGGCGGTGGGGCCTTTTGCCCCGGTCATCATCACGGCGGGCACCTTGGGCAATTCGGGTGATCTGATTGTCAGCCAGCACCACCGGATGTTCCTTTATCAACGCAAAAGAATGCCGGGCCTGCCCACATCGGAATTGCTGGTGCAGGCCAAACATCTGGTGGATGACGAACGGGTATTTTTGCGTGAGGGCGGTTTTGTCGATTATCTGAGCATCGTCTTTGACCACCATGAGATCATCTATGCCGAGGGCGTCCCCGCCGAAAGCCTGATGGTCAATGATGCCACTGTGAACCGATTGCCGCCTGAGCTTTCGGCGGATGTGAAGGCGCACTTTCCCGGCCTGTCTCAAGTGCAGCATTTTGGCACCGAGGCGGGGCGGCAGTTTCTGGACACGGTGGGTGCTGAAACCCTATTCAAGCCGCCACGCCCGCGCCGCTAACGCCACGCCGCCCCTGCCAGCTTGCTGGACAGCGCACCCTGCTTTGCGCTAAAGCCCGCGCCATGACCAACGCGCCCTCCCTCCCGCCCGAAATCGCCCGCCGCCGGACCTTTGCGATCATTTCGCACCCCGACGCGGGCAAGACCACGCTGACCGAAAAATTCCTTCTGTTCGGCGGCGCCATTCAGATGGCCGGGCAAGTGCGCGCCAAGGGCGAGGCGCGGCGCACCCGGTCTGACTTTATGAAGATCGAGGCGGATCGTGGCATCTCGGTGTCTGCCAGCGCCATGTCCTTTGATTACCGCGAGTTCCGCTTCAATCTGGTCGACACCCCCGGCCACTCGGACTTTTCCGAAGACACCTACCGCACGCTCACCGCCGTGGACGCCGCGATCATGGTGATCGATGGGGCCAAGGGCGTGGAAAGCCAAACGCAAAAGCTTTTTGAGGTCTGCCGGTTGCGCGACCTGCCGATCCTGACCTTTTGCAACAAGATGGACCGCGAAAGCCGCGATGTGTTCGAGATCATCGACGAGATTCAGGAAAATCTGGCGATCGACGTGACGCCTGCCAGCTGGCCCATCGGGGTGGGCCGCGAATTTGTCGGCGCCTATGACCTTTTGCACGACCGGCTAGAGATCATGGACCGCGCCGACCGTAACAAGGTGGCGGAATCGATCAAGATCGACGGGATGAATGACCCGAAACTGGCCGAACATGTGCCCGCCGATCTTCTGAAGAAGTTCCACGAAGAGATTGAAATGGCGCGCGAACTTCTGCCCGCCTTTGACCGCGCGTCCTTCCTCAATGGCTCGATGACGCCGATCTGGTTTGGGTCGGCCATCAACTCCTTTGGCGTCAAGGAATTGATGGATGGCATGGGCGAATTTGGCCCCCAGCCCCAGCCACAAAAGGCCGCCGAGCGGCATATCTCTGCCGAGGAAAAGGCCGTCACGGGCTTTGTCTTTAAGGTGCAGGCCAATATGGACGCCAAGCACCGCGACCGCGTGGCCTTTGTGCGCCTTGCCTCGGGGCATTTTGAACGCGGCATGAAACTGCTGCATGTGCGGTCGAAAAAGCCGATGGCGATTGCCAACCCGGTGATGTTTCTGGCCGCCGACCGCGAGCTTGCCGAAGAGGCTTGGGCGGGCGACATCATCGGCATTCCGAACCACGGGCAATTGCGCATCGGTGATGCGCTGACCGAAGGCGAGGCGCTGCATTTCACCGGCATCCCGTCTTTTGCGCCCGAACTTTTGTCAGGCGTGCGGGCGATGGACCCGATGAAGGCCAAGCATCTGGAAAAGGCGCTGATGCAATTTGCCGAGGAGGGTGCTGCCAAGGTGTTCAAGCCGATGATTGGCTCGGGCTATATCGTTGGCGTCGTGGGGGCTTTGCAGTTTGAAGTTCTAGCGAGCCGGATTGAGCAGGAATATTCCCTGCCCGTGCGGTTTGAGCCGTCAAACTTCACCTCGGCGCGCTGGGTGGCGGGGCCGAAGGATGAGTTGGAGAAATTCATCAACGTTAACAAAGGCCATATCGCGGTGGACAATGACGGCGACACGGTTTTCCTGACGCGCCTGAAATGGGACATCGACCGGATCGAACGCGATTATCCGGCGCTGAAGCTGACGGCGACCAAGGAGATGATGGTGTAAGCTCTCCTCGGGCGCCTTCGGCTTCTCGTCGAGGGTGCCCCCGCGAGGAGGGGCGCAGCCACCGACGAGCGCCATGGCCCTGCCGATCCACGAACTTGCAGCCCTTGGCACGGCGACTTGCTGGGCCACCACGGGGCTCATCGCGGCAGATGCGGTGCGCGCCTTGGGGCCGTTTTGGTTCAACCTCTTGCGCCAAGGCTTTGTGACGCTGCTGCTCGCGTTGATCCTGACAGCCACCGGCGGCTGGCATGGAATTGATGCCATGACCGCAGCCGTGCTGGGGCTGTCGGGTATCATCGGCATCCTTTTGGGTGACACCTTCAACTTTGCCGCCGTCGGGCGGCTTGGCCCGCGCCGGGCTGGGGCGATTTTTGCGTTGAATGCGCCGATGGCAGCCATCATGGGCTGGGCGTTTTTGGACGAGGCCTTGCCCCTCCAAGCCATCGTAGGGATCGTGGCAACTGCGGGCGGCGTTGCCCTGGCCATTTTGGGCCGCACCCGCGCCGATGCGCATCGGTTAGAGCGCTTGCAAGGTGGGTTGATGATTGGGGTTCTGCTCGGTCTTTGCGCCGCGGCCGGTCAGGCGGCGGGCAGCCTGATCGCCCGGCCGGTGATGGCGGCGGGGTTGGACCCCTGGCTCGCCTCGCTGTTTCGCGTCGGTGCATCCGGGCTTGCGATGGGGCTGATTGCGAGCCTGCCCTTCGCCCCTGCCCGCCCAACACCGATCTCGCGCCTGACACTTGGCTTGACTGCCGCCACCGCGATCATCGGCCTGCTTTTGGGGATGACGCTGTTTCTCTTTGCCCTGCAAGGGGGCGAAACCGGCATCATCGCGACGCTGTCTGCCACCTCTCCCGTGATTATCCTGCCGCTTTTGTGGCTGCGCACAGGCCAGCGGCCAAAGGGCCTGAGCGTCTTGGGCGCCTGTCTGGCCGTTCTTGGGCTTGGGCTGATCTTCACGCGCTAAGGGCACAAAATTTTTCTATCAGCAGCTTGTCGGTTTGACGCGTCTGATCGTCTGATTGAAGCGCCAAGCCACGCCGATCTGCCACCTCAATAGAACAAATCGCCACAATTCCTAGCATAGTGGCAGATTTTTCGGCACTTTGCCCATCTTGAACCCTTGGGCAGATCGCGATCTTACTTGGAAAACCCTGAATTTCCGAGGCCAATCATGACCCTGTCGCACGACACGAATGCCCTTCTCCTCCGCCTTGGCGTCAGCCTGACCCCCGGCACATTGCCCGCCCATTCCCCGATTACCGCCGAGGTTCTGGCCCATATCGCCGAGGACAGTCCCGCAACCGCCGCCAACCGTATTGCCGCCGCGCAGGCCGCCTACCGCCAGTGGCGCACGGTGCCTGCCCCCAAACGGGGTGAGCTGGTGCGGCTTTGGGCCGAGGAACTGCGCGCCCACAAGGCGGATCTGGGCCGTCTCGTCTCGATCGAGGTGGGCAAGGTTCTGTCCGAAGGTCTTGGCGAAGTGCAGGAAATGATTGACATTTGCGACTTTGCCCTTGGCCTTTCGCGACAGTTGTACGGATATACAATCGCCTCTGAGCGGCCCGATCACCGAATGATGGAAACCTGGCACCCCTTGGGTGTTGTGGGCGTCATTTCGGCCTTCAACTTCCCGGTGGCTGTGTGGTCATGGAACACCGCCCTTGCGCTGGTCTGTGGCAATGCGGTGATCTGGAAACCGTCGGAAAAAGCGAGCCTTTCGGCCCTTGCCGCCCATGCCATGCTGGAGCGCGCCATTATCCGCTTTAACGCCGAAGGGGGCGCTGCCCCGGCAGGACTAAGCGCGCTGTTGATCGGCGGCCGCGCCTTGGGCGAAGCGCTGGTGGACAGTCCCAAAGTGGCCCTCGTTTCGGCCACGGGATCCACCCGCATGGGCCGCGAAGTTGGCCCGCGGGTGGCCGCCCGCTTTGGCCGCAGCCTGTTGGAATTGGGCGGCAACAATGCCGCCATCGTCTGCCCGTCGGCGAACCTTGATCTCACGCTGCGCGGGGTGGCTTTTGCGGCCATGGGAACCGCAGGCCAGCGCTGCACAACCTTGCGCCGACTGTTCCTGCATGACAGCCTGTATGACAGCTTTTTGCCCCGGCTGAAGGCGGCCTATGCCAGCGTGAAAGTGGGCAACCCTCTGGAACAGGGCGTGCTGGTCGGCCCCTTGATCGATCAAGCGGCACTGGAGGCCATGCAAAAAGCACTGGCTGAGGCGCACGCCGCAGGCGGCACCGTGCATGGCGGCGAGGTGGTGAAAGCCGCAGGTGGCGCTTATGTGCGCCCGGCTTTGGTGGAGATGCCCGCGCAAACCGGCCCCGTGTTGCACGAAACCTTTGCGCCCATCTTGTATGTTATGAAATACAATGACTTCGATGACGTTCTTGAGAAACACAATGAAGTTCCGCAAGGTCTGTCCTCCTCGATTTTCACCAATGACATGCGCGAGGCCGAGATATTCCTTTCGGCGCGTGGCAGTGATTGCGGCATTGCCAATGTGAACATCGGGCCTTCGGGTGCCGAGATTGGCGGGGCCTTTGGCGGAGAGAAGGAAACCGGCGGCGGGCGCGAAAGTGGCTCGGATGCGTGGAAAGCCTATATGCGCCGCGCCACCAACACGCTGAACTATGGCACCAGCCTGCCTTTGGCCCAAGGCGTGACCTTCGATATTGCCTAAAGCCCCAAGACCCCTGAAAAATAAGCAAGCTGCGGGCCAAACCCGCAGCTTTGCTTGACCAAGACCCGGATTTGCAGTAAGCGCCATCTGCGGGCCTTGCCCCATGACGCCGGGACGCCCGGAAAAATGCGTCCCCTTTATTCTCTTGCGGGCCGATCCCGCAGTTTCAGGACGCTGATGACCAAATTCTCTGACCTTGCGCTGGATCCGCGCGTGCTGCAGGCTGTTGCCGAAGCCGGATACGAAACCCCCACCCCCATTCAAGCCCAAGCCATTCCTCATGCCCTTCAGGGCAAGGACGTTTTGGGTATCGCCCAAACCGGCACCGGCAAGACGGCAAGCTTTACGCTGCCGATGATCACGCTTTTGGGCCAAGGCCGCGCCCGCGCCCGGATGCCGCGCAGCCTTGTGCTGGCACCAACGCGCGAGTTGGCGGCCCAAGTGGCCGAGAACTTCGACATCTACGCCAAGCACACCAAGCTGACCAAGGCGCTCTTGATTGGCGGCGTCTCCTTTGGCGAGCAGGACAAGCTGATTGACCGTGGTGTTGACGTGTTGATCGCCACCCCCGGCCGCCTGCTGGACCATTTCGAACGCGGCAAGCTCTTGCTGACAGGCGTGCAGATCATGGTGGTCGATGAGGCCGACCGGATGCTGGACATGGGCTTTATCCCCGATATCGAACGCATCTTCTCGCTGACGCCCTTCACGCGCCAGACCTTCTTTTACTCGGCCACCATGGCGCCCGAGATTGAACGGATCACCAACACCTTCCTGTCGGCGGCTGTGAAAATCGAAGTGGCGCGTCAGGCCACCACCTCGACGACGATTGACCAAAAGCTGATCCAGTTTACGCCCACCCGCAAGGATCGCAGCTTTACCGAAAAGCGCGCCGTCTTGCGGTCACTCATCAAGGCCGAGGGTGACGCCTGCACCAATGCCATCATCTTTTGCAACCGCAAGATGGATGTGGATGTGGTGGCCAAGTCGTTGAAGTCGCACGGCTTTGATGCAGCCCCCATTCATGGCGATCTGGATCAAAGCATGCGCACCCGCACGCTGGAAAACTTCCGCGACGGAAAGCTGCAACTTCTGATCGCCTCGGATGTGGCCGCGCGCGGGCTGGATGTGCCCTCGGTCAGCCATGTGTTTAACTTTGACCTGCCTTCGCATCCCGAAGACTATGTCCACCGCATTGGCCGCACGGGCCGCGCGGGGCGTTTGGGCAAGGCCTACTCCATCTGCGTGCCGTCTGACGCCAAATATCTAGCGGCGATTGAGGCTTTGGTGAAACAAGAAATCCCCCGCGGCGAGGTTCCCGAAGGGGCGCTGGAAGGTCTGTCCGACCGCCCCGACCGTCCGCGCGATGAAACCCGCGGCCCGCGCACCCGGGGCCGCAGCGCCGACAAGCGCGACCGTCCGGTAAAGCCGCATGCCGAAGTGGCCTCATTGGAACCTGTTGCCGCTCTTCCGGTGATCGAGGTGACTGCCGCGCCCGAACCCGTTGCCGCGCGCCCGGAACGCGCGGAACGCCCTGAACGCCGCGATGACCGTCGTCGTGACGACCGCGTGTCAGATCGCAGCGGCGAGCGTCGCAATGACGAGCGCCGCCGTGACGAGCGCAAGGATGCCCCCCGCGAAGATCGGCGCGATGATCGGCGTGATGACCGCCGGGATCGCGGTCACCGCCACGACAATGACCGCGTGATCGGCATGGGCGATCATGTCCCCGATTTCATCCTGCGCAGCTTTGCGCTGAAAACCCCGATGACCGAAGAGACCGCCGATGAGGCGCAGCAGGCGCACGAAGAGGCCGCGGCGGAAAGCTAAGATCTTCCATCGGCAAGAATTAAAAAAGGCCCCGTCAGAAACGGGGCCTTTTTGCTTTCAAATCAGAATGTTACTCGGCTGACAGGCGGCTGATCACCACCCGCACTTCGGGTTTCTTGCCGATCTCTTCCATCGCCACCTGCCGCACGATGCGCTTCAGCGCCTCGTCCAGCTTGTCATCATCCGACAAGATTTTGCCCGAGGCGCGCGACATGAACTCTGTCAACTCGGTTTCCATCGTCTCATTCAGCGCACGGTCGCCCAGCCCGGTCTGCGACATCCCCATCAATTCAACCCAAGCATCGCCCAGTGGCTCGTTCTGCTCGTCCAAAATGACGGTGACCATGGCCAAACCATTCAAGGCCAACCGGATGCGATCGCGCACCACCCCATCCAGCGCGCCGACCTGAGCCGTGCCGTCCAGATAAACCCGGCCCGCCTCAATATGTTCAACCACCTTGGGCACCTCGCCCGTCAGGTCGACCATCATGCCATTGGTCGCGATGATCCCAGCAATGCCCGCCTCATGCGCGATGCGGACATGTTCGCGCAGGTGGCGGTGTTCGCCGTGCATCGGCACCAGCATATCGGGCAGGAAGGTGCGGTGCACATGTTCCAGATCGGGGCGGTTGGCATGGCCCGAGACGTGGTATTTGCCGTTGCTGTCATCGACCACATCAACGCCCATCTCGGAATAGGCGTTCACGATTTTCAGAACGCCTTTTTCATTGCCCGGAATGGTTTTGGACGAAAACAGAAAGGTATCGCCCTGCTTCATCTCAAAGCCCAGATACTTGCCCCGGCTCAGCGCCGCACTGGCCGCGCGGCGCTCACCTTGGCTACCGGTCACCAGCAGCATCAGGTTGCGGCGCGGGATTTCCAGCGCCTCTTCCGGCGAGACAATCCGGGTAAATCCGGTCAGCACCTTAGTTTCTTGGGCAGCCGAGATCATCCGCTTCATCGCACGGCCCAAAACGCAGATCGACCGATCTGCGGCACGCGCCGCCTCTGCCAAGGTTTTCAGACGCGCCACATTCGAGGCGAATGTCGTCGCCACCACCATGCCGCCTGCGCCCTTGATCATCTCGGTCAAGGGTTCGGCAAGGCTGGCCTCGGAGCGGCCCGGATGCAGCGAAAAGACATTGGTGCTGTCGCACATCAGCGCCTTGACCGGCGCTTCCGCCGCCACCGCCTCCATCAGCGCATCATCCCAACCCTCACCGACAACGGGCGTCGGGTCGCGCTTGAAATCACCCGAATGGATGATCCGCCCAGCCGGCGTGTCGATGATCAGGGCCGAGCTTTCAGGGATCGAATGGGCCACCGGCAGGAACTGCACGGTGAAAGGCCCGATCTCTACCGCCGCGGGCCGCGCTTCGATGGTGTGGATCGCGTCCAGCGGCAGACCCGCCTCTTCAAACTTTAGCCGGCCAATCGTGGCGGTGAATTTCCGCGCATAGACCGGCTTTTTCAGCAAAGGCCACAAATGGCCCAAGGCGCCGATATGGTCTTCATGGGCATGGGTGATGAGAATGCCATCCAGACGGTTGAGATTTTCGACCAGCCACCCCAGATCGGGCAGGATCAAATCGACGCCGGGGCTGGTGTCCATGTCTGGAAAGGCCACGCCCATATCGACAAGCATCAGCCGCTCTTTCCCCGGTTTGCCATAGCCATAGACATAGGCATTCATGCCGATCTCGCCGGCACCCCCAAGGGGAAGATAAATCAGGCGTTCGCCGCTCATACGTTTTCCTTGTTGTAATCGCTGATGAGGACAAGGCCTTGCATGGTCAAATCATCCTCAATTGCGTGAAATAGCTCAGTTCCTTGGGCAAACAAGCTGGCCAGGCCACCCGTTGCAATCACCTTCATCGGGGCGGCACGTTCCCGGCGCACCTCGCGAACGATTCCTTCGACCAAGCCGATGTAGCCCCAATACACCCCCGACTGCATGCAAGCCACCGTATTCGTGCCGATGGCCCGCGAGGGCTTGGTCACATCTACATGAGGCAGCGCGGCGGCCGCCATATGCAGCGCCTCAAGCGACAGGTTGACGCCGGGGGCAATCACCCCACCGACATAGGCACCATCATGGTCCACCACATCAAAGGTGGTGGCGGTGCCAAAATCGACAACGATCAGATTGCCGCCATGCCGGTCAAAGCCAGCCACGGTATTGACCAGCCGGTCCGGGCCCACCGTCGTGCCTTGATCAACGCGAGGGGCCACAGGAAGGCGGCAGTCTGGCTTGCCCACAACCAAGGGGCGGCAGCCAAAATAGCGGTCGCACAGCACCCGCAGATTGAACACCACGCGCGGCACCGTGCTGCTGATGATCGCCTCGGTGACGCTGGCTTCGGTCTTGGTCAGGGCCATCAGGCTGGAAAGCCAGACGAAATACTCATCCGCCGTGCGCTTGTGATCGGTGGCAATGCGCCATGTGGCGACAAAGCTTGTGCCGTTCCAAATGGAAAACACCGTGTTTGTGTTGCCGCAATCTATGGCCAGAAGCATGGCGCATCCTTTCAGAAGAACACTTCGGCCGCCGGAATTTCCAAACGTCCCGCGGCTGTTAAGAGGACAAGGTTGCCGTATGAATCAATCGTGTCAAACACCCCATGATGGGTGTCTTTGCCGGTGCGGGCGCGGATCGGCTCTCCCAGCTTGGCGGCATGGGCAAGCCAAGCCGCGCGCAGGGGGGAAAAACCTTTGGCGGCAAACATGGCCTCCCACCGGGCATAGGCGGGGGCCAAGGCTGCCAAAAACGCCTCGGGCGTGATGCGCAGGCCGGTTTCCGACAACAGCGACACGGCGGGCAAAGCCCCGTCTTCCATGACGGCGCTGTCAGGATGCGCGATCAGATTGACACCGATGCCAATCGCCAAGGCCTGCACACCTTTGCCCGAGGTTGTCGCCTCTAGCAGTATTCCGGCCAGTTTCGCGCCGTTCAAAAGCACATCATTCGGCCATTTCAGGCTGAAGGCCTGCGGAATATCGGTCAATTGCACCAAAGCATCGCGCAAGGCCAAAGCAGCGGCAAAGCTGCGCAAGGCTACCTGATCCGGGCTTTCGGTTGGAAACATCAAAAGCGTGGCATGGAAATTCCCACGCGGGCTGGCCCAGGCCCGCGCCCGCCTGCCCCGGCCTGCCGTCTGCTCTAGCCCCAGAAACCATGCGGGCCCCGCAAGAGACGGGGCCTCAGCAAGCGCATGGGCATTGGTGCTGCCCACACTATCCAGAATGATCCGCTGAACCCCTTGGGGCCATGGGTTATCCAAGAAGGGCCTCGGCTGCCTGAAATGCCACCGGTTCCAAGCCAAAGAGGTTCACCACCCCAACGACCATAACCGCCGCAACGCCCACCAGCATCAGCCATTGCACCGGCGACATGCGGCTTTGCACCGGGTCCTGCTCGGCCCCGAAATACATGAAATAGACGATGCGCAGGTAATAGAAGGCCCCGATCACCGAGGCCACGGCCCCGGCCACCGCAAGCCATACAAGCCCCGCATCCACCGCCGCTTTCAGCACATAGAATTTGCCGAAAAAGCCCAGCATGGGCGGCACACCGGCAAGGCTGAACAACAAGACCAGCATAGCGATTGCCTTTAAAGGCTCTACTTTGGCAAATTGGTTCAGGCTGTTGATGTCGGTCACCGGGCGGCCATCGCGCTCCATCGACAGGATAAAGGCAAAGGTGCCAAGGTTCATGGTGACATAGATCGTCATATAGATCAGCGTGGCCTGCACGCCTTGGGGCGTCGCCGCAGCCAGACCAACCAGCGCATAGCCCATATGGGCAATCGACGAATAGGCCATCAGACGCTTGATGTCGCGCTGGCCAATTGCGGCCACCGCGCCAAGGAACATCGACACAACCGCCAGTGCCGCCAAAACCTGCGCCCAATCGCCCGGAATGCCACCAAATGCATCATGGGCCACCCGCGCGATCAGCCCCATCGCCGCCACTTTCGGCGCGGTGGCAAAAAAGGCCGTTACGGGGGTCGGCGCACCTTCATAGACATCGGGCGTCCACATGTGGAACGGTGCCGCCGAGATCTTGAAGGCCATCCCGGCAAAGAGGAACACCAGACCGAACAACAGGCCCAAAGGCGCATCGCCTTCGGTCAAGGTTGAGGCGATACCGGCAAAAAGCGTGGTTCCGGCGAAACCGTAAACCAGCGATGCGCCATACAGCAAAAGACCCGAGGACAGCGCGCCCAGCACGAAATACTTCAGCCCTGCTTCGGTGGATTTCACCGAGTCGCGCCGCATCGCCGCCATGACATAAAGCGACAGCGATTGCAGCTCGAGACCCATGTAAAGCGCCATCAGATCGCCCGCTGATACCATCACCATCATGCCGACAACCGACAGCGTCACCAAGATCGGATACTCAAACCGCGCCAGATCACGCCGCGCCATATAGTCTTGGGACATCACCAGCACGCCTGCGGCGGACACCAAGATCACCACTTTGGCGAAACGTGCAAAGGCGTCATCGACGAACATGCCGCCAAAGGCCAACGCCCCTTCGCCGCCGCGCAACGCCACCAACAGCGCCAGCGCCACAAACAGCCCCGCCGTCGCCCATGTCAGCAAGGGCGTCATCTTGTCCTTGGTGCCATAGACACCGACCATCAACGCCGCCAGCGCATAGACCGCAAGAAGGATCTCGGGCAGAAGGATTTGCAGATCAACAGAAGTCATTGGATCGGTCCTTCAATGCGATGCAGCTTCTGCCACAACGGGCAGCGCGGCGTGGTAGTCGGTCACAAGCTGGGCCACCGAAGGCCCGATGATATCGGTCACAAGGGCTGGATAGACGCCAAGAAGCAGCGTCATCACAATCAAGGGGGCAAAGATCGCCCGCTCGCGGCGGCTCATGTCTTGAATGCTGCGCAGCGCCTCTTTCATCAACGCGCCAAGGGCGACCCGGCGGTAAAGATAAAGCGCATAGGCCGCTGACAGGATCACCCCTGTGGTGGCAATCACCGCCACCCAAGTGTTGACTTGGAAAATCCCCATCAGGACAAGGAACTCGCCGACAAAGCCCGAGGTGCCCGGCAGGCCCACATTGGCCATGGTGAAGAACAGGAACACCAACGCATAGGCGGGCATCCGGTTCACAAGACCGCCATAGGCATCAATATCGCGGGTGTGCATGCGGTCATAGATCACGCCGACGCAGAGGAAGAGCGCGCCCGAGATGAAGCCGTGGCTGATCATCTGGAAAATCGCGCCATCCACGCCCTGCTGATTGGCCGCAAAAATCCCCATGGTGACATAGCCCATATGGGCAACCGACGAATAGGCGATCAGCTTTTTCATGTCCTCTTGCGCCAGTGCCACCAGCGAGGTGTAAACGATAGCAATCGCCGACATCCAGAACACCAGATCGGTCATCACATAAGAGCCAACCGGGAACATCGGCAGCGAGAACCGCAGGAACCCATAGCCGCCCATTTTCAGAAGAACCGCCGCCAGAATGACCGAGCCTGCGGTCGGCGCCTGAACGTGGGCATCGGGCAACCAGGTGTGGACCGGCCACATCGGCATCTTCACCGCAAACGAGGCGAAGAAGGCGAGGAACAGAAGCGTCTGCAAGCCGCCGGTGATGGTCAGGCCCAAAACCGCCATCGGCTCGGAGGAAAACTCAAACGCCATCAGCGTCGGAATGTCGGTGGTGCCCGCCGCGACATACATCGCGATCATCGCCACCAGCATCAGCACCGAGCCGAGGAAGGTGTAGAGGAAGAACTTGAACGCCGCATAGATGCGGTTCTGCCCGCCCCAGATGCCGATGATCAGGAACATCGGGATCAGACCGGCCTCGAAGAACAGGTAGAACAGCACAAGATCCAGCGCGCAGAACACACCGATCATCAGTGTTTCCAGCAAAAGGAAGGCGATCATGTATTCCTTGACGCGGGTCTCAACGCCCCAGCACGACAGAATGGTGATCGGCATCAAGAAGGTGGTCAGCATCACGAACAGGATCGAAATCCCGTCCACGCCCATCTTATAATTCAGCCCAGCGATCCAGGCATATTCCTCGACGAACTGCATCTCGGTGTTGGCCGGATCAAACCCAATCAACAGGAACAGCGACACAAGGAAAGTGGCAATGGTGGCCAAAAGCGCCAGCCATTTGGCATTCACATCGGCGGCCCGATCGTTGCCCCGCAAGAACAGCGCCATGATGATCGCGGCAACTGCCGGGATAAACGTAATGATCGACAGGAGGTTATCCATAACTCAGTGACCCCCGAGAACCGTCCAGGTCAACAGGGCAGCAATCCCCAGAACCATGGCAAAGGCGTAGGTGAAGACATAACCCGACTGAGCACGGCCCGCGAGTTTGGTGAAGAAGGGGATGATCCCCATGGCAATGCCATTCAGCGCGCCGTCGATGACCGCGCCATCGCCCTTGTGCCACAAGAAACGGCCAAGCCATTTCGCGGGGCGGACGAAGATCCAGTCATAAAGCTCGTCGAAATACCACTTGTTCAAGAGGAACAGGTAAAGAGGACGCTGCTGTGCGGCCAAGGCCACCGGCAGGCTGGGGTTCTTGATGTAGAAAAGCCATGCCGTGAACAGGCCGATCAGCATCGCGATAAAGGGCGACACCTTGACCCAAGCCGGCACCAGATGGGCGGCGTTGATGATGGTGGTCGGCGCATGTTCGGCCTTTGCCACCTTGGCAGGGTCAAGACGGGCATCAACCAAAGCCTGCTCCTCTGCGGTGAAGGGCAGCATCACCAAGGCACCTTTGGGGGCAACACCAGCCGCGTGGCCCTCATCAGCATGGCCTGCATCGGAATGGGCAGCATCAACGGTGGTCTCGGCGCTGGCGTCAGCATGGGATTCCCCTTCGGCCGTGGCGGCGGCGTGATCTTCGCCATGCGCCTCATCATGCGCGACCGCCTCCATCGCGAACCAGTCGCGGACTTTGACCTCGTCGCCAAAATAAACCTTATACCAGACCATGCCCGAGAACATGGCACCCAAGGCCAGCACCCCCAAGGGGATCAACATAACCATCGGGCTTTCATGCGGTTCATGCGCGCCATGCCCATGATCGCCGTGGCCGTGATCGCCATGCCCATGCGCCTTGGCGCGGCTGGTGCCGTAAAAGGTCATGAACATCAGGCGCCAGCTGTAAAAGCTGGTAAAGCAGGCCGCGACCACCAAAAGCCAGAAGGCAAAGGAGCTGCCGACATAGGCCACCTCGATCACCGCGTCTTTAGACAGGAAGCCTGCAAAGCCATAATAGGTCAGCGGGATACCTACCCCGGTGATGGCCAGCGTCCCGATCATCATCGCCCAGAAGGTGACCGGGATTTTCTTGCGAAGGCCACCATAGTAGCGCATGTCTTGCTCGTGGTGGGTCGCATGGATGACCGAACCCGCGCCAAGGAACAACATGGCCTTAAAGAAGGCATGGGTGAAGAGGTGGAACATTGCCACCGGATAGGCACCGAGGCCCGCCGCCACGAACATGTAACCCAGCTGCGACATGGTCGAATAGGCGATCACGCGCTTGATGTCATTTTGCACCAGACCGATCGTTGCGGCGACAAAGGCCGTCATTGCCCCAAGCACGGTGATAAAGGCGGTCGCATCAGGCGCGTATTCATAAACCGGCGACATGCGGCAGACAAGGAACACCCCGGCCGTCACCATGGTTGCGGCATGGATCAGCGCCGACACGGGCGTCGGGCCTTCCATCGCATCGGGCAACCATGTGTGCAGGAAAAGCTGCGCCGATTTGCCCATCGCCCCGATGAACAAGAGCACCCCAATCAGGTTGGCCGCGTTCCATTCCGTCCACAGGAAATGCAGGTTGGTTTCGGCCAGCGCAGGCGCTGCGGCAAAGACATCGTCGAACCGGATCGAGTCGGTCAGGTAGAACAGCCCGAAAATCCCCAGCGCAAAGCCAAAGTCACCCACACGGTTGACCACAAAGGCCTTGATCGCGGCAGCATTGGCGGTGGGCTTGCGATAGTAGAACCCGATCAGAAGGTATGAGGCGACGCCCACGCCCTCCCAGCCAAAGAACATCTGCACCAGATTGTCGGCCGTGACCAGCGACAGCATCGCAAAGGTAAAGAAGGACAAATAGGCAAAGAAGCGCGCGCGATATGGCTCATCATGGCCCCAGTTGTCGTCATGCGCCATGTAGCCAAAGGAATACAGATGCACGAGCGCCGAGACCGAGTTGATAACAACCAGCATGATCGCGGTCAGACGGTCCAGACGGATGCCCCATTCCGTGGAAAGCGCGCCGCTTTCGATGAAACGCAGCACAGTGATGTTCTGCGTCTCGCCGTCAAAGGTCAGGAAGATGACCCAAGACAGGATGGCCGCCAGAAACACCAAGGCCGTGGTCAAGATCTGCGCCGGACGCTCGCCAATCAACCGCCAGCCAAAGCCGCAGAGGATGGCCCCGATCAGGGGAGCAAAGAGAATGATCTGAGCCATTGCGTCAGCCTTTCATCACGTTGACGTCTTCGACGTCGATGGTGCCGCGGTTGCGGAAGAACACCACAAGGATCGCAAGGCCGATGGCGGCCTCGGCGGCGGCGACGGTCAGGATGAACAGGGTAAACACCTGCCCCACCAGATCGCCAAGATAAGAGGAGAAGGCGACCATGTTGATGTTCACCGCCAAAAGCATCAATTCGATCGACATGAGGATCACGATGACATTCTTCCGGTTCAGGAAGATGCCAAAGATGCCAATGACGAACAGCGCCGCCGCCACTGTCAGGTAATGTTCAAGTCCTACCATTCTCATGTCCCTCAGGGCTTTTGCCCGTTGTCTTGTGGTGGGGTGGCCCCCCATCCTGCACGTCTTTTGGTCTTGGTGGGGTGGAACCCCACCCTGTTCACAGCCCCTGCCCCGGCTTCACGTCTTTCAACTCCATCGCCTTGGCAGGATCGCGCCACATCTGGTGCAACACGTTTTGACGCTTCACATCCTTGCGGTGGCGCATGGTCAGAAGGATCGCCCCGATCATGGCCACCAAAAGGATCAGGCCAGACAGTTGGAACAGCAGGATGTATTTGTCATAAATCAGCAGACCCAAAGCGCGGGTGTTTTCCACCTGATCGGCAGGCGGGGCCACCGCATCACGCAGGCCCATCGCGCCCTCGGCCTGCACCCAAGCACCGACGCCCAAGGATAGTTCCATCAGGATGATGACCCCGATCAACAAAGCCAAGGGCATGGTGCGGGCCATTTCCCCCTTCAACTCGGCAAAGTCGATGTCCAGCATCATCACGACGAACAGGAACAACACCGCCACCGCGCCGACATAGACAATGATGAGAAGCATGGCGACGAATTCGGCCCCCAAGAGCACGAACAACCCCGCCGAGGAGAGGAAAGCCAAGATCAGCCACAGAACCGAATGCACCGGGTTGCGGCTGATAGTGACCATAAGGCCCGCCGCCACCGTCACGATGGCAAAGGCATAAAAGGCGTAATCCGCGACAGTCATGCGTCGTTCTCCCCAGTATTCGCGGCAGTCTCGGCAAAGACTGACTGTGCAATTTCCAGCGCCTTTTGCATGGCGGGCACTCCGCCGAACATGCTCATCTGCAAGATCACTTCCGCAACCTCGCGCTGCGTCGCCCCTGCGGCCAAGGCCTGACGAATGGTCATGCGCAATTGCACATCGGCCTGCGCCCCCAAAACCGTCAGCGCCGCAATGGTCACCAAAAGCCGGGTGCGCGCATCCAAGCCCTCGGGGTTAAAGGTTTTGCCAAACCACGCCTCCAGCATGTCTTTCGGCATCGCCGGAAACAGCTTTTCAAAGGCTTTCATATCCATCGCTTCCAAGGCAGGATTGAAGGCAGAGGCCATTTTCTGGCCCTGCTCCATCATCTGCTGGAAGAATTTGGTCAGGTCTTCGGTCATGTCAGATCACCGATACGGCGCGTCGAGTTCAAGATTGCGGGCAATCTCGGCCTCCCAACGGGCCCCGTTCTCCAGAAGCTTTTCTTTGTTGTAAAAGAGCTCCTCGCGCGTCTCGGTCGAGAATTCGAAATTCGGGCCTTCGACAATGGCATCGACCGGGCAGGCCTCTTGGCAAAAACCGCAGTAGATGCACTTGGTCATGTCGATGTCATAGCGCGTGGTGCGGCGCGAGCCGTCCTCGCGCGGTTCGGCGTCGATGGTGATGGCCTGTGCGGGGCAGACCGCCTCGCAAAGCTTGCAGGCGATGCAGCGTTCCTCGCCATTTGGATAACGGCGCAGGGCGTGTTCGCCGCGAAAGCGGGGCGACAGCGGCCCCTTTTCATGCGGATAGTTCAGCGTGGCCTTGGGCGCGAAGAAATACTTCATCCCAAGGCCAAAGCCTTTGATGAAATCGGTCAGCAGGAAGTATTTGGTCGCACGGCCCCAGTCGATGTTTGCCATTGCCTCAGCCTCCGATGGTCCAGCGGGCCCAGAAGGTGCCCATGATTTCAAACTTGGCCAAGAAGGCCACGATCACCACCCAGGCGAGCGACATCGGCAGGAACACCTTCCAGCCGATCCGCATCAACTGGTCATAGCGGTAGCGCGGCACGATGGCCTTCACCATGGCGAAGAAGAAGAAGAACACCCACATCTTGGCGACCATCCACCACCAGCCATCGGCCAGACCGGGAATGGGCGAGAGCCAGCCGCCAAAGAACAACAGCGACATCAGCGCGCACATCAGGAAAATGGCGATGTATTCGCCGGCCATGAACAGAAGGTAGGGGGTGGAAGAGTATTCCACCATGAAGCCGGCGACGAGTTCAGATTCGGCCTCGGGCAGGTCAAAGGGCGGGCGGTTGGTTTCGGCCAAGGCGCTGATGAAGAACAGGAACACCATCGGGAAATGCGGCAGCCAGTACCAGTTCAAGAGGCCCAGATCGCCGTCTTGCGCCGCCACGATGGCGCCAAAGCTCATGGACCCCGTCGAGATGATGATGCCGATGATGATGAGGCCGAGCGACACCTCATAGGAAATCATCTGCGCGGCCGACCGCAGCGAGCCAAGGAAGGGGTATTTCGAGTTCGACGCCCAGCCCCCCATGATGACGCCGTAGACCTCAAGCGAGGAGACGGCAAAGACAAAAAGGATCGCCACGTTGATATCGGCCAGCACCCAACCCTGATCGAACGGGACCACGGCCCAAGCAAGAATGGCCAGCACGAAAGACAACATCGGTGCCAAGAAGAACACCGGACGGTCCGCACCGGCAGGAATGACGATTTCCTTGACCACATATTTCAGCGCATCGGCCACCGATTGCAAAAGACCAAAGGGGCCCACCACGTTCGGTCCTCGGCGCATCTGCACCGATGCCCAAATCTTGCGGTCTGCATAGACAAGGAACAACAGGCTGATCATCACAAAGGCAATGATTGCAAGGCTTTGCAGCGCGATCAGCACCGCAATTCCTGCGCCGGTTTGAAAGAATTCAGCCATGATCCCTTACGTCCCCTTAGCCTTTTGTGGCTTTTATACCGTCGGAATGCCGCGCGCGCCGCAGTCGCGCACCGTCACTTCGGCGTCAATTGTTCTCAACCCTTTGGGCAGCGCCGCCGAGATGGTGTAAACCGCATCCCCGCGCCAAATTCCACCCTGATTTTTGACATTTGTCCGCACATGGCGGGCAAATCCAAAGCCGCGGATCAGCGCATATTGCGCCGCGGCACATGCGGCGTAATCCGCCACATCCTGATTGTCCCGCGCGCCGGTCATCTGCACGCGGAAATTCACCAGATCACCGTCAAGCAGCAGCGTTTCAATCCCACCATAGCGCGGATCAAAGGCATCAGAGCTTGCCTGTGGCCCCCCCGCACAGCCCATCAGGATCGCAAAAGCGACCCCAAGGCTGGCGATGGTTTTACAGGCAAAGCACATGATCTTATTCCGCCGCCAATTGGCCTGCCGCACGCACTTTGGCCATTGCGGCCAATTCGCCCATAACGGCACTTGCACGCGCAATCGGATTGGTCAGGTAAAACTCACGCAAAGCTGGGCGGAAGGTCGCCTTGCCGGGCGCCTTGACCGTCAGCGGCTGCCATTCATTCTCGGCCACCTCGTCAATTTGGCCCAAGTGCGGGTGCTTGGCGACAAGCTGAGCGCGCAGGGCGGCCAAGCTGTCCCAGGGCAGGGTCTGGCCGAGTTCAGCCGAAAGAGCACGCAGGATAGCCCAGTTTTCCTTGGCCTGGCCGGGTGCAAAACCGGCCCGGATGGCAAGTTGCGGGCGGCCTTCGGTGTTGACGAACAGCCCGTTTTCTTCGGTATAGGCCGCAGCCGGCAGGATCACATCGGCGCGTTGTGCGCCCCGGTCGCCGTGGCTGCCCTGATAGATCACGAATGGTCCAGCGGCGATATCCACCTCATCGGATCCGAGGTTATAGATAACCTCGGCCTCTTCGGTTGCCTTGGCCAAACCGCCCTCGGTCACAGCGCCGATGTCCATCGCGCCCACCCGCGAGGCGGCGGTGTGCAAGACCATGAACTTGGCCCCTGCCCCGCTGGCATAGGCCATGGCCTGGCTCAGCACCGCCTCACCATCGGCCTCGTTGATCGCGCCTTGGCCGATGATGACCAAAGTGTTGTCCTTGGCCTGCACCTTGGCGACCAGATCAACCAATGCGGCGCGGTCATTGCCCATGTGCTTGTAATCATAGCTCAGATCCGCCGCCTCGCCGATCAGCCCCACCGTCGCGCCCTTGGACCAAGCCTTGCGGATGCGGGCGTTCAGCACGGGGGCCTCAACCCGGGGGTTGGTGCCGATCAAGAGAATGGTCTTGGCGCTGTCGATATCTTCGATCGTCGCGGTGCCGACATAGGCTGAACGGTTGCCCGCAGGCAGCTTGGCATTGTCGGTGCGGCATTCGACATGGCCACCCATGCCCTCGATCAGGGTTTTCAGCGAATAGGCCGCCTCAACCGGGGCGAGATCCCCCACAAGACCGGCAACCCGTCTGCCCTTCATCGCTGCCGCCGCCGCCGCCAGCGCCTCGGGCCACGACGCTTTGCGAAGCTTGCCGTTTTCCCGAATGTAGGGCGTGTCCAGCCGCTGACGGCGCAGACCGTCCCAGATGAAGCGGGTCTTGTCGGAAATCCATTCCTCGTTCACGCCGTCATGGTTGCGCGGCAGGATGCGCATCACTTCGCGCCCCTTGGTATCGACGCGGATGTTCGACCCCAGCGCATCCATCACGTCGATGGTCTCGGTTTTGGTCAATTCCCAAGGCCGGGCGGTGAAGGCATAGGGCTTCGAGGTCAGCGCACCCACCGGGCAAAGGTCAATGATATTGCCCTGAAGGTTCGAATCCAACGTCATGTTCAGATAGCTGGTGATCTCGCTGTCCTCGCCGCGCCCGGTCTGGCCCATCTGGGTGATGCCCGCCACTTCGGTGGTAAAGCGCACGCAGCGGGTGCAAGAGATGCAACGCGTCATCTCGGTCTTGACCAGCGGGCCAAGATCAAGGTTTTCCGAGGCGCGCTTTGGCTCGCGGTAGCGCGAGAAATCGACGCCGTAAGCCATGGCCTGATCTTGCAGGTCACATTCGCCGCCTTGGTCGCAGATCGGGCAATCAAGCGGGTGGTTGATGAGCAAAAACTCCATCACCCCCTCGCGGGCCTTCTTGACCATGGGGGATTTGGTCTTGACCACTGGCGCCTCGCCATTCGGGCCGGGGCGCAGGTCGCGCACCTGCATGGCGCAGCTTGCCGCCGGTTTCGGCGGGCCGCCCACCACCTCGACCAGACACATCCGGCAGTTGCCCGCGATGGTCAGACGCTCGTGATAGCAAAAGCGCGGAATTTCCACGCCTGCCACTTCGGCGGCCTGAATGATGGTCATCGCGCCATCCACCTCGACCTCGATGCCGTCGATGCTGATCTTCTTGAGGTTGGTCATTTGCCTACCCGTCCTTCACCTGATCCCGCCTCAAACCAAGTGTTTGATGCGGCCATTCCGTCTTGTCCTGCGGTCATCCGTGAAACCGCAAAAGCTGCCCGATGAGACTGCCCTTGGAAATCTCATCCTGACCAATTTTACAAAATCCAGCCTGTTCGCCGTCAACAGCCCCGCGCGCGCGCAGCCATTCGGCGGCTTCGGCCTTGCCGCGTGCCTTTTCATCTTTCGAGGTCACAAATTCTTTGACCTCGGCAGTGGTATAGCCCTTTTCCAAGGCATAGCTGCGCAGGGCGTTCAACTCGGACAAGGCGCGCAATTTTCGCGCAGAGATGCTGTCACAATTGTCGTCGATGCGGTCGGCGATAAAGCCTTGCAACAAAGTGTGGTTGATGTGCTTTTCGGTGTTGATCGGCTCCAGCGCCAAGGCGGGGGCGGCGATCAAAGCGAAAGCAAGTGTAACTGCGGTTTTCATGGTGGTTTTCATGGCGCTCTCCAAAGGGTTGGCTGTCCCACGAGATGGGCCAAACCCCTTTGCTATGCCATGACGGCGGGCTGATAGCATCATGCGCAGCCCCCGTTGAAAACCCAAGTTCCGGCAACAAACCGGCCAAGTGCTGAGGCTTTAACCTGCGATCCGCGCCCTGCACAAAAGGCATCAGCGGCCCGTTTTGCCGCAAGACCCTGATCCATGGCCATCGCACCCGTCTCGGCCGACACGGTCATCTGAGCGCCTGCAGGGGTGGGTTGCAGATCAACCAGATAGCCCGAGCCATTCAGATCAATGGCCACAGGTCCGCTGGCCGCAAGCGGCATCGGGCTTTTGCCCGGTGCAACACAAGCCGTCAGAAGCGCCATGGCCATGATCCCCAAACCCCTCACTTATTCCGCCGCCATCGCGCCCATGCGGCCGGTCTTGCGGGCCTTGATGCGGTCCTCAATCTCTTCGCGGAAGGCGCGCACAAGGCCCTGAATGGGCCAAGCCGCCGCATCGCCCAAGGCGCAGATGGTGTGGCCTTCGACCTGTTTCGTCACCGAAATCAGCATGTCGATCTCTTCAACCTCAGCCTCGCCACGCACCAAACGGTCCATCACGCGCATCATCCAGCCCGTGCCTTCGCGGCAGGGCGTGCACTGGCCGCAGCTTTCGTGCTTGTAGAACTTGGACAGCCGCCAAATCGCCTTGATGACATCGGTGGACTGGTCCATCACGATCACCGCCGCCGTGCCAAGGCCCGAACGCTGCTCGCGCAGCCAGTCGAAATCCATCAGCGCATCATCGCATTGGGCTTGCGTCAGCAAAGGCACCGACGAGCCGCCCGGAATAACCGCCTTCAGGTTCTTCCAGCCGCCGCGCACGCCGCCGCAATGGCGGTCCAAAAGCTCTTTCAGCGGGATCGACATCGCTTCTTCAACAACACAAGGGTTCACCACATGGCCCGAGATGCCGAACAGCTTCGTGCCCGCATTGTTGGGGCGACCGAAAGAGGCAAACCAATCGGCACCCCGGCGCAGGATGGTGGGCACCACGGCAATGGATTCGACGTTGTTCACCGTGGTAGGACATCCGTACAGACCCGAGCCCGCCGGAAACGGCGGCTTCATGCGCGGCATGCCCTTTTTGCCCTCAAGGCTTTCCAGAAGCGCGGTTTCCTCGCCGCAGATATAGGCCCCTGCCCCGTGATGCAGGTAAAGATCGAAGTCCCAGCCGGATTTCGCGGCATTCTTGCCCAAAAGCCCTGCGTCATAGCATTCGTCAATCGCGGCCTGCAGCGCCTCACGCTCCCGGATATATTCGCCGCGGATGTAGATATAGCAGGCATTGGCCCCCAACGCGAAGGATGCGATCAGCGCCCCTTCAATCAGCGTGTGGGGATCGTGCCGCATGATCTCGCGGTCTTTGCAGGTGCCGGGTTCGGATTCGTCGGCGTTGATTACCAGATAGGACGGGCGGCCATCCGATTGCTTGGGCATGAAAGACCATTTCAGGCCCGTCGGAAACCCTGCCCCACCGCGACCGCGCAGGCCCGATGCCTTCACGATCTCAACGATCTTGTCGCGACCGAGTTTGATAAGATCGCCCGTGCCGTTCCAATGCCCGCGCTTTTTGGCACCCGCCAATGAGCGGTCATGCATCCCGTAAAGGTTGGTAAAGATGCGGTCCTGATCCTTGAGCATGATGCCCCTCTTCCTAACCCCGGCGCTTGCGCCAGATCTGATATGTCACGGCCAAAGACCAGATGAACCCGGCCAGCGCCGCCAGATCGAACAGAAGCGTCAGCTCGGCTGGCCACCCCATGTCCCGACCCACAACCTGCACGCCCATCCACAGGATCATGGTCCCCGCCATCACAATCGCGACCCGCCGCGCCTGTTTGGCCGTTCCATCATCTGCGGGCTTGGGCGCCTTCACCCCATCACCCTTAGTGATGCCCATGACCATGGCCTGCGCCATGATCACCGCTTTCCGCACGTTCCACCCCACCCGAGCCGAGCAGGACGCCAAAGACTCCAAAGGTCACAAGCCCAACCACAAGGGCCGGACCAAGCGACACATCCCCGATGGCGCGCGCAACGATGGCTACAAGCACCCCGGCAAGCGCGGCAACGAGCCAGCCACCGGCCCAAGGGCCGTCAACAGGGGCGTGTTCGTGATGATGATCGTCCATCGCCTACCCCCGTCAGTAATTGTTGGTCTTGGCGCGGATCAGGAACTCCTCGATCCCCACCTCACCAATCAGCTTGGCCTGCGCCACCCATTTGTCGCGGCTTGCCCGGCCCTTAAAGCCTTTGAGGTTGCCGTCGATCCAAGCAATCTCAGCCTCGGCCCAGCCTGCGATCTGGTCGAAATGGAAAACGCCCAGATCGTTGAGCAGCTTTTCCAACACCGGGCCGATGCCTTCGATGATCTTCAGATCATCGGCCCCGCCCTTTTTGGGGGCCTTCAGCGCCTTGGGCTGGCTGCCGACTGCGGCAACCGGGGCGTTTTTCGCCTCGGCCTTGGCGGGGGCAGCAGGCGCCTTTGCGGCGGCTTTGCCAGCGGGTTTCGCGGTGGGTTTCTCGGCGGGTTTCTCGGCGGGCTTTGCGGCGGCGCTCTCGACAACCTTCTTCGCAGCGTGCTTTGCCGATTTGGCCGAGACCGGGGCATCGACATTGGCCGCTTTGCCGGGCTTGCCCAGCCAAGGTGTCGTCAAAGCCACCTCGGTGCCGTCAATGCGCTTGACCACATCGCCGATATCCACCGCACGCTGGGCGCTGGCGTTATATTGCTTGCGGCCCGATTCAAATTCTTTCAGCGTGGTCAGACCCGACAAAGGCTCGGCCGCGTAACGGCCGTTTTGCGGCCCCGGCACCGGAACCTCGCCCTTGGAAAACCGCCCGATCAACGCGCGCAATTTGTCCGCCGTCAGGTCCTCATAGTAATCCTTGCCGATCTGGGCCATCGGCGCATTGGCGCAAGCGCCCATGCATTCGACCTCTTCCCAGCTGAATTTGCCATCTGCCGACAGGGTATGCGGCGCTTTGGCGATCAGTTCCTGACAAACGGCAATCAGCTCTTCCGCGCCGCAAATCATGCAAGACGTGGTGCCACAAATCTGGATATGCGCAACAGAACCAACAGGTTGCAGCTGGAACATAAAGTAGAATGTCGCCACTTCCAAAGCCCGGATATAGGCCATGCCCAGCATATCGGCGACATATTCAATCGCCGGGCGGGTCAGCCAGCCGTGCTGTTCCTGCGCCCGCCACAACAGCGGGATGATCGCCGATGCCTGACGTCCCTCGGGATATTTCGAAATCTGCCCCTTGGCCCAAGCCAGATTGGCCGGGGTAAATTCAAAGGACGCAGGCTGTTCTTTGTGCAAGCGGCGCAGCATTAGCGGTCAACCTCCCCGAACACGATATCCATCGTGCCGATGATCGCGGAGACGTCTGCAAGCTGGTGGCCTTTGCAGATGTAATCCATGGATTGCAGGTGCATATACCCCGGCGCACGGATCTTGGCGCGGTAGGGTTTGTTGGTACCATCGGCGACAAGATAGACGCCAAACTCGCCCTTCGGGGCCTCAACAGCGGCGTAAACCTCACCGGCGGGCACGTGGAAACCCTCGGTATAGAGTTTGAAATGGTGGATCAGCGCTTCCATCGAGCGTTTCATCTCGCCCCGTTTCGGCGGCGTGATCTTGCCCCGCGCCAAAATGTCGCCCTGCCCTTCGGGTGCACGGAGTTTCGCAATCGCCTGATGGATGATCTTCAAGCTTTCGTCCATCTCCGCCATGCGGCACAGATAGCGGTCATAGCAATCGCCGTTCTTGCCCACAGGAATCTGGAAATCGAATTCGTCATACAGCTCATAGGGTTGGCTGCGACGCAGATCCCAGGCAAAGCCCGATCCGCGCACCATGACGCCCGAATAGCCCCAATCCTGAATGTCCTTCTCGCTGACAATGCCAATATCGGCATTGCGCTGCTTGAAGATGCGGTTTTCTGTCAAAAGGCCATGAAGATCGGCCAGCACACGCGGGAATTCATGCGCCCACTGTTCGATATCGTCGATCAGTTTGGGCGGCAGGTCCTGATGAACACCACCGGGACGGAAATAGGCGGCGTGCAGACGCGCGCCGCAGGCGCGTTCATAGAACACCATCAGCTTTTCACGCTCTTCAAAGCCCCAAAGCGGCGGGGTCAGCGCGCCCACGTCCATGGCCTGCGTGGTGACGTTCAGAAGGTGGTTCAGGATGCGGCCGATTTCCGAATAGAGAATACGGATCAGGCTGGCGCGACGCGGCACCACGGTGCCGGTCAGCTTTTCAATCGCCAGACACCAGGCATGTTCCTGATTCATCGGCGCCACATAATCCAGCCGGTCGAAATAGGGCAGATTTTGCAGATAGGTGCGGCTTTCCATCAGCTTTTCGGTGCCGCGATGCAAGAGCCCGATATGGGGATCGCAACGTTCGACAATCTCACCGTCCAACTCTAGCACAAGACGCAAAACACCATGCGCAGCAGGGTGTTGCGGGCCAAAGTTGATGTTGAAATTGCGAATCCGATGCTCGCCCGTCTGGGCGTCCCGGCTGCCGTCGTCATAGGTGTTGCGGATGATATCGCCGTCCATCTTTTACACCGCCTTCTTTTCGTCGCCCGGAAGGATGTAGGTCGCACCCTCCCACGGGGACATGAAATCAAACTGCCGATATTCCTGCACCAAAGACACCGGTTCATAGACCACGCGCTTTTGCGCCTCGTCATAGCGCACCTCGGTGTAGCCGGTGGTTGGGAAATCCTTGCGCAATGGATGGCCGCGGAACCCGTAATCGGTGAGGATGCGGCGCAGGTCGGGGTGGCCCGAAAAGAGGATGCCGAACATATCAAACACCTCACGCTCCACCCAGTTTGCGCTGGGATGGATCGCGGTGATCGACGGCACCATCTCATCCTCGCCCACCGAGACTTTCACGCGGATGCGGTGGTTTTGATACATGGACAGGAACATATAGACCACGTCAAAGCGCGGATCGCGCTCGGGGTGGTCGACAGCCGTGATATCCACCAACGAGGAGAACCGGCAAGCCGCATCTTCGCGCAGGAATTCCACAAAACCTTCCAGATGCGCCAGCTGAACCGTCACGTTCAACTCGCCAAAGGCGACCTCAGTGGCGATGACTGCATTCGGCCGCTTCAGTTCCAGATAGGCACCAAGTTCTTGCAGGGCTTCAGACATTTGAACCTCTCAGCGCACAAGGGTGCCAGTGCGGCGGATCTTCCGCTGCAACTGCAAGATACCGTAAAGCAGGGCCTCGGCCGTGGGCGGGCAGCCGGGCACATAGATGTCGACCGGAACGATCCGGTCACAGCCACGCACCACCGAATAGCTGTAGTGATAATACCCCCCGCCATTGGCGCAGGACCCCATCGAGATCACATAGCGCGGCTCTGGCATCTGGTCGTAAACCTTGCGCAGGGCCGGGGCCATCTTATTGGTCAGCGTGCCGGCCACGATCATCAGGTCCGACTGGCGCGGTGAGGCGCGCGGTGCCGTGCCAAAGCGTTCAAGGTCATAGCGCGGCATCGAGGTGTGCATCATCTCAACCGCGCAGCAGGCCAGACCAAAGGTCATCCAGTGCAGCGAGCCATTGCGCGCCCAGTTGATGATGTCCTCGGTCGTGGTCAGGAGAAAGCCCTTGTCCTGCAACTCGCGGTTCAGGGCTTGGGTGGCCACCTCACGGTCGCCGCCTGCGGTATTGGCACCAGTCATCACGCCCATTCCAAGGCCCCCTTCTTCCATTCATAGGCAAAGCCCACGGTCAAGACGCCAAGGAACACCATCATTGACCAAAACCCGACCATCGAAATTTCGCCAAAGGCCACGGCCCATGGGAAGAGGAAGGCCACCTCAAGATCAAAGATGATGAAGAGAATCGACACCAGATAGAAGCGGACGTCAAACTTCATCCGCGCGTCGTCAAAGGCGTTGAACCCGCATTCATAGGCCGAGACCTTCTCGGGGTCGGGATTTCGCACCGCAATCACCGCCGCAGCAAGGATCAGAACAAGGCCAAGTCCGACAGCAATGGCAAGCAAAATCAGGATTGGCAGGTATTCTCGCAACATCGGGTTGTCCACGAGTGTCTCCTCTGGCTGGCATCGGGCGCGCCACGGCATGATAGCCGCAAAATCACTGGGCTTCCATTACCTCGCCCCCCGCTCCGGGTCAACGCATTGCGGGTGGTTTTCCGTGACGACACATGGCAGATACGACGAATTGTATGCAACAGTATGCAAAAATCGCCTGAGATTTTACTGCACAGGTGGCAGCTCGACCGAATCCGGCTCTGGGCCCTGCCCCACGGCCAGCGCCTCGACCCGGATGATCCGGGCGATCATCGCCACATCTTCCAGCGAAAACGTCAATGGCAGGCGCATGTCGATCAACGATTTCAAGATGCGGTCGGTGCGCGGCAGGCTTTGTGCATCGGCATAGCGCCAATGGTCATAGCGGCTGGTAAAGGCCACAGGCTCATTGGCACCGAACCATTTCAATTCGACCCCACGGGCGATGCAGCGGGTCAAGAATAGGCCGATGCGCGCATCAGACCAGCCCGGCAACAGAAACTGAAACGAGGAGCCGACATAGGTTTCTTCCTGCGGTCGCGGCACCAGCCGAAGGCCGGGGGTGCCCTGCAAGCCCGCCTCTAGCGTCTGATAGAGCGCGGCCCAGCGTGCCACCCGTTCGGCCAGCATGGGGATCTGTGGGCGCAAGATCGCCGCGCGCAGATTGTCCATGCGTCCCGAAACATTGGGCGTCTCCATCTTTACCCGGTCAAACACCTCTTCGGGCGGGGCAGCACGGTGCTTGGCGTAAAGCATATAGCTGCCCGACAGCAGGATCGCGCGGGCCATGATGTCAGGATCGTCCGAGATCAGAAAACCACCCTCGCCCGCGTTCATGTGCTTGTAGGTTTGCATCGAATAGCAGCCCACCACGCCATGCCGCCCCGAGGGCACATCTTTCCAAGCGGCCCCCATGGTATGGGCGCAATCTTCGATGATCTGCACACCCAAACGGGCGCACAGCGCCACCAGCGCCTCCATGTCACACAGATGACCACGCATATGCGACAGCATCAAAAGCCGCGCGCCCGTAGCTTTGGCCTTCACCTCAAGATCGGCGAAATCCAGCGTCAGATCCTCGGTCACCTCGACAAACACCGGACGCCCCCCGGCGGCGGCAATGGCACCGGGCACGGGGGCAAGGGTGAAGGCATTGCTTAAAACCGGCTCGCCCGGTTGCAGCCCCATCGCGCGCAAGGCACAGCCCATGGCGTAGCCACCAGAGGCCACGGCCAGACAGTATTTCGCCCCCGTAAATGCCGCGAACTCCTCTTCCAAAAGGGCAGTTTCGGCAATCTCTCCCGGTGCGGTGTTATAGCGGTGAAGCCGCCCATGGCGCAAAACGGCCAGCGCCGCCTCGATCCCCGCTTCGGGGATCGGCTCTTGCTGGGTGAAAGACCCTGTAAAGCGCTCGTCACTCATGTCGCCCCTCACCGATGGCCCCATCATCCGCCCCTTGCCCCGTGCCTTGGCGCAAGACCGCCCACATCAAAAGCCCCGTGCCGACCAAGCCCAAGCCTCCGACATAAAACGCGACATTCGGCGATTGAAAGGGCGCATCTGGTCGCATGAAATAGCCAAAGATCTGGGCGAAAAAGACTGTGCCCAATAGCATCGCCACGTTGGTGATGGCGCTGATCCCGCCCTGCAACTCGCCTTGGGCGTTTTCCGGCACGCGTTGCGACAAGATCGCCGTTAGCATGGGATGCACAAAGCCCTCAGGGCCATGCACGATCATCAGCGCGATGACCAAGACCAAAGATCCCACAAATCCATAGCCGAACATTGCAAGGATGGCCGAGACAAGGCCGATCAACACCACCCGCTGCTCACCCCAGCGCGCCACCGCAGGCCCGGTCAAGAACCCCTGAAACAGCGCCATGACCAGCCCGAACATCGCCAGCGTCAAGCCCACCATCGCCTCGGACCAGCCGAAATTGGCCTTACCCCAAAACGGCCAGATCGCCGGATAAACCGAGGTGAAAAAGAAAAACAGTGCCATGACCGCACACAGCGGCAAGACGCCGGGATAGGTGCGAAACACCTTAAAGGCGCCAAAGGGATTGGCGCGCGCAAGATGGAAAGGGCGGCGATGGTGCTGCGCCAGCGTCTCGGGCAGAACGAAGAAGCCGTAAATCAGGTTGATCGTCGACACCGCAGCCGCCGCATAAAACGGCACGCGCGGGCCAAGCTCTCCCAAAAGCCCGCCCACCGCCGGACCGATGATAAAGCCCAAGCCAAAGGCTGCCCCCATTTGGCCATAGGCGCGGCCCCGGTCTTGCGGTTCGGTGATGTCGGCGATGAAAGCGTTGGCAATGACCCAGCTTGCGCCGCAAACCCCGGCCAAAAGCCGCCCGACAAAAAGCCAGCCGATATTGGGGGCCAGCGCGTGCAAGAGAAAATCCACCCCCAGCCCAAAAATCGCAAGCAAAAGCAAGGGCCTGCGACCATAGCGATCAGACAGGTTGCCCAAAAGCGGGCCTGACAGGAATTGCGCCAGCGAATAGCCCGCCGCCATCCAGCCGCCCAAAACCGCCGCTTCGCCCAAACTCACCTGCCCCACGGTGCCGATCAGCGCGGGCAAAACCGGAATGATGATGCCAAAGCCCACCATGTCGAGAAACACGGTGATCAGGACAAAGATCATCGCCCGATCTTTCGCGGGCTTGGTCAGGTGTGCTGTCATGGCCGAAACCTAGGCTTGCGCCCCATAGGTGTCAAACGGCCACCAGTCCCGCGGCAAAACGCGCGGCATTGGCGCGGTAGCCTGCGGCGGACAACAGCAACTTTGCCCGCGCCGCCGCATCCAGCTCTCGCACAACCTTGGCAGGGGCCCCCATGACCAAAGACCCCGGCGGAATTGATTTGCCCTCGGTCACCAAGGCACAAGCGCCGATCAGCGAACCGGCCCCGATCACGGCGTTGTTGAGCACCGTCGCCCCCATGCCAATCAGGCTGCCGTCTTCGATGGTGCAACCGTGCAGCATGGCCTTGTGGCCGATGGTGCAATCGGCGCCAATGGTCAGGGGGCATCCGATGTCGGTGTGCAAAACGGCGTTTTCCTGCACATTACTGCCCGCCCCCACAGTGATTGGCTCGTTATCGCCGCGCAAAACCGCGCCAAACCAGATATTCGCGCCGGGGCCGACAATGACATTGCCGATCAGCACCGCTGTGGGCGCGATCCAGGCTGTGGGGTCGATCTGCGGGCGGATGCCGTCAAGTGCGTAAATCATCGCGCGTCAAACTCCTTGTTCAGGCCACGGACAAATTCGGCCAAGCCGGGCTGACGATCCCGCCGCATACGTTCGGCCTGAAGAATGGTCAGCAAGTCATTGAAAGCGCGATCAATATCATTGTTGACGATCACATAGTCGTATTCCGCCCAATGGCTGATTTCAGCCTGCGATTTCGCCATACGGCCTGCAATCACCTCATCGCTGTCTTGCGCGCGGCCGCGCAAGCGGCGGTCCAACTCGGCGATTGAGGGCGGCAGAACAAACACCGAGACCACATCACGGCCAAGCGTTGAATTGCGGATTTGCTGGCCGCCCTGCCAATCGATGTCAAACAGCGTATCGCGGCCCTCGTGCATCGCCGCCTCAACCGGGCCTTTGGGGCTGCCATAGAAATTGCCAAACACCTCGGCATGTTCCAGCATCTCGCCTGCGGCAACCATCTGTTCAAACTCGGCGCGGCTTTTGAAATAATACTCGCGCCCATCCACCTCACCCGGACGGGGCGCGCGGGTGGTGGCCGAAACCGAAAAGCGCAAGGACGGGTCCCAGTCCATCAGCCGCCGCGCCAGCGTCGATTTCCCCGCACCCGAGGGCGAGGACAGGATAAGCAAAAGCCCACGACGGGGGGCAGTTTGGGCCATGATCTATTCCACGTTCTGAACCTGTTCGCGCATCTGATCGATCACCGTTTTCAGGTCAAGCCCGATCCGCGTCAGTGCCATCGACTGCGCTTTGGAACACAAGGTGTTGGCCTCGCGCATGAATTCCTGCATCAGGAAATCAAACTTGCGGCCCACCGGGCCGGGATCGGCCAAAAGCGCGCGGGCGGCGTCAATATGGGCGGCCAGACGGTCCAATTCCTCGGTGACATCATTTTTCACCGCCAAAAGCGCCAGCTCTTGGGCCAAGCGCGTCTCGTCCAGCCCATCGAGCGTTTCCAGCACCCGCAGCAAGGCTTCGCGCAATGCCGCACCTGAAGCCGCGCGGCGGGCCTCGGCCTCAGTCGCGGCCTCGGCGGTCAGGCGGGCCAGAGTGTCAAGCTGTGCGGCGATCACCCGCGCCAAAACAGCGCCCTCTGCCGCGCGCATGGCCGAAAACTCGGCCAAAAGGGCGGGTAGATCGGCCAGAATTGCGGCGCGTAACGGGGCGCTGTCCACCTCGGCGGCCGAGGTGTCTAGAACACCCCGCACCGCCAAAACATCGGCGGCATTGGCAGGGGCGAGCGTCAGGTTGGTATCCATCGCGGCCTGCTCAACCTCGGCCATGGCGCGCAGCACTGCGTTCAGGGCAGGCCCATTCACCCGCAGCGCCTCGGCACCGTCGGCCATGCCATCGCGCGCGACTTTGAGTGACAGGCTGACATTGCCGCGCCCCATGGCCTTGGCAATTTCACCGCGCAAAGCAAGTTCCAGCCCGTCGATCCAATCGGGCACCCGCAACCGCAGATCCAGCCCCTTGCCGTTCACGCTGCGAATATCCCAAGCCCAAGTATGCCCCGCCCCCTGCCCGCGCCGTGCGGCAAATCCGGTCATCGATACGGTCATGCACCTATCCTTTTCCAACGCGCGGCCTTTGCCCCATCTGGCGATGTTTACCATTTGTAAAGAATATCCGCAAAACGCGTTTCAGTTGCGATATATTGGCCAAACAAGAACACAGGCTGCGGGCTTGGCCCAAGACTTACGGCGTCACAGCGTGAAGCCTTGATCTTCTCTGTGTTCGTGACACGCAAACAAATAGATTTAAGATTAAAGGCATGCCGATCATGGTTTGGTTTATCGATGGCACCACGTCGGACCGTTTCAAAGATGCGCAGGGCGATTTTCATCATGTACAAACCGTGCGCGCCTATTGGGAGGGCTTGCGCCGCGATGGGCAGCTTCCCCGGCGTGATGACATCAACCCGCGCGGCATGGTCTCGGCGCTGGAGCAGGTGTTTTTGATCGAGCAGATTGCGCCAAACCATGGGCGCATTCGTCTGGCTGGCATGGCGCTTTGCGATCTTTTGGGCATGGACCCGCGCGGCATGCCCATCACGGCTTTCCTAGAGCCGGTGGCGCGCGCCAGTTTGTCCTCGGCCTTGGCGGGCCTTTTTCGCGGCGATCATCTGTTGGATCTCTGGCTTGAGGCCGAGCGAGGCATTGGTCGCCCGGCGCTTTCGGCCCGTATGATCTTGTTGCCCGTGGTCGGGGGGTATGATGAGCCGGGCCTTGCCTTGGGCTGTCTGTGTTTCAAAGGCCAAATCGGCCGCGCGCCGCGGCGATTTACAATCAGCCGTATGCTGCAAGAGCCTTTGCCCGCAGGCAAATGTGCTGCCAAATCGCTGGGGCTGGCGCAGGAATTTGCCGAAGCACCGCGGTCGTTTCAAAAGCCCCCCGCCAAACCACATCTGCGGTTGGTCAGCTCTCGCGAGGACTAGCGCGGCCCCTGTGACGGGACCGCTTTTCTTTCACTGGTAGAACCGATCAAAGAACCGCGCGCCGCGCCTCGTCCCGCTGGGCCGAGAGTTCTTCGGCCACAAGGAAGGCCAATTCCAGCGACTGGCTGGCATTCAGGCGCGGATCGCAGGCGGTGTGATAACGATCAGCAAGGTTTTCATCAGACACCGCACGCAAGCCCCCGGTGCATTCGGTCACATCCTTGCCGGTCATTTCAAAATGCACACCGCCCGGCACGGTGCCTTCGGCTTTGTGAATGGCAAAGAATTCGCGCACCTCGCGCAGCACGGAATCGAAAGGCCGGGTCTTATAGCCCGATGCCGCCTTGATCGTGTTGCCATGCATCGGGTCGCACGACCACAAGACCTTTGCGCCTTCCTCTTGCACAGCCTGAACCAAGCGCGGCAGATGATCACCCACCTTGCCCGCGCCAAAGCGCGCGATCAGCGTCAAACGACCCGGCTCATTTTCGGGGTTCAGCTTGGCCATCAGCACCTTGAGATCCTCGGCCGTGGTGGTCGGGCCGCATTTCAACCCAATCGGGTTCAACACACCCCGGCAAAACTCGACATGCGCGCCGTCGGGCTGACGGGTGCGGTCGCCAATCCAGATCATATGGCCCGATCCGGCGACATTCTGCCCGGTCAGACTGTCGACCCGGCACAGCGCCTCTTCGTATTCCAAAAGCAGCGCCTCATGGCTGGTGTAGAAATCAACCCGGCTCAGCACATCGGCGGTATCGGAATTCACCCCGGCGGCATTCATAAAGTCCAAGGCATCCGAGATGCGGTTGGACAATTCGCGGTAGCGTTCCGCCTTATCATGTTCCGCAAAACCCAACGTCCAAGAATGCACG